>CAJUDL010000012.1 GCA_910585285.1 uncultured Muribaculaceae bacterium
GATGGTACTGCGAAAGCGGGAGAGTAGGTAATCGCCGCCTTACTGAAGCCTCAGGAAGACCTGGGGCTTCTTTTTTGTAGTTTAATGCCGGTCCTTTTTTATGTCTAAAACGTAACCCCGATTGTGAGAAGGGAGAGGCGAGTTGTGGGAGATTCTTTAAGAATGGCTTCTGCTGCGCTTGTGAGGGTCGATCCTGTGGTGCAGACATCATCAAGCAGGAGGATGTGCTTATTTGCTATTTCTTCCGGCTTAATGAGGCGAAATAGATCGTTTGTATTGGAGCGTCGCTGTTCAAGGGTAAGCTTGGTTTGTGTTTTATGCGGGCGAACAGCTTTTAGATTTAATTTAACCGGAATGCGTGTGATCTCATTTATGCCTTTGGCTATTTCTTCGGTTTGGTTATAACCTCGTTTTGCCTTCTTAAGAATGTGCATTGGCACAGGGATGATATAGTCTATATCGGTCAGGAACGGGGTAGTTATTAATTCTCGGGCAACAATTGATCCCATGCGGGCTGCTAAGCCGCGATAATGTCTGTATTTAAGGTCTTGCATCAGAATTGAGAGATCCGAGCCGCTTGCATAGAAGAAATACCCAGTGGCATGTTCAAAAGGGAACAATCCTGCAAAGCGTTGCTCCATCGGGTTCATATCATTCCTGTGATATAATGTTCGTGGTAGCCGAGAGATGCATCCTGGACAGAGATATGATTCATTGCCCGATAGTTTTGCTCCACAAAGATGACAGGTTCTCGGGAAAATGAAATCTATCATGCTGCGAAGAGCATTGTTGAGTGATGATAAAGGTTTCATTCCCTCAGCTTTTTTAGATACGCTATTACCTTTGTTGCCAATGATGATTCATACCCACGCGAGATTAGATGACGGTATAACTTTGCGCGGTCATCATATTCATTAAGATCAAGATTCTTGGCTTTTGTTGTAGAAACTTTCATTAAAGAGGTCCGATATTCCTTTTCATCGATTCCCTCCAGGGCTTCAGATATAAATGATGATGGAATCCCTTTATAAGCCAGCGCCATTCGGATCTTGTTGCGCCCCCAGCCTGAGAATCTTACCTTATCGTTTGTGAAGCTTCTTGCATATCTTGAGTTATCGATAAATTTCCCGTCGATGAGGAAGTCAATAATTTTATCGATTTCAGCTGGGGGAAGCATTTTCTTTCTGAGTTTCTCCCTTATCTCGTGTTCACACTGCTCTGAGCGGGCACAAAGGTCAGCCATTTTTAGTCGCAACGCTTCCGGGTTAGCTGGTTTTCTATTTATCATGATTTAAAGGGCTATTTAGAATCATAATGATTTGCGACATTTGATGAAACGGTCTTTCCCGTTAATGTCTTTCACAATCGACATGTCTATGAAACCTTCTTGCTCAAGATAGGATCTGAGATCGTAAGCGTGGCGGGGATTTATCTCAAAATATAGTTTGCCATCTTTCTTGAGTGAATCTAATGCCATCGTGGCGATGCGGGTATAATAGATGAGAGGATTGTCATCGGGAACGAATAAAGCAGAATGAGGCTCATAGTTGAGAACATTGCTATCCATGTCATTCTTTTCCGAATCATCAATATATGGCGGATTGCTCACTATTATGTCAAAAATATTTGAGCCCGGTTCATATTTAAAGACATCAGCCTCCAAGAAATTGATTTTTGCATGCAGGTCTTTTGCATTCTCTTTTGCGACAGTAAGAGCCCCAGCGGATATGTCTATTGCAGATACATGAGAGAAAGGAAGATTTCTTGAGAGAGCGATAGCGATAGCTCCAGATCCAGTGCCGACATCAAGCACTGAAAGATCCTTGCAATCATTATTCTCTTTAACAATCAGATCTACGAGCTCTTCGGTCTCAGGGCGTGGAATTAGCGTGGATCTGTTCACCTTCAGATTCATGCCATAGAAATATGCCTCGTTGAGGATATACTGTATGGGCTCATGTTTGAGTAAGCGAGAAAGGATTTCTTCTGTTTTGACAACTAAGTATTCCGATGCCATAGTGTCGGCATGGATCAACATGTCAGTAAGGTTCCATCCCTTTAATGAATGAAAAATCAGGCGCACCATAGCTTTTGCTTCCCCTTCACCATATATGGGAGTAAGTTTGGATTGAAGTCCTCTTGAAAGCTGCGCTATATTGATATGTGTATTCTCCATGATCTTCATGCTTTATAGACTACAAATTAAATACTTTTTTCCAATTGAACCAAATCATTTCCCTTATCGATCATAGAAATGCAATTAAACTGGGAAGCGGATTATTGGAAATGAATGAAATTATAACTAATTTTGCTAAGTAAGTGTTGGGAATTAGCTTATATTAAATTTTAGGAGATTTTGAGATGATTTCTTGATTTCGAAGAAGGAACATAGCGGGCTATGTGACTGATGAGAAAACGAGAAAGCATCCAAAAGATTCAAAATTTAAATAAGCAAAACATTTACTTACTATAAACTAATTTTCAATACTTACTTAAGAATCTAAGAAAGACTCATATCGGTTTATGAAAAGGAATATTATTGATAGAGGGATAATTGGGGTACTATGCCTTTTAGTTGCTGTGGAATTTGGAGCCTTTGCCGGAAAGGTGAAGGCTGCTGATTTTGCCAAGACGGGGAATTTCGTAGTGACGGATTTTGGTGCGAAGGGTGATGGCATTGTGGATGATGCGACAGCTATTCAGCAGACGATTGATGCGTGTAACGCATCAGGAGGCGGAACTGTGCTTTTCCCGGCAGGGAAGACTTTTCTCGCGGGACCGCTGCATATGCGCTCGAATGTGAATCTGCATCTGGAGCCAAATTCCATGCTGCTTGCCAATCCGGATGAAAGCATATATCATGAAAGTGCTTTCGGTGCGAATGAGGGTGAGGGTATGATGTGGCTTTCGGGGAAGGATATCAGAAATTTCTCGATTTCCGGCACCGGACGCATTGATGGCAATGCCGTAGCATTCATGGGTGCGGAGCTTGATGATTCGTTCGAGCTTAAACCAGTCACGACCTTTGACCCGCGTCCGCATGTGCTGACGCTGATCAATGCGAGCAATGTCAAGATTTCTGATGTGACCATAGCAAATTCCGCTTATTGGACTGTACATCTTGTGGGATGTTATGACGTGGCTATATCAGATATTTCCCTGCTGAATAACCTCAAGGTGCGTAATGGCGACGGAATCGATATCGACCATTCGCGGAAGGTGCGTATCTCGAATTGCTTCATAGAGAGCGGTGACGACTGCATCTGTCTGAAAAACCGAAGGGAATATGAAGAATACGGACCATGTGAGGATGTGGTGGTGACCAACTGCATCATGACTTCCCGCTCCTGCGCGGTGAAAATCGGGTCAGAGAATATGGACCGCATAGCGCGCGTACTTTTCGACAATTGTATCATTACCGCCTCAAACCGTGGTGTCGGAATCCAGAACCGCGATGAGGGCACAGTGGAGGATGTGACATTCTCCAATATGATTGTGGATTGCAAACTTTTCTCGGATGTATGGTGGGGAAAATCGGAACCTATCTACATCACTTCCTATCCACGTGCGCGCGGAAATCATAAAGATGCCGGCTGGCGCTTTCCGAAAGGTGCTACCAAAGGTGCATGCGGAGAAGTGAAGAATATCCGTTTCATCAATATTGCCTCCACTTCCGAAAATGGTATTTTCATCGGTTGCGACATCCCCGGTAAAGTTTCCAATATTTTGCTCTCGAATGTAGATCTGACCCTTAAGAAGCAGACTTCTTTTGAGGGAGGTGTTTATGACCGCCGTCCGTGTGAAGGTGAGGGTTTCGTAAAAAGTAAGGTATTTGGCATTTTTGCAGAGAATGCTTCAGGAATCACAGTGCGCGATTTTAATGTTTCCGCTACTGATTTCCCTCTTTACGCGGCTCCAACGAATTTTGTTGATTGCTCGGATATCAAAATAACTGAATGACCGGAGGAAATCCTATGAGAAAAATTTTTCTGACAGCCGTGGCGCTGATAGGTCTGACGGCAAAGGGGGAGACCCCGTTGGAGCTCGTGGATACGCGTGTAGGCACGGATGCCGCCGTCACAAAAACGGCAGGGCTTTTCGGTAAAGGATCGGAGGAACATGGGCAGACTCTGCCCGCAGTGGGAGTGCCGCACGGAATGAATCTCTGGACTCCGCAGACACGCGATACGGAGCAGAAATGTATCGCCCCGTATTACTATTCCGATTCGAAATTACAAGGTTTTCGCAACAGTCACTGGATTGTTGGTGGTTGCACGCAAGATTATGGTTCGATGACTCTCCATGCGATGGGAAATGCACTGCGCACAACTCCGACAGCCCGCGCCACCCGTCTTGACCGCTCTTCTGAAATTGCTCGTCCGAATTATTATTCAGTCTATCTTCCCGATGAGAATTTGAGGGCAGAGATTGCCGGGTTGTCGCGTTCGGGTATATTCCGCTTCACGTATGATAAAGATGGCATAGGGCATCTTGTGGTCAATCCCAATTCTGATGAAGGGGAGGGGAGTATAGAGATCGATATGCAGAAGCGTGAGATACGTGGACACAATCCCGTTCATCGCATTTATCAGGGATGGGGAGAGCCTGCAGGCTTTGCCGGTTGGTTTGTGATCTCTATCCCGAAAGATCTTGAGATAATAGATTCCGGTGTCTTCCGGAATGATACGATATTTTCCGGGAAAAACTCCATCAGAAATAGAAAAGGAATCGGTGCTTATCTCTCTTTTAAAACTCACAAAGACAAGCCGGTGATATTTAAGGCGGGAAGCTCGTTTACTTCTATGCAGGGAGCTTGCGCTAATCTGAAGACCGAGATTCCGGGTTGGGATTTCGACAATGTTCGCAAAGAATCCGCCAATCGCTGGAATGACCGTTTTTCCCGTATAAAGGTTGAAGGTGGAAAAATTGAGGATCGGGCAAAGTTTTATGGCTCGCTTTACCGCTGTTCGCTTCTGCCTCGCGTGGTTAGCGATGTTGACGGAAGTTATCCCCGTTTTGCGGGAGGACAGGAGATTCTGAAAACCGATGTTGTTGATTTTTATGATGATTTCAGCATGTGGGACACCTATCGCGCATTGCATCCGTTGCTGACCCTTATTGATCCGAAACTCAGCGGAGATATGATGCAGAGTCTGGTGCTTAAAGGCGAGCAGGGCGGCTGGATGCCGATCTTCCCATGCTGGGGAAGTTACACGGCAGCCATGATCGGCGACCATTGCTCCGTGGCATTGGCTGACGCGGCTGTGAAAGGTGTGGATAATTTCGATCTTAGGAAAGGATATGAGCTGCTTCGCCAAAATGCGTTTGAATCACCGGCTACGTGGAAAGAATATACCAACGGAAAAGGGAGGCGAGGATTGAAAAGTTATCTGCATTACGGATATATTCCAGTTGAGGATGGAGTTAAAGAGGCTTTTCATCAGCGAGAGCAGACTTCTCGCACCCTTGAATATGCTTTCGATGATTTCGCTCTTTCTCGTATCGCATCGATATTGGGGGAGAAAGAGGATGAACAGGCGCTGCTTAAGCGTTCGCAAAACTGGCGGAATGTCATAGACCCTGAACTCGGATATGCCAACGGGCGACATGCCGACGGCTCTTTTGTGAAAGGCACAGATCCCTTCACTTTCAATTCAGCCATCACAGAAGGAGCACCGTGCCATTATACGTGGTATGTTCCGCATGATACGGAAGGTTTGTTCGAAGCTTTGGGCGGTAAAGCGAAGGCAGAGGTAAAGCTGGATTCGATGTTCAGCGAGCATCGATATTGGCATGGCAATGAACCGTGTCATCAGGTAGCTTATCTTTTCAATGACTTGGGCGCACCGGAGAAAACACGCAAGCATGTGAGACATATTATCGATACGGAATATTTGAACGTGCCGGGCGGATTGTCGGGTAATGACGATGCAGGGCAGATGTCGGCATGGCTGGTATTTTCCGCCATTGGATTCTATCCCGTGGCTCCCTCCACTCCCTGGTATTACCTTTCATCGCCTCTTTTCGAGCGTATCACGATAACGCCTGTAGGTGGAAAGAAATTTACAATAATAGCTTCTCCCGAAGCTCTGTCGCCCGATTATAAATTGCAGGAGATTGATTTAAATGGCAAAAAAATCACATCATTCCGGCTAAATCACCAGGATATCACATCCGGAGGTAGACTTGAATTCAAATAAAAGGATATGGCATATTTATAAATAAAAAGAGGTGTTCCACATGGAGCACCTCTTCTGCCACTACTTATCTCTGTTATCTGGTTCCGCCAAACAGCCATATATTTTTAATAAATATTAACAATGATCTGTGTCACAATTCTTCTTTTGGTTCGTAAGCAGTGGGTTAACTAAGATAAAAATATTATCTTTGCAGCAAATAACCTAACAGAAACATCTTTATGTCCTTCAAACGGCTTTTATCACTCGACATAATGCGAGGCATGACCATAGTTTGTATGATCATAGTCAATAATGGCGGTGGTCCTGACAATTACATGCATCTGGAGCATAGTGAATGGAACGGCATCACAGTGTGTGATCTTGTATTTCCCTTCTTTCTTTTCATAATGGGTATGACCACGTATCTCTCACTTGGCAAGAGGAACTTCGATCGTTCTTCACCAACGATACGCAAGATATTGAAACGCACGATACTTATTTTATTTATCGGGTGGGCGATACATTGGTTTGCCAATGTATGCTATGGCAATGGATGGCTCGATTTCGGACATTTGCGCCTCACGGGAGTGTTGACCCGAATCGCGCTTTGTTATGGAATTGTGTCATTTATGGCACTGTATATGAGCCGCAGGACTATGGCTATCACGGCAGGAATCTTGCTGGCTGTGTATGGCGCTATGCTATTGCTTTATAACGGATATGCTAATGACACAACAAACATCAATGCTTTGATCGATCGATGGCTACTTCCGGAAGGACATCTCTACACCAAAAGGCCGGTTGATCCGGAAGGTGTGCTTGGCACTATTCCCTCTGTGGCGCATACGATCATCGGTTTCTGTTGCGGAGCGATATTGATGAAAAAAGAGAGACTGGATGGGCGTCTGTTGCAGCTTTTTGTGGTGGCAATGCTGCTGATGGTGGGAGGTTTTATCCTCAGTGGAATATTACCTGAAAACAAACGGATCTGGAGCCCGAGTTATGTGCTGATAACCTGCGGAATGGCAGCGGCACTTCTTTCCACAATCTCATATTTCACCGACATCAAAGGGTATCGCAAGGGTTGGACATTCTTTGAGGCATTCGGTGTGAATCCACTGTTTCTATATGTGCTCGGCGACATTGCCGGCATAGTTCTCGGTGCTACTCATGCCAAGCGTCCGATATACGAATGGATATTAGGCTGGAGTCAGATTCCGGAGCTTGCATCCGCCATCTATGCCGTATCGCTGATGCTCGTTTGCGGAGCTGTGGCTTACCCTCTCTACCGTCGCCGCATCTACATCAAAATTTAAATAACTGTAATGTACACTAATTCCGGCACTGTTTTAATGGGTAGATTTTTAAGACATGTATGTAACTTTTTAATAGTGATCTTGATAGTATCTTTCAATTGCATTGTGGCATTGGGGGAGGATGTGCGCACTATCATTCAACAGGGGCATCTCATATTGGATTATGATGTGTCGGCTGACGGAAAATATGTGGTATCAGTGGATGGAACCTCAATAGCCTTGTGGGATCTTGAGAAACGACGTATCATAAAACTGATTTCCTATACTAACGATAAAAGAGTGAGATTTCATCCAATCAAACCGGACGTTGTATATATTGCCTCTCCTACGGCAGGTGTGCCTGATGACAGGAAATTCTTTGGTCTGAATCTTTTCACAGGAGAGCACAGCGGTTTCGTTTTGGGAAAGGATCTCCCAAAAAGAAGAAGCTATCACGATGATTATATTTTAAAACTTCAAAACGGTAAAATAAATATCAAATCAAGAAAATCCCGCCAAGAGATAGGATCTCTCAATGGATTCAGAAACATCTTCTCTTACGGCGGAATGGCGATAGGAGACAGCGACAGTCTTGTTTTTATTGCCGGTCAGTATCCGGTTATCTGGGATATACGCAATTGTAAGGTGGCAGCCACAATTGATTATCGTAAACATTTAAAGGCAAATCCGGATCTGACATTCCCTACTCATTCCGGTGTGCCGGTATTTAAGGATTACACGCCCGACCGCGGCGTGGACAATTTTCATTATGGTTATCAGGATCATTTTCACTGCATGGCAAATGGTAAAGGGCTTTTTTGGATGGGAAGTTTTGATAACCATATTACCTTGTGGAATTCACATGGTGTCTTGATCTATACTCTTTTCGCAGAAAAGGCACCGGTATATGGTATATCAAGACTCGGAAAGAATTTTGTAGCGACTACGTTCCGGGGAGTGAGCATGGGTAATATAGAGGATAAGTCTCTGAAAAGAATCCCTGAATATAACGAAACTGACGATTTTCAACCCACATATGCCGTGACACCTCCATTCCGGGGTAATAGATTCGCAACAGTGCGCCACACCAGATCAGGATTCGGAGAGCTGAGAATGGGAACTTTCGGCAAACCTGGTGCGGGAAATAAGCTTATGAGTGTCGGGTCTCCTTTGAATGGAGTATCCGTTTCTCCCGATGAAAACCGTCTTCTTGCGCACGGACAGATGGCGGTTTTAAGGGAAGTAACCATCGATGATGCCGCGAAGCCGGTGCAATATAATACCGACAGTTTGAGTCTTGGAGTGATATGGAGCTCCGCCTATCTTGATAATTCAAGGTTTGCGACAGCAAGCCAAGGCGGGGAGGTGACGTTCTGGACTTCCGGATGTCTGACGCCTCGTAAAGTAGTTCGCAAGCATTTTGACCAGGCGCTGAATGCACGATTGACGCACAACGGAAAATTCCTGATAACTTCTGATAAGCAGGGAGCAATAACACTGTGGGATGCGGCTGCGGAGAAGGAAGTTGTATCTGCATATGCATTCAATCAGGGGAAAGATTATATTTTCATTACTCCTGACAATTATTACAAGGGCACCAAGGGGAGTTTTGAGGGGGTACATTTCTCACGTGGAATGGAAGTTTTCCCTCTTGAACAGTTTGATTTGCGTTATAACAGACCGGATATAGTGCTGGAGAGGCTGGGAGTTCCCAAGGAGGAGACTGAGCCTTATCGACAAGCGTGGCTTAAGAGGTTGCGGAGAATGAACTACACAGAGGATATGCTTTCGGGAGAACTTCACGCCCCTGAGGTTGCGATAAACAATGAGAGGGATTTAGAGGGCATCACGGCTGAACGGACTATTCCTGTAGATGTGGCGGTTACAGATTCCAAGTACACATTAAACAAATTCTTTGTAAACCTCAACGGAGTACCGTTGCTTGGAAAGAACGGAAGGGACATCAGTGCGCGTAAAAGCAGAAATTACTCTACTAAAATTGATGTGCAACTCTGCGAGGGAAATAATACAATAGAGATTTTTGCCATCAATAGCAAAGGCGTGGAGTCTTATCGCAAGACAGTGGAGGTGGTCTGCGAGCCGCCGGAAAAATCACAGCGCAAGCTTTTCGTAGCGGCAGTGGGCGTGTCGGAATATGCTGATCCCAGGTTTAATCTTGAGTATGCGGCGAAAGACGCGAGGGATATCTCCTCATTGTTTTCCGTCAACGCGGAGACACTGCTGATTACAGATAAAGAGTTTACGCCTGCATCATTAAAAAGAATATCTGAATTTTTTTCTAAAGCGAAGAGGGATGACGCCGTGGTTTTATTCTATGCCGGACATGGCTTGCTCGACAATGATCTCAATTATTATCTTAGTCATTCTTCAATAGATTTCAATAATCCGAATTCCAATGGCATCGCATATGATGATTTCGAGAATATCCTGGAAAATGTGAAGGCAATCAACAGACTTTGTCTTGTGGATGCATGTCATTCAGGAGAAATCGACAAGGAGGATTACCTCGCGGAGAATGTAACGAAAATTGAGGGAAAGGTGAAGTTCCGGTCGGCGGGTGCCGGTGCACGTAAACTTAAGGGACATGGAGTGGCACTCACCCAGGCTCTTTTCAATGAACTGTTCGTGGATATCCGCTGGGGGATTGGAGCCACAGTGGTTTCATCTGCCGGAGGAATGGAAGCGGCAATGGAAGGGCAGGAATGGAATAACGGACTTTTCACCTGGTGCCTGAAAAAGGGTTTGACAGACAGATCGGCAGACTTAAATGGTGATTCACGGGTGTCTGTTTCCGAACTTGGGGAATATTTGTGCACCCAGGTAAATATACTTTCAGACGGCAAGCAGGTTCCAACAATGAGAGCGCAGAACAATCGGAATGATTTCTATATCAACTAAATTTAAGTTAGTTTAGATTATGAAGAAGATCGTCATATTTATCTTGGTTTCAATAATCGCCCATTCGTGGTTGCCGGTATATGGCAGTGAGAATTCTGGTAAGGTTGCAAATGCTCTTTCCGAATATGTCAAATTGCGTAAAAAGAAAAAATACGAAGAAGCTTCCGAGCAACTCTCATATGCCAAACGGGTAGCTTTGGATATCTACACGACCGATTTGTCGAAACCGCAAAAGGCGATTGTGGCGTATCTTTATCTTCTTGATCTCCGAAGACAAGGTAAAAAAGGAAGCCCTCTCTTCCATGCTGCCAGCGATGTTTGCGTGCGTGGACAGGAACCTGGACAAGGGATTGCGGATTATTCTATCGGTTTTGCCACAGCTGATGCCCGTTTTCAGATGGGGAAAGGTGCCAAGACGGAATACAAGGGGATATATTATCTTCAGGCTTATACGATGTTGCTGATGCTGGAACAAATGGAGGCAAAATATTCTCCGGCATGGAAAGATATTTTTGATGCTGCCGGGTTTGAAGTGTCAGCGTCTGCCACAAAGAAACTTCTTGCGGAGGTGCTTGATACGATCGGCAACATCCGGGGCGAAACTTGGTTCCGCAACGCCTGCACGGCAGTGGATAATAAGGATATAAAAATGCGGGAGGCACTGGCACAGACATGCATTAATTTTGCTAAAAAGTATAGTTATACGGATGCTGAGGCATTAGAGGGATTCGTATATGAACATGGCAAATTAGGGGAAAAGAATGAGCATAAGGCGGATTCCTTATATGCTGTTGCTGCTGCTAACGGAAGCGTATGGGGGAGCATGCAACATGCGTTGCGTCTCTATAAGAAGGACAAATATGAAGATGCTCTTTCAATTGTGGAAAAATATAGAAACGATCCTAAATTCTCAAACGAAGGTGGCAACTTTCTGATGGGGTTGCTGATAGAGCAGAAGGTGGTGAAAAATGCCGGTCCTAAAGATGCATTGAAATATTATACAGCTAATAATGAGAAATGTCGGTGGAATCTATGGAAAAAGGACGCTCAAAGAAGGATTCAGGCGATTGAGAAAGCTGCAATTGACGCAGATGTGAAAAATATGGTAGCTGCTAATGGTCCGGTATCGAAATGGAAGGGGAGGGAGCTTGCAGCTGTGGCTGAAAGCTACGAGCGGCTCGGGGAGAAAGAAAGTGGAGAAAAATATAGATTTCTTGCTGCTGAAAAAGGACATCCACGCTCTGTAAATATCTGCGCCGTGAAGATGTATGACAAAGCGCGTAAGAAGGTTGGGGAAAATGATGAGGAGCTACTTAAGAAAATGGCACACCTGCTGCTGGCAAATGAAAAAGGTATGTATCTTCCAACGCTCTATAATCTTGTAATAGTATATACTTACGGCTATGGTGTGACTCCGGATCATGACAAAGCTAAGAAATATTTTGAACAGTATCTTTCGTACGTGGAGGATGAAAATCCCGGAGATTACGATAAGGATGAGTTCCTGGGCACAATCAGCGGTATAGCCTATGATCACGAATCCACTTTCAAGGGTGCAGATCTTAAGGCAATGCTTGAAAAATTCGATAAACCGGGGGCACTCTTCAATTGGGCGCGTTATCGCGAACATGATTCACGTCCCGAAGTATGGCAGTATTTCTATCGCAGAGCCGCTTCTTTGGGATCCGAGAAAGCTGCCTCGCGCCTGCGTCAACTCAATCTGTCGTTATAAGTTTAATTCAAATATTGGATATTGAGTGATCCGGTTTGGATATGTGGAATTTGTGTATTACATTTGTAAGTAATTATTAAGAATTGTTTATGAGCAAAGGATTTATCTTCGGTATTGTGGCAGTTATAGCCGCATTTTTTCCTGCTGTGGCAAAGAGTGAGGAATACGTTCCTTCTCAGGAAGTGAGGCAGAGTCAGGAGGAATTTGCTGCCGACAGGTTCGGCATCTTCATTCATTGGGGAATTTACAGTATGTATGCCAGAGGAGAGTGGTATCTCAATAATGGTCCGTTGCATTCGGAATATTCGAAGGCTGCTCGCGGATTTTATCCCGCGGATTTCAATGCAGATGAATGGGTGTCGGCAATAAAAGATTCGGGCGCTAAGTATATTTGCTTCACAACACGCCATCATGATGGATTTTCAATGTTCAAGACAGCGGAAAGTGATTATAACATAGTGGACGGCACTCCTTTCAAACGCGATGTTCTGAAGGAACTTGCAGATGCTTGCCATAAACAAGATATTAAACTGCATCTTTATTATTCACATCTTGACTGGGGACGACAGGATTATCCGCAAGGTAGAACCGGTCATACAACAGGTAGAGATTCCTTGGTGAATGACTGGAAATCATATTATGGTTTCATGAATCGCCAGCTCACCGAATTATTGACAAATTATGGACCGGTCAGGGCTATATGGTTTGATGGCTGGTGGGATCATGATGAAGACAAGGTGCCGTTTGATTGGGAATTGCCTCAGCAATATGCCATGATTCATAATTTACAGCCCGGATGTCTGATTGGCAACAATCATCATATGCCCCCTTTCCCCGGCGAAGATATTCAGATATTCGAACGAGACGTTCCCGGAGAGAACACTGCCGGATACAGCGGTAACAATGGAATCAGCAATCTTCCTCTTGAAACTTGCCAGACGATGAATGGCATGTGGGGTTACAAAGTCCAGGACACAGATTATAAGGATTCGCGCACGCTTATACGCTATCTTGTGAAAACAGCCGGAATGGGTGCTAATCTGCTTCTTAACATTGGTCCGCAGCCTAATGGAGAATTACCTGCCGTTTCAATTGAGAGGCTGCGGGATATGGGCAAATGGATGCGAGCGAACGGAGAAACAATCTATGGTACACAGGGATCACCATTTAAACTTCAATCATGGGGCACAGCCACAACCAAGGGGAATCGCCTTTTCCTTCATGTGATGACTCCGGATGCAAATGAAGTGTTTGTGCCATATACTGCGAAAATCAAGGGTGTAAAAGAATTTTCCGGCAAGGGAAAGCTGAAATATAAGAAATCAAAAGATGGATTCACAGTATCGTTGCCGTCGATTCCGGATTGTGATGACTATATTATAGAAGTTGAGATATGATACTCGAAATATGTTGTGCCGATATTGACAGTGCAGGTGAGGCTATAAGCGGTGGTGCAGACAGGATAGAACTTTGCAGTGCTCTTGAGGCAGGAGGTGTGACGCCATCTGCGGGATTGATTGAGCAGACGCTGTGGAAGAGCCGCCGTAGGCTTAATCCGATCCCCGTCAATATCCTTGTGCGACCTCGTCCTGGAGATTTCCTTTATAGCGACAAGGAACTGATGCAATGTGTGCAGGATACGGCATATGCCGTAGGAGCGCAAGTGGATGGTATCGTGTTCGGAGCGTTGACTGCAGACGGAGAGGTTGACGAATATGCCTGTGAGAAAGTGCTGGATGCCATAAGACAATCAGTGTCCGGAAATCAGAAAGTGACAACAACTTTCCATCGTGCGTTTGATCTCTGCCGGGATCCGTTTGAAGCATTGGAAGTGATAATAAAGCTTGGGTTTGACAGAATCCTTACTTCCGGACAAGCCGCTACAGCCGAAGAGGGCATCACGCTTCTTGCCGAGCTGCAAAAACGTGCCAAAGGGCACATCTCGATAATGCCGGGTGCTGGAGTCTCTCCTTCCAATATATGTAAGATTGTAAATGCGACAGGTGTGACAGAGATTCATGCCTCAGCCAAAATAAAGGTTGAGAGCCGGATGCGGTTCCGCCGGGAAGGTATAGGGATGGGAATCGGCGATGCGGATGAATATGCTCGTTACGCCACCTCCGGTGACATTGTAAAAAAACTGAAAGAGGAACTTGATAAATAGATGTCTTAAAAATAGATTTACGGAATGAAAATGAGACAGGTAGTTGTAAGTGTGATGATAATTATGGCAGCCAGCTTTTCGATGGATGCCACAGTGGTAACACCTCCTAAAAGCATGCTCGATACATTGACACCCGATGCCCGCAGGAGCATGGAGTGGCTGTATTCATATATGCCTCTTCCTGATGTTACTGCCTATTCTCCCGAGTTCTATCTGTCGAATGTGCTCTTTTCTTTAAAGGCAAGAGACGAGATGCCATGGGGCAAAAATGTTCCGGACCGAGAATTCCGTCATTTTGTTTTACCGGTAAGGGTAAACAATGAAAATCTTGACATGAGTCGGGCTGTGTTTTATAGAGAACTTAAAGACCGAGTGAAGGGGTTGTCGATGCGTGATGCCATACTTGAAATCAACCACTGGTGTCATGAAAAGGTTACTTACCAACCTTCGGATGCCCGGACGAGCAGTCCTTTGAGTTCCGTAAGTCAAGCGATAGGACGCTGCGGAGAGGAATCCACTTTCACCGTTGCGGCTCTGAGGGCAATGGGCATTCCTGCGCGACAGGTGTATACTCCTCGTTGGGCTCACACTGATGACAATCATGCCTGGGTCGAGGCTTGGGCAGATGGGAAATGGTATTTCCTTGGAGCCTGTGAACCAGCTCCTGATCTCAACATTGCTTGGTTTAATGCCCCTGCATCACGAGGGTTGTTGATGACAACAAAGGTCTTCGGACCTTACGACGGACCCGAAGAGGTTCTTAAGGTTGAGCCTTTGCTTACGACCATCAATGTCACATCAAACTATGCTCCGACTGGCATATTGAAAGTACGTGTAACCGACAAGGATGGCAAGAAAGCAGAGGGAGCCAAGGTGAATTTCTGTATATATAATTATTCTGATTTTTATCCGGCGGTGCAAAAGATATCCGATTCCAAGGGAGAAGCTTCGCTTGTTGCCGGTCTTGGAGATCTGATAGTATGGGCAACGGATGGAAAGTATTTCGGTTTTGACAAGGGGAATCCTGCGCAAGAGGGTGTGTTGGAAATAAAACTTGACAAACCTCTGAATTATACCGGCTCATTTGAATTCGATATTGTGCCACCACGTCAGTCCGGTTCATTGCCTGTTGCAACGGAGGCTGCGGAAAAAGAGAATGTCCGCAGACTTGCGGTGGAAGACAGCATACGCAAAGCGTATACGTCAACGTTCTTCACTTCTGATAAGGCTCGCAAAGAGGCGCGTAGACTTGGCGTGGATGAGGAAAAATTTGAAAAGATACTGACAGAAGCGCGTGGAAACGGGAGTAGCATTCTCGGGTTTGTAGAACGTTGTGAACCGGCGAAACGCGGCAGAGCACTTGATCTGCTTGGTGCCATAAGTGAGAAGGACCGGAGGGATATTACATTGGATGTGCTTATAGATAACGTTGATAACACTGTTGATTCTGACAATCCATTGTTTGTAGACTATATACTTAATCCACGGGTAGAGAATGAATGGCTTGTGCCTTACAAGGCATTCTTCGCTGCTGAGATTTCTCCTGAAGATGCAAAGGCGTATCGCAATAATCCTTCGAAATTAGCCGAATGGACAGCCCAAAATATAAAAATTGATACCGAGGGCAATCCTTCATCTCTTCGCATGGATCCACGAGCTGTATGGCGCACAGCCAGTGCTGATCCTCGTTCCAGAAACATATTCTTCGTATCGGTTGCCCGAAGCGTCGGGATTCCGGCACGCATTGACCCTGTTACGTTCAAGACGCAATATGCAGATGCTTCCGGAAAATGGATGGATGTGAAGTTCGATGCCAATGAAGATTCCGGCAACGTCGCTGCCCCTCATAATGGAAAGCTGATGCTTAAATATAAGCAGGAGGGGAGACTTGAGAATCCTAAATATTACTTCCAGTTTGCTGTCTCAAGCCTTGCAGAGGGCGTTCCAGTTCTGCTTGAATATGGAGAAGGTGATGGACTTAAGGAAATAGCTTCGGAGGGCGTGGATCTTGATGAAGGTAACTATCTGCTTCTTTCCGGACGACGAATGGCAGATGGCTCCGTGCTTGCCCGTGGTGAGATTTTCAGGATAAACGAAGGTGAGGAAACAGATGTGCCTCTCATAATACGAAAGGATGACAATGCATTGTCTGTAATCGGCTCATTGAATGCTGAAAACATTTATCATGACAAAAAGACCGGTACAGACAGAAGTCTCTTGTCTGAAACCGGTCGGGGTTACTATGTGCTTGCGCTTATAAAACCTAATAATGAGCCCACATCGCATATTCTCAACGACATCTCCATGCTAAAGGATGAGTTCGAGAAACGAGGCAACAAGCTGATGTTGCTCTTTGAAAACGAAGGGGAGATGGCGCGTTTTAATGCCGATGCGTTCCCGAATCTTCCATCATCTGCTGTCTTTGGCATTGACAATGACGGTGTGTCACTTAAAGAGCTTAAGGCATCTTTAAATCTTGAAACTGATGAGCGCCCGATAGTTGTGGTTGCAGATACGTTCAATCGTGTGGTTTTCGCCACTCAGGGTTATACCATAGGTATCGGAGATCGTCTTGCCGACGTTCTTGACATCCTTTCTAAATGAGCAGATGACTTAAGCTGTTTCAATTGATCTAATTGCTTCAACTGCTTCAGCTGATCTAACTGTTTCAATTGATCTAAATTTAGAATACCGTTGGATTTCGGGAAGGTGAATCCCATCTGCCCGAAATTCAGATTTATTGAACCTGAAAGTACCACCATCGAGAAGCTTTTACCATTGTTCATGATGATGATGTTGGAATAAAATCCAGGTTTCTCACTTGGCATTCCGTAAATCACCGATTCCTCTTTCTCCGATTTTGTTCTCATCAGAACTTCAAGATTCTTGTTTTTCTTCCTATAGTCAGCAAGAGCCTTCTGGGCAAGTTCTATTCCCTCCGGATTTTTTGCGGAATACACGTATAGGTCGTCAAGATTCTTGGAATCGTATATGTTAAGTTGATCGAAAAGTATCGAACGCGATTTATTGGAATTCATCATCATCGCTTTCGATACATAAACTGTCTCGATATTCGGAGAATCATAGAGAGAAGGGAATAAATCGGCAGCGTAAGAAGAGAGACCACATAGGGCACAGGCTATTGCAGCCATAAACAATTTGATAGAAGACTTTTTCATAAATCTGTTTTTGATAATGTATGGTTCATTGATTCGATAATAATATCAGGTTTGTCACAGGCTCGCTCTGCGGTATACATATTTTCCGTCAGAATGCCCATTACGCAATCAAGGATATGGGCTGCTTCATCAGGATCGGTAACCACTCTTACATTCCCCTTGGATTGGGTGTTGGAGGTTGATGGAATGGCTGCGGCGAGTTGTTTATGAGATGCGGATTTTACCTGGCTGAATTCTTGTTTGTCAGTATCCTCCTTTTCGGCAGCAGATTGGCTAACAGGTATATGAGACGGTTCCGGCTTTGTTTCATCTGAAGTGTATTCCGCCATGATGGTTGCCTGATTTTCCGGTATTTCCATGGATGTGTCTGTAATGTCTACGGCATTCCATATCATGGAGAATAAAAGGATCACAGCGGCTGCTCCGCTTGCGTAATAGAGCATTTGCCATCTGAAGGGCTTTCTCCGAGGCGAAGCAGTGGAGATGGCATGTTCTATTCTTTGCGACAGGTATTCCGGCACGTGGATCTCTTCCGGATTCTCTATCGACAGATATATCTCTTTCTCGGTTTCAATATCTTCCGGAAGAGAATTGGCTGCAATCAGCATGTCCGACAGCTCTTTCCGCTCTTGCGTAGAGATGGAACCGTCGTAATAACTGTTGAGCAGCGTGCGGATTCGTGTTATGTCGGATGTATTATTCATTATTCAAATTTATTTATTCATCATCAATTCCCTGATGCGCCGTCTTCCGCGGCTCAGGAGAGCCCTGACATTAACGGGAGTAAGTCCTGTTATGCCGGCGATTTCATCGTTCGAGCAACCCATATAGGAGCTTAACCGTATTACCTCCCTCTGATTGGCAGGCAAGGATTCGATTGCCTTCTTGACAAGCGACAGCGATTCCTTTGATTCGAGCCGGTCTTGCAGATTGTCGGGAGCAGGAATGCTTTCCGGAATCTCAACGCTTTCTTCTCTCGACCGGATGAGGGAAAGAGCTCCGTTTCTCACAGCGGTGAGACAGTAAGCCTTGTGGTTTTGGGATTCAGAGATCTCATCGTGCCGTTGCCAGAGGCGTAGGATGGTATCCTGCACTATGTCGGCGGCATCATCCTCCTGTCGCAACAGAAGGAATGCCACGCGATACATCGCGTCTTGCAAAGGCAATATGAGAACTCTGAACTCCTGACCGGTCATTATGGAATCTAATTCGTTTACTTATTATACTCCTGACCGGAATATTTGTGACAACGATTTGTACATTAATTTATACATTGAATTGTTGTCTCACGGATTCCTCATGAATTTCAGCCAGTATGCGTCTCATGAAATCAGGATTCAGGTTAAGCTTTTCTGCCGTGTCGACCCGGTTTTTGATAAGGGTGTTATATCGCTCCGGCTGCACAACCGGCATGTTGTTCTCTTGCTTTAGTTTTCCAATCTCACGTGCCACAGCCATGCGCTGGGCAAGGATATCCATCAGCCTGTCGTCGATTTCATCGATCTGATGCCGGAGGTCTGCTAATAACTCACCGGAAATGCATTCTGAACTGCCGCGTAGCGAATGGATTATTTCTCCTAATGCTGCGGGTGTTATCTGCTGTTCGCTGTCGCTCAAGGCACATTCCGGATGACAGTGGCTTTCGATGATGAGTCCATCGAAATTCATTCGCAATGCCTGCATTGAGAGAGGAGCAATAAACTCTTTTTTTCCCCCGATGTGCGATGGGTCGCATATTATTGGCAGTTCGGGCAGACGTCGGTGAAGTTCGATAGGTATACGCCACTCGGGCATATTGCGGTAAACGTGTTCACCATATGCCGAGAATCCGCGGTGAATCGCCCCTAAGCGTCTCACACCGGCAGCGTACAGGCGTTCGATTGCTCCGATCCAGAGCTCCAGATCCGTGTTTACCGGATTTTTTACCATAACGGCTATGCTGTCACGTTCTGTTTGAGACATGGCTGCGAAGGTATCGGCAATTTCCTGCACGGCAAACGGATTGGCTGAGGTCCGCGCGCCAATCCATATTGCATCGATCCCTGCATTCATGGCTTCGCGCAAATGTGAACCGGATGCCACTTCTGTGGCTGCAAGCATTCCGGTCTGCCGCTTGGCTTCTGCGATCCAGGGAAGAGCCTTTGCTCCCATTCCTTCGAATCCCCCAGGCTTGGTGCGTGGTTTCCACACACCGGCACGAAATATTGAAACGCCTTCCGATTTAAGGGCTTTAGCGGTTTCAAGCACCTGATCTCGACTTTCCGCGCTGCAAGGACCCGCAATCAATAAAAGACCATTATCGGTATATTCTGAAGGAAAGAGTGGTTTCAAATCAGTAATTTTCATAAAGTAAAATTACAAAATTGTAAGATGATTCGCAAAAATTTTATAAATTTGGGAATGGAATATAAAGAACTGAAAGAATTATTGATTCGCAACCGCTCCTATCGCAGGTTTGACGAATCTAAACGCATAAGTGAAGAAACACTTGCAGATCTTGTTGATCTTTGTCGTTACTGTGCCTCGGGGCGTAATCTTCAGCCTTTGAAATATAGGGTGGTGTCAACTCCCGAAGAGTGCGAAAAGGTTTTCCCTCTCCTTGCCTGGGCTGGATATCTCACTGATTGGGCAGGTCCGGAAGTTGGTGAGAGGCCGGTAGCATATATAGTGCAGTGTCTTGACAAGGATCTTACTGACAATCCGATGTGCGACGACGGACTGCATCTTGAGGCTCTGACTCTTGGATGCACAAGTGAGGGATTGGGTGGCTGCATAATCAAATCCTTTAACCGGGATAAGCTTAGAGCTGTTTTGAATCTGCCGGAGAATCTTGAGCCTCTGCATGTTCTTGCCATAGGTGTGCCTGTTGAGGATGTTGTGATGGAGGATATGAAAGACGGCAATATAAAATATTGGCGCGATGAAAAGAGAATCCATCATGTGCCGAAAAGGAGTCTTAAAGAAATTTTGGTTAAATAAAGAAAAATTTCTATATTTGCAGAGAATTTGGCTCAATAGGTCGTTTATAAATGATGAATGCCGGATTTTACAGGTTTCGGCATCGAAGAAACAACTGATAGTCAGGAAAAAGATTACTTATTTAAATAATAATTCAACCCATGGTAGATTACAAAAGCTTAGGTCTTGTAAACACCAAAGAGATGTTTGCAAAGGCAGTTCACGGCGGATATGCAATCCCCGCGTTCAACTTCAACAACATGGAGCAGCTTCAGGCCATCATCAAGGCAGCTGCCGATACTAAATCTCCCGTTATTCTTCAGGTATCAAAAGGCGCCCGCAACTACGCCAATGCAATTCTTCTCCGCTACATGGCTCAGGGAGCTGTGGAATATGCTAAATCACTCGGTTGGGAGAATCCTCAGATCGTTCTTCACCTTGACCATGGTGACACTTTCGAACTTTGCAAAGATTGTGTTGACAATGGTTTCTCATCAGTGATGATCGACGGTAGCCATCTTCCTTATGAGGAGAATGTAGCCCTCACAAAGAAAGTTTGCGACTATGCACATGAGCATGGCGTGACAGTAGAGGGTGAGCTCGGTGTTCTCGCCGGTGTTGAGGATGAGGTTAGCTCAGACCACCACACCTACACTGATCCTGAGGAGGTAGTTGACTTCGTTAGCCGCACAGGTGTTGATAGCCTCGCTATCTCCATCGGTACATCACACGGTGCTTACAAGTTCACTCCCGAGCAGTGCACACGCGACCCGAAGACCGGTCGTCTCGTTCCCCCTCCATTGGCATTCAACGTGCTTGAGGCAGTTGAGGCTAAGATCCCCGGATTCCCCATCGTGCTCCACGGTTCTTCTTCAGTTCCCCAGGAGTATGTTGACATCATCAACGCTAACGGTGGCAAGCTTCCCAACGCAATCGGTATTCCCGAGGAGGAGCTTCGCAAGGCAGCCAAGATGGATGTTTGCAAGATCAACATCGACTCTGACAGCCGTCTTGCCATGACAGCAGCCGTTCGTCAGGTATTTGCTGAGAAGCCCGCAGAGTTTGACCCCCGTAAATACCTCGGTCCGGCTCGCGATGAAATGGAGAAACTTTACAAGCACAAAATCATTGCCGTTCTCGGCAGCGATGGCAAAGCTGAGTAATCTCATAAAGCAAGTTTTGCTAAATCATAGGATCTGCGTCATCATGGCGCAGATCTTTTTTTATGGAGATTTAAGGGTTGACATTTGGAATATTGGCGCAGTGGAGTTAAATTTGTAATTTAAACGGAAAACCGGTTTTTCCACGACTGGATGGATAGAGATTAATGAAGTATAACTGAGACAATGAAGATATTTACATCGCAGGCAATTCATGAGATAGATGGCGCTACTTGCGAGGCGCAGCAGATCAGCTCGATTGACCTGATGGAGCGCGCTGCCGAACTGGTGACTGATGAACTTAATTCCCGATTTCTTCCGGGTCAGCGTTTTGTGGTTATGGCTGGTCCGGGCAATAACGGCGGAGATGCGCTTGCAGTGGCGCGTATGCTTATCGAACGCGGTTATAAAAGGGTAGAAGTATTTCTTTTCAACGTCACCGGCAAACTGAGTCATGACTGCGATGAAGAGCGCAAAAAGCTTATCACTATAGACGGGGTGGATTTTACTGAAGTATCGAGGGAATTCAATCCCCCATATCTAAGTGACAAGGATGTAGTGATTGATGGTCTTTTCGGCTCCGGTCTTAACAAACCTTTGATGGGTGGATTTGTAGCTGTGACGCGCTATATCAATGAATCCGGAGCTTATGTTGTTTCAATCGATCTTCCGTCAGGGCTTTTTGGTGAATGGAATTCGCAGGTGAACCGCCGTGATATCATTCATGCCAATCTCACGTTGGCTTTCCAGCTGCCAAGACTCTCTTTCTTCTTTGAGGAGAATTATGGCGCTCTTGGTGAATGGAAACTTCTTGATCTGGATCTCGACGAGAAGAAGATTAAGGATATGACGGCAGATTTTCTGCTTGTGGAAAGTCGTAACATCCGTCCGCTTATTCAGCAGCGTTTGCCATTCACGGGCAAACGAGATTATGGTTCAGCCTTGATATTCTCTGGAAGCACGGGAATGATGGGGGCTGCCGTGATGTGTTCACGCGCCACTCTGCGCAGCGGAGCCGGTCTTGTCACTGTCCACGGACCCAAAGGTGGTTTGCAGATATTGCAGACGGCTGTGCCGGAAGCGATGTTCGAGCCCGATCGTAATGAGCATTTCATAACAGACATGCGAGTGCATCATGACCATCAGGCAATTGCCATTGGTCCCGGCATTGGAACCAATGAAATGACTGTCAATGCTCTGGAAGCATTGCTTAAAAGTGGTGTATCTTCGCTGGTGCTTGATGCAGATGCGCTCAATTGCATATCGAAGAAACCGGAATTGCTCTCTTATCTCCCTCCCAAAACAATCATAACTCCGCATATCGGTGAGTTCGACAGATTGTTTGGAGAGCAACGCTCTTCTGAAGACCGTCTGAAGACCGCTCTCGAGATGGCTCGACAGTACAATATAATCATTGTGCTCAAAGGGCATTATACAGCTACTGTTCGACCCACCGGAAGGGTGTATATCAATTCAACGGGAAATCCGGGAATGGCAACAGCCGGCTCGGGCGATGTGTTGACAGGTGTGATCACGGCTTTCCTCGCCCAGGGCTATCGTCCGGAGCATGCCGCCACTATAGGCGTTTATATCCACGGACTTGCAGGGGATCTCGCTGCCGAAAAGATAGGGGAGTTCGGACTGATTGCCGGAGATATAGCCGCCCATGTCGGACGCGCAGTGAAAATGATAATAGATAAAAAAGTATAAGTAATTCAACTTTCGCAAGCGAAAAGTTGAAGTTTATAAGTTTATTTGCGCTATGCGCAGTTTATAAGTTTATTGGTTTGTCGCGATATAAGTACAGAGTTCAACCCGAGTCGAACCAGATAAACTTTTAAACTTATAAACTCTTAAACTTTAAGTTGAAGCTTGCGAGACTTAAATAAGTATAGGATATGAGATTCGGAAAAATATTTACACTGGCTTTGGCGGCAATGATGATGCCTACAGCCTATGCTCAGCAGACCAAATTGCTTACCGCTGACAAGCATAATGAATACGGACTGGTTTACACCCTTCCTGTGACTGCTCTTGAAATAGAGGTGACTGCGCAGCGCACGATAAAGAAGGTTGGTCCATACTATCAGTATGCAAAGAAATTTATTGGCACTGATAAAGTAATTAAGGAAGATTCCGAGTCATGGACAATTACCGGAGTCAGGGTTGCTCCCTATGGAGTTCCTGACAATGACAACCGCTATCTTATGCAGTTGAAAAGCGGGGCAGTGACATATATCTGTGTGGATGATAACGGAATGTTGCTCGCCATCAACCGCGATGTGCCTGTGTCTGCAGCAGGTACCCCGGCATATTCTCCTGCGGAAAATCCAAAATCCGATAAGGTTGAAATCAACGAGTATCTGCAATATGTGAATGAAGATTTCATCGCATCGCAGAGTTCTGCAAAACAGGCTCAGATGCTTGCGGAAAGCTTAATGGAGATTCGTGAAGCCAAGATAGCTCTCACTCGCGGCACAGCAGAGACTATGCCTCAAGATGGTAAACAGCTTGAACTGATGCTGAATTCCTTGACACATCAGGAGGCGGCGATTACGGCTGCGTTCACAGGAATCACGGAGACAGAGACATTGACAAGCAGCTATGCCTTTACTCCTCAGGAGGATGGGCGCCAGATTCTTTTCCGCATGAGTGATTTTGCCGGTTTTGTAGGCGCAGATGATTATTCCGGAGATCCCGTGTATCTGACTGTAAAAATCACCAACCGAGGTGAATTGCCTGTTGATGCCAAAGGAGAGGAAAAGAAACTTCCCAAGGATGCAGTAATCTACAATGTGCCCGGTGCGGCTCAGATCACACTTTCATCGTTAGGCAGGACATTATACGACAAAGAGCTGGAGTTCGCTCAGTTCGGTGTTAAATTCGGTCTTAATCCCACGCTTTTCAGTGCGAAGAAGAATCGCTCTTTCGCCACGTTTAACGCCATTACCGGAGCTCTTGAGGAAATAGGTGAAGATGCCGGAGAATAATGCCATAAGTCTTCAGCAATTGCAGCAGCTTGTCGGGAATACAATCCGTATGAACCCGCAGCTGCAGGGAGTCTGGGTCACCGCAGAACTCAGTGATGTCCGCATTGCCGGAGGTCATTGCTACATGGAGTTGATAGAGAAGGATATTCTCGGCAACACATGTGCTAAGATGCGGGCAATGATCTGGAACAGCACTTTGAACTCTTTGCGTGGAAAGTTCTATGCCGCCACAGGAAAGGATATATCCACCGGAATGAAGGTTATGGTGCGAGGCTCTGCGAATCATCATAATCTTTATGGGCTTAGTTTCACAATTAGCGACATTGATCCTACCTATACCGTAGGGGACATGGAGCGTATAAGGCGTGAGATTCTTGAAAAACTCACTAAAGAGGGTATTATTGATCGCAACCGACAGCTCCGTTTCCCTCCTGTGCCTCAGCGTATAGCCGTGATTTCAGCTGCCGGGGCAGCGGGATATGGGGATTTTATGAATCAGCTCGACAATAATCCCGACGGCTTTAAATTCTATACGCATCTTTTCCACGCAGCCATGCAGGGAGAGAAGACTTCGCAAAGCGTGCGCGATGCGTTGGAGATGGTAGAAAGTACGATAGACCTTTGGGATTGTGTGGTCATAATTCGTGGAGGAGGAGCCACAACCGATCTGAATGGTTTTGATGACTATGATCTTGCAAGAGCCGTGGCTTTGTTTCCTCTTCCTGTTGCTGTTGGTATCGGGCATGAACGAGACCGCACAGTTCTTGATGAAATCGCCTGTATGCGTTGCAAAACCCCGACAGCGGTGGCTGCAATGCTGATAGATTCTTTGCGGATTGCATACACTGCCGCGGTGGAGAGGGTAAAGAAGATTGCACGCTATAGCGTGGAGGCTATGCGTGGAGAAAAATACCGCCTTTCCAACATAGAGACAGCATTGCCGGCGAGAGTTCAGACGCGCATAATGCGTTCGGAAAAACATCTTTCCGAACTTGGTCATGCGATCGAGCGTGCTCTCTTAAAAAGATATTCTTCGGAAAGCGAACGACAGAAACTTCTCCGTTATCGCTTTGAAAAAGCGTGTTCTCAGATTACCGAGCGACCAATGATCAAGCTTAAGAATCTTGAGAACATGATTAGAGTGCTTAGTCCGCAAAACACCATCAATCGCGGTTATTCGCTTACAATGCTGAATGGCAAAGCGGTGCGGAGCGTGACCGCCCTCAAAGAGGGAGATGTGCTGGAAACCCGTCTCTCCGACGGCACCATACAATCGGTGATTGTTAATTAATAGTTAATAATTAATAATTAATCCGTCGCGACTTAACTGCTCTAAATCTTTACACATAATAAATCAATGTTTAGTATGCTTTCATTAGTGTACTTTCCGAGTCATAAATTATTAACCATTAACCATTAACCATTAATTATTAATTATAATGACCGAGTTGACATATAAGGCTGCTGTTGCCGAGCTTGAAGAGATTGTGCGTAAAATGGAATCGGACACGTGCGATATCGACCAGTTGTCGGCTTATACCACACGTGCCCTTGAACTTTTGAAATTCTGTAAAGAGCGTCTTTTCAAGACAAACGAGGAGGTCGAGAAATGTCTTGAGGCACTTCGCGAAGCCCTTCCTGAAGCTTGATTATTCGCGGAAATAGATTCGTTTTACACGAGGCGAAACTGAAGTGAGGATCTCGTATGGAATGGTGTCAAGCACATCTGCAAGACGCTGCACCGGCATGTTCTGTCCGAATATCTCCACTGAATCACCTACTTCACAGTCGATGCCGGTAACATCGATCATGCATGCATCCATACAGATGTTGCCGATTGTCGGTGCCTCTTTACCATTTACCATAACTGAGATGTTACCTCTGCCGAAATGGCGGTTCATGCCGTCTGCATAACCAATCGGCAGTGTGGCAATCTTGGAATGCCGTTCTATTTTTCCCCATCTGCCGTATCCTACGGTTTCTCCCGGTTCATACTCTCGGATAGCGGTGATAACAGTGCGTAGAGTAGAAACCACGGCAAGCGGCTTCTCCATCTCCGGAGGCAAGGTGTTGGCGCCATAGAGTCCTATTCCAAGGCGAGCCATATCATAATGATGTTCCGGATAACGTAATATGCCCGCAGAATTCAACACATGCCTTAATATAGGATATTTTGAGCGCGAAAGCATATAGTCTGTGAAGCGGCGGTAGCGTGACAGTTGTAGCTCCGTGAAATCGTTCATGTCGGGGCAGTCGGCAGTAGCGAGATGTGAGAACGTTGATTTAACTCGCACGGCATCCGTGTTCTCAAGAATATCCATAAGTGCCGGCAATTCTTCCTCGATAAATCCTGTGCGATGCATGCCGGTGTCGAGTTTTATATGTATCGGATACTCTGTAATGTTGTTTTTCTCAGCCTCGGCGATAACATCGCGAAGCATCGCGAAGGAATAGATCTCCGGTTCGAGATGGTTGGCAAACATCGATTTGTAATTCAGCACTTTCGGGTTCATCACCATTACAGGCATTGTGATACCCTGGCGGCGGAGCTCGATACCTTCGTCAAGCACAGCCACCGCGAGGTAAGCTGCTCCGCAATCCTGAAGAGTTTTTGCTATCTCATAACTTCCGGCGCCATATCCCGAAGCCTTCACCATACAAACAATACCACATGACGAAGGAAGATTGCTGCGGAAGTAGTTGTAATTGCTTACGATAGCATCGAGGTTGACTTCAAGCACAGTCTCATGTTTGCGCGCTTCAAGCATTTCAGCCACGTCCTTGAAACTATATTCCGGAGAACCTTTGAGGAGTATTATTTCATCGGAAAAATCAGATGTGGAAAGATTTTTCAGCAAAGATGCCGTGGATTCGAAGAAGAGAGCGTTGTCAGGGAAAAGACTGTGATGAGCGGAGAGTGCCTTACCTACACCGATAAATCTGTCTATGCCGGCAACGCGGATCATATCTGCGATTTCAGCATATAGGAGATTAGGAGAGGTTGTCTCATGATGGAGATCGCTGAGCACGAGTGTCGATGTCTGACGTGGAATGCGACGGCGGCGCATGAAATCAAGCGCCGGACGCAGTGATGAAAAATCGGATGTGTATGAATCAAGAATCACGGAACAGCCGTTCACTCCCTCTGTCACATTCAGTCGGGTGCCGATCTTATGGAGATGACGGAATCTTTCAGCTATCACATCAGCCTGTATGCCACGTGAGAGCATGAACGCCAAGGCGTTTGCGGCATTCTCAATGTCCACGTCATTCTCCAATGGAGCCGTGAAAGAGGTTGTGTTAGAATGTGTAGATACAGGGTCAGCCTGTAAATGTGCACATGAAGAGTTCGTTTTGCCTCTGAAAGTGTATTCAATCTCCATCTCTCCCTTTTCGTTTTGTTTGGGTATGATGAAAATTGGGGCGTTTTTATCTTTGAGCGACCATCCAATGAGCTCTTTATTGCCGTCATATTTCGTTACGGCTTTTGCTATTTCGGGATAATCCGAGCAATAGATTATAGTTTTAGTGTTGGGAGTGTCGGCAAGCAGAAGTTTCTCAGCAGCTTTTTCCTCCTTTGAATCGAACCCCTCGGCATGTGCATCCCCGATGTTGGTGATGATTACTGTGTCCGGGAGAATGCAACGGGCAAGACGAGCCATCTCATCCTTGCGTGATATTCCAGCCTCAATAATAGCGAGAGAAGTGTCGTTGCCGATTTCCCACATCGAGAGAGGCACGCCTATCTGTGAATTGAAGCTGCGGGGCGAACGCGAGATATCAGACAGTGGTTCCATCAGCTGATATATCCACTCCTTGAGAGTGGTTTTGCCTCGCGAGCCGGTGATACCCAGGATATGTCCATTGAAAGAATCGGTGCGAGAAGCTATCTTCTGGAGGGCATCGACGGTATTTTCAACCTTCAGCCAATTGGCTTCGGCACAGTGTTGAAGAGAAGTGGGGATTTCGTTTACTACGAAATTGCGCACACCGCGGTTATAAAGTTCAGGGATATATTTATGCCCGTCATTCCCCTTCGTGGGGATAGCAAAGAAAAGGGTGCCCGCAGGATCTGCAAGCGAACGGGAATCTATCAGGAGAGAAGTGATTACAGTGTCGTGAAGGTCGGCATTGATGCCGAGCCTGGCGGCAATTTCATTTATCGATAATTGCATATTCCGTGAGCAGAGAGGCATTACATTTTTGAGACTGCAAAAATAACACTTTTTTTCAACATTCCCATCCCGCCACTTCTCTTTATTCCACCATGTAAAAAGAATTATGAATCCCTTACATTTTAATAAGCAGAACCTCGACATGTGCCGAGGTTCTTGATAATTCATAGTTTAGATATGTTATATTTTTATTTTACCATTAACTTATATGTTTTATCATTAATATTCACAAAATACATCCCCGCTCCATTTGTTTGATAAACAATATCTTCTCCGTAGGATTTTACTTTATGTAATATAGTCCCGTCAACTTGAAAGATATAGACCAGAAGATCAGCAGGTACTCTTTTGATGACTATATTACTATTTTCAATGGTTATATTAATTTCATTGTTTGATACTTCATCAACGCTACTATAATCAGATTCTCGTAGTTTTATAAAATCCGACCATACGGGAGCAACCCAATAATAATTATAGCATCCTTGAGGAACCGTTAGCTCGCAGCGTGTTTTTGATGTAGAATCAAAACAATCATTATCACAAATAGGCGGAGTGGTTGCTGTAATTTTAATATTGGATAAATTGGTACAACCTATAAAAGCATCGTTGCCTATACTTGAAAGAGAAGAGGGCAGGAATAATTCATTCAAGTTTCTTGAATTATAAAAGGCATAAGGTGCGATTTTGTTTGTTCCATCAATAACAGAATAATTATTAAAATCGGAACTATTTGGAAATATAAGAAGTTTGTCAAGTGTTGATGTATATAAGACACCATTCTTACTTATAAATCTATTATTTCCTGTTACTACGTTTATTTTAACCATATTCTGACAATTTTTAACAATACCATCACCTATATAATTAACTCCTTTAGGAATTGTTATTTCCGATAGTCCATTACACCCCATAAATGCATAATCATAGATAGATGTTAAGTTATTAGGCATAGGAATTCTAGTTAAGCTTACATCATTACGGAAGGATTGTTCACCGAAACAAACAACTCTATCAGGAATTGCAATTACTGAAAGTTTGTCACAATCAGCAAATGCAAAATCTTTAATTCTCGTTGTATTTTCTGGCAACAAGAGATTTATCAATTGCTTACAGTTGTAAAACATATAATTGCTTACTTCATAATTTGAAGTCCCAAATGACTTATAATAACGTGAGCCTCCAGAAATGATGATGCAATTGGAAATATCAAGTGTTTCAAGCACTCCAGCAGTAGAATTTCCATCAATATCGCTTCCTGCCATTTCTCGTAAAAATTTGATATCATTACCATTTAGGTAGCCAGTTAAACAGAGATTTTTAATTTGATATTTTCTGTTTTCTGCTATGAGAGAAGACAGAGTCCCGGCTTTTTCCACATTTATATTTATTTGCTGGCTTGTTCCAGTATCAATAACAACAAGAGTTTTTGTCAGTGTTATAGCAGCATTATGATTCTTATCTCCATTTTGGACTGCTCTAATTTCCACGGCTCCACAACCATAACAATCAAGATACCAAGTTCCATTGTTATTATATAGATTGGCTATATTATTAGGGGACATCTCGTAAGAGGCAGGTAGACCTGCGCTGCTGGTGGCTTCCAATGTTATATGCGAATGCACTTTAACATTCAAGTTTTGATCCCATGTTAGCTCTTGGTTAGCTTTGTCAATAGTCAATATGCCAGAGTTATATTTGGTTATGAGATAGTTTTTTGCATCTCCTCCATCTACAGAAATTGTATAGTTACCTACATCGCTATTTTGTTCAGCAGATGTGCTAATTGTAGGTAATTCATTCCATTGGGGAGTACTTTCGTTATTTTTTAATCCAGAATAACTAAGTATGAAATTTGGATTAACAGAACCATAAATTTTGGATACATTCTCTACAGATAATTCTAAATTAGCTTTTGTTATTGTTAATTCTCCGGGTAAATATTTGAATTCGTAATTATGAGCTTCAGCCCCACTTACGTTTATGGGATACTTACCGACAGAACTTTTTCTTCCTGCGTAAACTGTTGCATAAGCTTTGGTCTTAATGACATCAATCGTCTCATTATTGACTAATCCATCGTAATTAATCTCAAACTCTGGATTTAGTTCTCCATATTCTTTTGAATAATTAGACACAGAGACAATAATTTCGGCTGGATAGATTTCATAGTAAAATGGAATGGTGAATGCATATGAAATATCTTCATTAGATATTTGTGCTTCTATCGTTAATTCATATTCACCAACATTTTTTTCAGAGATGGTATATTAGATTCAAAGTTGTAATTTTGTAAATTATTTGACATGGTTAATGTTGGCATCTTTCCTGAGTATTTAAACCATGGTCCATTTGTAGATGCTATCGGTAGAATAGATGCATCGGGTACAGAGGTCGAAGGTTCAATATAATATTCCGGATTCGGCACATAAGTTTTGGAAGTCGCATGCCATCCCTGTGGGGCAAAAGATGATAAGTAGATTAATTCTCTGAGTAACGGCGTATTATAGAATGAACAATAAGTGTCTGAAGATCCTTCACCAAGGGATTCTACATTTGGGGGGATTACCATTTGGGTCAGATTTGTGCAATTTGCGAATGCGGCTTCACCGATTCGTTTTATGGTAGGAGGCAATATGATCATTTTTGCTGGTGAACCTATTGCTCCTTGGATCGTAAGATATCCGTTCATATCCCTACGATATCCTGAAAATGCCCATTTGTCAATGCCTATGACCTCATATTCAAGGCCGTCATAGGTTATATGTGGAGGAATTAAATATACTTCTTTTGTGTATTTGCTTGGACCGGCTCCCCATTTAGTTATTTCATCGGATGGAGCAACTGATGCAGTCATCCCAGATAGGTTATAATACAGATCTCCTACTTGAACGCGTTTCGTTTGCGAATAACCGAGTTCACAACTTAATGCGATGGTTATTAATATTAATAAGAGTGTTTTTTTCATATGTTATATGAATTAAAAATATTCAGACGTATTGTAGTAAATTAAAAGGATTCTAAGATTGTTTAACATCTTATGTATAAGATGTTATTTTCAACTTGTATTGAACTATGGTAATCTATATGTTATCCTATTCAGTTTATAAATCTCACTATTTTCTGATAACCATATGGTAGCTATAACATGATAAATTATAGACTCTCTATCATTTTAATGTTTCTAATGTCAAGTCTAACTTCTTGTGGATTATACGGATTCCCTGTAGAATCTGACACGGAAACGGAATAGATGCCTGTGTTGGTGTTAATTTGGTGCAATGCGTTAAATGTTAATTTCTCGGCTTCTTTATCCGTACAGTTAATTTTAAGAACAACTATTTCATTAGTAAACACACCATCTAAAAGAATTGGGGAAGTCAATTCCAGTCCTAAGGCCTTATGATGCATATTGCAAGCTTTGAAAAGATACTCAATAGAACACATTTTACATTTAGATGCCGCGGTCTTCCCCTCGTTGGCGTTAGGTTAGAAAAAGAAAAAGCGTAGGAATCTGTATCTGTCACCGTCCTACGTTCAGAGGCTTCTCGCATTGCCCTTTAGATGTCGGACGGCAACGTGCAGAAGCCCACGCCTGTATATGCAATCAATGCATCCGGCTATATTTCTCCCGAAATATCATGCCGAATACAAGATAATTACATATCCACGGGCATCTACCGTTGCTCAATCCTTGACATCTAAATGAAATTTTGCGAGAATTCCTGAACGTCAAGAATCAGCGCGGATAAACGCTTTCTTATGTATTTTCACTACATCCCGCTCCGCTTAACCCCAGACCGGGGCTTCTGCGAGGCGGTCTGCAAACGCAAAATTACAAATATTTTTTGTAATTCATTGTCTAATGTGCCGAAAAACATTCTAATTATTTTGATTATGAAGCGATGTTGATAGAGTCACGGCGCTTGAGATTCACCTGTTATCTGCCCGTTCAACTTAAGTATTTAACTATAGTGTCCAGTTTCATGTCCCATTTTCAAATCAGAATTCTAAATTTCGATTTACCGAACGGAGCTTAATTAAGTAAGAAGTTATAAGTAAAAAGGATAAATTGGCGTGCCTCAACAATCATATTAAATTAAAGATTTACAGCATCGCGGATCCCTCTCACCTTGCGGTGATTCAGGTAGGACGCGGACAGGACGGATGGCACGCAGATTCCTTGATACCCATGAAATCATATTCAAAAAGCTTATCGCGGATTCATATGCCTTGCGGCATATGGTGTGAGTCGCGGATTGAAGCCGATGGTTGCTTTATAACAGCCGATATTTTGGTTTTTCAACTCCTCCAATTTCAAAGCATATGGTAGTAGATGAGGTCTGGAAATCAGGAGAAGACTTCGGAGAGGATGTCGGGAGATTTGAGGGAGGAGAGTCCTGGGAAGTGGATGGAGTAGTAGCGGAGGAGGCGGTCGAGGAGGCGGCGGCGGTCGGCGCCGGTGAAGCGGTAGTGACGCATATTGGTCAGGGTGATACGGGAGAGGAGTGCGAGGAGGCGCGTTTCTTCCGGAGTGAGGATGTCGCGGTGCAAGGCGGTGTCGACTACGGGGATGCCGGCACGCATATCAAAACTGTCGCCTTTTTCATAGCCGGAAAGATCGGGCGCAATGCCGGCAATGTCAAGAAAACGGATAAGAAACCAGATGTGGAAGTTTGCTAATCCTTTCTGCATGTTGTCGAGAGCCCTTACGGCGGCTATTATGAATTCCCAGGCTGTGGGGTCAGGCGAGGCATCCCGGAAATATCTGTTAAGGAACTCTGAGATAAACAGGACAATGGAGGATTTTACAGGGTTGAAATACAGATCGCGCCATATTTCATAAGGTGTTACCGCTCCGAGGAGCTGAAGCTCTCGGTTCTGACGCATGTTCACATCGGCTTCAATGACCGACAGCGGGAGCAGACGGGCATTGCGCATGCGCGCGCTTTTCCCGGATCCGACAGGCGAAAGGAATGCTATCCTGCCTCGATCGCGCGTGAAGAGGGTCACAACGTTGTGGCGGTCGTTGTGCTTGATCACATCTATCACTATTCCCCGTATCTTCTCAATTGCCATCTTCTGCCAACTTTCAATTCAAAAATCTTACACTTTCCGATTTCTCCCCATATATCCCCATTTCGTTCCATCGGTCCTATCAATCCCCATATATCCCTATCTCGCCCCATTTAACCCCAGAAATTAAAAAAACGTCTTAAAATTTAAACACTTTTTTAAAATTTATGATTAAATTTGGTCAATAAAAAAAGTCTATCTCTTTTCACAAAGAAATAGACCGAAACCTTAATCTTAATTTAATACTATGAAAAACACATTACAAAGTTATAAAAATATTTACGAATTCTAAAAAAAGATTTTTTGGGGAATCGTTTGAATTAACAAATATTAACTAATTCAACTTTTCAATCGTAAAGTTGAAGTTGAGAAGTTTAATTGCGCAGTGCGCAGTTTAGGAGTTATGGAGAAGCTATATCAATATCTCTGGAAGCACCGAATGTTGGGCAGAAAACTCTATCTTGAAGATGGGGCAGAGCTGGAGATATTGTCTCCCGGAAAGTTGAACTGCGATGCCGGTCCTGATTTTTCGAACGCACGTATACGCATCGGCGGTATGGAATGGGCGGGAAATGTGGAGATCCATGTGCGGGCATCAGATTGGTATCGCCACGGTCATGACAGCGATGCCGCATATGATTCGGTAGCCCTTCATGTGGTGGCTATCAGTGACAGGCGCGTTACGCGCTCCGACGGAACGGAGATTCCCCAACTTACCGCCACTTTCCCCGAAAGCTTTTTCAATATGTACGCCACTCTTTGTGGAGGTATATCCGACATCCGTTGCGCCGGAGATGTTGCATGCATCCCCTCGCTGATAAAGACAGATTGTCTTGAGTCTCTCGCAGTTGAGAGAATGCACGTTAAAGCCACGCGTATTATTGACGAACTGCAGAATCTCGGTGGCGATTGGGAGCGTACATGTTTTGTGACACTTGCCCGCGCTTTGGGATTCGGACTCAACAGCGAACCTTTTGAAATTTTAGCAAGATCGATTCCATTGGGATATCTGCATCGCCATGCCGATAATCTTGTGCAACTTGAAGCGTTGCTTTTCGGGCAGGCAGGTATGCTTGATACCTCCATACATATTTTTGATGAATATTATCAGCTGCTCTGTCGCGAATATTATTTTCTTGCGCGCAAATATAATCTGCGTCCCATGAAACGGGAGTTATGGAAATACGCGCGCACGCGCCCGCAGAATTTTCCGCATCGCCGCATCGCGGTGCTCGCCAAAACTCTTTACGGAGGATTCTCGCTCCTTTCGCGTATTCTTGCAGCTGCCGGAGAAATCGGCAAGACCCGCGAGCTGTTGCACTGGGAGCTTGAGGGGTACTGGCTTACGCATTCCGATTTCGACAGGGAGCAACCTATGGGAGCGGCGGCTTTAGGGACAGGGAGTGTTGATCTCTTGATGATTAATCTCGTGGCTCCCATATTATATGCACATGGCGCGGCTCACGGTGATCCAGAGAAAGCGGAAACGGGACTTGAACTATGGCGCCAACTCCCTCCGGAGAGGAATATGTATGTGCGCCAATGGCAGCAACTTGGTTTTGAATGTGGGGATGCCATGCGCAGCCAGGCATTGCTGCAGCTCCGCAAACAGTATTGCGATTCCGGCAGATGTCTCGACTGTCGCCTCGGACACTGGTTGCTTCGCACAAAAGTCAATGACTGAAAAATGCGTTTATTTATAAAAAAATAGCTAATTTTGCAGAATGCAACGTGCGGTGATAAAAATTGCCGCAGCATTGTTATAACCATAGATTACTCATTTAAGTTTCGCAAGCTTCAACTTAAAGTTTAAAAGTTTAAGCGTTTAGAAGTTTATATGATGCAAATCAGTTATTTAGTGGCAACCAAATAAACTTATAAACTGCGCTTTGCGCAAATAAACTAATAAACTTCAACTTTGCTTGTGAAAGTTGAATTACTTATATAATGGCACTACAAGGCGATAGAAAAAGAACAGGTTTCAAAGAAGACAGGATATTTACGTGGGAGAACAGGGATGTATCCCCCGTTACCCTTATGGATTTTATTTCACGTATGCGCCCTGATTCGAAACGAGGCGATATCAAGAAATGGATGAAATACGGACATCTTAAGGTAAACGGAACAGTCACAAACGCTTTCGATGCTTCAATAGAGCCGGGAGCTGTGGTGGAATTCAATGCCACTCGTCCATTCCCGCACTTTCATCATCATCGCATCGAGATTGTTTATGAGGATAACGATGTGCTCGTGATAAACAAAGGGTACGGTCTTCTATCCGTGCCTACGCAAAGCCACCGTAAGGAAGAGAATGCGTATAAAATCCTCCGTAATTATGTGAAGGAGGTTAATCCTGCCAACAAACTTTTTATTGTGCATCGTCTTGACCGAGACACTTCCGGACTAATGATGTTTGCCAAGTCGGAGGAGGCACAGAATGTGCTGCGTCACAATTGGAACAACATTATCCTTGAACGTCTGTATGTTGCTGTGCTTGAAGGTAACCTGGAACAGGACCGCGGATTCGTGAAAAGCCGCCTGGCTGAAAATTCGCAGTTTGTGGTTTATACCACTGACAATCCCGAAGAAGGACGCATTGCCGTGACGCATTATGAAGTGGTTAGTCGTGGAAATGGTTTTACATTAGCTCAATTTTCGCTTGACACCGGACGTAAGAACCAGATACGTGTCCATGCTAAAGAACTTGGTCATCCTATTGCCGGCGATAAGAAATATGGTGCCACAAAGAGCCCGCTTCATCGTCTTGCCCTTCATGCGAGAACACTTCGTTTCGCTCACCCTATCACTCGAAAGGATATGAATTTCGAGACACCTATACCGCCCAAATTTGCGGCGGCAACACGTAAACAAATGAAATAGCTATGAAATTAGACACATCATCATATTATCCTGCCTCTCCTCTCGACGATGATCCGGAGGAAGAGGTAATTGTGGAAGTTGAAGAGACTCACTTTCCGGAAAAAACTGAAAACACGGAAGAAGAGAATCAAAAGACCCCGGATCTCGACGAAGATACAGGTTATGAATCCGAACCCGACAGGAGTTATCCCCCGACCGCCGGAGAACGTATTGCCGACGGGTTCGCAACCTTCCTTTCATGGGTCATGGTTCCTTTGCTGATGCCCGTATATGGTGTGCTTCTTGCATTCAATGTCTCAATTCTGGATTTCACACCAATGTCGGTGAAGACCGTATTTACTCTCGTCACAGTCGCGTTCACCGTGGCAGTGCCGGCATTGCTCGTGCTTCTGCTCAAGCGCATGGGATTGGTTCACGATGTCGGTCTGAACGGACGTAAAGAGCGCTTGATACCCTATATCATATCTATTGTGTGTCTGGTAGGCACAGGTTGGTTTATGTGGTATAAAGGCGCACCGATGTGGCTTGTGATGTTCTTTGGAGGAGGTGCGGTTGCCGGACTTGTGAATCTGCTTGTCAATTTTAAATGGAAGATTTCTGCCCATGCCGCCGGCGTTGCCGGAGTTGTGGCTTTACTGATACGTATAATCAGGGTCGGTTTCCCGCAGGAAGGGGCATTTATCTGGCTGCTTGTTTCGATAGCACTTTCCGGATTGTTGGGTACGACCCGAGTGTGGCTCGGACGTCACACCGTTTGGCAGGTGCTTGCCGGGTATGCGGTAGGCTTCCTTTCAGTCTTTTTCATGACCATGATATAATTTATTAATTCAACTTTCGCAAGCGAAAAGTTGAAGTTTAGAAGTTTATTTGCGCTTCGCGCAGTTTATGAGTTTATTTGTTTGATACGAATAAATAAAAACTCAGTCATATTCGCATCGGATAAACTTTTAAACTTATAAACTCTTAAACTTTAAGTTGAAGCTTGCGAAACTTAAATGATTAGATAGATACAATGCAATACAATTATAAAAGACGCAAAACACATGAGGTAAAGGTCGGCGACCTTGGAATCGGAGGTGAGAATCCCGTGCGCATCCAGTCAATGGCAAATACCGATACAAATGATATCGAGAACAGTGCGCTGCAGGGTGTAAGGATTGCTGATGCCGGCGGAGAACTTGTCAGATACACTACTCAGGGAGTGCGCGAAGCCGCAGCTTTGGGAAAAATACGAAGCCGAATGAGGGAACTCGGGTGCAATGTGCCGGTTTCCGCCGATGTGCATTTCAATCCTAAAGCGGCATTCGAGGCTGCGACTACCGCAGACAAGGTGAGGATAAACCCCGGTAATTTTGTTGATGCTGCGCGTACCTTCCGTAAACTTGAATTTACCGATGAAGAATATGCCGCTGAGATCGGCAAGATCGAGGAAACGTTGGTGCCTTTCCTGAATCTCTGTAAAGAGAAAGGAGTGGCAGTGCGTCTTGGTGTGAATCATGGTTCCCTATCTGACAGGATAATGAGTCGCTATGGAGACACTCCAGCCGGAATGGTTGAATCAGTAATGGAATTTCTCGAGGTATGCAGGCGAGAGAATTTCAATGATGTGGTTATTTCGATCAAGGCATCCAATACATCCGTCATGGTCGAAACCGTGAAACTATTGGTTGGGCGAATGGATGAGAAAGGGATGACTTTCCCCTTGCATCTCGGGGTCACGGAAGCCGGCGATGCCGAAGATGGTCGCATCAAGAGTGCAGTCGGTATAGGAGCCTTAATGGCGGAGGGTATCGGAGACACTATCCGTGTGTCACTTAGCGAACCGCCGGAGAATGAGGTGCCTGTGGCAGCATTACTACGCGATTACATAGCGGCAAGAGCCAATCATACGCCGATCGAAGAGCCGGCAAAGGTTCTGCCCGGACTCTCACGCAGTCATCTCAGGAAGCTGCGTGGCTTTGAGGATAAACCGGTGGCGATGCATGCTGATAAGCCTAATGAGATATTCTTCCTTGCGGATGCTTCGATGCCGGTGAAGAATCCCGAATTTGCCGGTCCTCTGGTGATCAAATCACGACATGTGAATGCTCCGGCGGAGATAATGTCGTATATCGACAGGTTCGTAGCTGCCGGATATGACAATCCGGTTGTCGTAAGCCTTGAATATAAGGATACAGATCTTGATGCTTTGCGCGTAAAGGCAGGTGCCGATTTCGGTTATCTGTTGCTCAACGGTTATGCAAGCGGCATTGAGGTCGTGGATGATAATTTCGATGACAAGACACTTGCCGATCTTGAATTGGGAATATTGCAGGCTGCTCGTCTTCGAATGAGCAAGACGGAATATATCGCCTGTCCGAGTTGCGGACGAACCCTTTTTGATCTCCAGAAAACGCTTCAGGATGTTAAAGAGGTGACAAAAGAGATGAAGGGTCTGAAGATTGGTGTGATGGGATGTATAGTCAATGGTCCCGGAGAGATGGCTGACGCTGATTACGGTTATGTGGGTGCCGGTCCGGGACGGGTTAGCATATACCGTGGAAAAGAGTTGATACAAAAGAATATTCCTGCAGAGGAGGCATTGCCAGCTTTGATATCCTTGATTCGGACAGACCGACCGGACATATGCTGAAAGAGAGGGAATCGAATTTAGAGGCGTTGCGTATTGTCAGCATGATGATGGTTGTGCTGGTGCATATCGACGGCGCCTCTCTTGGACTGCCTTCACCAAAAGGTGATTTGCAGGTATTGACATCGAGAGATGTGTGGCGCTTGGCGGTGGAATCTATTACAATTATCGGAGTGAATTGCTTCACACTGATTTCAGGATATTTCGGAATAAAGCTTCGACTCAAGGGAGTTTTGTCATTCCTGTTTCAATGTGTGTTTTATTCCGTGCTGATTGCCTCGCTGGCTCCGTGGTTACTTGGGATTGCATTCTCTTGGAAAGAATGGGGTGAGAGTTGGCTTGTATTATCGCATACCGATCTCTGGTATGTGCCAGCCTATTTCTGTCTGATGCTGTTGAGCCCGCTCTTGAATGCCGGGGTTGATAAGCTTTCCAGACGGGAGTTTGCATGTATTCTTGGAGTATTCTTGCTTTTCAATATCTGGAGCGGCTGGTGGTGGGATGGTTCATTCAATCCTACCGGATATACAGTAATGCAGCTGATACTTATGTATTTGATCGGGAGATATATCGGGGAATATATCGGGAAGAATATTGAGGCAAAAGAGAATATTGAAGCAAAAGAGATTATTGAAGCGAAAGAGATTATTGGAGAGGAAGATCCTCGGCTGATGCCTCGGCACGGTGTTGAGAAACGAAGGCATCTTAAAATACAGGGGGAGAGGAGATATTTGGCTATGACGGGAAGCGGGGGATATGTGGCAGCTATCGGGATGGTATTTTTGTCGTCTTTGTATTTGGAGCCGGTTAAGGCATTTGCTTATAATTCGCCAATGGTGATATTGGCATCGGTGAGCTTTTTTATTCTTTTCTTGTCATTCAGATTCCATTCGCGCTGGGTTAACTATATCGCCCGCTCAGCATTCGCTGTCTATCTGATTCACAAAGCTCCCGAAATATGGGGCAATTTCATGCGTCCCGAGATTTATAATCTTTGGCAATCTCAGTCTCTTTTAGCCTTCACATTCGCAGCCATAGCAATCACCATCGGCATCTATCTTCTTGCAATGCTAATAGATCCGATCCGACACTATATTTTTGATAAAATAGTATAAATCCACTCCCACGTTTTTATTTTTTAGAAAAAAAATTTAACTTTGCATCCGATAGGAAAATTATGTGAAGGCACATTGTTGCGTGGCATATATCCTGTCGAAGACATATTATTAAGCGTTTGAAGCTTTTGTCAGCTACTTGAAATCGCCAAATCTCAAAGCAAAGTGACAAGGTTAGGAGACGCTCATGCTGTCGTGTATCAGTACATGACCCTTCGGTCTGTATCCTTGATAGCGATATAAGCGTGGGAGTGGTCCGGCTTATCCTTTGCAAGGCGTTTGGCGATGCCTAAGTAGCGATAAGCTGAGAAACTGTTCCACGCTTATATTTATTAGTAGATGGAATGTCATTTGGAACAGACATCCCAATATCTTGACAGCGATGCATCTTGGTAGGCTCATACAGACATATTTGAGCAAAGAACCGAAAGAACATACCGTAACCTGGTTCGCGAGGCAGCTTAATTGCCATCGTGTAAACGTATATGACATATTCAGTCGTCGCACGATTGATACTGAGCTCTTGTGGCGCATATCCACTATCCTTAATCATAATTTCTTCATTGATATTGCAAACGAATTCAATAATAGCGGCAGTCTCCGGCAAAGTTCCGAGAATAATAATTCAAAAGATTGAATATTAGATATTTGTAGATTATTGTAAATATATATATTACACTCTGTATTGTAATGTATTACACATATTTTTCAAAAATTTTACCCTCCAATAATAACTTTGTAAAACTTTATGGAATCAGAACGCCAAACGCTTATGGTAGTATCATTTAACTTTCTGATTAACAGATTCCGAAGTGAAAATAAACCAATTGTTTAACATAAATTAATTTAGTATGAACAAAAAATTTGTGAGTTTGATGGTTTGCTCACTCTTGCTTGGAGGTGCTGCCAGCACGACGCTGGTTAGCTGCTCCGATCATGATGACGACATCACTAACCTTAACAACACGACAGCTGATCTGAACAAACAGCTTGCAACTCTTCAGGAGGCATTGAAAGCCAATGAGGATGCGGCTAAGCAGGCTGATGCAGCTGCCAAACAGGCTTTGGCTGACGCAGCTAAGGCGGCTCAGAGCGGAGATGCAGCTGCTGCAGACGCTAAGAAAGCTGTAGCCGAGGCTGAATTGGCAAAGAAAGCAGCGGCTAATGCAAAAGCTGAGGCTATAGCTGAGGTGATCAAACAGCTTGAGCCTCTTATCAACAGTAAAGCAGACGCAGCAGAAGTTGCAAAACTTGCCGGAAGAATTGACGGTATCGAAAAAGGTCTTAAGAACATCGATCTTACCGATATCAACAAGCAGCTGGGCGATCAGGCTAAAACAATTGCTGACCAGGCAAAATTGATTGAGACTCTGCAGGGTCAGGTGAAAGCTCTTGAAAATTTCAAAAATGAGCTTACGAAAGTAGGTGGCACCATCGATGGAATCAACGGTAAGATCTCGAAAATTGAGGATACTATTAAAGAGCTTAACGGTCTTAAAGCTCAGGTTTCAACTAATACTACCGCGATCGGACAAATTCAGGAAGAACTGAAAGGTATATCCGCAAAAATATCTAAGGAGATTGGCAATAGCGTCAATACAATAGCCGGTGTCCTGATGCAGCGTCTTACATCAGTTACTCTGATGCCGGATCTTTATGTTGATGGAATTCCCACTATCGACTTTAAGTCGGCAAAATATACCAAGAAAGTATATAAAGGTGCTACTCAGGGTTGGGTTAACGCAACTACTGGCAAAACACAGTATATTGTATCCAACAATAGTGCTGTGGCTCATTATCGCCTTAACCCCGGAACTATTAAAGAGGGAGACATTGATGTCAATGGTATGGGCTATGTGAGCCGTATCGCAACAACTCGTGCTGATGAGGTGCTCAATGATATTGTCACTGTTGCCGGTGTCAAGATCGAGAACGATGGCACAATGACTGTAAATCTCGGTAAAGGAAACACAGAATCTCTGGAACTTTCCGGCAATCAGATTTACACAGCTTCTCTTAAAGTGCCTATTGCATCCAAACATCTCTTTACAGAACAAGGCGAAAGTTCTGCCGCTGTTTATTCAGAGTTCACTCGTCTTGCTGAAACATATTTCACTCCGGAACTCGCATTTGTGCCCGGCGCTTATGACGGTGGAAGCGCTGTGTCTCACATGAATGACTCTGCAGCTCTTTATAAGTCTGCTGCCGGTCAGATGGTTAATGAGGAGATAGTATATAACCATAAAGGTTATGATTTGTATGATCTTGTTGAGGGCTGTGCCTTTGTCGCTCCCGATACACATACTCCTATGACTCGTAAGGATCTTCAGTCTTATGGTTTTGATATTGTCTTCGGCATTGCTGACCGTGCTTATGCGCCGACAAAACCTGATGGAACCGACCAACAGAAATTTGTTAAACTCTCCGGTGAAAACAACAGCATTCTTACTCCTATTGCTTCAAATGGAGTTGCAGGGAACAAGGTCATCATCGGTAAACAACCGATTCTGCGTGCTGAACTTCGCGATATGACAAACAAAAATGTTATCGATGTCCGTTATTTCAAGGTTCTCTTCACTGCTGAGGACATGCAGGATGTTGTTATCGATTGGAATCCCACAATAACTACTGTTGGCAATGCTTGCCAGGGCGCTTCTTATGATTTCACTTGGAAAGACATGGCAGAGAAAGTGCTGATGAAGATTGGTAAAGAGGGTATGGACAAGGCTACATTTACAAAGATCTATAGTGTAAATGCTCCTGTAATAACACCTGCAAATGATCAGCAAGGCACACTGACTGCAAGACTGGTAGAATCCAACATGGATGCTTCAATTCCTGTTATGAGCTGGACACTTACATCCGATCAGCTTGGCAAACTCAAACAAGGTCAGAACAGTGTGACTGTGACTAAGTCTATCACATTTACCGATCCTGAAGGTTTGAATCCTAAAGTTGTTATCAACCTCAAGTGGACTGTAACTACAAATGTAGCAGCTATTACTCTTGGCGCTGTTGACGGTCTTAAGTGGCAGAATAACACTATGAAGGTTTATCCTGTGCCGATGGCACTTCCGTATGATGGAAAACAGAAGGCAGCATACAGCACCAATATTCTTGAAGGTCGCAAGCAGCCTTATGTTGATGGTCTTCTTGGTTGTGGATTCTATGATATAGATTATGCAACTTCGGGTAACCCGACATACGTAGGTAAGCCTCTTGCATTCCCATCTCCATTCGGTCACTGGAAGATGTCAACCGCAAATCAGGCTCAGTTGAAGGAAGTTATTTACTCTATTGAGAACAATGCAGCCGGTAAGAACCTTGTAAGCAATGGTGGAACTATCAAGATTAACTGGAGTTCCGATATCAATGGTTTGTCAAAGAATCGTTATGTATTCGGCACAACAAATCTTCAGATTGTTAAGATCCTTAGCCTCAACACCCTCCTTGGTGATGTAATCGTTGATGATTCTCACTCTCAGGAAATCAATATTGCGGATAAGTTTACAATGACAGATGCCTATGGTCACATAGTTGCTAAGGTTGCAACAACAGCAGAACCTTTGGCAGGTGACTACTATAAGTTCTACGGAGTAAAAGATGCAGTATTCGGTAGTGATATCACTCTTGCAGATGATGCAGCAAATACAACTAACAAACGTACTTTGGCATCTCTCAATATGACTGCAAATGTAGATAATACTTCAGGTGTGCTTACATTCCAGAACAACGGTGCTCCTCTTCAGGCTAACGCTTACCTGATCGTACCTGTAACTGTTGAGCATCTCTGGGGTACTCTTAAGGGTCACATTGCAGTGCCTTTGCACAAGAGCAATGCTCCTCTCAGCAAGAGACGCAGATAATCTACAGGAAAATAATACACTCGATTGAATCTTAGATTAGTAAGAAATTTACCAATAAGCCGAAAAACACTACTCTAAGAAACAATTATCCGGGAAGTCGGTCGCGCACCACACAGCGCGACCGCTTCTTTTTCATAAAAATAGGCTTTAGGTTCAAACCTAAAGCCTATTTTGGTCGGTATCTAAAGCCTAAAGCCTAACACTTAAAGCCTATTTCAAACTCCATTCCACTCCTTGCTTCGTGTCTTTGACGTTGAAGCCGAGGGCGGAGAGTTTGTCGCGGATGAGGTCGGAGGTTGCCCAATCTTTCTGCTCTTTGGCATTCTTGCGAATATCCATAAGGAGATCTACGGCTCCTTCAAAAGGTTTAATGTCGGCGCCAGTCTCGTCTGTGCCGGTCTTTATGCCGAGAAGATCCACCAGCATGGTGTCGAACAAATGACGAAGCTTCGAGAGGTCTTCCGCATTCAGTTTGGCATTGCCATCGGTTGCCGAATTGATAATCTTTCCGGCTTCGAAAAGTGTGGCGATCACGATAGGTGTGTTCAGGTCATCGTCCATTGCTTCGTAAGCCAGGGTCATGAAATCGGGAACTTCTACAGTTGATTTCTCGGCAGGCAACAGATTCTGCAGACGGCGATAGATGTCAAGCATCTTCTGGAGCGCTTTTTCTGCAGCCTGAAGTGCTTCGTTGGAGAAGTCAACAGTGCTGCGGTATTGCGCCTGAAGGATGAAGAAGCGTATCACCATCGGTGAGTATGGCTGTGTGAGCAACGGATGGGAACCCTCAAAGAATTGCTCAAGGGTAATGAAGTTGTTGTAAGACTTACCCATCTTCTTCCCCTCGATGGTGATCATGTTGTTGTGGATCCAGTAATTCACAGCCTCATGTCCCTGAGCTGCCACACTTTGTGCGATTTCGCATTCGTGATGAGGGAACATAAGATCGAGTCCACCTCCATGGATATCGAATTTTTCGCCGAGATACTTTTCACCCATGGTGGAGCATTCGAGATGCCAGCCTGGGAAACCTTCGCTCCAGGGAGAGGGCCAATGCATGATATGTTCCGGCGAAGCCTTTTTCCAGAGGGCAAAATCAAGAGGATTCCGTTTTTCATCCTGTCCGTCGAGAGAACGGGTGGTGTTGAGAAGATCCTCTATATTGCGCCCTGAGAGAATGCCGTATTTATGATCATGGTTATATTTCTCTACATCGAAATATACTGATCCCTGACTCTCATATGCATAACCGGCATCAAGAATCTTCTTTATATATTCTATCTGCTCGATGATATGTCCCGATGCATGAGGCTCGATGCTCGGAGGAAGCACATTGAGCGCCTCCATGTCGTGATGGTAACGGTTCAGATACATCTGCACCACCTCCATCGGTTCGAGCTGCTCGAGTCTTGCTTTTTTCGCAATCTTGTCTTCTCCGGAATCCGCGTCATGTTCAAGATGACCGACATCGGTTATATTGCGCACATAGCGCACTTTATATCCTAAATGACGGAGATAGCGGTAGAGGATATCGAAAGTGATGGCAGGACGGGCATGACCGAGATGTGCATCACCATAGACAGTGGGACCGCATACATACATCCCTACATGACCCTCATGCAGGGGCTTGAAGGGCTGCTTGGTGCGCTTCAACGAGTTGTAGAGAAAAAGCTGATGATCCATATTTTTATGGTTAATAATTAATAATTAATGGTTAATAATTGTTTGTCACAGCAATTATTAATAATTAATGGTTAATTGAGGGTGGGTGAAGTGAAAATCAATCTTTAGACTTTAATGTTTTCAGTATAGAGGTTAGCATCTTAATTATGCTTACACAATCTGCTACTAAACTCTCAGCTTGATTGTCGGATAGATATCCACTATCTTGAAGAAGTTCAAGCCAATATTTTGTTTCAGCTGCCTCCTTTAATGCAATAGAGAGTTTTGAAATAAAATCTGCTTTAGATTGAGCGTATTCACTTTCTGCTATATTCGCTCCAATGCTTGTTCCGCTACGAAGCAATTGCTTGGAAAGAACGTATTCATGTTTCTGGTTGCATAGGAAATTATAGAGCATTACGCATCTCCGAGCAAAATTTTTGCTTGCAAGGCTTACTCTATTATCGTTATCCATGCAATTATTAATTATTAACCATTAATTATTAATTAATTTAGTTATTGGTGATTCCGGGTTTTACGTTGCGGGGCATGATCTCGCCGAATTGAGCTTCGTATTTCTTGATGTTGTCGGTGAGGGCGAAGAGAAGCTGTTTTGCGTTCTCGGGAGTCATCATCACGCGGCTTACAACAGGTGCCTGAGGCATGCCGGGAGCTGCAAAGATGAAGTCGATCAGAAACTCGTTGGGTCCGTGGCCGATCATTGCGAGGTTAGTGTATTTGCCGTCGGCTACTTCCGGACGGAGCTGAATCTGAAGCTGATTTTCTTTATTTTCCATTTTTATTCTTATTTATTTAAGTTTCGCAAGCTTCAACTTAAAGTTTAAGAGTTTAGAAGTTAAGGAGTTTATCCGATGCGAATATGACTGAGTTTTCATTTTTTCGCATCAAACAAATAAACTAATAAACTGCGCAAAGCGCGATTAAACTTATAAACTTCAACTTTTCGCTTGCAAAAGTTGAATTATTTATTCGTTAAAGATTTGATCCGGAAAGAATATCCGGAACTATTATAGATAACAAAATTAACAAATATTTTTTAAGTAATGAACCAAATCTTACCGAAAACTGCATTAAATTCGGTAATAAGTCAATCTATATTTGATTATTCTGAATACTGTGTATGGCAAATTCGGTGACTGGCGAGATTTTAGCTCATCGCCAATCACCGAATTATTCATTGTTGAGTGAAGCCATGCGTTATGAATCCGCATGACTGTCAGGGTTGTTATTTCACGTATATCATGGTCGCGGTATTGTTGTGGCGTACTATATAGAGCCCTTTGGACAGATAATCGTGGATTTCGCCCCAAGGTTTGTTGAAGTGGAGCATGATGCCGGATGCTGTGTATACGGATACTTTCTCGTTGTTGTCGATACGTATATCGGCAATGCCACTTACCTTCGTGCATGTGCCGTGGATTTCCACATCATGTGCGGGCATTGTCTCAGGTATCTCGTCTATCCATCTTTCGAACTTATAACCTTCAGGCACTTCGGGGTCTTCGATGGTGATTGGAGCACCATATTCTACCATCTCAGTTTTGTAGATATCATCGTTGAGATACAACGTGAGTTTGTAGGAGTTGATTGTGAAGGAGCCTGTTACTGTTACATCCTTTGCAGGCATAAATTCAGGAAGATCCTGCCAGCCGGAGAATGTGTGTCCTTCTTTTACGGGATCCGATTCTGCTGCAATCGCATCCCCTTCATAATGCTGCTCTTCCTTATAGGGTTCACCATCGAGAATATATGTCAGTGTATATTTGTACATATTCTTCAGATACAGATGACTGTCAGCTTCTATATCCGTCACTGTTTGGGTGAGAGTTGCATCAGAATACCAGCATACTTCCTGACCGTTGACAGATTTAGGCAGCGTAGAGTTGGAGTAAAGTGTAAGTTCATCTTTTGAGTCTGCTACATTTGGTTCAACCACTGTATATGTCACCTTGTACACTTTGTCATTGCTGAATACAGGGTGTGGATTCTCACCTATTTTCTGTCCGAAGGCAGCTCCGAGCATATATGCGATCTCTCCGCTCGCCATGCGCTCCTCTGTCACGAGTGTGTAGCCCCCTGTTTTTGCGTAGTCGGCTGTTGCGAATGCATTGGAGATGTTGTCAACGGTATAAGTGCAGTATGCTATCGCGTGACTGTTTGCATGATCCTCGATCGCTCCAACATTGAATACATTGCTGATTGCTACGTCACAGTCTTTTGATAGGTTGCCTACAATTCCCGCACGCGACGACTCAGCATATATGGCACCTGCATTGTAACAGTTGCTGATGGTTGATGTCTTCTGGGTCAAAGCTCCCACAATGCCGCCTACACCTGACTTGGCTCCGTGGATTTCAGCATGGTTAGCGCACGCGTCAATGTCAGTAAAGCCTTTGACATATGAAGCGATGCCACCAAGAGTCATGTTGCCGTTGATATAGCCGTCAACGGTCACTCCCGAGATGCGGGCGCGATTGTCTGCGTCCGTTCCTTCTACGCATCCGAAGAGCCCAAGATAATTATTTTTCGGTTGATTGATGTACAAACCTTTGATGGTATGATCGTTGCCGATAAATTCTCCGGTAAATGATTTGGTAATGGTATTCCCTATCGGAGTCCAGTCATAGTCACCGAGATCAATGTCGGAGGTCAGTATCGCCTTTGCACCTCGTTCGCCTGCATTGACCTTATCGCTGAACCATGCAAGTTCGGATGCACACGATATGACATAGTATCCGTCCGTATTCAAGACAGGCTCTTTAGAGTTGGTGCCATACCAGTCATCGTCAAGACCTTCAGGCACAACAGTAAATGTCTGGAGTCCGTCAGCATCATCGGGAATATTGTAAGTCAATCGCTGACAGCGATTGCCCGGAGCATAGGCAACTATGTCATAGTTCCCATAGGTGCCTTCATAAAGACCATCTGCATCGGGTTCGAGTTCCTTGCCGAGATAGGATAATGTTACATTGCCTTTTTCAACCTTGAAATCAACCTTGATGGGGAATTTCTTGACAGCAGTAAGGGGTATTCTGACATCCGGTATAGAACCGAAGTATGTTTTGTGAGGCACAGCTGTGAAATTGGGCGAGCGGCCGGCTTTGGGATCGATGTTGCGGTGATTGCCTATGGGATCGCCGTAGCCGTTAACCTGAATCACACCATCGGTAAATGTCAATTCGGGTTCGGCATTGATGTCATGGTCGGCAGGGATGTCGAGTGTGACTGCCTGTGCCTTGTCTACAGAACCGAATTTATACTGATTGGCGCTTAGGATCAGCGATGTGCCGTTGGGAACACCGTTATAGGTTACGTAAGCCGACATGTTGTATATGCCGGAGAGTTTGTTGGCGGGATGGCGTAGCCCGGAATACTGAATTGCCACCTGATCGCCCGGCTGGTAGATTTTGCTCCCGGGGCGGTTTACGTTTACAATTTCGCGATGGCATTTTTTTGCCGTGAAGACCTGATAGGCAGACTTTCCGGCATTATCCGTCATCTGTACGATCTGGCGCCCTTCTTTGAGAAGCACTGTGTAGGTGCCGTCAGCATTTACGGTTACGCCGTCGTTACCGAAACCGGTATATGTTGCCATCTGTTCGCCTATGGTTGGATAGGCAATTTTCACTTCTTTGGCTCCATCAGCCTTGAAGGTGTATGAGTATCCGGCTTCAGTGTCGAGATAATAGAATACGTCGTGTTCGGCATCAACGTAGTCTCCTGCAAGTTTGAGAGCACCCTGGTTGTGTTTCTCGTTGAGAAGCATCTGCGCGTCGACAGCAGATTTGCCCTGACCTACGGTGATGACATAGGCAGCAGTGTTCTCGGGCCATATGGCGCCCCAGTATTCACCTCCCATATACGCCTGCTTCGCTCCTGTGGATGAGGCATAGAAGTTGAGTCCAATGGCATCGTATGTTACGAGCACGATTGCTGTGCCTTCGCCCACAGCCTTGAGATTCGCCCATGCGGATCCCGCTTTCTGCTCAACTTTGAGGACAGAGTCGCTTTCTTTGCCGTCGAGTTCGAGGATGGTATAGTGGAAATCAGGTTCTATGAAATAGTTGTTGGTGGAGTTCTCAGTGAGTTGCCATGTGCGCATGGCATGTGCGAGGAAAGTATCGCCGACATTGAGGTCAAGATAACCTTCTTTGTTGACATTGACAAAAATATCGCCCGTTTCGAAGCCATCGTTTGCTTGGACATCATGTTTGATTGTCTTGGGATCAAACGCGTCATAATCGGATTGAGTGAACATGAGTACGGGGCGTTTTGCCACATCTTTGTTCATTGTGAAATATCCGCCTTGGGTAAGCTTACCCGGCATAGAGGTGCGGTAGTTGTACACCTGACCGTGTGCAAGACGATAAATGAGCATCTTGAAATCACCTTGCACAACCTCTTTTAGCGGTTCAACTTTTGTGAAGTCAATGAAATGGAAAAACTTTATGTTAAGCTCGAAGTCTGCGTCTTTTGGCACGGTGACCGTAAAGTTGTCAGACTGAGGTATCGCTCCCGTCACGTTGACGTTGCCTGTCAGAGTCGCCTGCTTGTATAATGTTACATATCCTTCGTCTGTATGAGCTTTCGATGGGATGAACGCGCAGGAATACGTATCGCCATTGAGGGCGAGAAATGTCTTTCGTCCGGCAGTCACGCTGTTTCCGAGTGTGATCGGATGGTTTACACCCTCACGGCTGTTGACTTTGACATCGATGGTGTAGTCTCCGTTGTCAACGGTCCAGGTTGTGCCATTGGTTTTGTTTGATACGTAGGCAGTCAAGGTGAGGACGGTAATCTGCTGCGCCACGGAATCACCTACGCACACTTCGATAGTGCCGTTTTCCGTTGTGCCGTCTTTGCCGTAGCCGGTAATTATATACTCGCCGGGAGGTGCTGTAAATTGATACAGCTGCTTGTTGACATCACCGACGGCAATGTCTTCTCCTGTGGCTTTTGATTTCATCGACATGGTGGTTGACACGGCATTCATCTTAACCGTGACTTCGACTGCCGATGAGGTGAATGCGCAGATGACAGTCGCCATTAACGCAATTAATACAGTTTTTAGTCTCATTTTAAGTTTTATATTGTTTGTGATTGTTTGTTGGAGTAATGAAGTTATTTAAACTGATTTTTATAAATAAATTTCCGCCCGTGCTGAATATATATCTGTCCCTCTATAGGTTTGGATACCTTGATACCTTGGAGGCTGTAGATTGAATCGTCAGGCTGGCATTTAGGTAAGCCGGTAATTTCGTCTACTCCGTTTCCATCGGGTTTCAGCGCGAGGAAGTGGGCGGGATTGATATATACTTTGTAGGAGCCTACGAACTTCCCTTCAGGTGTCCATTGATACAATCCTCCCGCCGCCACGAATTCACCAGCATCGGTGGCATAGATATAACCTGTGTAGGGGTTGACGTAAATACCATAAGGCATCTGGATTTTCATAATGTCTTCACGTACGGTGCCTGGCATTTTCTCATACACACCGCTTGCCCCCTTGGTTGCCATGACCTCGACCGGATCTACGGAGATATAATTGAAGGTGTAGTCACCCGTATAGTAAGAGTAGCGTGAACCGATCGCAAAGAATTTGCCGTCGGTGTTCACACAGTTGTAGGTGGCGGCATATTCAAGTCTTTGGAAACAAGTGGCATCCGTTTTGCCGTCGATAACGGCTTGACAGTCGAAAATCAGCATAGCCGCCGGAATATCATAGTAATCACCGGGTGAATTTATGCATAAGTATTGCCCGCTTTGCGACATTTTTCCGTATAGATTTATGGTGTTGGTCTCCACGTTACGTTCAACTTTCATCGATGCTGCATCAATCACACTGACCGTTGTCTCATACTCATGGTCTTCCTGGAATGCATATCCGCCGGTATTGGCGACGAAAAGTTTTCCTTTGTAGAGAGCTATGCCTTCGGGCTCATAACCTACTTCCACGGCATCCACTACTTTAAAGGTGTTTACATCTATTTTTGCCACATAACCTTTTGTGAAGTACTTCATTACACCATTTACTTTACATTCGTGGCCATACGACGATATGTAGACGTATCTGCCGTCGGATGCAAGCTTGCGGTTGTTGGGCACATCCTCGGTGGCGGCAACCGCTTTCCCCTCAGGGGTTATGAACTGCACGATATTCGACCAGTTGATTGCCATGGCGATAAGGTTGTCGTTCACCTGGATTATATCGTTGGGTGTGTCACCCAACTTATATCCGTTTACATCGCGAAACCACTGGTTGCTGACTATGCGCCCGTTTTCGAAATAACTCAGCCGACCGTTGTCAGACTGCCAGTTGCCTTCGTTCAGCAAAATTATTTTTTCATCAGCGATGGCTGTCAGTATCGCGACAAAAAGAGTTGTAAGGGTTAATAGAATCTTTTTCATTTCCGTAACTTATTACCGAGTGAATATGAAAGAGTGAAGTAAAAGGCACGACCGGGCAGTGGGTAACGCTGTATATGCTCGTACTGCACGTCAAACAGGTCATTGATTTCGAGGGATGCCGTGAAATTGCGCCAGCGTCCTGTGATTTTCAGGTCGACATTGTCATATGGTTTGAGCACATCTTCCGGGTCGGCATATGACCACATGCGCTCGCCTACATGCAATTCGCTGATTGTTAGAGATAACCATCTCCATGCCGCAATGGCTGTGATTCCGCAGGAAAATTTTGGTGAATAGCAGATTGGCTTGTTGTATGTGTCCTCATTGTCGGGATTGGTGCGGTTGAGATCATCCTGCAGCGTGAAAGAAGTAAGCAGTGATAATGTCCACGAACCTGCCATATACTGCCCCTGCATGGTAGCGTTCAGACCCCGGCAGAATGTCTTGCCATAGTTCATCATAGACCACGTATAAGTGCCTTTAAGCGGAAGACACACAATCCGGTCATCTATATGGTTTATGTAGACATCCGCTTGCGCCTGTGCCATCCAACGGTTGTTGAAGTAGTTGTATTCAAGACCTAAATCCCATTGTCTGGTATATTCCGGCTTAAGATTGCGATTGCCCGCCTGCGTGTAGTAAAGGTCGTTGAGCGTTGGGGCACGGAAGATACATTTATACCATGCGCGAGCGCTTACCCCGTGCCAGTTGTAGCCTATGGTCACCGAAGGTGTCACCTTCTGTAGCGGGTCGGCGGCTCCGACCTTGAGTTTTGTGTGGTCTTTGTAGTGCTGATAGAGCGCAGATGCCGCTAACCGGAATCCTCGCCATTCCGCCATTATGGCGGCAACGGCTTTCTGATCGAGGCGGCGAACGGAGCTGAAACGTTTGAGGTCGGCGTCGAGCCAAGACATTCGTGCGTCATATCCTACGTTGATGCTGAGCCAGCCCCAGGGGCGCATAGCGTACGCAGCAGAAGCAAAAGCATCATTCTGATAATAATGGTTGTCGACCTTTGCTGTGTTTTGATTTTCTGGATAGTTTGTGTTATAACGCAGATATTCATGTGTGTATTTTGCGTTAATTTTCACGGTATGCATGTGATTGTAAGTGTGGTGCCAGGATACCTGAGCGAATATGTCCTTGTCCCATTCGCGGCCAACATTGGTATATTTATCAGATAAACGCCTCACTATGCCTCCCGGACACCCGCGTTCCGACACATAACAATACAGATGTGAAGCAAAGTCACCCTTGAAAAGCGCACCCTCTATGCGGAAATATTCTATATCCGAATTTTTGCGTCGTCCTACAGTGTCTTCGAATTCGGATTTATATCTGAAAGGATAGTCACCTTTGGAGTTAAGAAACTCTCCGTCGATAAAGCCGCTCCATCCCTTTCTGTTGAACTGAAGGTTCATGCGCCCCCGATAAGTATGGAACGATCCGATGCCCCCGAGCACCGCAATTGAATCGCTCGTTGGTCGTCTGGTCTGCATATACACCGTGGCTCCCGATGCGTATTCGGACGCCGACTGGCAGTTGTCCAGCTTGTTGGCATTGTAGAGAGAAACGGACTCAAGCGTCGACAATGAGAATTTTCCCAAATCAACGGTGCCGTTCTGCGCGTTTGTAATCCTGATGCCGTCTATGTAGACTCCAACGTGCTGAGAGCCGAGTGAACGGACGTTGATCGTTTTAAGACCGCCAAGACCACCGTAATCTTTTATTTGCACACCTGCGAAATATTTCAGGGCATCGGCTATGGATGTTGAGGAAAGAGCCTGCAATTTCGACCCCGCAAGAGTCTGGGATGTTGCCAAAGGCTTGCGGTTAGCAATCACTTCCACATTGTCTAACAGGTGTGCTGAATCATTTGGCTCATGACTCGGGGCGGCATTGAGACAAATGCCGCTGAAAGCTATCGTACAAAGTGATATTACCGGTTGTCGGAGTGTATTACGGAAAAATACCATCGGCAGTATGTTGGTTAATTCTACGAATCGTAAGTCCATACGTATCCCGGTGGGTAGAATGTAAAAAATCTCGGTGCGAAATATACGCATCGAGATAACATACTGCTTCATTTACGCTTCATCAACCCGCATTGAGGAGTGATGAAAACGATTAATGATGCTGACCCGTGATCCCGCAGGCGCAAACAAATATTAATTGTCAGGAGTAAGTGGGTCTTCTGGCTTATCCCGGTTTCTTTGCGCCTTCCCAACCTTTGAGGTCAGTGGCGGATTCTGTCATCGCGTTGCACTGCGTGCTGCGGCTGAAGTAAGAAACCTTTTGCGCGGGAATTACAGCAGCGGGTACTGCCACGGATTCTCACCGTGTTCCGGGTGTGGTTCAACACCCTTCACTTCTTCCGCTGCAAAAGTATAAATTATTTCCGGACTGTGCAAATAAGATGTTGCATTTTTTTAGTTGCTTATCGTGTTAACGGAGGTTTGATTATTCCGGCAATGGGTCTATGATGCGTCTGTCTTCCTCCGAAATGATCCGACCGTCCGCCATGGTTATCACACGGTCGGCAATGGTTGTCATCGTAGGGTCGTGGGTGACGATAACGAATGTTTGTCCAAGACGTTCGCGCAACGAGGCAATCACGTCGCGAATCTCATCACGGTTGCGGGAGTCAAGACTGCCCGTCGGTTCATCGGCGAAAATTACTTTCGGGTCATTTATAAGTGCCCGGGCAATTGCGGCGCGCTGTCGCTCGCCTCCCGACATCTCCGCCGGCTTGTGACGTTTGCGTTCGGAAAGTCCGAGCATATCGAGAAGTTCGGAAGCCTTCTGCATGGCTTTCTTCTTTGACATCCCACCGATCATTGCCGGAAGAGCCACATTCTCACAGGCGGTAAATTCAGGCAGAAGCTGGTGAAACTGGAATATGAAACCTATGTTGCTATTGCGAAAATGGGATAGGCGTTTGTCTCCGAGTAAGGAGATCTCCTCACCATCGTATATCACCTTCCCGGAATCGGGACGGTCGAGAGTTCCCGCAATTTGCAGAAGCGTAGTTTTGCCGGCACCGCTGGGACCAACAATGGTGATTATCTCATTGCTGCCGATTGACAGCGTTATATCAGACAGAACTGTCAGACTGCCGTATGATTTGCGTATGTCGCGAAGCTCAAGCATTATGAATAATTAATAATTAATGGTTAATGGTTAATAATTATTTGCCGCAATTTTTTTGTTATTGATCAAGTTAATATCGAGTCTAAAACTATTAACTATTAATTATTAACCATTAATTAACTTTACGATTGCGTAGTTGGCGAGATATATCCCGAAAATCGCCGGGATGGAGATGATGGTGCCGTAGGAGCTGCGTTTGTTTTGCTCTTCGAGTTCGATGACGGCGCGGCGGCATGGCGCTTCTGTGCTTGCCACTACTTTCAGTGGCTTACGGATACCGGCTTTCTTGAGTCGCTGACGCACGGCACGTGCCAATCCATCTTCACGTGTCTCGGAAATGTCGAAATATCCGATCTTGGTGGGATCAATTCTGCCGCCGGCTCCCATGGAAGAGATCACCGGTATTCGGTTGGCAAGACAATGCATGATCACTGCCATCTTGGGTGCGACCGTATCAATCGCATCTATCACAAAATCGGCATCTGTGCCGATCAGAGTAGCTGCGTTCTCGGGATTGACGAACTCTTTGAGGGCAGTTACCGATACCTCCGGATTGATGTCGCGACAGCGTTGCGCGAAAAGCGACACTTTCGGTTCCCCGACAGTGGAGCGCAAGGCAATCAATTGTCTGTTGATATTGCTCTCGGCAACATTGTCGGCATCTATTATCACGATATGCCCCACGCCGCTGCGGACCAGTGTCTCCACGGCATAGCCTCCTACACCGCCGGCACCGACCACAACGACTTTTGCTCGGGCGAGGCGTTCTACCGCTTCATCGCCAAGCAGACGTCGCGTGCGTGAGTCCCACGCATCTGTTGTCACCGAATCAGGCATCGGCAGGGAGCCAGCTACCTTTAAATCCGGTTTCCTCAATTGTCTTGACTATCTCGGCGGCTTTGGCAGCATCATCCGGGATGCCATGACATTCAAGCACTTTGTCGGCAGATTCAAGATCCATCGACCATTCCATATTCGGGAAACGCTGTTCAACAGCACCCATTATTGCGGCTTTGCATCCACCGCATTTTGCATTCGTCTTAAATTTCACTTCTATTAATGTTTAATTTGTAATGTTTAATGTGTAATTGATAGAGGCTTTAGGCTTTAGGCTTTAGGTCATAGGCTTTGGGAATTCCATACGGCGGAATGTCTCAAATAATTTCTCATTCCTAATTCCTAATTCTATTAAGTCTTAGCGAGTTCGCCACTACGCAGAGCGAAGAGAGTGCCATAGCTGCTGAAGCGAACATGGGGGAGAGTAGGAATCCTGCCTTATAAAGCACTCCAGCTGCAAGGGGGATTCCAATTACATTATATATAAACGCCCAAAACAGGTTTTCACGTATAATCCTGAGTGTGGCTTTTGATAATTTTACCGCTCCGGGAAGTGAGGAAAGCTTGCCGCCAACGATGGTGATCTTTGCAACGTCAATGGCAATGTCCGAACCTCCTCCCATGGCTATGGAAACATCCGCTGTGGCGAGAGCCTGTGAGTCGTTTATGCCGTCGCCAGCCATTGCCACAACATGTCCTTTTCGTTGCAGATCCTCTACGCGGTCTTGCTTCATCTGAGGCAAGGTCTCTGCCGTTACAGTGTGAATCCCTGCCAAGTCTGCGATATGCTGGGCTGTGGCTTCGCGGTCGCCGGTGAGAAGCTCGACGTCGATTCCGAGATTATTGAGTTCTTTGATTGCCGATATTGCATCCGGACGTATTTCGTCCATTACTGCAAACGCAACAGCCGGCACGCCATCAACTGAGACCGCCACTACGCCCGCACCCTGTTCCAGCCATAAATCAATCTTTTTCAAGAATTGAGGATCGCAGCTGTTGTCGGCAACTGAGGATGAACCGATGTTGTACTTCATGCCATCTGTCACGCAGCTGATTCCTACGCCCGCAATATATTCATATTCAGAAGGTGCGATTGGTGTAATCTTGAGTTTTTCGATTCCCTCGGATATAGCGGCGGCGAGAGGGTGAATGCTTTCCTTCTCCGCGCCGTATATGGCGGCGAGTATGGCGTTTTTCCCTGATTCTTCAACATCGGAAGACCAGCAAATGTCGGTCATCCTCGGTTTGCCAAGGGTGAGGGTACCGGTCTTGTCGATCAGAAGTGTGTCGGTTTTTGCCAGCAGTTCCAAAGCGGTGGCATCTTTTATCAATATGCCCGAGCGTGCTCCGCGTCCTATACCTACCATTACCGCCATAGGGGTTGCAAGACCTAATGCGCAGGGGCACGCAATGACGAGCACCGAAACCGCGCAGACAAAGGCTATCGGGAGGTAGCCACGTCCCATCGCCATCCATACGCAGAATGTAATCAGCGAGATTACCATGACAGTCGGGACGAAAATGGCAGCAACGCGGTCAACGAGTTTCTGAACAGGTGCTTTAGACCCTTGGGCTTCCTTCACTGCGCGTATTATCCTTGAAAGCTCTGTGTCGGTACCTACCTTTGTTGCCTTGACCTTGATGCTTCCCGCATTAAGGATTGTGCCTGCGCTTACTTTGTCGCCTCGTGTTTTTTCAATGCCTATTGACTCTCCCGTGAGCATAGACTCGTCAACAGTGGCATTTCCTGCTTCTACGATGCCATCTACAGGAATCTTGTCGCCCTGCCTGACAACCAATATGTCTCCGACTTTTATTTCCGATACAGGCACGCGCCGAGTGTTGCCATTGGCAAGTTCGAGTAATGCCTCATCGGGTTGAAGGTCCATAAGTGCGCGTATCGCCAGTCCTGTGGAATGTCGGCTGCGCATTTCCATCATTTTCCCTGTCAATACAAAAGCGATGATCATGGCAGCTCCTTCGTAATATACATCCGCGCTTATCGCACGTGATGTGAGCACTTCTGGAGCGATTGTATTGAACACGCTGAAAAGGAAGCTGACAATGGTGGAGATTGCAACAAGGCTGTCCATATTCGGAGCTTTTGCAATAAGCGCCTTTATGCCGCGCCTGTAGAAGCCCTCTCCGCAATAAGCCATGACGGCAAGGGTCATTGCCATGAATATCCAGTTGTCGGCAGGGAAGTGAATATGGAGCATGCACAAGATGCACAGGGGAATGGTAATGATCCACGCAACGATCACTTTCAGTTTCATTGTGCGGTATGCCTGTTCCTCCTGACGCTCTTTCTCTTCAACAGCTTTCGCCTCTGATTCGCTCACAATCATCTCATATCCGGCATCTTTCACAGCTTCCGCTATCCTGGCGGGAGATGTGAGCGACGGATTCCAGTCGATTGTGGCGGAATTGGTAGCAAAATTCACGTCAACGTCTGTCACCCCCGTGCATTCGGAGATGGTCTTTTTTACTGTGCCGGCACATACGGCACACATCATCCCGGTGACGGGAAATATCTCGTGTCTTATTTCATTCTTATTCGCCATTGCGCAGGATAAAGATTATTGGCTCGGTTTCCGAGATTTTTAACAATTCCCAATGGGTGGTCTTTATACATAACAACAACATACCCCTTCGGGATTTCCGGATTGAGCTGAATTGCCTCATGACGCAGATAGGAGAGGGCAGTCTGTTCGTCAACTTCCGCTTCGGGTAGTGTCCACTTTCTGTAATCGCAAGAAAGCACCGATTCCGTGGTCGGGACCTGATCTCTCCCTTTGGTTGTGGTCATGGGTATGCCGTCGGCAATAATTTTAGCTTTGTCTGCAATCAGTTGGGAGAATGATTTCCCACGCCGTGTGCGCGCCGGCATATAATCACCCTCTTTGCGAAGAACGCACAGAAAGAGACCCTCACCGCGTGTGATGTGTGGCATGAAGCGCAGACACGGATAAGGTGTGTCTATCCCTTTGCCGATTCCCCAATCTTCAGGGAAATTCATATCTAAAGGAACCATCCCGAGTTCTTCGACAAGATAACCGACATTCTCTTCATTTTCAAGGCGGTTGAAAGTGCAGGTGGAATAGATGAGGAAGCCACCGGGTTTTAATGCCTCGAATGCGTCAGCGAGGATTTCCCGCTGCAGGGAAGCGCATTGCTTTTGCAATCCCTCTCCCCATTGGCTCACAGCCACATCCTCCTTGCGCATCATCCCCTCGCCGGAGCAGGGGGCATCTACGGCAATGATGTCGAAAAGTTCACCGAGCGCGGCAAAGCGGGCTGTGGGGGAATTGGTGACTATAATGTCGGGATATCCCCATTTCATCAGGTTCTCCTTTAAGACTGTGGCGCGGTTGCTGACAAATTCATTGGCGACAATGGTTGTGCCGTCCGGAAGGGCATTGATCATAGATGTTGTCTTTCCACCTGGTGCGGCGCATAGATCGAGCACTCGGAGCAGATTGGCCGTATCAAGAGCCATAGGCACTATTTTCTCGGTCACCGCCTCGTATATCATCGATGAAGCATCTTGCACATAGAACACACCTGCATGTATCAGAGGATTGAGAGTGAACACAGGCCGCTCCGGCAGATAATACCCGCTCTGACACCATTTCACCGGCGTCAATCCCTCATATCCGCAGATATCCGGGTTATTACTTTTTCTGCGATTGAGTTTTATAGACACCGATGGTGGCTGGTTCATTGCCGCGAGGAATGAATCGCAATCTTCTCCAAGAAGATTGCGCATCTGGTTGATGAAATTCTCAGGTAATGTCATAATTCGGGTTGCTTCCAAGTGCAAAATTATTCATTGATGGTTGCACACAGCGTGCAATTAACAAAATTAACAAAAAATGAGGAAACGAGTAATAATGGAATATAGGATTTTTATTAAATTTGTAATATGAAACAGGAAACGGCTCTATATCTTATCCCCGTAAACATCAGCGATGCTCCGTTGGAAAATGTTATTCCAACGGGTAATCTTCCTTTAGTCAAGAATTTAAAACACTTGATAGTGGAGAATGTGAGAACCGCGCGTCGTTTCCTTAAGCGGTGGGATAAAAGCTTCGATATAGATTCCATCACGTTTTATGAGCTCAATGGTCACACGAATCTTACGGAAGTAAGTTCCTGGCTGGAGCCGTTGCGAAGGGGAGAGTCTATGGGTGTGATGAGCGAAGCCGGGTGTCCGGCGGTTGCCGATCCCGGTGCATTGCCTGTTGAGATTGCGCAGCGAGAGGGAATGAGGGTTGTTCCTTTGGTAGGACCTTCGAGCATCCTCATGTCTTTGATGGCATCCGGCTTCAATGGTCAGGGATTCGCGTTTAACGGTTATCTGCCGATTGAAGAGAAGGAGCGTATTCGCGCTGTGCGCGAGCTGGAAAATGAATCGCAAGCTAAAAACCGCACCGAGATATTCATCGAGACTCCGTATCGCAACAACAGCATGATCCGCTTCCTGAGCGAGAATCTCCGTCCCGACACACGTCTTTGCGTGGCGTGCGACATAACTGATTGCGAGAATGAGAGTGTCATCACTCGTACGGCAGCGAAATGGAAGAACTGCAAGGAGAATTATGATAAGCGCCCAGCAATATTCCTGATCTACCGAGGTGTCTCCCAGGAGCATAAGAATGATAAGGCGAAAGGAGGGAGACGGAATGTGCGCTAAGAAGATAAGATTCTACGATCATCCTCAGCTCCCTTTTGAGGAATGGGAGCCTGATGCTCCCGAACGCGGGCGTTCGAAGAAAGGACAGTGCGGATATACCGATCTTGACATCACCCCTGAAGATCTCGCGGCAGACAAAGCTTCCGACAATAATCTCTATTATATGTCGCTCGGTTCCGGATCGAGCGGCAATTGTTGTTATATCGGCACAAAGCGGGGAGGAATTCTGGTTGACGCAGGGGTGAAGACGGATGAAGTAGTTAGGATGCTTGCTTCAAACGGCATTTCGATGTCTTCAGTGAAAGCCCTTCTTCTCACACACGATCACTCCGATCACGTCAGATATGCATACAATATCGTTCGCAATCACAAGCATATCCGCCTTTTTTGCACTAACAGAGTGCTCGGAGGAATCCTTCGACGCCATAGCATATCAAAAAGAATAAAGGATTATCATCATCCAATTTTCAAGGAAATACCCTTCAGTGTGCTGGATTTTGAGATCACGGCATTTGAGGTGCCCCATGATGGCACCGACAATATGGGTTTCTCGATCGATTACGATGGTAGGCATTTTGTGCTTGCCACCGATCTCGGGGCTGTGACAGACCGCGCGCGATATTATATGAGTCGCGCCAACTATCTGGTGATAGAGGCGAACTATGATCTTCAGATGCTTAAGTTCGGGCGTTATCCAGAATATCTAAAGGCGAGAATACAGACCGATAACGGACATATGGACAATGAAGCCACCGGCGCATTCTTGAAAGAGATTGTTAATCCTGAATTGAAATATGTTTTCTTATGTCATCTTTCGCAAGATAATAATACTCCTGCAAAGGCTCTCAAGGCAGTGCGTGATGCATTGGAGAGTGCCGGTAAAGTTGTTGGAAATGCAGCGGAAACAATACTTGATAGAAAAGCAGACATCCAACTGATGGCTTTGCCTCGGTTCGAGCCGTCGCGTTTTTTCGTATTCAGAAAAACGACTTAGTTAAAGAGATGATTTAAGGAATTGTCGGGGGAGTTGTGGTGGCAATAATGCTCATCAACGGACCTTCAAGTCCGTTTGGTGCGACAGCAGCGCGTGTTTCAATGCGAAGATATACCCCATCGATATCGTATACCACCAACTGTGTCTCCTCATCATCGTCATATTCTGCAGTTTCGATAATGTTTTCCGGAGTGAGGTTTAGGCTTCCGGCAAGATAACTTTCAAGATCATCGGGTAGAAGATCTCCTAAATATACATTACGCACCACAGCCGAAGTGGTTGAAATCACGTCAACATCCCATGTCCCCGGAGTGCCCTGAATGTCGGTATAGAGCGGATGTCCCTCACCATCGGTTAGTACTCCCTCGAAGTTATAGTCGAGTGTGTCGAGAGGCTCGCCAACGCGCAGAGCATCGGTTATGCTACGGATAGTCATGGCGATATCGTTGTCGGCATGAAAATCTTCGGAATAAAAAGATGAGGAATCCGCTGCCGGAAGATTGTCGGTGGCGGTTTTACGGCATGAGACCAGGCTGACCGTCAGTCCCAAAGAGATGCCGAGGATAACTGCAAATAAATGCTTAGAACGGGTCATTATTCCATTTCCAAAAATGACGCTGCAAATTTATTCAATGTTTTTGAAATAACCTTACAAAATATTAAAAAATATTAATCGGGTTTCAAAAAAATAAAAATAAAAGTTCGGGTGTGAATGGTTGTGTTTTATTTTAAATCACTTCTAATCCTCAATTTGAGGTGTCATGTTAAAAAAGAGAATGTGGCGTTTTTTTTAAGATTATTAAGATTGTGATGAAAATTTCGTATATTTGTTGAGTAGTTATCTTTGGAATTGTCGTAATATATAGTCAGGCCCATATCAGACCTGATATGCGCTTGAATGATTAACCGAAACGGATTGTCTGTAGAATAGCCTTTTTGAGTCTCATATGACTGATATAGATTTATGGAACGGCGCTCTGAGTGGAGATATGACAGCTATCTCGCTGTTGTATAGGGAAAATTATAGCCTGATGTATAACTGGGGACTGAAATTCGTATCAGATGAAGACTTTGTCGAAGACTGTATCCAGGACGTTTTTGTAAAAATTTGCAGCAGCCGGACTCTTTCTCCTACACAATATGTAAAAGGATATCTTCTCACCTCATTACGCAACATGATTTATGATAGGATTGCCACCACTCATGAACAAGTCGAATTGAATGAACAGATGTTTGAGATTGATGAGGAAGACCCGGCAATAATGCGAATGTTTGACAGAGACGATGAAACTTTGGCTACGGTGAAGCAACTCATCGCCTCTTATAATGCCCTTACTCCTAACCAACGTATGGGGATTTATCTTAAATATGTGAAAGGCCTTTCGCATAAAGAGATTGCCGTTGTGTTGCAAATGAATCCACAATCTGCCATGAACCTGGTTTCGAGGGCGTTAAAGTCACTTCGTGTATCGATGGGTGAAAAAACTAACATGTGGCTGTTATGTTTATTCATGTTCATTGAGTAGAAAAAATGTTAAACTCCGTAAATAGAATGTAGCATCTAAAATATTGCGATGGAAAACGAAAACAGTAATATCAATAAAATTTTTAACGACCTCGTAGATTTTTTCCAACGGGAGGAACGTATTGTCCCGGAAGAAAAGATTGTAAAGGGCTGGCGTGATGTTGAAAATCGTACTGAAACCAACCGGTCGCGTCGTCGTCACCGGATTATTGCTGTCTTAAGTGCTTCTGTCGCCGCAGCGGTGCTCATTTGTGTCGTGCTCTTTCCTTTCTGGCAGCATGGCGGTAAACTTGCACCCGGTAGGGATATATATACGTTTGCCAGAGAATCAAGTCTTGACACTGATAAACTTGTTTGCATCGTGCCAGGATGTGACACCGTGCGTATCGGGCAGCACAGAGCCAATATAACTTGTCAGCCGGATGGCTCTATTTCTGTCAACGACATTCAGATTTCTTCCGCTCATTCCACACCTTCTGACAAAGACTTCTGTCAGCTTCATGTGCCGGCAGGCGACAGGGCAGAGATAATGCTTGCCGACGGCACACGTATATTGGCAAATTCAAATTCACATATAATATATCCCCATTCTTTCGCTAAGAATCGGCGCGAGATATATGTATCGGGAGAAGCATATCTTGAGGTTGCGCGAGACGAGAAACGCCCCTTTGTGGTATTGACTCGTGATTTCAATGTCAAGGTTCTTGGCACTACTTTTAATGTAAATGCTTATGAAACCGACAGCTTGGCGAGTGTAGCTCTGGTTTCAGGCAATGTCGAGCTGAGTAGCGCGGTGTCTGGGAATGTGCGCCTTTCGTCTGGAGAGGTTGCAGAGATCAATGGAGGCGCGATAGGGAAACCCGTACGCGCTGACCTTTCTCCTTATGTCGGATGGACAAGGAATATCCTTGCCTATCAGTATGAATCCCTTGTAGATGTATGCAACCGACTCAGCGAACATTATGGACGAGAATTCGTGCTTTCTCCAGAGGTCGCAGATATAAAAGTTAGCGGTAAGCTCTATCTCAAGGATGATCTTGACGCTTTGTTACGCGCTATAATGTTCGTTACATCGGTTCAATTTGAGGAGAAGGATGGGAAAATATATGTCTATAAGAAGTGAGACTGACTAAACTGACAACGAAGTGATTTAAACTTTTTACGAAAACCCAATAAAAGTGGAAAAATTTAAATCACTTCAATCAAAAACACCTAACATTAGAACATACACATCGATTGTATCAGATAAATATCCGGAGTGAAGCTTTAATTCGCGACTAAAGATCTACTCCATATTATTAACCTTAAAACCAATGCAAATTCATGGATAAAGTTTTAAGCATGAAATGCATTAGAAAGGGTATTCCCCGCCTGATGCTTTTCATTCTGTTGAGTGTTGTGTCTGTGCCCATGCAAGCCAACGCCAATGGAGACCGAGTGGATAATAAAGTCTTTACTGTCTCTGTTAAAGACAGGCCAGTAAAGGAAGTGCTGGATTATATAGAAAAGCACAGCGAGTATGTCTTCTTTTATTCTCCAAAGGCTATCAATACATCAAGAAAGGTGAGTGTTAATGTTTCAAATCAACGCATCACGTTGTTGCTTGATAAAATTTTTGCAGGTACTGATGTAAAATATGATATTGACGGATACCAGATATCGCTTAAAAGTGTTCCTACCTCAAAGAAGAATAAGAACGAAGTTCGTCCGACAGTGAGGAAAATAACTGGAAAGGTAATTGATGCGTCGAACAAAGAACCTCTAATAGGTGCTGTAGTGCAGCTTGAAAAGGGTGGCATCGGTGTGTCAACCAATATTGATGGGGCGTTCTCTCTGGATGTTCCCGAAGACAGAAACTTGTTGGTGTCGTATATTGGTTACGTGCCTCAGACAATAAAGCCGGGCAATAAAACTGATCTTGAGGTCAGCCTTGTTCCCGACAATAAACTTCTTGACGAGGTTGTGGTTATCGGTTATGGAACCACAACACGGAAGAACCTTACAACCTCGATTGCCTCGGTAAAGCCTGATAAAGTTTCCAAGGCAGCCAACAGCAGCGTGTCGAGTATGCTACTGGGACGTGCTGCCGGATTGCAAGCCACGGTTAACAGTACGCAGCCAGGAGGAGACATAAACATCTCGATTCGCGGAGGTGGAAATCCTATTTATGTGGTTGACGGTGTGGTTATGCCAAACTCATCACTTGAGCCGGGCAGTGGAGAAACAGGTTTGCCCGACAATGTGAAGCGGTCTGCGCTTGCCGGTTTGAATCCCGGTGATATCGAATCTATTGAGATCCTGAAAGATGCCTCAGCCGCGATTTATGGTATAGGCGCAGCAGATGGTGTTGTGCTCATCACTACCAAGAAGGGCGCAGAAGGGAAACCAAGCATTACATACGAGGGAAGCTGGTCTTTGCAGAAGCGATATAACTATGGTTTGAACCGTCTCAACAGCCGCGATTACATGAACCTTGTCAATGTTTTTGACAAAGAAAAATATCTACTCAACAACAATCAGTATCCATATGGCAATATCGCCTATGACGGCAAATGGTCTCCCGTCTTTTCTCAATCGCAGATAGATTCGGCAATTGATACAGATTGGCAGGATTATGTATTGAAATCCGGTCAGGTAAACAATCATTCCATCACAATCAGCGGCGGAACGCAGAAATTGAAATATTATCTCGGATTGAATTATTTTCAGGAAGACGGTATCATCCGCAATGCCGGAATGAGGAGATATTCGTTAAGAACAAGTGTGACCGCCCAGCTTTTCCCTTTTCTAAAGCTCACTACGATTGTCAATCTTAATGATAACAAATATGAGAATGCACTTGTAGGCGGTGACACCGGAAATCAGGGAAACTCTGCTGCCGGATCGCTCTACTCAGCACTTCATTACCCCAAGTATCTCCCTGTATATGACGACAGAGGGGATTACACAATTTTCGGCAGGGTGCCTAATCCTGTGGCAACCTTGGCTATTAAGGATGAGTCGCGACAGAAGAGTTATTATGCGAATTTCGCGGTTGATTTAGATATAATCAAGAAGATGCTTTCCGTGCGCTTTATTTATGGTGTCAATAATGAAAATGGACGCCGCACTTCTTATGTGCCTAAAGATGTATATTTCGGTCTTGTTAAGAAATCACGTGGTAGTCTCGGATATGTGGAGCGTCAGAATGAAACATTGGAGGGGATGATAAACTTCAATCATACTTTCTGGGATGCTCTTGATGTGAATGCTGTAGTCGGAATGGGGCGTTATGTAGATAAGGGCAACGGCATGACCGTTTCCTATCAGAATGCCAACGATATGATTCAGGATACGAATCTTGGTGCGGCGGATGGACCTTTCACTCCTACTTCTTACAAATACGAGAATGAAAAGCGGTCGCAATTCGCGAGAGCATCGTTTATTCTTTTTGACAAATATGTGCTTGCGGCAACTCTTCGTCGTGATGGCACCGATAAATTCTTCGATAAAAAGAAATATTCATGGTTCCCCTCGGTGTCTGTTGCATGGAAACTCTCACAAGAATCATTCCTCCGCGATCTTGACTGGCTTGGAATGCTAAAGTTGCGCGCAAGTTATGGAGAAACGGGCAGCGACAACCTCGGTTCTACGCTTTACGGCACGGTTGGTGTGTCGCGTGAAGATGTCAAGTTTTCCAACAGTAGTGTCACATATGTGCCGTTTGTGTTGCTGAGCGGAAGCTATGATGACGTGACATGGCAGAAAACAACCATGAAGAATATCGGTCTTGATTTTTCTGTTCTTGACGACCGTTTGTCGGGAAGTTTCGACGTGTTCAGAAACGATGTTACAAACATGCTCGGTTATGCTCCGACATCTTTGTTGAATATGTATGGTCTGCGACCCATCAATGGAGCTCATTACAAACGTACGGGAGTTGAACTCTCACTTAACTCCAGAAATATCCAGACTCAGGATTTTACATGGACCACATCACTTGCATTATCGCATTATCGTGCCAACTGGGTTGAGCGTATGCCTAATTATGATTATCAGACTTATCAGAAAAGGGAGAACGAACCCATGAGTGCCTATTATTATTACAATACTACGGGCATCATCAACGTGGACAGGAGTAACATGCCGGATTCACAGCGGTCGCTTCCCCTTGATGCGCAGAAACCCGGATTCCCGATTATTGAAGATAAAAACGGAAATGGCGTAATCGATGAGGGTGATATTTACATGGACGATCTTCTTCCCAAACTTTATTATGGTTTCGGCAATACATTCACATACAAGAACTGGGATCTCGACATATATATGTATGGTCAGCTTGGAGTAGAGAAGTATAACAACACTCATGCTGCGAATTGCTCCTCCGGCAATCTCGCTGCGGGCATCAGTGCCGCCAACCCCACGGATTATGCATTCACCGCCTGGAATTCACAGACAAATCCTAATGGATCAAGTCCCGGCATAGCCATGAAGGATGTCACTATGCCCGGAAATGCTCCGATAAAGGTGTTTTATGAAAAAGCAGACTTCTTGCGTATCAGAAACATCACTTTGGGTTACACTTTCGATGCAAGGAAATGGAAGATCTTCAAGGGTTATCTGAAGAGTATCCGACTTTTCGCCGATGTGCAGAATCCATTTACTTTCACAGGTTTCTCAGGTGATGACCCCGAAATAACAGTAGCATCAAACATGCTGTCTGGGTGTAACTATCCCCAGCTCAGATGCTATTCTTTCGGAGTGAAGATTCAGTTTTAACCATTCAATCTAACCAACATATATGAAAATAAAGATATTATGCCCCTTGCTGATGGCCATGGCAGTCATGATGACGGGGTGTGAAAACAATTTCGATGCCAAGATCTACGGCAGTCTGATGCAGGGGCAGTATCCTTCTACTGAAAGTGAGTATGTCTCCTATATGATGACATGTTATATGCCGTTCAACACCACTTTTACTTACACGATAAATGATGGCACTGGTATGCACGGCTGGTATATCGCCACAGGTGGTGACATCCGGTTTTTCGACTCCACTTCGGATATTATGGCTCCCGGCTACTCCCGATGTAATGGAGAATGGCTTCAATTATCGAAGGCGGATTATGAGAACTGCATACATTACTGGCGTGGATGGGTAAGTGATGACAGTAGTCCCAACCATTTTATGAAAACTGCAGAAATCACAAGGTTCACGGAGATAATAAGTGTTCTTGAGAAGGCTCCGGAGGAGGTGTTGTCGTCGGAGAAAAAGAACTCTCTTTTAGGAGAGGCTCGTCTATGTCGAGGCATGATGTTGTATTATCTGCTGCATGTTTATGGCCCTGTCCCTGTCATATTGGATCCGGCTCTTGTTTTCGATGACATGGCGCAGCGCACTACAGTGCGTCCAACTCTTGAACAGATGTGTTCATATGTTTACGACGATCTGTCGTATGCCGCTGAAAACGCTCCCGAAATTCAAACGGATAAAGGGCGTTACACACGGGATTATGCTCGGTTCTGCCTGATGAGGCATTGTCTTAACGAAGGTTCGCATATGACCGGATATTACGACAAAGGTCTGCAAATGTTTAATGAACTTAAGGGTAAATACGAACTTTTTAAAGGTGGCGCCAACCCTTGTGCGGATCTTTATAAGAACGCCAATAAATTTAATTGCGAAATCATAATGGCAGTGAGCTGCGATCCTTTGGCAGATGGATCTCCAAAACATGGCAACGCAAATATTCTGTCGATGTGTACAGTTCCATGGGATGCCTCCGACAGGGATCCAAACGGAAATCCCACTGTCTTCTATCCGCAGAACGGCGGTTGGCAGGCTTTCTATAATGTGGCTAAGAAATTTTATGATGGCTTTGAAGATAAGGATTTGCGCAAACGTCTGATCGTGACAGAGTGGTGGACAAAAAGCGGAGAGAAGATTACACCAAATGATCTCGGAACAAAATGGGATGGCTATATCTGCAACAAGTTCCCGATCGAGACTTCTGGTTCTTTTCAGGGAACGGATATTCCAATTGCTCGTTGGGCGGATGCATTGCTGATGTTCGCCGAACTCTCCGTTCGTAAAACCAATGCCGCTCCATCGGCAGATGCAGTTGATGCAGTGAATCAGGTCCGCAGGCGCGCTGGTCTTGGCGATCTCTCCGGGTCAGATATATCAAGCGCAGAAGGCTTCCTTAATGCAATTCTTACCGAGCGTGGACATGAACTCTTTTATGAGGGTTGCCGCAAGATCGACTTGATACGTTTCAACCGTTATGCCCGCGACACCAAAAAAGTCAAAGGTCTTGTGCCCACACGTCAGTATGTTCCGCTTCCCAATTATGCTATTGAGGCAGCCCGTGCGAACGGTTGTGAACTTGATCAGTATTACACGCGTCCCGACTGGGATTTTGACCGCAGTCAGGCACAAGGAATGTAATGCAGTGTTTAATAAGTAATTGATTGAATAAAATGAAAAAAACATATATGAATCTGATATCATGTTTAATATTCGGACTCGTGGCGTGTGGTTGCGAATCATCCGAACCTCAGACTCAAATCGAAAAGCCTGTAGAGGCAACCGACGGTGGTTATCTTTTCGCTCATATGACGGATGATAATTACGGCTCAATTTTCTATAGCGTATCCCGTGATGCTTACAATTGGGAGACCCTTAACGACGGACGCACGGTGTTGCCTGCATATTATGGACATCCGGATATTTGCAAAGGACGTGATGGATATTATATGATAAGTGTGAAGAAAGGCACAGGCATACCGTTGCTGTGGCATTCTGCCGATCTGGTGAACTGGAAAAACACCAAACTTGCAAAATCGGTGTTTAATAAAATCAAGGAACTTCACGGCTACACCAATGAGGAGACCTATTATGGCGCTCCGAAAATGTTTTATGACGAGCCGAGTGATCAGTATATCATTACGTGGCATGCGGGTTTGACAGGTGATGATAGCGATGCCCGCGAATGGGACAGCAAGCGCACTTTCTACACGTTGACTAAAGATTTCAAGACTTTCTCAGATCCTCAGTTTCTGTTCTCTTTCACTGGCGCAGACGAGGATATGGCCACCATCGACGTGATTATACGCCGTCAGGGGGATTCATATTATGCCATAATGAAAGATGAACGCACTCAGGATGCTGCTCCGGAGACGGGTAAGACCATAAGGATTGCTAAGTCTCCTGCTCTGACGGGACCTTATTCCAATCCGGGCGCACGCATCACTCCACTTGATCGCTGGCATGAGGCTCCGATCGTAGTCCCGACTGTTAATGGCAATGGATTCTATCTCTTCTCGGAAAATTATCCTCATCAATATGACATGTTTGAGGCAGAATCGCTTGATGGTCCCTGGAAGGAAAGATATTTTGCCGGACCCAAAGCGCGTCATGGATGCATGTTGCGTGTGAATGAGACAGAGTATCAGGCGATTCTTAAAGCGTATAAACAATGAAAAACCGGGAAATTATGATAAAAAGGATATTGTTGTCGGTGATAATGTGTCTGACTTTGGGGTTGTTGTCTTCATGTTCGGATGACATTAACCGCCCTGATGAATGGCCGGAATGGCCCGGGAAGAGTGTTGTGAAAATCAACGGGAAAGAATTGTCGGATACGTATTATGAGAAATTCAACGGCATGCGGGTTTCGCTAAGCGAGGGCGCGGCGGTGAATTTCGAGGGACTCGGAAAATTAAAGTACTCTCTGCAGAATCATTTCTGGGATGTACAGGGGGACGATAAGGCTGTTTTCAAAGGAGCCACCGGAGAATATGACCTTATATATGATCATCTTAATTCACTGCTATATGTGGAGAATCCTGAGGTGAAATATCCGGATGCATTGTATGTAATAGGTGAACAACTCGGACACTCCGGGGCGACAGAGTCAATTTCTACATCATGGTCGATTGATGCTCCCGATAATGTTCAGAGCTGTAGGAAAATTTCGCAGGATAAGTATCAGATAAGTCTTTATCTTGCAAGTGGTTTCAAGTTCAAATTCTTCAAGCATCATGGTTGGGGTGATCATGGGGTCATCGAGATCTGGGCAGAAGATCTGACTTTGAATCAACCAACACTTATCACCGGAACGGGAGATTTCTGTGCCGGTCCGCTTTTCCAGGCTGGTGTTTATGATATCACGGTTGATCTTGCGGCAAAAACTCTTGATATGGAGAGTCGGGTTCCCGTACCGGAGGAAGAATTTTTTGTAAACGGAGAGCTGATGCAACCGTGGGGTCAGTATCTTCATGTGCATAAAAAATTTACCAAAGGCGAGGAAGTTGTATTTTCCAACTTTGGTGGTATTAGTGAGATGGTGCAGCCCGAATTCTATGATGTAAAATCGGATGTGGAAGGTAAAGCCGTGTTCCTTGGTCTTTCCGGAGATTATGACATATATTTCGATGTTGCCAATATGCTTATATACACTGAGGCACCGACAATGAATGGTTTCAATGGTGAATGCATGTGGGTAACCGGTGATGGTCTCGGACATCCGAAAGCGAAGAGTGCAACTGTCGGTTCATGGAAACTTACAGAGCCAACCGGTTCGATCCAGATGAAAAAAGCGGGAGAAGGAATTTATGAAGCCACATTGTATCTCAGAGAGGGATTTTGTGCCAAGTTCTACAAGAGCCGGGACTGGGGAAGTGCAAGTTCGACAGAACTTGTGGAACCGATGCCTGCATCTCTTTTCCGCAAAGGTATTTCCGGCACACAGGAGCATTGTGTTTTCACCGGAGACCTTATCCCGGGAGATTCCTTTAAGGCGGGTGTCTACACGGTGAGAGCTGATTATAACAATAAGATTGTATATGCCGTTGGGCATCTTTCTGATGATCTGATTCGTTCAGTTGAATATAAGGTGAATGGCGTTCCCATGACCGACAGTAAGTATGCAGGTTTCAAGGAAGTTGTATTGAACCTTACAAAAGGTCAGAAAATGAAATTCGAGAATCTCCCGGATATTGATTATATGCTTCAGCCGGAATATTATGAAAAGCAGGAAGACGGATCTTATGTCTTCAAGGCTATGAGCGGAGAGTATCGTCTCATTTATGATGCTGATGTCAGTGAGTATATATGGACAGAACGCACGTCTCAGAACGGACTTTGGATTACCGGTCAGTATTTCGGTCATCCAAAATTCGGAGGTTGGAATGCAGGAGATCCCAATAATTCACCATATGTGTCGCCGGGATGGAGTTGGGACAATCCGCGTCAGTATTTGTGTTGTGCGGAAATATCTTCAGGTGTATATGAGACCACATTTATACTGCACAGCAGCTGGGCGCAACTCACCTTGTATGGAGAGAGAGGCTGGTCAAACGTGTTGAAATCAAGCGAAGTGAACATTACAGATACAAGCTCGTTTGGACGTTCATATTTCTGGTCGGACGGCGTTGGGAATGACACCAACTTCGGTTGCACTGTGGGAAACATTGGCGAGCAATATGGAGTATATCGACTTCATATCGATACCAATAAAACTCCCGTTGAAGTGAAACCAGTCCTGATGGATGGTTTCGGTCATCATTGATGTCACAAAACAATTGTGAATAAAAATGAATTATAAAAAGACGATACCGGTGTTGATGGCAGTGTCGTTCATCTGCGTGATGTGTTCCTGCGTGTCAAACAGAATAGAAAACGCAGAAGTCAGGATGTCTGAATTTATTGACAGCCTGATGCGTGAAATGACGGTTGAGGAGAAACTTGGACAACTGAACTTGGTGACTGGAGGCGATATGGTCACCGGTCATGTCATGGAAGTTGAACTTGAGAACCTTATAAGGCGTCAGGAAATTGGAGGAGTCTTCAATGTAAAAGGGGCAGACAAGATTCTGGCTTTGCAAAAAGTTGCTGTGGAGGAAACAAAGCATGGCATCCCTCTGCTTGTAGGGGCTGATATCATACATGGATATGAGACGGTTTTCCCTATTCCTCTGGCATTGTCGTGCAGTTTCGACACTGTGGCTATAGAGCGGATGGCGCGAATATCCGCAATCGAGGCGAGCGCGAGCGGTATCAATTGGACCTACAGCCCGATGGTTGATATCTGTCGTGATCCGAGATGGGGAAGAATAGCCGAAGGTAATGGAGAGGATCCTTACCTCGGCTCGATCCTCGCTCCGGCATATGTGCGCGGTTATCAGGGGAAGAATATGTCGGGTAAGAACGAGATTATGTCTTGTGTGAAGCATTTTGCTCTTTATGGCGCATCTGAGGCAGGTAGGGATTACAATGTAGTGGATATGAGCCGTCAGCGGATGTTCAATGAATATTTCCTACCTTATAAGGCGGCTATCCAGGCAGGTGCGGGGAGCGTTATGACCTCTTTCAATCTCATTGACGGCATACCCGCCGCCGCCAATAAATGGCTGATGACTGATGTGTTGCGTAAACTGTGGGGTTTTGACGGACTTCTGGTCACCGATTATGATGTCATATCGGAAATGTCTAAACTCGGATATGCTCCCCTTAAAGAGGCTTCTGTCAAGGCTCTTGAGGCGGGAACAGACATGGACATGGTGTCAGCCGGATATTTCACCACTCTTGCGCAGTCGTTGAAAAACGGAGACGTGACGGAGAATATGATAGACAATGCATGTCGCAATGTCCTCAAGGCAAAATATCGGCTCGGTCTGTTTAAAGACCCTTATAAATATTGCGATACAACGGATGTTAAACATAAGGTGTTCACACCCGAACACAGGTCCGCTGCGCGTAAGATTGCAACTGAGACATTCGTATTGTTAAAGAACAAGAAAGAGCTGCTGCCATTATCGACAAACGGAAAGATAGCTCTTATTGGTCCGATGGCGGATGCCGCCAACAATATGTGTGGAATGTGGAGTATGACGTGTTCTCCTTCTAAACACATCTCGCTTTATGACGCCATGCGCGATGCCGTGGGGGAAAAGGCGCAGATTCTCTATTCCAAGGGTTGCAACATTTATCGGGATGAAGACATGGAGAACCTTGCCAACGGGATTCGCCCGATAGCGCGTGGAGATGATCAGCGTCTCATTGCAGACGCTTTGCGCGCAGCTTCAGGGGCAGACGTAATTGTGGCTGCATTGGGAGAGTCTGCAGAGATGAGCGGTGAATCCGCTTCGCGTGCAGATCTCGATCTTCCGGATGTGCAGAAAGAATTGCTGAAGGCACTGGTTGCAACAGGTAAGCCGGTGGTGCTCCTACTTTTTACGGGACGTCCGCTTACACTCACTTGGGAGGATGCCAACGTAGATGCAATACTCAACGTATGGTTTGGTGGTAGCGAGGCGGCGAACGCAATCTGCGATGTGCTTTTCGGCAAGGAGTCGCCCTCCGGAAAACTGACCGTGACTTTCCCCCGGTCGGTAGGACAGATTCCCCTCTATTATAACCATGTCAACACCAGTCGGCCCGATTCCGATCCGGCGGCGTTCAATCGCTATCAAAGCAATTATATCGATGAAAGGAATGAACCATTGTATCCTTTCGGATATGGATTGAATTATACAACATTTGCTTATGGTGATCTGCAGCTGGATACTGACACTTTGACCCGAGACGGAAAAATCACGGCATCCGTGAAGATTACCAATACCGGAAAACGAAAGGGAACTGAAATTGTGCAGCTTTATTCCCGCGATACGTTTGCTTCTTTGGCACGTCCGGTAAAAGAATTAAAAGGTTTTCACCGAATAACTTTGAAACCGGGAGAAAGCAAGGTCGTGACGTTCGAGATAACATCCGCAATGCTTGGTTTTTATAATAACGAACTTGAGTATGTCTGTGAGCCTGGAGAGTTCGAGATTATGGTCGGACCTGATTCGGAAAAACTGAGCGTTAAAAAGTTTTTCTATGAAGAGGCGTTTGAATGAGTAGTTATTTGGAGTAATGCCGTAATAATAGTGGAAGTGCATTCTTGGATACTTTTGTTGAAAGATTGTTTCCGGGAATGCAACTCCATTTATTTATTGTCTAACTTAAAATCTTAATTACATGAAGCGAATTTTTTTACTATTTTCATGTGCTTGTGCAATTGGTTTGCAATCGTTTGCGACAACGGTAATAGAACCCGGTGTCAAATATTACATGCGTAATGTTGCCAATGGTAAGTATTTCTCAATAGGTGCTTATTATGGCACGCATGCCATCGTGAGTGAAAGTGCAGCTCCGATTACGTTTGAGGCTACTTCCGAAACAAATTCATTCAAACCCAGAACTTCTTGCGGATATCTTCAGCAAATGGATATATATGTTGACAAGGGTATGGATTATCAGAATCCGGCTGTATGGACTCCAGAGTTACAGAATGACGGCAAGACATTCGTGTTCACCTATATGTATGAGGGGAAACAGTTGGCAGTCGGAATGGATGGCGATCTTTATGTGAACCAGTGCGACTATAACAAGGATGACAAAGGTCAGCAATGGGAAGTGTTTACACGGGAAGAGATGATTGGAATGTTCGATCAGGCATCAGTGGAGAACCCTGTAGAAGCAACCTTTCTGATTGAAGGCGCATCCATTATTCCCAACTCGAGTGAGAATGCCAAATGGTTGCGTTCGGATGCCGGTGCAAATGCTTTGTTTGAATATGCTGAAGTAACCTCGGGAAATGACTGGCGCCGCACTCAGGCCTACAAGTCATATAATGCCGCAACAGAAGACGGTGCGTCGACACGTTATACCATTACCAATCTCTCCACCTCCCTTCCTGCCGGGCAGTATCTGCTGACTTGTCAGGCGGTGAGTGATGGAGCCTCTCCGGTGCTCACAATCAACGGAACAAAATTGGATTATCCTAAAGTTGGAGATAACGGGGATTTCGATGCTATAGTTTTTGGAGATAGAACATACAATGGCGAATATAAATCTTCCCTGGCTCCGTTTATAGCCGACGGAAACCTTGAAATCAAATTTGTCAAAGGAGACAACACAAACGCAACTGTGCTTTATTTCGATAATTTCAAGCTTTATTATATCGGTAAGGAAAAGATCAATGAGTATGAGCTAACTCATAAGAATGTCAAGAATGCGATGGAAGATGCCAAAGCGATTGCCGACAAAATGGGATTGACTGATTTTGACAACAGCGAAGTGTTGAGCCGCTGGACAAATCATGAAATCAAAGGTGACGGAGAGGAAGAGGTACTCTTGACATATGAGGCTCTTGCTAAGGCAGTCAAAGCGCAGACTGCAATTCCTGCGGATATGACCTATGCGGTTATCAATCCGAGCTTTGAACACGGCACGTTAGGCTGGACTTTTACATCCGGAGGTGATACCGGTATAAAGGAAAGTACAGGAGGCAATACAACAGATGGTTGCGATGGCAAGTATTACTTCAATACCTGGCATGATGCAAAAGGACATCCGGTGTCGCAGGTGCTCAAGGATATGCCTGCCGGTAAGTATAAAGTATCTGTGAAGGCGTCTGCAGAAGGAGGAAAAACACTATATCTTACCGTAAACGACAAACATAACAGTGTGGTAATTCCTGAGGGAGAAAGAATGCAGGATACTTTCCAGAATATAGAAATGGAATATACTCTTCCTGAAAAAGGAGATATGAAAATCGGAGTTGCCGGTGGTAACGACTCTACAGGTGAACTCGTTCCTGACAATGGCGCATGGTACAGAACCGACAATTTCAATGTGACTCGCGTAGCTGCCAATCCCGCATCAGGTGTCGAGATTCTCGAGGAAGTGGCTACGGAAGCCGTGGAATATTACAATCTTCAGGGAATGAAAGTTGTCAATCCTGTAAAAGGTCAGATTTATATCATGCGTCAGGGACGCAAGGCTGTAAAGAAAGTTTTCTAATCGGGAACTCCTGAAAAATAATTATGAAGATAAATTCATTGAATCCCTTTTTGGGGGCGATTCTAATTCTTATTGGCGTGCATGGTCTCAAGGCTGAGACCGTGCACGTGTCTACTCCTGCCACCTCACTTGTGCTTGATGCAGAAAAGGGGAAACCGTTGAAATTCATGTATTACGGCTCTAAAGTGGAATCTTCCGATTTAGAGAGTATACTGTGCGGAGGATCAGTATATGCCGATGCGTATCAGGCTTACGGAATCCATCCTGAACATAAGACTTCGTTGGGAGTTGTTCATTCCGATGGAAACATGACAAGCCGGCTTGTAGTTCGGGATGTAATGTCGGAGAACAATAACGGTATGGTAAAAACCGTTGTCCGGACTTCCGATGATCTCTATCCCGTTGATGTAGATGTGTGTTACCTAACATATCCCGGCTGCGATGTGATAGAAACCTGGACTGAAATTATCAACAGGGAAAAGGGCGAGATCAGACTGACTCGTTTCGATTCTACAACGCTTCCCATACGCAAAGGAAACGTATGGCTGACTCATTTCGCCGGCGACTGGGCAAGTGAATCCCAAATGATTGAGGAACCTCTTGCTTCGGGGCTTAAACGTATTGAAAATACTGATGGGACGCGCAACGGGCATTATACCCGGGCGGAAGTGATGCTCTCGCTCGACGGGCGTCCTGATGAGCGGCATGGTGCCACTATTGGTGCAGCTCTGTGTTATAGTGGTAATTACGCCATTGACATAGATACCCCTGTGGGTGATTGCCATTATTACAGAGCGGGGATTAATCCCGACAATTCAGAATATAGATTAAAAAAAGGTGAGAAATTCGTAACGCCACCTGTCGCGCTTACTTTCAGTAACGATGGAAAGGGAGGCGTCAGTCGTAATTTTCACCGCTGGGGGCGCGATCATATGCTTCCGCATGGCAGTGCTCCCAGAAAAATATTGCTAAACAGTTGGGAAGGAGTATATTTTGATATAGAAGAACCGGTCATGGTCTCGATGATGAAAGACATTTCCGACCTTGGAGGTGAATTATTCGTCATGGATGACGGTTGGTTTGGAGGAAAGTATCAACGCAATGATGATACTCGGGCTCTTGGCGACTGGGTAACAGATACACGAAAACTCCCGAATGGTCTCAAGGCACTTGCTGACAGTGCAAAGTCGGTAGGTGTTGGTTTCGGTTTGTGGATTGAACCGGAAATGGCGGATTTGTCGAGTGAAATATATGAGAAACATCCAGACTGGATTGTAAAAGCTCGCGACAGAAAGCCCGTTACGGGTCGTGGCAACGCACAGGTTGTGCTCGATTTTTCCAATCCAGCTGTGCGTGAATATGCAATAGGGGTTGTTGACAAGATACTGAGGGATAATCCTGGAATCGAATATATAAAATGGGATTCAAATTGCGGCATACATCTTCATGGATCACAATATCTTGACAATAACAGACAGAGTCATCTATATATCGATTGGCACAAGGGATTTGAAGAGGTGATGAATAGATTGCGGTCACTCCATCCTGAGATTGTGATTCAGGCTTGTGGCGGTGGCGGCGGCAGAGTGAACTGGGGTGTGATGAAATATTTCGACGAGTTCTGGACAAGCGACAACACCGATCCTCTACAGCGCATATACACGCAGTGGGGCACTTCTTATTTTTATCCGGCAATGGCAATGGCTGCACATATAAGCGCATCGCCCAATCATCAGACGCATCGCAAGACCCCTATAAAATTTCGCGCAGACGTGGCTATGAGCGGTCGTCTTGGTCTTGAGTTGCAGCCTTCGGAAATGTCGGAAGAGGAAAGGAATGTATGCCGACAGGCAATTGCAGATTACAAGAGTGTAAGAAATACCATCCAGTTGGGAGATCTGTATCGATTAAAGTCTCCTTACGACCGTCAAGGTGTTGCATCACTTATGTATGTTTCCCCGGATAAAAACGATGCCGTGTTTTTCTGGTATCGGACAGAATCTTTTGCCGGGCAGCGTCTGCCGGTGGTGAAGATGGACGGTCTTGACCGAAAACGGATGTATAAGGTTTCCGAACTTAACAGGATAGACGACTCTCCTCTGCCTTTTGAAGGCAAATGCTTCTCCGGTGATTATCTCATGAACAATGGTCTTGTATTCCCTTATCCATATATTCATAATGTTGATCATGACAGTTTAAGTGATTTTTCCAGCCGTGTGCTTCATCTTGAGGCGCTTTGATCAAGGAATAATCAAATAACTCGGGTATAATAAAAATATAAGGATTGCCATCATGGCAATCCTTATATTTTTATTATACAGTCGTGTTTATTATTTTGTTACGCGTTCGAGCCAGTTGACCATCGCGAACATTACGCCCATCGAGACAACGCAGACAGAGAGGAAGACGGTCCATGCAACCCATATGGGGCAAGCATTGTAGATAAGTGGACCGATCCAGAGCAGGAGGTTGCCGACTGCTGTCGCACCGAGCCAGAGACCCTGGCAGAGACCTTGAAGATGCTTGGGTGCCACCTTCGATACGAATGAAAGACCGAGGGGGGAGATGAAGAGCTCTGCTACAGTTAGGAAGAAATAAAGGACGAATAGTACCCAGGGACCGGTCTTGAGACCTTCTGCCACGGCGGGAGCAAGACTCTTGAACTCATCTGCGGAGGGATACCCTTTCACTGCGGAGAAAATAGTGAGGAAAAGATATGCTATGCCGGCAAGACCCATACCGATCGCAATCTTTTTCGGAGTGGAAATCTCTTTGCCTCTCTTTGCGAGCATGGAGAAGATCCACATCACAATCGGGGTGAGGATGATCACATAGAAGGGATTGAGCGCCTGCCAGATCTCGGGTTGAACAGAGTCTGTCTTCACGAAGTCGCGGGCGAAGAGTGAAAGCGATGTTCCGTTCTGATGGAAAGAGAACCAGAAGAAGATGGCGATTCCAAGCACTGCGAAGAGAGCATACATGCGCTGTTTAATCTCTTTTGCCATGCGTGCCTTTTCCTCGGGAGTGTACTGCACGGTTTCCGCCTTGTCTTTCTTTGCAGGAGATGGAAGACCATTCTTTGTTGCAAGGAAGATTGCCAGTGAAATCAACATTGCAGCCACGGAAGCGATGAAGCTGTAGTGGATACCGGTGTTGAACACGTCAAGATACTGGGTGCAGAATCCTGCCACATCCTGCATGTTGCCACCCATTTCGGTTATGAGGGCATAGAGGTTGTCGGCATTCTGCTGGTTCATGTTGTCGCTTACGCTCAGGTATTCGTGACAGAGCGCCGGGAGCGATGCATTGTAAGCAAGATTATGCACGCCGAGCCACCATGATCTGAGAATCGGGGCGATGAACGGAGCCATTACACCTCCGATGTTGATGAATACGTAGAAGATCTGGAAACCGGAATCGCGCTGGGATGCATAGCGGGGATTATCGTAGAGCTGACCAACGATAGCCTGCAGGTTGCCTTTGAACAGACCATTTCCGAAAGCAATAAGGAAAAGCGCTACGCACGTGAGTGTCAACAGCCATGTGGTGTTTTCCGGGGTGGCAAGGATTGGCACTGCGAGCACCACATAACCGGCGGTCATTACCATGAGTCCGGAGATGATGGTTCCCTTATAATTCTGTGTGCGGTCGGCAATAAGACCGCCGACAAGACTCAGGATGTAGATTCCTGCATAGAAACAGGAATACACGATGGCACTCGTTTCCTCCTTTAAGCCGAATTTAGAGCACAGGAACAACACGAGCACCGCGTTCATGATGTAATAGCCGAATCGTTCGCCCATGTTTGAGAGGGCAGCCGGGATAAGGCCTTTGGGTTGGTTCTTGAACATGTAGATTAAGATTTACTATTAAAAATTAGAAGCTGTTTAAAAATAAAAGTTAAATTTGGGGCGGCTATCTTACAGTTAAAATTCATTTAAGGCAAAGGAGCATAGCGGGCTATGTGACTGCGCCGCGAATGGATTTTAACGGAAGAGAGCCGGACAAACAGTAATTTCTATTTATTTACATGCTTCGTTTGTTAAAAGTTTTAAATCATGCTGTTTTTAAAGTTACCTTGAGTCTCGCATCCTTGGGCATATTTCTCCTTTCGGCTCAGTCACATAGCCCGCTATGCTCCTTCTCCTCAAGAAGAAATCTGCTCCAAGTATGCGACCCCAAATTAACTTTTATTTTTAAACAGCTTCTTATTTGGAATCAAGGAGTTTGTATGCTTTGGCATAGTTGTGGATCTGTTTCACCATTGCCACGAGTCCGTTAGAGCGGGTGGGGGAGAGGTGTTCTTTCAGTCCGATTTTGTCGATGAAATAAAGATCGGTGTTCAAGATTTCATCGGGTGTGCGTTCGTTAAACACACGCATAAGGAGCGCCACAATCCCTTTTACGATCAGCGCGTCGGAATCGGCTTCAAATTTGATCCGGTCATCGGTGTCGCGTTGCGCCGAAATCCAGACCCGGCTCTGGCAACCTTCGATGAGGTTCTGAGGAGTCTTTTCAGCTTCGGGATACTCGGGAAGAGTGTTTCCAAGCTCTATGATATAAGCATAGCGGTCCATCCAATCGGTGAGACCGTCGAATTCTTCGATTATTTCGTCTTGTGTTTCGTTAACAGTCATTTTTTTAAATTTAAGTTTCGCGAGCTTCAACTTAAAGTTTAGAAGTTTAAAAGTTTAGAAGTTTACCAGATGCGAATATGACTGAGTTTATAATTTTTTTCCATCAAACGAATAAACTCATAAACTGCGCACAGCGCGATTAAACTTATAAACTTCAACTTTATGCTTGCTAAAGTTGAATAGTAATTTTCTCCAAAGTTAATAATTTTTATAAAACCATAAAATATTTATGATAAAAAAGGGAGGATATTTGTTATATCAAAATAAAAGAGTTAAATTTGCACCCGAAATAAGAACGACGGACTAACCGTCAGAAAGGGTCTTTTTTTTCCGGATCATCAATCGGTGATGATGCCGAATCGAGAAAAAGGATTCTTTATTTTTTTAACGCTTACCAATAAACAAAAATATATTATGGCAACTTATCTGACCCAAGAGGGATATAATAAAAAGATGGAGGAGCTCTCCGCTCTGGAGGCGCAGCGTCCTGCCATCAAACAGGCTATCGCCGAGGCCCGCGACAAGGGTGACCTCTCCGAGAATGCCGAGTATGATGCAGCCAAAGAGGCTCAGGGAATGCTTGAGATGAAGATCTCTAAGCTCAAAGAGCTCATTGCAAGCGCACGTATTATTGATGACAGCAAACTGAACACAGAGGAAGTGCAGATCCTTAATAAGGTTACAATCCGCAATGGTAAAGGTATGACTATGAGCTATACCATCGTTACCGAAAGCGAGGCAAATCTTCGCGAATTCAAGATCGCATCCAACACCCCGATCGCGCAGGCTTTGCTCGGTCATAAGGTCGGTGACCACGTGAAGGTGAATGCCCCTGCTGGAGTTATAGATTTCGAAATAATCAAAATCGAAGTGTAATTGTAGCAGGCTTTAGGTTTTCCTAACACCTAAAGCCTAACACCTAAAGCCTAAAAGAAACATGACTATTTTTTCGAAGATAATTGCGGGAGAGATTCCCTGCTATAAGATAGCTGAAAACGATAAGTTTTTCGCTTTTATGGATATAAATCCGGTAAACTGGGGTCACACACTCGTTGTCCCCAAGAAGGAAACAGATTATATCTTTGATATAGAAGACGAAGAACTGGGAGAGATGATGATCTTCGCCAAGAAAGTGGCAAAAGCCATTAAGGAGGCAATACCTTGCCGCAAGGTAGGTGTGACTGTGCTCGGTCTTGAAGTGCCGCATGCTCATATTCATCTTGTGCCCCTGCAGAAAGAGGGTGATATGGATTTCAAACAGAAAATTTCCAATCCCGATCCTGCCCGCATGGCAGAACTTGCTGAAGCAATATCCTCAAAATTCGAGGCATAAATAATTAAATTCGGGCGTAATTTGCCAGAATTAAAAGAAAATTTAAAGAAGCATTGGAAACGATGCTTCTTTTTTTGTTAAATTATATATACATTTGTAGCCTAAAGTATTTTATATGGAAAATTTCACATTTTGCTCCCCTACGGAGTTTATATTCGGTAGAGACACTCAGAAACAAGTAGGCAAAGCTCTCAAACGCTACGGCGCGGCAAAAGTCATGATCGTTTATGGTAGCGAACGAATCCGTGAGAACGGATTGTTGAAAGAGATAGAGGATGCTATTCAGGCAGAAGGAATAGAATTCTGTGAGTTTGGCGGCATCGCTCCAAATCCTACGGCTGAAAGTGTATATGCCGGTATTGCAAAAGCTCTGGAGGAGGGTGTGAACTTCCTGTTGGCGGTAGGTGGCGGTTCTCCTATCGATGCGGCAAAGGGTATCGCCCTCGGTGCTGTCACAACAGAAGATTTCTGGAATTTCTATAACGGAAAAGCTACACCTGTTGCCGCCCTGCCGGTCGGTGTTGTGCTCACCATTCCGGCTGCCGGAAGTGAAGGAAGTGGCAATTCTGTCATCACAAATGAGAAAACGCATCAGAAAATATCCGTGCGTTATCCGGGGTTACTCCGTCCGCGTTTCTCTATTATGAATCCGGAGCTAACTTATTCTTTACCATGGTTCCAGACTGCCTGCGGCATCGTTGATATGATGGCGCATATTTACGAACGCTATTTCTCAAACACTCCGGAGACTCAACTTGTGGATGCATATTCAGAGGCGATACTCCGGGATGTGATGGATCAGGCGTTGACTCTTAAACTTGACGGAGACAATTATGCCGCCCGTGCCGATGTGATGTGGGCTGGAACTCTTGCCCACAACGGACTCTGTGGAGTCGGCAAAGTGGAGGATTGGGCGTCACATCGTCTGGAACATGAGATTTCCGCATTCTATAATGTTGCTCACGGTGCCGGGCTTGCAGTGATGATTCCGGCATGGATGACATTCTGTGCGCAGCGCAATCCCGATAAATTGTGGCGGTTTGCCATCAACGTAATGTCGGTGAATCCTGCAGGAAAAGATACAGAGGAGATAATTGACGAAGGCATCAGCGAGTTGAAGAATTTTTATCACGATCTTGGTCTTACCACCAATCTTCGCGAACTTATCGGCGAGGAGCCGGATATTGATAAGATGGTAGAATCTCTTCACCGCAACATGGGAGACACACTCGGCGCTTACGTTTCTCTCTCAATGGACGACTGCCGTGAGATTTATCGCATAGCAAACGAATAATAATTAATAATTAATGGTTAATAATTAATAATTGCTTAGACAGGCATCATTGATTATTAATCATTTCGCGCTGCGTTCGCGTCTTAAATTATTAATTATTAATTCAACTTTCGCAAGCGGAAAGTTGAAGTTTATAAGTTTAATTGCGCAAGCGCAGTTTATGAGTTTATTTGTTTGATGCGAATAAATGAAAACTATGTCATGTTCGCATCTTATAAACTTTTAAACTTATAAACTCTTAAACTTTAAGTTGAAGCTTGCGAAACTTA
>CAJUDL010000013.1:0-50518 GCA_910585285.1 uncultured Muribaculaceae bacterium
CGTTATTTTCCTTAAAAAATTTCACAAATTAAATTAGTTTAAACAACTTCAATATCTTGATAATATTAGTCAAAAAAATTATAAAAATAATCTGCAATTCAGTTGCACAGAGATAAAATTTGTATTATCTTTGCACTTGAAGGAATATTCCATATGAATTTGCCCGGTCGATCAGTGAGATCGCGTCCGGAGATTCGTCGTAAAGTCAAAATATTGTCATACTTATATACTTATATTACTAATCATATGAAACGCGTCACAATTAAAGATATTGCCCGTCACCTTTGTCTCTCCGTCTCTACGGTTTCGAGAGCTCTTGCGAATGACAAGAATATCCGACAGGAGACCAAAGAGCGTATATTTGCAGCGGCAAGAGAACTGGGTTATTCCAGAAATATAATAGCTGCTAATCTTCGTACCGGTAGGAGTCATACTATAGGGGTGTTGGTCGATCAAATGGTTTCTCCTTATGCAGCCAAGGTGCTTAAGGGGATTAACAGTGTGATGCGTGAAAACGGAATATATGTTGTCATATATGATGCCGATAACGATCCTGAAATAGAAAGAGAATATATAAATTTTGTAAACACTGCCCTTCTTGACGGTTTGATCATAGCGCACTGCAATCATCCTGCCAACGTTGAATTGTTTAAGACATTGCATAGGAACGGCATTCCCATGGTTTTTCTTAGAAATTCTCTCGATGGTATTGATGAGCCGATGGTTGGCGTGAACAGTTACGATAAAGGTTTTTTCCTTGTAGATCATCTGGTTTGTTCGGGATGTAGAAGAATAGTGAACGTTAAAGGTCCTTCGTTAAGTGGAGAAATTAGAGATCTCGACAAAGCTTATCGGGCAGTAATGAGAAAGTTTGATCTTGATATTGTTCCGGAACTTCAGGTTGAGGCGGGTGTGGATATGTGTGCAGGCAGAAAGGTTGCTGATGATTTGCTTGATAATGAAGTGGATTTTGATGGAGTGTTTGCCATCAATGAGCTTGTGGCTATCGGGGTTATGAACCGGTTGATGGAGCGCGGGGTAAAAGTGCCTGATGAAGTTTCTGTTGCCGCCTTCACCGGGTCGTTGCTGTCTGAAATGATATATCCCAAGCTTACGTCTGTGGAAACTCCCCTTGAGGAGATGGGAAGGCAAGCCGCGGAACTTCTGATACGAAAGATTAAACAACCCGATATCAAGCATGAGGGTGTATTGATTGATGCGCGCATAATACTTCGCGAATCCTCACATCCTCAGAATAAATATGCTGAGAGTATTCAGGTTTGACAAGATCTAATCCTACCATATACTTCTTTTATAATAATGAAGGGCGCGATTCTATCCGAGTCGCGCCCTTCTATGAAGTTGCATAAACAAATTATACGGATACCACACCTTTTATGGCAGGATGTGGATCATAACCTTCAAGGGTGAAATCCTCATATTTGAAATCAAAGATATTTTTCACCTTCTTATTCAATATCATGCGTGGAAGCGGGCGTGGCTCACGAGTGAGCTGTTCGCGCACTTGTTCAAGATGGTTAGTGTATATGTGGGCATCACCGAGGGTGTGGATGAATTCTCCGGGTTCAAGATCGCAAACCTGAGCCATCATCATGCATAGCAATGCGTAGCTGGCTATGTTGAAGGGTACCCCTAAGAAGCAGTCGGCACTTCTCTGATACAATTGCAGGGAAAGCTTGCCTTCGCTTACGTAGAACTGAAAGAAAGCATGACATGGTGGGAGATTCATGTTATTCAGATCTGCTACATTCCACGCGCTGACAATGATGCGGCGGGAGTCGGGATTCTCTTTTATGGTTTTCACAGCTTCGGATATCTGGTCGATGAAGCCACCGTTATAATCGGGCCATGAACGCCATTGATAACCGTAAATATGTCCGAGGCTTCCGTCAGGGTCTGCCCATTCGTTCCAAATCCTTACTCCATGCTCTTGAAGATAATGCACATTAGTGTCGCCGGCGAGAAACCAAAGAAGCTCATATATGATGCTTTTCAGGTGCACTTTCTTCGTTGTCAGCAATGGGAAGCCTTTGCTTAGATCGAAACGCATCTGATAGCCGAACGTTGATATTGTGCCGGTTCCTGTACGGTCTTCTTTGACGTGTCCATTGTCAAGAATGTGACGGAGTAGAGTGAGGTATGGTTTCATTCGATTCTACGGATTTGTTTGTTTTGTTTTACGGAAAAGAGGAGTTGCCGGTCTGTTGCGGTTTGGTTGGTAACGGATGGCATCTTCGGGGCAGACAGCGAGACAATCGAAACAGCGCACACAGCGGGAATTGTCGACATATCTGCCAACCACTTTGATGCAGGAAGCTTTGCATACGTCCTCACATGCACCACACGACACGCAACGGTCGGGATCAATCTCTATGTGATATATGTTATGTTCGTGGAGAAGCCCCATTGCTGTGCCTAATGGACAGATATCTGTGCAGAATTCACGCCCTCTGAATAGGGAATATGCAGCAATCAGGACGAGCGATACGATTCCGGAGGCTATGCCTGTTGCTACTCCTATCCCAAGATTGATCCATGTGGCTTCTACAGCCGAAGGGTTTATGGCGGAGGTTATATTACGCATAATATTCCAGGGCTCTATCAGAAATGGCACCGTCCACACTCCGGCGAGCAGGCAGATCACATATATCAGGAGGATATGTATGGACCATCTTTTTGCCGGTGTATATGAGTACCGTTTGTTGAGGCGAGGAATCTTTCTGCGGATATGTATGAAAATATCCGACAGTGTGCCTATCGGGCACACTGTCGAACAATATATCCTTCCAAAAATATAAGTGAGCACGAGCCATACGAGGAGTGTTCCGATAACAGTTGTTCCAGCTGACAGGATTATCTGCGTTTTCTGCGACACCACAGCCATCGGATGCACCTGCGGTCCGATAATCAGATATGCCACAGTTGCGATGAAAAACATTGTCGCAAGAAATATGCGGAAAATGCGTATCTGCCTCATCTCTTGCCGCGCTGCTGTTTCTGCTGCTCGCGGAGCATTGCCTGCTGCTGACGCTGCATTTCTTCAAGGCGCGCCATAAAGCCGGATTTCTTGCGGGGTTTCTTCGCAGCTTCAGCCATAGCTTTTCTTACATCTTCCTCTTTGATGATATAGCGGAAGGCATAAGTCTGAATGATGGTGATAAGGAGTGAGAGAAAGTAATAATATGACAGACCGGCTGCATAGTTGTTGAAGAATACAAGGAACATCAGAGGCATCAGATACATCATCCACTTCATTCCGGGCATAGAGCTTGGCTGGTTCTGCATGTTGATGTATGTGTAGATGATGTTGGTCGCGGTCATCAGCAAGCAGAAAAGAGAGATATGATTGCCGAAATACTCGGTTATGAAAGGAATGTTCCCACTCCATGAGATTATTGCATCGGGTGCCGATAGGTCATGAGCCCATAAGAAGCTTTGTCCACGCAGCTCTATGCAGTTGGGGAAGAAGCTGAACATGGCGAAGAGTATAGGCATCTGGAGCAGCATTGGCAGGCATCCGGACATCGGGCTTGCTCCGGCTTTCGAATAAAGAGCCATCGTTTTCTGCTGGCGCACCATTGCATTCTCATTGCCTGGATATTTATCATTGATGGCTTTGATGTCAGGAGCGAGCACACGCATCTTTGCCTGGCTCTTATAGCTCTTGTATGTGAGCGGGAAGAGCACGAGCTTGATGAAGATGGTGAGGAGAAGGATGATTATGCCATAGTTGGAAATGAACTTGCCGAGGAACGTAAACACAGGAATAACCACTCCGGTGTTGATCCAGCGGAAGATGCTCCAACCTAAAGGAATCAGTTTTGTCATCTTGAGGTCTTCTCCAACCTCCACCTCTTTGTCGAGATGAGAAAGGAGTGGGTAGAGGTTCGGACCTATGAAGAGGTGGAAATTCACCGGATTTGTCGAGTTCCAGTCATAATCGTTTACGATTGCAGCAGCGGTGAGGCTCTTGAGGTAATCCTGCCCTTTGAGCACTTCCGAAGAAAAATCCGCCGTGTTGAACGGGCGGTCTGCAATCATCACTGTAGAGAAGAACTGGTTTTTGAAACCAATCCAACGCACTTTTGCTTGACGTTCCTCGGAATCATTTTTCGATTCAGAAAGATGCTCGACAGAGCCACCGGCAAATTTATAATAAAGACCAGAATTGCGTTCCTCGAACATACGACCTTTTTCCTGGCGGTGGATATCCTGTTGCCAGTCAAGACCGAGATTGCGGGCATTGCTCTGCACGATCGGAGCCATTGCATTCTGCACCACTCTCATACGCACAACGTAATTCTCGCCTTTCGGTAAAGTGTATTCAAGACCCCAGTATGCGCCTTCTCCCATGTCAAGAGCCATAAGCACTGTTGAATCGTTGAGCTGGCGGGGTGTGAAGTATAAATCAGCTGTTTCAACAGGTTGAGGAAGAGGAAGCTGGAAGTTGAAACGGTTGCGGTCGCCTTCGAATATGACAACTTTCTCCTTCTTCTTTTCTGTTTCATCAGAGGAATACTCGGTGTCGTATTTCTTCAGCTCGGCGCGGGTGATGGAACCCGATTTTGCACTCAGTTCAAGTTTGAGAGCTTCATTTTCAAGAACTACTTTGGAATCGGAGCCGGCAAGAAACTTTGAGAATTTTCCGTAGCGTCCGAGAGATTCCGAAAGGGATTTTACGGCAGCAATAGCCTTCCTTTGACGATCGATTCCTATTTTCTTGATATCACCGCGAGAAATGTCGCCCCATGCGAGTTTATCGCCGTCAACCTCTACGGTGCCCCATATTGAATCACCGGCAAGTGTAAGATTTACCGGACCTTGGGTCAGACGGTAAGCGCGGGTGGAATCGGAAAGGGTTTCCGGCACTCCGTTGTCGATGATATTCTTTACAAGCCACTCGCGTTCTGTGGAATTCAGAGAATCTGCCACAGTGGCAAGCGGTGTGCCCTGAGTGGTTGTCTCAGACTGCGCACTGTTGTCGGCATTATTGTTTTTGGGCTGAAGCCACATGAAAATCAGGAACACGGCGAGCATCAATAGCAGGCCGTTAAGCGTATTCTTATCCATTAACCGGATCTGTTAATTGAGTTGTCTTTAATAAAATTCGTTATGAGATGCAAAGTTAATCCAAATTCACGAATTTTGCAACATCAGTTTCGGGCGGAGGTGCGACCCTCGTAGTAGTTGATGAATGCTTTGTTCACAAGGCGGTTGCCTCCGGGGGTTGGGTAATCGCCGGTAAAATACCAGTCGCCGGGATGTTCGGGAATGGCTTTGTGCATCTCTTCAACGGATTGGAAAACTATCTGGATTTCCGCTTGCGTTCCCTCGGGAGTGAGCAGTTCCGCTATCTTTGCTGCTACCTCTTCATCCGAGAACGGTGCGTAAATCTCTTTTACATAGTTTACTATCTCCTCTTTCGGAAGGGAATCCTGAGATTTGCAACGGTGGTAGACATCGTCAATGACATAACGCATTCCACGCTCCTCAAGGAGTGCCATGGCTGCCTTGAAGGCAATGAACTCACCCATACGCGACATGTCGATGCCGTAGCAATCCGGGAAACGAACCTGTGGCGAACTTGAAACTATCACCATCTTGCGGGGATGCAACCGATCGAGAATGCGGATGATTGACTGGCGCAGCGTCGTGCCGCGCACAATGCTGTCGTCGATTACAACTAAATTATCGCCCGGACGTATCGACCCGTAGGTGATGTCGTAGACATGGGTTGCGAGGTCATTGCGTGTTGAACCTTCGGCAATGAATGTGCGCAGCTTGATATCCTTTATTGCCACTTTCTCGCGGCGCACACGGCGGCGAAGCACATTTTCTATGTTCTCGTCCGTGAGGTTTCCGGTGAGTGAGAGCCGCTGTATGTCGCTGATTTTGCTTTTGATCAGATAATCTTCCACACCTTCCACGAGTCCGTAGAAAGCCACTTCCGCAGTGTTTGGTATGAACGAGAAGACAGAATTGTCGATATCATGGTCAATTGCTTTGAGCACGGGATCCACGAGATTTGCGCCGAGTGTCTTGCGTTCGCGATATATGTCGTAGTCGGAGCCTCGGGAGAAATATATGCGCTCGAAACTGCATTTTGCATTCTTACCTTTCGGAAGGATGTTGTCGATACGCACGGAGCCGTCACGGTCAACAATGATGGCGTCTCCCGGCTCCAGTTCCTTCACTTGATTTAGCTGAAGGTTGAAGGCTGTCTGGATCACCGGTCGCTCGCTTGCCACAACCACAATCTCCTCATCCTTATAATAGAAAGCCGGACGAATGCCATTGGGATCGCGCATTGCCCACATGTCGCCGTTGCCGACGATGCCGCATATCACATAGCCGCCATCCCAAACGGGGGCGCAGCGTTTGAGCACATTGGTGACGTTCAGATCGCGGGCGATTGCCTCCGACAGGTCGAGGGCTTTAAGACCGGCATTGCTGTGAATGTTGAAAAGACGTTCGTTCTCGCGGTCAAGGGCATGCCCGAGCTGTTCAAGGAGTATGAATGTGTCTGCAAAGAGGCGCGGGTGCTGCCCTGTAGCCACGATGGAATCGAAGATTTCGTCAACATTGGTCATGTTGAAGTTTCCGCAGAGAAGCATATTGCGCGAACACCAGTTGTTGCGGCGCATGAAGGGGTGAACATAATTTATGCCCGAACGCCCTGTGGTGCTATAGCGCAGATGACCCATGTAGACTTCCCCGACAAAAGGTGTGAAGCGGGGATCAACGCCCTCCTTGCGATCATCCTCTATCTGACGATGTGCTTCCGCAAAGATCTTGCTGATAGCATCCGAACCTTGTGCCCGTTCGCGGAATATATACTCCTGACCGGGAGGCATGTCAAGCTTTACGCAGCCGATTCCGGCGGCTTCCTGTCCCCGGTTGTGCTCCTTTTCCATTATGAGGTAGAGCTTGTCGAGACCATATAGCTCAGAACCGTATTTCTCTTTATAATAGGAAAGCGGTTTGAGGAGGCGGATCATTGCGATTCCGCATTCGTGTTTAATCAGTTCCAAGGGGATTTTCTATTAGGATTAGGAATTTTCGATTGCAGCTTTGATGAAGGAGATGAAGAGGGGATTGGGCGAAAGCACCGTCGACTGGTATTCCGGATGATACTGCGTACCGACGAACCATCTCAACGATGGAACCTGCACAACTTCCACCAGCCCTGTCTCCGGATTCTCGCCAACGCATTCAAGACCCGCTTCCTCGAACCGGGTGCGGTATTCTTCGTTGAATTCGAAGCGATGGCGGTGACGTTCGCTCACGATCTCTTTGCCGTAGGCTTGCGCAGGTATGGAGCCTTTTTTTAGACGGCAGTCATAGGCGCCGAGACGCATCGTGCCTCCCATGTTGGAAATGCTCTTCTGTTCCTCCATAAGATCGATCACATTATGTGTGGTGTTCGGATCCATTTCTGTGGAATTAGCATCTGCATAGCCAAGCACATTGCGTGCGTATTCTATTACCATGCACTGCATTCCGAGGCAAATGCCGAAAGTGGGGACATCATGCTCGCGACACCATTTGAGGGCAGTGAATTTGCCTTCGATACCGCGCTGTCCGAAACCGGGTGCTATTATGATTCCGTCCATGCCTGAAAGTTTTTCATCCACGTTGTCGGGAGTCAGTTTCTCGGAATGGATGTAAACGAGGTTCAGTTTGTGGTCGCAATATGTGGCGGCTTGCATCAGGGATTCGTTGATTGATTTGTATGCATCCTGGAGTTCCACATATTTGCCGACGAGGCCGATCGTCACAACTTTTTCTGCAGAATCGAGTTTACGGAGGAATTCATTCCACGCTGCGTGGTCGGGCTCCCCGATGCTTTCGGTGCCGGTGAGTTGCAGCACAAGATTATCGAGTCCTTGCTCGTGCATCATCAGAGGCACCTTATATATTGTTGAGGCATCTACACTCTGGATCACAGCCTCTGGAGCAACGTTGCAGAACTGTGCCACCTTACGTCGCATTGCCGGTGGTATGTCTTTTTCAGTGCGGAGAATGAGGATATCCGGTTGGATTCCTATCGCCTGAAGCTGTTTTACCGAATGCTGGGTTGGTTTTGTCTTCAGCTCCTTGGCAGCCTTAAGGTACGGCACGTATGTTAGATGGATACTTAGGGCGTTTTTCCCAAGTTCCCACTTGAGCTGGCGCACAGCTTCAAGGAAAGGTGTGGATTCTATATCACCGACGGTTCCTCCGATTTCGGTGATTACGAAATCGAATTTACCCGTATTGCCGAGGCTTTTGACGTTTCGTTTGATTTCGTCTGTGATATGAGGAATGATCTGCACGGTTTTTCCGAGATAATCGCCACGGCGTTCCTTGTCGATGACCGACTGATAGATTCTGCCGGTTGTAACATTGTTTGCGCGGGTGGTCTGAATGTTTGTGAACCGTTCGTAATGACCCAGGTCAAGATCCGCTTCATGACCGTCAACCGTGACATAGCATTCCCCATGTTCATAAGGGTTGAGTGTGCCGGGGTCAATGTTGATGTAGGGATCGAATTTCTGGATAGTAACAGAGTATCCTCGAGAGAGGAGAAGGCGGGCAAGAGATGATGAGATAATGCCTTTACCTAATGAAGACACAACACCGCCTGTGACGAAAATATATTTTGTTTCCACGTCTAATATGTATTAGTACGGGATGCAAAATTAATTATTTTCATCGAAAATTATCGCATACTTCCCCAATTTTTTATCGAAAAATATTCAACCAGTATATTGAGTTTTTAATCTTTTCCCTGTTTCTTTTAATTTATGACGTTATAGGGAGTAGACGGTGGATTTGATGTCGTCGGCGATTGCGGTCTGGGATTTGCCGGCGAAGATGAGTGATTGCCAGGGGATGGGGTTGCCGAAGATTACGCGGAATTCTTTGCCGCGGGCTTTGCAGAGCTCGCCGGGGAGCAATGCCTGCTCAATGTTGATTTTCAACCCGAGTTTCTTGCGGCGTCGCGCTGTCTTGTAGAAATTCGGGGAGTTCTCTCCTATGAAATGCACGGGGATGATGTCACGCTTATATTCAATGGCTTTGGCGATGAATGATTTGTTCCATTTCAGATCGCGGATTACACCGTCATCGCCAAGACGTGAACAAAGTCCGGCGGGAAAGATGATTATCTGCGTGTCGGAGGCGTAGGCGTCATTGATGGCGCGGGCTGCCTCGCGTCCTTGCGAGCCGTATTTGTTGATCGGCAGAAAGACGGGACGCAGCGGCTCCACGTTCATGAGCATGTCGTTCACGAGAAAACGAATTCCCTTGTCTCCATATTTCCTGCCGAGAATGGCGATAAGCCCGATGCCGTCAAGTCCTCCGAGTGGATGATTCGAGGCGAAAATGAAACGCCCCTCAGCCGGAATGTTTTCCAGCCCTTCTACTCGCAGTGTGACATTGAAATGCTTATAGATGGCTTCGGCAAAATCCGTGCCCTCCTTGGGATACGTCATCTCCAAAGCTTCATTGAGTTCGTCCTGATGTATGAGCCGTTCAAGTCCCTTGAGCATAAAGCCGGGGATTAGTTTCCCTTTCAAGCCGCCGACGCGGGAACGTATGATTCTGGTTAGATCGATTTTAAGTAATTCCATTTTATGGGCGTAGACTTGCTTATTCCGGATTCACAGTTGATTCCTCATCCCAGAATTCCTCATTCCAGTCTTCATCCGTCATGTTGGAGTAATCATCCTCTTCAGGCTCTTCCTGTTCGAAAATGAAATCATCCTCCTCCTGCACGCGATGACGGGTGTCGAGTTTGCGGTGGGTGATAGTGAAATTATTCTTGTTTTCTTCCGAATTGATCTCACGCCAGAGAAGATCCTTCAGCTCGGTGAGTCCTTGTCCCGTCACTGCGGAGATAAACACTGTCGGCACGCCTTCGGGGAGATCTTTGGCTATCTCCTCGCGCAATTCGTCATCGAGCATGTCTGATTTGGATATCGCCAGTACGCGACTCTTGTCGGCAAGCTCCGGATTGAATTCCTTGAGCTCTTTGAGCAGGATTTCGTAATCCTTGCGGATATCGTCGGAGTCAGCCGGCACCATGAAGAGCAGCACGGCATTTCTTTCGATATGTCGCAGGAAACGGAGTCCGAGTCCTTTACCCTCGCTGGCACCCTCGATGATTCCCGGGATGTCCGCCATCACAAACGATTTGCCGCCGCGATAGTCCACGATTCCGAGGCTCGGTTCCATGGTGGTGAAGGGGTAATCGGCGATTTTCGGTTTGGCAGCCGATATTGCCGAGAGCAGTGTTGATTTTCCGGCATTCGGAAAACCTACGAGTCCGACGTCGCCGAGAAGCTTTAGCTCCAACACCACAGCCTTCTCGATAGCCGGCTGTCCGGGTTGCGCATACCTTGGGGCGCGGTTAGTGGCGGTAGCGAAATGCCAGTTGCCGAGACCACCTTTCCCGCCTCGGAGAAGCTTGATCTCTTCGCCGTCTTCAGTGACTTCGCAGAGGAAATCACCACTGTCGGCATCAAAGACCGTGGTGCCGATGGGCACTTCGATAATCTGGTCTTCTCCATCCTTCCCGGTGGAGCGGTTTTCACCCCCGCTTTGACCGTTTGTGGCGAAGACGTGACGACGATAGCGAAGTGGAAGAAGGGTCCACATGTGACGGTTGCCCTTAAGGATGATGTGACCTCCGCGACCTCCGTCGCCTCCGTCAGGACCACCTTTAGGTATATATTTCGCTCTATGGAAATGGCGAGAGCCTGCGCCTCCCTTGCCGCTGCGGCAAAGGATTTTTACGTAATCTATGAAGTTTGAATCAGCCATTGTCTTTAGGGTTTAAGGAATACGGGGGGATCGTGTTTAAGGAACACGACACCGAACGACCGGCAACGCCGGTCAGGAGAGGAGCTTGTTGGCGGCGCGGTAGTCATCGGGAGAACCGATGTCGATCCAGCGACCTTCGATGGGGAAGTATTCCACGCGGAAGCCATCGGCAATCAACGACTGGATGAAATCCGGCGCGTCAAGATATTCACCTTTAGGAATGCGGTCGAGCAGCTCCCTTCGCATCATATAAACGCCCCCGTTGGCAAAATAGTTGTATGTCGGTTTCTCTTCCAAACCTGTCACTCTCGTGCCTTCGGTGCGCATTATGGCAAATGGCACGGATATGGAATATGGCACAGCTCCCATTGTCAGATCCGCTCCTGATTCCGTGTGGTGATGCCACATCTTGTCGAAATCTATCGACGTGAGCAGGTCGGAGTTCATTACCAGCACATTGTCGTGACGTAGACCCTCTACGAGCGACAGACTGCCGAGAGTGCCGAGCCGTTTGGGTTCGAGCACACATTTCACTTCTGCATGTGGTTGCTGCAGTTCGGCATTGCGCCGTTGGAAATGCTCTTCAATCTTCTCATGCAGATAGTTTACTGTAACGAAGATATTACTGATGCCATAATCTTCCAGAATCTCGACATTGCGGTCGATAATCGGTTTCCCTCCTACTTCAAGCAGCGGTTTGGGAGTCTTGAATGTCAGCGGGCGAAGTCTTTCGCCTCTGCCTCCAGCCATCATAACCACATCGATAGGAAGAAGCGCCTTGATGCGGTCGAGGTTGAGGATGTCTGTTATCACCCCGTTTTGGGTGACAGGAATCAGGTGCAGATGGCGCCTTTTTCCTTCAGTAACTTTCTTTGCGGGGTTTTCATCACCCTCGACGGCAGTGAAGCGGGTGTTCATAGCTTCCGACACGGGTGCAGCAAGTGCCACACCGCGAAGCAGCGCGCGGCGGATGTCGCCGCCGCTGACAGTGCCTTGAAGACGGTTCTCTTCGTCTACGGCAAAAAGCAGCATTATGCGTCCCGACAGAGTGTCGAGCACGTCGAGGGCGCTTTTCACGGTAGCTGTGACCGGTATTATATGCGATCTGATCAATTCCTGAGTCATATCTGTGTAATTTCTTCGTATTGGGAGAGGGAACGCCGCAACTCCTCCGTGATCATCACCTGAAGCTCTTTAGGGGCAAGCACTGTCACTCCCGCGCCATAGCTGAGCAGTTCGTGCACCAACTCGTAGTTGAGCTTGAGACGATATGTGAATATGGAATATTGGTCGTGGAGCTCCTCCTGCTGTGAATGATGTAGCGGCAAAGCCCGGAAATATTTCGCTTGTTGAGGGGTTGTGCGTATTTTCACAATCCTTACCGGGGCTTTGGTGAGTGTGATTCCGACGATATTGTCGAAAAATTGCGCCGGATCGAGATCTTCGGGCATAGTGAAATTGCTGCTCACGAGTTTCATCTCTTTCACGCGGTCAAGAGCATATGTGCGTATGTCGGCTGTCTTTTCACGCAGACCGACCATATACCACCGCTGTTTGTATCGCTTCACGAAATATGGATGAAACATGATGTCAGTCTCCGCGCGGGAGCGATTGAACCCTGCATAGGTGAAGCGTATTTTCTCCGACGCTCCGATGGCTTCAAGCACAATAGGGAGGAACTCCCTTGCGGAGGGCACATCCTCGACCAGCACACGATCCGAGGCGGCATGACTCTCCTTCATGGCGTTGTTTACGGCATACGAATCGAGAAGCCAGTTTGTCAGGAGTCGGTTGCGGTCGTCATCGCCGTGATCTATGTAATATTCGCCATTACGGTTACATAATATATCGATATGGAAATTCTCCTCTATCGCGCGGCGGTAGTGGAAGAAAGTGCGCGGCGGGATAGGGTTGCCGTCGCTGAGATGCGAGCGCAACCAGAGGCGGTCGATATCCTCACGCGTAAGCTTACCGTAGCGGTTGAGGGTATCGACAATCCATATATATCGGCTGATTAGATCGCGAGACAAGGGAGATGATAATTAATGGTTAATAATTAATGGTTAATAATTAATGAGGAATTAGAAATTAGGAATTAGGAATTAATTCCTTTCACTCTAAAATATTAAAGTCTCATTCTCAATTCCTAATTCCTCATTCCTAACTCCTAATTTATTACAAAGTTAATAAAAAATGGTGGAAAAAGAAAAAGGTCGACTCACGTCGACCGAATTTCTTCAATTAAAACAACAATAACAACTTTTTCAGAACGCTTATAGCAGTGTAAAATTCTTTTCTTTTTACGATATTAAAACATCGCTACTTTTAAAAAGGTTCAATTGATTGAAAAAATTTTTCTCTATGGGTCGGGAGCCGCGAGCGGTGCTCGCTGAACGGAACCCTTTTGCTAAAAATTTGAGAAAATCAGATTTTAGGAATTGATTTAATTGCTATCGAAGATCGCAGTAAATGTCGAGGGCGGTGAAGAGATCCTCTTTGCTGACGGATATGTCGTGGCGGGGCGTGCCGATGGCGCTGAGGAGGACAAATTTCCAATCTGTGCTTGCAGAATTCTTCTTATCGTGGCTGATGATTTCCGCCAGCGCATCGTAATCTTTGCAGGTGAATGGTATGGGGCGGAAATAGTGCTGAAGTATGCGGTCTTTGTAGAGGTAGATTTGGTCTGACGGGAGGTTGAGAAGCATATGGCTGAGGATGAGGGCGACTAAGATGCCGTTGGCAACGGCGCAGCCGTGGGTGACGGGAGTGCGGCGCGTAAGCATCAGTGATTCGAAGGCGTGTCCGGCGGTGTGCCCGAAATTCAGGATTTTGCGCAATCCTGATTCGTGTGGATCTTCTTGCGTGATGCGGGCTTTGAAGCTTACGCATTCCGCCATGGCTTCTTGAAGAAGATGCATGTCGGAAAGAATATTGTCGTCAAGAACCTTGTGATAGAATTCGCCGGATGAGATCATAGCCGTCTTCACTATCTCGCCAAAGCCTGAAAGTATCTCTTCACGGGGGAGAGTGGCGAGTGGTTCGGAGGAGATTATTACGCACTCGGCGTTTGCGAACGCTCCGATTTCGTTTTTCAAACCATCGAAGTCGATCCCTGTTTTTCCACCTACCGCTGCATCTACAGCTCCAAGAACAGTGGTAGGTATGTTTACGAAACGTATGCCTCGTTTGAAGGTGGCTGCGGCAAATCCGCCAAGATCTGTCACAACGCCACCACCGAGATTTATCAGTAAGGAATTTCTGGTTGCTCCTCCTTCCGAAAGATTGCGCCACACATGTGTGAGTGTGTCGAGATTTTTATTATTCTCACCTGCCGGTATTTCGATTATGCATGCTTCTTCTTTATCCGTAAGGACTTCCCGGATTTTGGGAAGCACGTGTATGGCTACGTTGCTGTCGGTGAGCAGGAAGAGACCGAGATGAGGAATCTCTTCAAGCACGGCGGCAAGTGCGGCGTGGAGGTTATCGGGGCGAAGGAGACGCAAGGGGTTAATGGTTAATAATTTAAGTTTTGCAAGCTTCAACTTAAAGTTTAAGAGTTTAGAAGTTAAAAAGTTTATCAGATGCGAATATGACTGAGTTTTTTATTTATTAGCATCAAACAAATAAACTCATAAACTGCGTGCTGCGCGATTAAACTTATAAACTTCAACTTTTCGCTTGCGAAAGTTGAATTAATAATTGAGGGATTCGAGGTAGTCGGCGAATGCGGGCATCGAGGGGAAGATGATGTCAGCGCCTTCTTGCTCGAAAGCCTCTCGCGGTATGGGACCGGTAGTGACTGCCACTGTGAATATCCCGGCGGCTTTGCCGGCACGAACTCCAAGAGGAGCGTTCTCTATCACAATAGCCTCTTCCGCCGGTACGCCGGCTATTGCCAAACCCTTGAGATATGGCTCCGGATCGGGTTTGCCGTTGACAACGTCAAGGGCAGTCACCATGTCACCGGGTAGAAATATGCCCGGGTAATCGCGGTTTACACCGTCAAGCAGTTTCACCTGTGCCGAACCGGTGACGAGAACGCAGCGAAGATCATGTTTTTTGATCGCGTTCAGCATACGGTCTGCGCCAACCATCGGTTCGTTGCGTCCTATCTCGTAGAAATATTTGCTCTTAAGCTCATATAACTCGCGGGCGCGCTCTTTGGAAACTCCGTGACCGTAAGCCCGAGTGTAGAGCATGTTAACGAGATCAGCGCCTCGCATCCCTTCATAGAGATACACATCTTCCGGATTTCCCGGCACGCCTTCCTCTTTGAAAAGACGCCGGAATGCTTCCGCATGAAATTTCATTGAATCGTAGATCACCCCGTCCATATCGATCAGGGCGGCCTTTTTACCTTTTAATATATCGTTCATACCTAACTAACGGAGCGATTCGGGAAAAGTGTATATTTGTTAATTAGGAATTAGGAATTAGAAATGTGGAGTTGAGTTTTAGAGACGAAGGAATTAATTCCTAATTCCTAACTCCTAATTTCTAATTTATTCCCCGTTTCTACCAACACGCGAGGGAGCGGGGTGCGCGCCGGGGCTGAGGAAGGCGGTTGGGCGTGCCGAAGGGTATCGGGCGCGAAGGGATGTCGAGTTCGTGGTAGATGATGTGAAGCCCGATGGCACGGGTCATCAGCAGGTCGTCGTGACAACCTGCTATCGCTCCATAGCTTCCGTTCTGTCTCCGTTCGTAACTGAGATATTCGTCAAGACAAGCCTGATCGCGTTCGATGTATAATCCTTCGCGGATCACCTTTACCAAGGTGGCTATTATCATCGGTTTTGTGGCAATGTTGGTGTGGAAACCATAGCGTGCCGGCATCCCTCTGATCACAGCCTCCTCGCTTCGTGGACGGGCATAGAGATTGGGATAAGAGTCCCTGAGCCGGTTGAGGATGAAAGAAGACTGGTCTCCATCCGTGTCGCGATCGCGATCGTGGGTTTCGAGGGTGTTGCTTTCGATAACCAGCAACGCATCGTGATAATATCTCGATGCATTGGCGGCGCGCTCCGTGAGAAGGTCGAAATCGGTATGTCCACGCCATTGCGCCACAACCTCCGGCAGTTCGCCGAAGGCTAACGGCAGTCTGTCGAAAATTACGATCACACTCCAGTCTGCCTTTGCCGAACGACCTCCCACATCCACCACCGCAACGTATCTGCTTTCCATATTTCTCCCGTTTTCATCGGGGAATTTCCATATCTTCCATCCGCCCGAAGATAGCGGTATATAACCATTGTCATCGATTTCTCCGGCATGAGGCGCACTCTTGCATCCCGCTCGCAAAGCCTCTACCTTGTATTTGTCAAAAACGCGAGCTCCCGAATGCACAAATGCCTCTACGTCATCGCTTGGATATTCGGCAGCCATCAGACCATGTTCGGAATATTTCGACCTCTCGGCAATATACCAGTTTATGGCTTCAAGGGTTGCTCCCTGCTCCCAAAGCCACCATAGATACGCTCCTGATTGCGCTCTTTCCGATTGCGCCGCTTCATTCCCTTTCCCCTCATCCAGTTTTACGGCAAATTCTCTCCTTTCTTCCGGTGAGGAAAAAGGGAGGGAATAGAGATCAATATCGAACCAGGAGATGAACAGCGATTCGAATTGCGATATGCCGCGCTTCGCGGCTTCATATTCGCGGTGAAAGAAGTTTCCCGTGCCGTTGGCTGTCGACTCGTACACAATCATGGTCATGGGATTGTAGAGCACTCCCGAGCAGGCTGAGCGGAGAATGTCTTCAGGCGATTTCCCGTCGGTTTTCTTCCAGATGCCCACTTCCGAACAATGCACCAGATTATAATCGCCGCCACGACAGGAATCGGGACGTTCCGCAGTGCCTATCTTTATCTTGCAATTGCGGGCAGGCACACGGAAGATAGCTCCCGAACGCCCAACGCGCTCCATTTTCTTGCTCCTCTTCTCTTTCCCTTTCATTTTCTCCTCCGGCTCTGTGTCAAGCATCTTGTCGGGATAAGACGCAATCATCCTGTCGAACATATCCTTGATCTCGTCAGACCCGACACCTTGATGAGCGATGATGAGAGAATTGAGGCTTGTTTCATGAATAAGCTGGAGCCACGCCATGTATAATTGCGAACAGGTTGATCCGCCCCATTGTCTCGCCTTCAACAAGATAAGACGTATCGGTTTTCCGGAGAGACGAATCTTCTCCAGTCGTTCCACAAATTTGCGTTGCGGACGGTTGAGAACGAAGGGGACATCATCGCCCCCTCCTTTTCTCTTAATGTAGACATATTTTGCCGCCCAATAGGGAAAATCATGCAGACTTCTCAGTCGTTCATAATTGGCAGAAGTGAGACCTAACCCTTTCATTGACATGGGTAGCCAGACTTTCTCTCCGTCCGGCGCGAAGCTTTCAAAACGCTCGCCCACCGAACCTTTCCCCGAAAGTGGATCAAAGATACGGTTTATGGCGCTCATCCGGCGATGGTTCTCTTCTATTATCTCGTCAATGGTCATGGATGATTGCGGTTATGCGCGCAGACGATATATCATCGCACGTGCGGATTTCGGTGTGAGGTAAAATTCCGGTGCCTGAGAGTTGACGGCTCTGAATGTCGCTTCTGTCAGAGTGATGTCCGGCTCATCTTTAATAATACTCTTTACGCGGCGAAAAATCTCATAAAACATCTCCCTTTTCTTCGGATTCATCGAAAGAATACGGTCTCCCTTGATCATTTTCGATATTACAATCATCGCCCTCCTTTCGCTCACCCAGAATCTCGATGCCGGTTGCATTGCCGCCCTTGTGAATATTTCCTGCAACGGGATAGTGCCCAATAAATGTAATTGTGACTTGAATGCCTTTAAGAGCTCTTCATCTCTTTGTGGTGTGAATTCCACCACAGAACCTATCTTCTTCATAATGAAAAAATTTGTAAGTTGGTAGTTGTAGATACGACTTCTTTCTGTGAAATCTGTTGCAAATATAATAGCAATGTTAATAATATGCAAGTATATTTATTAACTTTGTCAATAGATAAAACATTCCTCCATATTATCCGAAGTAATTTTGCAATGTCATCAAGACAACACCAAATTTTATCAAATCATTAAAAACCAATATTTGGAGATATGTTAAAAATTTTGAAGAAACGGGAAGAGAAACCCGAAAGAAAAGAGGAGGCTGTAGAGGCTGATATCCTTCAAGCTGAGCAGGTCGCTGATGTGGGTGAAACAGTCATCGTAGAGCCTAATTCTCCCGATGAAATCGGAGAAATTGAGGAGACGGAAACTGTTGAAGAACTTCCTCAGGAAGAGGAGAAGCCGGAAGGTGTGACCCCTGGATTTCGAGAGGAGGCGGAATCTTTCGCCAAAGGGAAGGAATTACCTTCGGAAAGGTTAGAGGCGGGAATCGAAATGCTTAAGAAGATTGGAGAGGCATGGCGAACCGGGGAGCTGACGGTGGAATTGCTTGATGTGGCTCTCCGGGGAATCGATTACGATGATGCCGTGGCGAAAGCATTTGCCGACGGCGAACTGAAAGGGCGCAACACCCAGATAGAGGAAAAATACATGCGTCCCGAAGATTCCGACGGATTGCCTCATCCCTCCGGCAAAGGAAGCGCAAGCCGCTCAGCACGCCGTGTCGCCTCAATATTCGACCTCGCCAGGGATGCGGGATAATTGGGAATTAGGAATTGGGAATTAGGAATTGGGAATTAGGAATTAGGAGTTAGGAATTAGGAGTGTGGAGTGAGAATGAGGATTTTGAGGACAAGGAATTAATTCCTAATTCCTAATTTCTAATTAACCTTTAACCATTAAACATTATTTATACGAAATGAATGCAGAAAATTTGAAGCCATCTGCCGGAACGGCAAATCTTTCAACTCAGGTGTCGGGTGCTCCGACAACAGTCACCGCAACTGCGGAAGCTACAGGCGGTATCGCCGCCGGATCATTAGTGGAAAGCGACATAGACAACGAGCTTTTCCTCTTTAACAGCGATGACACACCATTGATGAACCTGATGCTCCGCGCAAAGCGCGTAAAGGTGAACAGTCCGGAGGTGGAGCATTATATGATCGATGAAGCGCGCAGTCTGATCACGGTGGCAGAGGATGTCGATGAGCAGAACAAGATGCAGGTGACGCTGCCACTTCTTGCGCAAGACCAGAATCTGCCTCGTCCTTATTCCACGCTGCTCGTAAAGGGAGTTGACGGCTACACACCCGACGGCGATGCCCGCACTCCCGGCAAAGAGCTTATGCTCTTCGTGGTGGCTGTAGATCCAACGACCAACAATCCTGTGGTCCGCGCCGTAAACGGACGTAAGACCCAACGCGAGGATGAGTACTCGAGTCTGCCGCGCATACCGGCTGGAACAAAGCTCGTGATACTCGCAAATTCCCTCTACGAGACCCAGAAGGAGGTGGATCCAGATCTGATAGTGCCCCAGCCTTCGAAGATCTATCTCCAGAAGCGCGGCATGAACCAGGTGGTGTCCGATTATTTTGAGTCTCAGCGCAAGCGCATCCCCTTCTCCAAGGCGATTATTGCTGAGCAGGCTATTGCCAATTTCAAGGTGAGAGGCAACCGCACGCTCTGGGCAGGACGTGCCGGAAAATTCAAAATGAATGTGCCGCGGATGGGGCTTCAGTATGTATATTGCACTGAAGGACTTCGTTGGCAGTTCAAGCGCGAACTAATGCATAAGGGGAAATGGACAGTGGAGGATGTGATCGCACTCGCCAAGATGTTTTTCACCGGTGAAGACGTGCCCAAAACAGCGTTGCTCCTTGCAGGAAAGAATCTTTTGGAGCAGATTCAGTGTATCGATTTCTCGAAGCATCCCGAGATACAGATCTCAACGAAGGTCAATTCGGTGGGGTGGACCGTCACCAATTTCCACACGGTTTTCGGTGACATCGAGATCAAGCGCGAGCCAACGCTCGACCGCCTCGGGTGGAGCAATTCAGGCGCATTGATCGGAGAAAATCGCCTCGTTCATTATGTCTATTCCGCCGAACACAGCTTTAGCGACCGGGTCGACGGGGAGGAAGCGACGCGCAACGGCATTCTTATCTGGGATGCTCTTGCATTGAAGGGAAGCTGTCATATCTGGATTGATGGCGACGGTGACAAACCGACGGAAGGATCTTTCGCCTTCAGGATGTGGAACAGTGAGACCGCACCCGATGATGCGCTTCCGGGCGATGTGTTCTATCTTACTGCCGATTGTCCCGGAATGTCGCCTTCGGCACGCATTGGTCAGATCTGGCAGGCAGTGAAGACAATGGGCGATGATGGCTCGGAGAAAACCGGATGGCAACCCTATGCGGGGGAAATTGAAATAAATTAGGAATGAGGAATTAGGAATGAGGAATAATTGTGAATTGTGAAAAAGACGTATGGTGTAAACGGGATGATAGAGTGGAACGCTCTTATCCCCGCAGGACGAAGCACCGTAAGGGTGCATTTCACCGGAGGAACGGTGACAGGTTACGGCGTTTCGCCGGCAACCTTCACCACTGATAATCCGGCTGTGATTCATCTCATAGAGCAGAGTCACTGGTTTAAACATAGAAAAATTCTTTTACTTAAGAAGAGTCCCTGACAATGGAAATCAAGATAACGGAAATGGTGTCAAAAGTGGTGAAATTACTCGATGAAAACGAGGAAATCATCATTGACAAGACCGAATTCGGTTATCCGGGCTGTCGCCTGACAGACCTTATCGCTGACCTTCTCCCTGACATTGCCGAGAGCACTGTCAGGGAGGCAGACGGCAAGGATATCGACGAATGGCTTGAGGCAGATGCCGATTTTGAATGGATTTCACCCGGAATGGGGGAGATGGAGCTTCCGGAAGATTTCTTGCGGTTGACCGTATTTCGGATGAGTGACTGGAAACGTTCGGTGACAACGGCGGTTTCTTCCGATTCACCGGTGTATTCCTTGCGCAGGGATTCAGGCTCTTCACGTAAGAATATACGCAAGGCGCCGATGGTGGCATTAAAGGAGGGCAGACGGCGTAGAAAACTCGAATTCATCGGAAGTTTTGACCCCGGAGCATACGTGGAGAGGGCAGGATATGTGCCGCTGCCGCAACGCGACGATTCCGACACTCTGTGGATTCCCCGCAGTCTCATCCACCGCGTTGCCGGCAACACCGCCGCGCGTATCCGATCCATCATTGATTAACAATAAAGAGCTTGCGTAAAAGACCGCAAGCTCTTTTTATTTGCTTAAGTTAAAAAGTATTGTTAAATTTGCAGCATGACTCATACCGGTTTTTTTGAAAGATATTTTATAACCCCGTTTTTTAGACGATACTCCGATTTCAAAGGTGGTGAAAACAGCCGCGAAGCCTGGATCTCTGTCGGTGCGTGGCTTATTGTCTCTGCGGGGGTTGTGGGCGTGCTGCTCGGATTTGTCGGGTTGCTCGGACCGGAGGTGGGTTTTGTGGCTTTGGGAATCGTTGGCGCGATATGGATTCTCGGATCTTTGTGCCCCCTTGCCGCGCTCGCAGCGCGTGCCTCAAAAGGTGCCAGTGAGAATGATGAGCCCAAGAAGATTACCTTTCTCGGAATTGACAAATTGTTGAGCGCAATATGTATATTGTTCCTGATATTCGGTTTTTTGATGATGATAACCACGCTCAACAGCGGTGAGATCAATATGAATCCCCGCAATGGAGGGAGCGATGACCGTGAGAATCCCATCCTGATGCAAGACAGCATCTGGGAAGAACCGATCTTTACCTATCAGGATGAGACTCCGAAAGAGCCGGAGATAGACACTCTCTCGGACTTGTCGGATCTTGACACGGTATCACTTGATGAAAGTTTTGATCCACAGATCTCGACAGAAGTTCCCGTGGAGATCGATACGTTGACTCTTGAGTAAAATCCGGCATGCTTGAGATGCGTGCCATATTTCTAACATCTATGCTACAAAAATTCATTGCAATTGCATTCGCGGCTGCAACGCTAACCGCATCTGCCGCCGAAGACTGGGAGAACCCCGGGAAATTCGCGGAAGGTAGATTGCCGCATCGCGCCACTGCCTATCCTTATCCCTCTGCTTCAGAGGCATTGAAGGGTGACTTCAAGGCATCGCCATGGTATGAAAGCCTTAACGGCAAATGGAAATTCCACTATTCTTCAAAACCGGCAGACCGCCCCAAAGATTTCTATCTCACAAATTACGACACCTCGGCATGGGATGAAATCAATGTGCCGGGCAACTGGGAGATGCAAGGTTACGGAACGCCTATTTATGTGAATACCGGTTTTGGTTTTCTAAATCGTAACCCGCCTTTCACATCGCACGACGACAATCCCGTTGGCAGCTATAAACGCTCTTTCGAGATCCCTTCCTTATGGCAGGGACGTAAGATATTCCTTCATTTCGGAGGTGCCACTTCCGGCATGTATGTGTGGATAAACGGAAAGAAGATCGGCTATGTGCAGAGCACCAAGAATCCCGCTGAATTTGACATCACTCCCTATGTGCACGCAGGTAAGAATGAGGTGGCATGTGAGGTGTATCGCTGGACCGACGGTTCCTATCTCGAAGATCAGGATTTCTGGCGTCTCTCCGGTCTGGAACGTGACGTGTATCTCTATTCCACCGCTAATCAGCGTATAGAAGACTTCTTCGCCCGCGCCACTCTTGATACGAAATATAAGGATGGTGTACTTGATCTGGATGTTGTCCTCAAGAACTACGCATCGGGCGCAACTCCCGTGAAAGTAAGCGCGGAACTTTTTGACAAAGGCGGCAAGAAGGTATGGTCTGCAACAAAGAAATGCGATATGGCAGCCGACAACACCACGGAGACGACATTCAACGCCAGTGTTAAGAATGTTGCCAAATGGAGCGCGGAGATTCCTAATCTCTACACTTTGGTGATTTCTTTGGCAGACGCTGACGGCGAGGCTATCGAATCGACATCCGCGAAAATCGGATTCCGCACCGTGGAGATCAAGAATGCGCAGCTTCTGGTGAACGGGAAGCCGATAGAGGTTCACGGGGTGAACCTCCACGAGCATCATCCCGTAAACGGTCACACTGTTGACCGCGAGACCATGATGAAAGACATCCGCATGATGAAGCGCAATAACATCAATGCCATCCGCACATGTCATTATCCGCAGTCCCCGATGATGTATGATCTTTGCGATGAATACGGACTTTATGTGGTGGACGAAGCGAATATCGAGATCCACGGAATGGGTGTTGTGCACAATTATCCCGACACTACCAACCATCCGGCGTATCATCCCGCGTGGCGCGACTGCATGCTCGACCGCGAGATGGCGCTCGTGGAGCGCGACAAGAATCACCCCTCGGTGATTACATGGAGCCTCGGCAACGAAGCCGGTAACGGCGAGAACTTCAAAGCCGCCTACCGCTGGATCAAGGAGCGCGACAAGACGCGTCCCGTGCAGTTCGAGCAGGCTGACGAGACATGGAACACCGATATCGTCTGCCCGATGTATCCCTCAATCGGATATATGAAGGATTATGCAGCCCGCAAAGATGTGACGCGCCCCTATATCATGTGTGAGTATGCTCATGCCATGGGTAACTCCTCAGGCAACTTCCAGGAATATTTCGACATCATCCGCAGCAGTCCGCATATGCAGGGCGGCTTCATCTGGGACTGGGTTGACCAGGGTTTCCTCCGCCAGGATGAGGATGGTCGCAGTTATTGGAGTTATGGCGGCGACTACGGAGCGCGCAGTTATAAGAACGACGGCAACTTCTGTATAAACGGAATGGTAAACCCCGACCGCACGGCTCATCCGGGACTCAATGAGGTGAAGAAGGTATATCAGGATATCCGTTTTGCTCCCGATGCTGCGAAAGGCACGATTACGATAGAAAACAACTTCATCCACAAGGATCTCTCCGGATATGACTTCAACTGGCAGCTGTTGCGCAACGGAGAGGTGGTGAAACGCGGTGCGTTTGCTAAGGTGAATGCAGCTCCCGGCAAGAGCATGACAGTGAAGATGCCGCTCGAAGGCGTTGACCTCAATGACGGAGCCGAATATCATCTGAACGTATTCGCCAACGTGAAGACTGGTGACGAGATCATTCCTGCCGGTCATGAGCAGGCTCGTGAAGAAGTTGAGCTGACACCGCATAAGAAATATGCCCCGCAGATTGCATCGGCTTCCGCGCCTGTAGTGACTGAGACATCCAAAGGCTGGACTGTCAAGGCTGGTAAGGTGGAGATAGCTTTCAACAAGGAGGGATGGATTCGCTCATATATTGCCGACGGTCGTCAGCTCTTCAGCGGTATCAAACCCTCTTTCTGGCGCGCACCAACCGACAATGACTGGGGTAACAACGCCCACAAGCGTCTCAACGCATGGCGTTGCGCTTTCGATAACTCACATGTGACTTCTGCCAATCTCTCGAAAGAGGGGAATACGGTTGTGGTTACCTCAGTGCGCAATATGCAAGATGTGAACTGTTCGCTTAAGAGCGTTTACACGGTCTATGCTGACGGCACACTTGGAGTGACCGAAACTCTTATGCCTCATGCCGATGCGGCGGTTCCCGAGATGATGCGTTTCGGCACATCTATCGCAATGCCAAAGAAGTATGATAATTTCCGCTGGTATGGTCGCGGACCATGGGAGAATTATTCCGACCGCAAACATTCCTCATTCGTAGGTCTCTATGAAGGTAAGGTTGCCGATCAGTATTATCCCTATATTCGTCCGCAGGAATCGGGCAACAAGACCGATGTTCGTTGGGCAGAGCTTACCGACAAGGAAGGCTTCGGTCTGAAGGTAACAGGAGAGGATCTGCTTAACGTCAGCGCTCTCGATGTTACTCCGGAAGCTCTCGATCCCGGCACCGACAAGCACAACATGCACCAGAACGATGTATGGCGCGATGTGTGGAACGTCTATCTCAACGTAGACTTCGCTCAGCGCGGACTCGGCGGCGACAACAGCTGGGGTGCGGCTCCCCACCGTCCCTACATCCTCAACCCCTCCAACTACAGCTACACCTACTTCCTGACTCCCGTCACGAAGTAAAATAGCTGTAGAAGCTACAAATACTACATAACCACATAAAAATGGTCAGCGGCTCCCCTTCGAAGTCGCTGACCATTTTTTTAATTAATTTGCATATTTAAGAAATATTTGGTAATTTTGATGCGTTACTTAAATATAAGTATAATTATATTTATAGAGGTATTTGGGGCTTAATAATAATTCTGCTTATGGTTATGATGGAGAATTTATCGCCTGTTGAGGCTATTCGTACCTTGGGTGCCCGTTTTAAGGATTATCGCATGCGCCTTAATTTGACTCAAAGGCAAGTATCGGAATTAACGGCAATCAGTGTCCCGACGATTTATAAATTCGAATCGGGGAGGATTACTGATTTGTCATTTGTCACCATGCTCAAGCTCCTCAAGGCTTTGGATCTTGAACACAACTGGCAGCAGCTGATTCCGGATCTTCCCGAATCTTCTTACCTGTATAAAGAGAATAAGAAAAGACAACGCATAAGACATCCGAAAAAATGAACGTACTGACAGTAAAGCTATGGGGAGAAAAGTTGGGGCGTCTTGTTTGGGATCAAGTAAGAAAAACTAATTTCGCAAGTAGCCGATTCAATTGCTAAGTTTCAAGATTTTGCTTACAAGTATGACATACCGTCGGATTGGAGTCATATCATAAATAAGACATTGCATAGAAATTTAGTCAACTTCGGATACGTAGCGCCGCAGATCTTTAAGTTAGATAAATGTCACGAAAATAATAACACAGAGGCGCAGAGGTGCAGAGATTTAGCTGTGAAATCATACTTGGATTTTTAGGCACTGAGGGTCGTAAACGACCTAACCGAGACACAGAGCCCGTGGTTTAAACATAGCGTCAGCCCTTGGAGAGGGCATATAATTATAACCCCACATCAACCGGGAGTTTCCGCAGGAAACGAACCGGTCGGTGTGGGGTTATGCCAATTAGCGTCAGACGGCATCGGAGATGTCGAATAGTACCGCGTAAAATTTATTAAACGATATGGTGTTATGAGAGATAGTCACTCCACATTTCCGGTACAAAGCAATTGAACATAACCCATACGATATATGAGAGAATGAAAGAATATGGTCTTTTGTCTTTCCAGCATATTACAGCAAGCAATATTGCAATTATACAGGATACAACTACCATTAAGGAACCCAACGAACCATAGAAGTCAGTTGCCCGCATGGGAACATGGAGGAGCAGCTGTCCGAGTATTGATGCAAATCCAATTGCCCATGGATTTAGATTTTGAATTTTTTTTGAAAATTCATCAATACATAAATATGTAAGGATAAAAAATCCTGAACTTTCAGCCCAATAAGGTGTCGAATTATCGAATACTGCTGTCCAGCATGTGACCATGAATAACAATGTAGACAAAAGGCATGTTATCCAGAATGCCTTGGATTTTGTTAAATTTATCATAACAATATATCTAATTTAAATTTCATATAAATAGTTACCCCCACCCCCCCTTATAATATAAGTCGCATCTCAAAAAAAAATCTATAGGTCAAAACGTGATTTTTTATATTAAAGAATGTTAACTTGCAGATGCTTTCCTCTATTTCTCGCGTCTTATCCCTTTCTCTTAATTAATTTGCATATTTAAGAAATATTTGGTAATCTTGATGCATTGCTTAAATATAAGTATAATTATACTTATAGCGATATTTTGGGCTTAATAATAACTCTGCATATGGTTATGATTGAGAATGTATCGCCTGTTGAGGCTATTCGTACTTTGGGTGCCCGTTTTTAAGGATTACTGATTTGTCATCTCAGGACAGATTGTGATTTTAATTCAGATGGTTGCCACATGCAATTCCACAAAAAACGATTTAACGCAATTTAACAAAGTAAAATACAGCAAAAATGCAAAGTAAAACACAGCAAAAACACAAAATAATTTTGGAATAAACGATTTAATTGCTAACTTTGCAGTTAGTTATGATGGAAGTTAAATATTTAAGCAGAATCGCCGATAGACTTCTTGATTTGAGACTTGAGGCTTTTGGAGCGGTACAGATTACCGGTCCAAAATGGTGTGGCAAGACAACAACGGCAGAGCGTAAAGCTGCAAGTGTCATCAAAATGCAAGATCCTGACCGACGCGATGGTTATCTGGCTGCTGCTGGAACTAAACCATCTTTATTGTTGAAAGGAGCCGTCCCCCGTCTTATTGATGAATGGCAGGTTGCACCTGTAATCTGGGATGCTGTGCGTCATGCAGTTGATGAACGTCGAGGGAAAGGTCAATTTATTCTGACCGGCTCAACCGTAATTGATGATGAAGAAATAATGCACACAGGAACGGGACGTATTTCAAGAATGTCGATGTATCCCATGAGCCTTTTTGAATCACTTGAATCGAATGGTACAGTCTCGTTGCGTAAGCTTTTTGATGATGAGGATTATGATATTGATGGTGAAACATCTCAGCTGTCTGTTGAACAATTGATATTCGCTGCATGTCGTGGCGGTTGGCCCGCTTCGCTTGATGAAATTAGTCGCGATGCGAAATTGCTGATTTCTAAAGATTACGTTGATGTGATTTGTGAAGAGGATATATCAAAGGTTGATAAGACTCGTCGTAGACCGGCATTGGCGCGATTGATTCTGCGTTCTTATGCGAGAAACATCTGTACGCTTGCAAAAAAGACATCAATGCTTGCTGATGTTGCTGAGGAAATGGAGGGAATATCGATGCCGACCTTTGATGATTATATTGCGGCTTTAGAAAAACTGTATGTTATAGATGATATTGATGCGTGGTCTCCATCTATCCGTTCTAAAACTGCTATTCGTACTGGGAAAAAGCGCTGTTTTATTGATCCCTCTATTGCTGTTGCCTCCTTGGGCGTATCTCCTGAAAGTCTGGAGATGGATCTGAATACATTCGGTTTTATATTTGAATGTCTCTGTTTCCGAGATCTTCGTGTATATTCCCAGGCATTGGGCGGTCGCCTTTCATACTATCATGACAGGTTTGGTCTTGAGGCGGATGCTGTTTTGCATTTGGATGATGGCAGATATGCTCTGATTGAATGCAAACTTGGAAGTAGAGAGATAGAGGTTGGGGCAAAGCATCTACTGGAGATTAAACATCTTATTGCAGAAAAAAATAGAACGGGAAAACAATCGAAACTTCGTGAGCCGGATTTATTGATTGTGCTTACAGGAGGCGAGATGGCATATACCAGAGACGATGGAGTGAGAATTATTCCGATAGGATGTTTAAAAGATTAGAGGTCTTTCAGAATTGAAAAGCTACCGTATCGAATTCAATCCCAAACCCAAGAACTGACCTTTAGGCGAAGTTCCTATGTAAGATTATTATGTTGTGCAAACATAATGTTACAGTAGCATAATAGTTTTAATGTTGTTTCTATTTTCTTTTCGAGAACTTACACAATGGCTTGCTCGCGACTGCAGTCTCGCGGCAAGTAAAAGGAAAAAATTCCTTTGCTTATGCTGCAGTTGCAAGCAACAGCAGCTACGATCTGAAAAAGATTGAAAATTTGCAATATTTATTAGCGGATTTCTGTAACCTAAGTGTCTAATATACAAACTCAGTCAAAACAAGTACGCGATACGCTTTTAATCCACTCGGAGAGAATGAGTATATCTACCAGTATGACATAAAATCGATGTTACAGTAATTTGTTGTATGTTTCTCCATTCACATCAACTACAAGATACCATCTTAAAGAATTGGAAGAGGCTGATTCTTGCAGTTCCGCTTGCTTTTGTCTCATGCACGTCTATGGATGATGCGCTGCTTGAACAGGCTATATTGCAGGCTGAATCCAATGCTCCGGAAATTGAGAAAGTGCTTAGTGCTTACGTGGGAGAAAAGAAAGAGGCTGCTGAATATTTGGTTCGTGGAATGTTGGGACAGTTTTCTCTGACCGGTCCCGGGCTCGACTCCATAGAGATGTTGTATAGGGAGCTTCCGCAACCAAACGGAAGTTGGAAGTTGGATTCGTTGCAACGCATCATTGGTAAACGTTATGAAAGATATCCACAAAGGAGAGAGACGGACCTGCAGACACTGACCTCGGATTATATCACGCGCAATATTGAAGATGCGTGGAGTATGAAGGAGCTTCGAGGCTGGAATAAGGATCTTTCCCTGGCGGAGTTTTGTGAATTGCTCTTGCCATATCGAATAGGTAATGAGCCTGTTACCGAATGGAGGGATGCTTACCGAAACGCGCTAGATTCCATTTCGGACAAGATTGATGCGGCTGCAAATTCAGTGGAAGCTGCCGCTGTCATATCGCAATCCTTAGGCGAGATACATTACACCAGATGGCTTAAAATCCCTGACCGCCCTGCACCATCGTTGCTTGAATCCCCTGTGGGATATTGTAGAGAGGAATGTGCCCGCAATCTATATGCCATGAGGGCATTCGGCATCCCCACGGCAATAGACGAATATTTGGTTTCCCCTGCGAACGGTACACCTCATCAATGGAACGTGGTTTATGACAATATCGACAGGCGATTCCGCTTGTTTGAAAATGCGGAATATCCCCCTACACGCGACAGTCTGCACAATGACCATCGGAGAAAGGGGAAAGTGTATAGAAGAACGTTGTCCATGAATATGGAGCGGCTGGAGAAATTGCGGGAAATACCAGATGCACCACAGGAACTTACTTATCCCCGGCTGAAAGATGTCACATGGGAATATTTCGGGCATAACAAGGCGGAAGTCAAGGTCGATGCGAAAGAGGAAACGGTATACCTCGGTATTTTTACTCCCGAAGGATATCGCCCCATAGACATTGCGGAAAAAAGCCGGAGCGGAAACGCTGTCTTTCGGGATATAGAACCGGATCTTATATATATCCCGATTGTCAGGAAAGGTACCGGTTACTCTGTCTGCGGCAATCCGTTCATGCTGTTGCAAAACGGAAAGGTACATGAATTCATTCCTGACATGTCAAGGATGGGAAAGACATCCTTGACAAGAAAGACGGGGCTGGTACGTAGCTCTTTTATCCGGATGAGTTCAGTAGTTGGATGTAAGATACAGATAGGACGGACTGAAAATGGACCTTGGATTGATGTCGACAGCATTGAACGTATGCCGGAACATAATTTTTACAGAATACCGGTAGGAAGGATTCCTAAGGAATTTAAAGCAAGATACATACGTGTTATTACGTCTCCGTTCCATAATTCACAGATCGGGGAAGTGATTGTGTCTGAAGATTCACTCGCTATCCATCGGTTGCCAATATCTTCGGTCACCGATAACCATACGGATGATATGAATAAACTCGTTGACGGTGATATCTTGACATGGACAATTTATAGGTCGTTTGGTAAGTCACTTGTATTTAGGATTGACTCCGACAAGAAGGTTGACAGTATATTCTTTATCCCGCGCAATGACGACAATTATGTAGTTCCGGAAGAGGAATACGAACTGTTTTATTTTGCCCGTGCTGGTTGGAAATCCTTGGGAAGAAAAGTGTCTGAAGGTTTCTCAATTGATTTCGAGGTTCCGGCGAATGCCGTGTTGTGGCTTCGCAACCTCACAAAAGGGAGAGAGGAGCAGATCTTCATATGCCGCGACGGCAAACAGCTTTTCAATACTGACCTTGGAGGAGATTAAGGTAACTGCTCAGTCTTTGTCATGTAGGGTCTTTGTCATGTAGCGAAAAAAGATTGAAAATTTGCAATATTGATTAGCGGATTTCTGCAACCTAAGTGCCTAATATATAAACTCAGTCAAAACAAATACGATTCCAACCTATGTTTATCATGAACAAACTCATAAAATACAGCCTCTTTCTTTTTACAATGGCAATGCTTATGTCAGTAATTATGTCTTGTAATTGCAGCGACAAGGAACAAAGGGATATCGTGACAGAATGGATTGGTAAAGAACTAATAATTCCAGATAGTCTGCAATTCCAGATTGGAGACATTCCGATAGAGTATGATTTCAACGATGCTGATTATAAAATCGTCACATACATTGATTCAACCGGTTGTACAGGATGTAAAATGAGATTAAAAGAATGGGATAATTTCATTAGCTCTTTGAAATGTTCTTCGGATACAGTGAGGGTAAATTTTGTTATGATAGTTAGCCATGTTAATACTGAATATCTAAATGAAATTTTAAAACAGAAGAATTTCTTACATCCCATAACTATTGATAATGAAGGAATATTTTACAAATCCAATCACCTACCTGAAAATAATAAATATCAAACATTCCTTCTTACTGGTGACAACAGGATAGTCGCAATTGGCAATCCCATAAATAATCCTAAAATCAAAGATGTATATGAAAATATAATATTGGGATCACAGCATGAAGCTGCAATCGAAACCTACGACATAAATATCGCATCTCCCAATCCCATTCATGTCATGGGTGTTGTTTCACCAGGTGATAGAGTATTTGTAAATTATCAACTTATAAATAAAAGTTCCCAAAATATTACCGTACAAGACATAGTTACGTCTTGTCATTGTGTTGCCGCGATCTCTGATATTTCAACAGTCTTGCCTGACGGTATGATAAATATCGATGTAACCTATAAAGCAGACTCTGTATCACAACAAATATATAAATATGTTGATGTGTACTTCAAAGAAAGACAAAATCCAGTGAGACTCCATCTCTGCGGATTCATTAAAAAACATTAAATTAAAACGAATGCTTATGAAAAAGAAATTTTTCTTCGCTGCCTCAGCAGCAATTTTTTGCGTATCAGGATATCTCCTGATGAAAACACATTCGACAGGAAACGGTCTAACTGATCTTCAACTTGAGAATATCGATGCGTTGTCAGATACCGAAGAGAAAGGTTATTTAGATGTCGTGCCAGTCGAATATGAGAACGGCTGGGGTTGCAATTGCGCCGGTAAAGGAGATCTGGAATGTTGCGCATGACAATAACCATCGTTATTACGGGAATGTCTCTATTGTAAAGTCTTTTACTTTACTGCACGCTTCAATGTTAAGTCTACTTAAAGAAGTATACTTAAATATGCAAAGTTGATACCTTTGATCTGGTTCGTGTTACAAAATTAGAAATAGTTTAATCAATAGGGTGCCCAGCCTGTATTATTATAAATAAACAATTGAGATATCAGGCTGGACACCATATTTAATAGCTCAATAATAATATTTAATAGCTCAATAATAATGAACAAAAGTCTGATAAAACAAATACCAATATGTTTACTTGTATTTATAACAGGATGTGTAAACAAAAATACTAAATCTGATGATTCAGGTATATATTTAGGTGAGGGAGATGCAGTGGTTGTCAATATAGATATTACTAAACCTCAAAAGTTAAAAGATAAATTTGATTCGATATCTACTGTAAATTTTGATGAAAGTGTTCTTAATATTATCGGGATTCCTCGCAACATAATTGTCCGTGGAGATACAATATATGCATTGGATTCACAAAAATCACCGGGACTTTATGCTTATTTGGAAGATGGAAGACAGCTTTTCGCATATTGTTCTATGGGCTCGGGTCCTAAGGATATTAATTGTCCCTATAATCTAAACGTTACTGATACTAATATATCAGTATTTGATACAGCAAATAAACGGATAATTGTTTTTGACAAATTGGGGAATTACAAAGATCATTTTGATTTGCCATCAAATACTCAAAATGCCATGGTTGATTCCAGCGGTGGGATCTGGTTGGATTATTCCAATCAATCCTCCGATAACGCTAAATTGAGTTGGCTGCCCAATTTAACATCCAAATCTACGACGGTAATAAACGTTCCTGAATATCTTAAGGGAATGACAATTGTCAATATGCAGAATTTTGTAAAATTATCAAATGGTAAAATATTGTACATGCCATCAATAGAGCCCAAAGTATTTGAACTTGACAATGGGAAGGCTTGTCTTAAATATAGGCTGGATTTTAATGGCTTATGGCCTACTGAGGATGAGATAAAGAAAGAATATTCCGGTAAAGCCTGGGCTCCTAAATTTAGAAAATTCCCAATTTCCAACCTAATTGTGCAGGAATGCGATAAATGGTTTGTTGTTGGATTTGGATTTGAAGATAACAGATACATCTGTATCTATGACAGAACTTACAGATGTTCTAAACTTTTTGTAGATGATTCAGACACATATTATGGCCCTAAATATGTTACCAATGATGAACTTTATCTTTTAAGGAAAGATGATAGACTTGAGATATTGGAACTTCATAACATTTGTAATTAAATTCTATATAAGTGCTGTTTATATAGATGTTGCAGTTATATAGATGTTACATAAACATACTATTTTTAATCCATTATGTGGCTATAGCCGCGGTGTTGTTTTCAATATGTCATGAAAAGATTCTTAACTTTACCTATAGCACTTGTTTTCCTCGTTTGCGCGATGCATGTCAATGCGAGAGAACACGAGGGTGCAAAAGATACAAAACCAAAAATTGACAGCATTCCCCTTAGCGGATATGTTTACGATCGGCTCACCTCCCATCACCTCATTGGCGTCAAGGTTGAGATCCTTAATGCGGATAGTTCTCTGGTTTCTACAGCCAGGGGTGGGCAGCGGGATTTTAAATATGACCGCGACAAGGGCACCATCAAAGACGACTCCATATCCAGATATGAGGTGTATATCCCGCGTGTCAAGGGGGAATATTTCATACATGTCAGCAAACCCGGTTATGAGAGCCTGTATATACCCTATTCACTTGAAAACCTCAAGAAAAGAGATTCAGAACTTCATGCCCCTAATATATATATGAGTCGTGAAAAAATAAGGACACTTGAAGAATTTACGGTGAAGGCAAGCAAGGTGATGTTCTATCATAAGGGTGATACCATCGTCTATAACGCCGATGCATTTATTCTGCCGGAAGGGTCAATGCTGGACGCGCTTGTGAAACAGATGCCGGGCGTGGAGATACGAGGTGACAAAATCTATGTCAACGGCAGATTCGTTGAAGCCTTGCTTCTCAACGGCAAGGACTTTTTCAAGGGTAACCAGAATGTGTTGCTCGAAAATATCGGTGCCTATGCAGTCAGGAATGTAGCCGTGTATGAGAAAAAAGATGAGATGTCATACATTTTAGGCAGCAGGGAAGATGTCACCAAAGAATATGTTATGGATGTCCGTCTAAAGAAAGACCACATGGCGGGAAACATGATTAACACGGAAATCGGTGGAGGAACGAAGTCGCGATACATAGGCAGACTGTTTGCAATGCATTATACAAACAACTCACGTCTGTCGTTATATGGAAATGCAAACAATATAAACCAAAACAACCGTCTTGGAGAAAATTCGTGGGAAATACACACGGATGATGAAAAAGGCGTCACAGAACGAGCCAACGGAGGCTTCGACTATCTTGTGGACAATCCGCTCCACACATGGGAGGTCAATGGCAACGTAGATGTCCACCGCAAGGACAATCACAACAATGTGGTGACAAATGCAATAAAATTTCTTCAGTCAGGGGATGCTTACGATTATTCCGCCACCAATTCCAGACTGCAGACGCTCTCTGTCTCCACGTTCCATAATCTTAAAATCAAGAAGGATAACTGGAATCTCAACATAAAGCCTCAGTTCTCTTACAATAAAGACGAAAGCGACAACGAGACCGTTTCCGCCTCTTTCGATAAAGAGCATCAGGGGTTGGATCCGGATATTGTCAGGGACATATATTCAGGCAGCTACAGAGATCTGCAGACATCAATCATCAACCGCAACCTAAAAACATATGAATCGAATACCCATGGCTATGAGGCACAGCTTTATGGAGAATCGAAAATCAAGATGCCCGACAGCCCGGATGCCATAGAGATGAAATTCACAGCTGGATATGACCGTAAGTCGCTTTTCGGGAACACTCTGCAAGACATCTGCTTCGGTGCTGTTCCGGCTACTTCTTTGTTGCAGAAAAGGTTTCAAAGCGACCGCCCGCAATATAATTTCAAACTGCAGGGACTTGCCCGTTATTATTTCAATATCCCCGTTGGAAATCTCAATGCCAGCTATGAATACATACACTCTCAGAACCGTAAGAATTCCGACATTACTCTGCTTGAGGCAATCGCGGAGAATTCAATGGCAGAATTCGCACCTGATGATGTGCCGATGCCGGATTTTGCAAACAGCTATACGAGCAAGCTGTATAAGAACCAGCATATATTAAAAGTAACATGGAACTATAAGAAAAAATCGCAGAGTGGCACACTCGAGCTGCAATTTGAGCCGAAGTTTTTTGCAGAGCGTCATGACCTGTTCTATCACCGTGGAGAAACCGATGCGAATCCGCGCCGCGGTTTCCTGCGCTTCAACATTGAGAACTGCCTTCTCGACTGGGCATCAAAAAACAAGAGACTCAATCTCCGCTTCAATTACAGGTTGAAACAGAATGTCCCTAATATGATAAGCATGGTCGACATCCTCAACACCACCGACCCCATGAATATTTGGACGGGCAATCCCGATCTAAAAAAATCCACGCTTCATCAAATAAACGCATTGTTATCAATAGGGAACCGGGATGTCCTTACGAATACATTCAATTTCAATACTAATATTAACGAAAACAGTCTGGTGACGGGGTATAGGTATGATTCAAACAGCGGTGTGCGCACTATGAGGACATATAATATATCGGGCATTTATAATTTAAGTTTACGTTATTCCATAATGTATAAATTTGGTTCCTCCAAACAATTTCAGGTAAGGAACTATCTTAACGGAGGCTTAAACAACTATGCTGACATGATTGGATATGATCAGGAGCCGGAAAGACAGGTTGTGAGGTCTTATACTTTAAGCGACAGCTTCATGCTCAGTTACCGTATCCCTAAGTTTGTCGCGGAATTACATGCCGGAGCGAGTCTCAACAACACCCATTCGGAAAGTCTCCTGATGTCCAAGCTTAACAGCGGAATGATAAACTCAACTATGTATTGCTGGGTAAGATTGCCATTGGGATTCTCATTCAGTACTTCCATGAATATACACAAACGCTACGGATATATTGATAACTCCATGAACAGAACGTATCTTAACTGGAACGCAGAATTAAGATATACCATAGACAAGGGGAAGTGGATCTTCAAACTGGAAGCTAAGGATATACTGAATCAGTACAAAGGTGTTGACTACTCCGTTGATGCCACCGGACGCACGCAGACCCTCAACACAGTGCTTCCACGTTACCTGATGCTCTCGGTACACTACCGTTTCGACTTCAAACCCCATCGTAAATAGGCGCGAGAAAAGGAAGCGCAAGCACCGTATACCATGAGTTGGGAAGAGGGCAAAGGTCGTGATACTCAAACGCCACTATAGGCATTTTCAGGCTTACATTAATAAGATTATAAATAAATTTATGAAGATGAGTATTTATATAAGGAGGCGAATTAATAAATTTTAACAAATATTTTCACAAATCAACCTATAGATTTTTTTTGAGATGCGACTTTATTTATAGAGACTATCTCGAGCCGTTGAGGATTAGAAAATAAATTTAAACAGTTTCTTAAATAATTGAGATATTGGTTATGCATATGTTGAGAAGAGGCTATAAGGTGTCTTTTGGTGGATTACTGTTTTTAGTTTTGTTGTTGTCGGGTTGCAACAAACAGAATAAAGTGACAAAGCTTGAAATGGATGTACTGGATGAGATGTTTTCTGATGTTGATATTAAAGAGTTGCATCCAGTTGATACGCTCTATTCTTTTTCGCATGATTATCCGGTGCGGGTGGAAAAAAGTGGCGACAAGCTTGTGTTGCTATTCGCGCAACAGGATACGGTAATCAAAGTGATGGACATGGATACCAAGGGAATTAAACCGTTAGCTATAAAGGGGAATGGACCGAATGATGTTTTATCTCCCTCTTTCTTCAACAACCATTATGTTTTGGCAGATGGCGGTCTGAGTTTATATGACGGCAACCTGAATGAGATTATTTCAGTTTATGCTGACAGCCTTAAAATCCGGAAGACACGAATGCCTAAAATTCTTATGCGTGAGGGCTCTATTAATTATTTTGGAGATACTGCCGTTTCATATACTCTCATGAAGTCTGACAATCTTTTCAATATTACAGATATAAAGGCGAATGACAAGAAAGCCGTGGCTTATCCTTTTGAACTATCGGAAGAGTCTATGAAAATGCTCAAAAGATTCCCTACCTACCTTTCCCCAATTATACATGCCAACCTGGATAAGAATAGGATTGTGGTTTCTCAATATTATTTCGACATGTATTATGTATATGATTTCAAAGGGAATATTCTGAAAAGTGTAAATTTGTCGGGCAATGGGTTTGATATCAACGAGACTATCAAGAATTATTTTGACTTGGCATCAGATGGCTATATCAGATATGCGCCGGGCTACGCTTCCGGGAATGGTGTTTATTTGCGACGGTTAAAAGAAATGCCTCTTGCGGATAATCGGGGCTATGACACAGTTGAATCGCATATAGTAAAGATCGGCTGGGATGGCGAGCCACAATCTATTATACATGTTCCGGAAGGTTTAAATACTTTTTGTGTCGATGAGCAAGACCGGTTCATTGCGATCATAAACTCGACAGATAACGAAGGGAACGAGATATTTCATCTTGTCAGATACGAATAATGTGTAAGGTCGTGTTTGAATTTAATCTCTAAATTCCGGAATTTTGGGCGTAAAAATTGACTGATGTTATGTCATGTTATAGAAATGAGAGATTTTTACAAATCTCAATTTCTTAAACTGTTGATATTTACGGATATAAAATCTGCTAAAAAGTAGCAATGAAAGATTTTTATTTTGGATGTTATATTTCAATTCGCTATCTTTGTAAGATGTATATTCAGTTTTTTGCAAGCGAAAAGCTGAAGTTTATAAGTTTATTTGCGCTATGCGCAGTTTATAAGTTTATTGGTTTGTCGCGATATAAGTACATAGCTCAAACCGAGTCGAACCGGATAAACTTTTAAACTTATAAACTCTTAAACTTTAAGTTGAAGCTTGCGAAACTTAAATTAACAATTAATGGATGCGAAATGGAAACGCCGATGGCGGAAGGCAGGTAAGTGGGCGGAGAACGTGCTGTTTGTTGCCAGCATCGGCTTTTTCCTGTTTGTCATCTGGCATCTGTTTCTTTTTGCTTCGTTCAACATACCTTCCGAATCCATGTTGCCGACGCTCCAGCCCGGCGACAAGGTGTTGGTTGACAAAGTGACCACAGGGGCGCGCCTGTTCAATATCTTCGAGGCTGCCTCGGGGAAGGATGTGAAGATTCGCCGCATGCCGCGTTTCAGGAAATTCAAGCGCGGCGACATACTGGTTTTCAATTTTCCCTTTCGCGATGAATGGAAGAAAATCGATATGGATTACAGGGTGTATTACGCCAAAAGATGTGTCGGAGCGCCGGGGGACGTGCTTGAGATCCGGGATTTCGATTATTACATCAACGGCGTTCCTTCGGAAGGGGGCGGTGACCGCCGGCTGGTAAGGGCTTTATATGCCCCGGATTCCGTCAGTCGCGATTCATTGCCGGGATTCAGGGCTTTCCGGAAAGATTCAGTGACGCACTGGACCATCCGAGACCTCGGACCGCTCTACATTCCCCGCAAAGGGGAGGAGATAAGTCTTACTCCAGCCAACTATCTCCCTTATAAGAAAGCGATAGAGTGGGAAACAAAACATAAGCTTAAGGATAAGGACGGGATGCTGACACTTGGAGGGAAACAGGTGAAGAGCTACCGCTTCAAGGAGAATTATTATTTCATGGCGGGAGACAACTCGGGAGATTCTCAGGATTCACGTTACTGGGGTTTCGTGCCTGAACCCTTCATCGTCGGACGGGCTCTGTTGGTATGGTGGTCTGAGCGTGATGAAGTGGTAAACAAGGAAAGGGTGATGAAATGGCTCAACTGATAGTTGTTTTCGGATTGGTGGAATGTGTGTTCGGATGGCTGCAGCTTTTGGGGTTTGCGGCTTCCGGCAATTCCATGTATCCGGCAACCGGCACGTTTTACAATCCCGGTCCATATTGCGGGTTTCTTGCCGTAATCGCTCCGGTTGCGCTTCACGCGGTGCTGCACGACAGGCACAAAGTAGCGGTCTGGCTGTCGGGAACCTACCTCTTCCTTGCCATCGGACTAATGCCGGCGTTGATGGGCAGAACGGGATGGATTGCAGCTCTGCTCGGTTGCGCGGTGGTGGCTGCGGGACGTTATGTCTCTGCCGGCAGGTCATTTAAGAAGGGAAGACTCCGGGTATATGCCGTTTCTATGATTGTGCTGACAATAGCGTTTCTTGCGTTGCTTTATTTCCTTAAACCCGACTCCGCACAGGGACGCGTGCTGATGTGGATGGTGGCATTCCAGGCTATGATTGCCCACCCGTGGGGCGTTGGCTGGGACCGGGTTGCCGGAGCTTTCGGGCAGGCTCAGGAGGATTATTTCGCGCAGCATCCAGATTCGGTGTTCGTCTCTGTTGCCGGTGCGCCGGAATATGTGTTCAACGAATTCCTACAGATCGGTATTGCATTCGGCATTGCGGGCTTCATTGCATTTATCGCTGTTGTCGTTGCCGGAGCAGTGACGGCATGGAGATCACGATGCTACGGTCTCTGCGGAGCCGTAGTGGCTTTCACGGCAGTGTGTTTCTCCTCATATCCACTGCAGTTTGCCGAGTTTTATCTGTTGGTCTTCCTTCTCGGAGGAGCGATAATATTTCATCGGCATAATTATCCGGTGTGGCTCAGAGCCGGAGCGTGCGTTGTGTTGGGTGGTGTTCTGTCGGTTCCTGCATATGGAATAATGGAACGGAAAAGGCAGACAAGTGAATGGGACAGAATGAGCAACGCAATACGCTACCGCCTGTCGGATGGCATGATGAAGGAATGTGATTCATTGGTGCGGGAGATGGGATGGAGTGCCCGCTGTCTTTTCGACTATGGGAAAGCCTTGCGAGGAAACGGAGATTATGAAAAGTCAAACAAGGTGCTGAGGATGGGAGTGGAGATCAGCAGCGATCCGATGTTTCTCAACCTTATAGGACGCAATCATGAGGACATGGGGGAGACTGCCGAGGCTGAGGAGTATTATACGAGATCGAGGCATAGATTGCCCAACCGCCTTTATCCCTATTATCTCCTTGCCATGCTCTACGCTAAGGAGGATGATGCCTCATCGGGTAAGTTCCTGAAGGCATACGAGGAGGCGATGGAGCTCCCGGTGAAAGTGGAATCACCCGCAACAAGGGAGATGAGGGAAGAACTGATAGAGGTAAGAGGTAAAAGGTAAAAGGGGAGAGGTGAGAGGTGAGAGGTAAGAAGTAAGAAGTGATATGAACGGAATAATCTTAAAGACAATAACAACGGCGGCTGTCGTTTTGGCAATGGTCGGAGGAGGGTGTTCTTCCGATAAAGGCAACGGGGGAGACGCTGTGTCGACTAAAAAGACGGAAAAGCTTTCCTCTTCTTCGGAGGGAGGCATGCCGGTCGTGAAGACAATGAAGCTCACGGAGCGCGAGATAACCCATGATATGGTGAGCAACGGCAAGATAATGGCGAGAGAGACGGCGGATCTGTATTTCCGTTCATCCGAGCCAGTGAGCGAGTTGTGGGTGCGTGAGGGACAGCGGGTGAAGCGTGGTCAGAAACTTGCCCGTCTTGATCTTTTCAAACTTGAGTCGGAGCGTGCCAAACTTTTGTCGGAGAGAGAGAAAGCCCTTTTAGATATGCAGGATGTGCTTATAGGGCAAGGTTACGATCCGACAGACAAAGCTTCCGTGCCGGAAGAGGTGATGCGGCTGGCGCGTGTCAGGAGCGGTCTCGACGGCATAGAGACATCGATCGCCCTGAATAAAAAAGAAATTGAACAATCCACATTGACCGCTCCCTTCGATGGCGTTGTTGCAGATCTCAAAATTAAACGTTTCGGCATTGCCCCAACCGCAGAACCAAGCTGCCGCATTATAAACGACGGTGGCATGCAGGTGGAGTTCCCGGTGCTGGAGAGTGAATTGTCGCTTTTGCATATTGGTGACGGTGTTGAAGTCTCACCCTTCGCGGGAGGGAATGCCTGTCGTGGCAAGGTTACCGAAATAAACCCTAAGGTTGATGAGAAAGGGCTTGTGAAGGTTAGGGCTTCACTGAGTTCCCGTGGCGGAATGATTGATGGCATGAATGCCCGCGTGCGTGTCAGCAAGAACCTTGGCAAACGGTTGGTCGTGCCGAAGAGTGCAGTGGTGCTCCGTTCGGGCAGGGAAGTTGTCTTCACCCTGGAAAACGGCAAAGCGATGTGGAACTATGTTACCACCGGCATTGAGAACCTCGACAGCCGTGAGATTCTCGAAGGGTTGACAGCCGGTCAGACAGTGATTACCGACGGCAACGAGAATCTTGCCCACCAAACTCCGGTAGTAGTTAATTAGGAATTAGGAATTAGGAATGAGGAGTTATGTTTGGGGATTTAAAGGGCAAGGAATGAATTCCTCATTCCTAATTCCTAATTGCACAACACATTAAACATTAATTTGATACGGTTTCTGTTACAGCGGCGCATTGCCGTGTTGATGAGCTTTCTCGCTCTCGTGATCTTAGGGTGTGTCACGTTCGTGACGCTTCCGGTGTCGCTTTTGCCTGATGTCGATGTTCCCCGGATTGCGGTCAGGGCGGACGGAGCATCCCTTGATGCCCGCGAACTTGAGAACATGGTTGTTGCCCCTCTCCGGCGCGAGCTGATGCAGGTAGGAGGATTATCGGATATCCGGAGCGAAACGCGCGACGGATATGGCATCATCCGGCTCACGATGGATTATGGCGTTGACACGGATCTCGCATTTATCGAGGTGAACGAGAAAATAGACGCGGCTATGAATTCGCTTCCACGGGATATCAGCCGTCCCAAGGCCGTGAAGGCATCAGTGGCTGATATTCCCGTTACTTACCTCCAACTTACCACCGCATCCGAGCCTTCTCCCGAATTCTATGATGTTGCCGACAATATTGTCAGGCGTCGCCTCGAACAGTTGCCCGAAGTGGCGTTGGTGGATATATCCGGAGTGCCGGGGAAAGAATTGCGCGTAACGCCTGATTATGATCGTATGCAACCTGCCGGAATAACCTTGGCGGATATTGAGAAATCCCTTAAAGACAACAATGCCGAGCCGGGAAGCATGACGGTTCGCGATGGTTATTATGAATACAGCATCCACATATCCGGAAAACTGCGCACTCAGGAGGATGTGGAGAATGTGCCTCTGATGAAGAACGGGAGAATGCATCGCTTGGGCGATTTCTGTGAAGTGGAACTCACGGAATGTCAGGCGCAGGGGTATTCTCTTTTCAACGGGCGCCGCGCCGTGACGATGGCGGTGATCAAGCATGAGGCATCGAGCATGGCAGACCTTGACAAGGCAATTGACGGCACTATAAAATATTTCTCTTCCCAATATCCCGACATTTCGATCACCAAGACCCGAAGCCAGACGGAACTGCTCGATTTCACGATAAGCAACTTACGTCAGAACCTGATTTTAGGTCTTGTGCTCGTTTTTCTTGTCTGCGCCCTCTTCATGCGCAACTGGAGGATGCCGGTGGTTATCGGTTTTACTGTTGTGGTTGCCGTGATCATAACATTCCTTCTTTTCTATCTCTTCCATATTTCGATCAATATAATATCATTGGCAGGACTCATACTTGCCGTGGGCATGATGATCGACAATTCCGTCATAGTGGCGGAGAATATCATGCAGTATCGCAAGCGTGGCTGTTCTCTCGAAGACAGTTGCGTGGCGGGCACTACGGAGATGATCACGCCGATGTTGAGTTCATCGCTCACAACGGTGGCTGTCTTTCTGCCTCTTGTGTTCATGAGCGGCATTGCCGGAGCAATATTTGCCGATCAGGCATTCTCAATCACAGCCGGGCTGTTTTCTTCATATGCAACGGGCATCACATTGCTGCCTGTGCTTGTGTCTATCGTGGAGAAAGGAAGAAAGAATGATATTTCGCAAGAAGATGTGGACAGCCGGGATGGGAGAGGACTGAGGTGGTATGACAAAGGGATTGATTTTATATTTTCCCACAAGTTGGCGACAGTATTGTTTGTCATTCTTACCATAGCGTCTTTGTTCCCGCTTGCGAAAGCCCTCGACGTGGAGCGTTTGCCCCGTATTGACAGTGCGGAAACGATACTTTCGGTAAACTGGAACGAGAACATAAACATAGATGAGAACCGCATACGTTCCGAAAAGGTTGCCGGCGCGGTTGATAATGAGGAGTGGGCGGCATTTGTGGGGAGACAGGATTTCATGCTCGGTGACAATTCTGAAAAGGGGGCATCGGAGACCGAGTTTTATTTCCGGGTGTCGGATCCCGACAAACTACAGGCATTCAAAGATTCCCTGACATCTTTTCTGCGGCGTGAATATCCGGCAGCCGTGTGTGGGTTCAGTGTCCCGTCAAATCCGTTCGAGCAGGTGTTTTCTTCCGGAGAAGCGCCATTGGAGGCTCGTTTTCTTACCGGATATGCAGGTGGATCAGTGGAAACGGCGGCGCGTCTGTGTAGCGCCGTAAAAGGAGCCACGGGGCTGGATGTGAAGGATATTCCGCAACAAGAGGTGATAGATATACGCACGGATCCTGAACGTATGCTTCTCTATGGAGTCAGCGCTTCCGATGTGCGCAACACAATAGACGTGACTTTTAAAGGTTCGCAAACCACTATCCTCAGGTCTTATCAGGATTATATACCTGTAAGAATTTCCGACAGAGGGATAACTCCTGATGAATTGCTTGCAACGGCGTTGGTATCTTCATCTGCGGGAAAAGAGGGCAACGGGAATGGCATTCCGCTCTCTGCCCTTGCCCACACAATGAAACGGGATGCGTTGGGGGTTATAAACGCCTCCGGTGCGGGTGAGTATCTCCCGGTGGAACTTAACGTGGAAGCCGATGAAGCTGATGCTGTGATTGAGAAAATGAAAGAGATCGCGATGGCGGAAGAGGTGGCGGATGTGACGTTCGGCGGTTCGATCTTCTCAAACCGAAAGATGATGAAAGAGCTGACGGTGATTCTACTCGTGTCGCTGTTGATGATGTATTTCATTCTTTGCGCTCAGTTCGAAAGTTTTGTGCAGCCTCTCATTGTGCTTCTGGAGATTCCTATTGATGTCTCATTTGCATTGCTGACCCTTCTTATGTGCGGTGAAACACTGAACCTGATGTCGGCGATCGGAATAATTGTGACATGTGGAATCGTGGTCAATGATTCAATCCTTAAGCTCGATTCCATCAATGAATTGCGGAAGGAGGGAATGCCTCTTGCCGAGGCAATCCACACGGCGGGCAGACGACGCCTCAAACCGATATTGATGACTTCACTGACCACAATCTTTGCGATGCTTCCGGTGCTTTTCACATCTGACATGGGCTCTGAGCTGCAGCGACCTCTCGCAGTTGCCATGATCGGCTCGATGGTGGTGGGAACGCTGGTCAGCATTTTTGTGATACCCCTTATTTATTATCTGATTTACAACCAGCATCGTTTTAAGGAACAAGCTCTAAAGAAAACATGAATATAGGAAGATTGATAATCGCGATAGCGTTGTTTGCAGGAAGTGTGGCTGCCTCAGGAGGTGAGAGGATGGTTCTTTCGCTCGGAGATGCCGTGCGTCTTGCCAACGACAGCTCCCTTAATGCATTCCGCAACCGTAATCTTTATGCCTCCGGCTATTGGGAATGGCGCACGTTCAAGGCAAACCGCCTTCCCGGTATGTCGCTCAATCTGACTCCTGCGCAATATTACCGCTACATCACACAGCGCTACGATTCGCAGCAGGATGTCGATGTGTTCCGCAGCCAGCAGATGTACACAGCCTCTGCGGGACTGACTATTACGCAGAATGTGGATTTCCTCGGCGGCTCCCTCTATCTTGAAAGCGATCTTGAATATATGCGCAATTTCGGGGCGATGAAGGGTAATCAGTTTTCATCGGTGCCTGTCAGGATAGGTTATCGCCAGGATCTTATCGGATACAATGCGTTCCGCTGGGAGAAACGCATCGAACCGATGAAATATGAGAAGGTGAAAAGGGAGTTTGTCTACAACATGGAGACAGTGTCGGAAGAGACGGTAAGCCATTTCTTCGCTCTCGCCCTGGCGCAGACGGAATTACGGTTGGCAAAAGAGAATCTTGCCGCCAGCGACACGCTGCTGATAATAGGGGAACGTCGTTTCAGTATTGCGGCTATATCCCAGACCGACCTTCTCACGCTGCGACTCGATAAGGTGAATGCCGAGAACGCCCTGGAGAATGCCAGAATCGAGATAGAGAGGGCGCGCCTTTCTTTGGCGACATATCTCGGACTTGATTCAGACACCGAGATAGAGGTGATGCTGCCCGGCAAACCTGTGGCAATAAATATTCAGGAAGATCGGGCTCTGGAGTATGCCCGGGAAAATAGTCCCGCCATAATGTTGAAACGGCAGACCGTGCTTGAAGCGCAGAGGGATGTGAATAAAACCAAGGTTGAATCGATGTTTAATCTAAGTCTTAACGCCTCTGTGGGTTTCAATCAGGTTGCGCGCACCTTTGGCGAGGCTTACAATCACCCGCTTCAGCAGGATCTTGTGTCGCTGTCGTTATCAATTCCTTTAGTCGACTGGGGAGTGAGGAAAGGGAAATACAACATCGCCAAGAATAACCTGAATGTGGCTCAGATTGCTGCCAGGCAGGAGGAACTCTCGATGGAGCAGGATGTGGTCATAACAATACGCGACTTCAACAGCAGGCAGCGTCTCGTAGGGAGTGCTGCCGAGGCTCTTGACCTTGCCGACAGGGCGTATGCCCAGACGCTTCAGCGGTTTATCATCGGAAAAGCCGATATCAATACCCTTACGCTTTCCCATAGTCGCCAGCAGGAAGCAAGCAAGAATTACATCACCTCCCTGCAGAATTACTGGCTGAGCTATTATAAGATACGTAAGCTTACATTGTTTGATTTCGAACTCGGAGTGCCTATTCCGACGGAATTTGACCGGACGTTGGGAGTGAAATGACGAGACTTTGGAAATGAGAAAAAAAAGAGGGATATCATCGTTTTCGGTCATTGTCGTGTTTCTGGCGATGGCTATGTTGGGGTGCGTGCTGATGCCGATGCTTCCGGTCAAGCTTGTGCCCTCTGAGACGCTTCCCTCTGTAAGTGTGAGCTATTCTTTCCCCGGAGCGTCCGCACGCACGGTGGAGGCAGAGGTCACGGCTCCTTTGGAGGCAATGCTTGCCAGGGTGTCGGGCGTGAAGCATATCACTTCACGGTCAAAAAAGAATGGAGGACGCATCACGCTGGAGTTTGACCGGCACGCGGATATGGAGAAAGCGCGTTTCGAGACGGCTGTGATTGTAAGGGAAGCGCGCACTTCCTTGCCCGAGGGAGTCAGCTATCCCCGAATTGCCGTAAAGCAACTTGATGCCGAGGCTGCGCGTCCTTTCATGAGTTATACTGTCAACGCCCCTCTTTCTCCTCATCGGATCATGAATTTTGCCGAGGAGAATATACGCCCTGCTCTGATAGCGCTTAAAGGTGTTGACAATGTAGAACTTTCCGGTGCAATGCCTATGGAGTGGAGGGTGGATTATTCTCCTGAAAAACTTTCGACACTCGGATTGTCGCCTGATGATTTGTCGCATGCCATATCCGAAAGGGAGAATGCGGGTTGCGATACGCTTGATCCGACAAAAGTGTTTCTGACCGCACGCGACGGACGCATCGTTACGTTGGCGGATGTGGCGCGCGTGTCGCGTCGGGAAGCCGAACCGACAGGGTATTTTCGCATTAACGGTCTTAATTCAATCTATCTCAACATAACGGCTGCAGAAGATGCCAACCAGATAGAACTGAGCAATAGGGTCAGGAAAGTTCTGGAGGGGATCTCACTTCCGGATGGTTTTATGATGGATATGAGCTATGATGCATCGGAATCAATAGCCGAGGAGATGGACAAGATATATTTCCGCACCGCCCTGACGATACTGGTATTGTTGGTTTTCGTGGCTGTGATAACGGCGAATCTCCGTTATCTGCTCATCATTGCCATCAGTCTCGCGGTTAATATGGCTATTGCCTTTCTTGCCTATTATTTCCTGCATGTGGAGATACAGCTTTATTCGCTGGCTGGAATCACGATATCGCTAAACCTCGTGATCGACAATCTGATAGTGATGACAGAGCATGTGTCGAGACATCACACGTTGCGGGCGTTCTCAGCTGTGCTCGCCGCAACGCTTACCACAGTCGGAGCTCTCACCGTCGTGTTCTTCCTTGATGAGAAGACTCTCCTATCGTTGAAGGATTTTACGGTTGTGGTGATTGTCAATCTCGGGGTGTCGCTTGCCGTTGCGCTGTTTCTTGTGCCCGCTCTTGTGGAGAGGATGGGACTGGTGCTTAGGAAATCAAATAAGCGAAAGAGACGTCTGGTCGTCAGGATTTATAAAATATATGGCAGGATACTGACAGTTCTATGCCGCTTCCGATGGATCGTGTTCATTGTATTTGCCGCGGCATTCGGCTGGTCGGTCTATGTGTTTGTCACCAAAGTGTATGAAGGTGGATATTTTGACAATAATGACCGCGAGCCTGTTCTCGAAATCGCGGCAAGTCTACCCAATGGAGCCACATTGTCGCAGATGAATGTATTGATTTCGAAGATGGAGGCATTCCTGAGCGGTCAGGAGGGGATACGACAGTTCCAGACATATGTATCGGGACCGCGCAGGGCATCGATTTCCGTATATTTTAAACCGGAATATCAGCGGGAATACCCTTACCGACTTAAGTCTGACGTGGTGTCGAAAGCCTTGACTCTCGGAGGAGGAAGCTGGAGCGTATACGGTCTTGAAGACCAGGGGTTCAATAATGATGTCAGAGAAGGAGCCGGAAGTTACCGGATAAAGATGCGAGGATATAATTATGATGAACTGTCGTCAAGGGCACGCGAACTTGCCGACACTTTGCTGAATCTCAAACGCATCAAGGAGGTGACGATAAATTCGGAATTCTCTTATTACAAAGAGGATTATACGGAGCTTTATCTTGACATAGACCGCGAAAGACTGGCAAAAGACAGTCTGACGGTGTCGGATCTGTTTCGCGCGGTAAAGCATGAGACAGGGCGCAATATCAGCGCGGGATTCGTGGCGGGGCGAGACGGAGCGGAATACATACGTCTCAACTCTGTGGAAAACGACCGCGATGTGTGGGGATTCATGAACTATCCCATGCGTGCGGGCGGCAGGGAAATAAAACTTTCCGATTATGCCACCATTGAGAAGAGGCAGACACCTCCTGATGTGGTGAAGAAAGATCAGGAATACATTCTGTGTCTGCAATATGAATATATCGGATCAAGCAAAGCGGGGGAAAGGGTTCTCGACAAAATACTTGCCGCTTATGTGCCCACCCTGCCCTTAGGATATCATGCCGAAAAGGAAGAATACAAATGGAATCATGAGATAAGCGGGGAGAAGTATTGGCTTCTGGCTCTTGTGGCGGTAATCATATTCTTCATATCATCAATTCTGTTTAATTCATTGAGACAGCCACTTGCCGTGATTCTCGTCATCCCCGTGTCGTTCATAGGGGTGTTCCTCACCTTCTATCTTTTTTCGCTTAAATTTGACAAGGGCGGTTTCGCCGCTATGATTCTCCTTTGCGGCATCACGGTCAACGCCGCCATCTACATCATCAACGAATATAATTCGATGCGGAAACGTTTGCCGGCGGGTGTAAACCCGGTAACGCTGTATATCCGTGCTTTCCGGCGCAAGATCACGGCAGTGTTGCTGACCGTGCTTTCCACCGTCTTAGGATTTATCCCCTTCCTCATAGGCGACACCATGGAAGGTTTCTGGTTTCCGCTTGCCGCCGGCACCATGGGCGGTCTCATCATGTCGCTCTCTGCCATTTTCCTCCTTCTCCCGCTGCTCCTCCTCCCGCGCTTTAAATTCCGATAGGTTTTTGATTTCGCGTTTACTAAAGATTTCGCGGATATAATGTTCTGCAGCTTCGGGATTGTCGGCTTTCAGACGTTTCTTAAGTCGGCTCTTGAGATTGTAAACGGCATTCAAAGAATCACGTTTCATCAGTAATGCAATCATTTCGGATGAGAGATTCAGGTGAAGATACTTCGCAAGTTGATACTGGAATTGTTCCAGACAGGGGAAGGCTTCGGTGAATTTAACTATCCATTCCTCGCATATGGAATCCATGCAATTGTTTATTATATTGACATTCTCCTCGTTCCTTATCTCTTCAAGAACTTCACGCACATCCTTGGGGAGTTTGTTTATAATTTGTTTTGAGGTGAGGTACCTGAAGCCGTTTTCATAAATTGTATCTAAGCTCCGGATATATTCAATTGTGTTTTTACTGCTTTTCGAGTGGTTGCTTCTGATTGAATTTAATTCAGTTTTAAGCCGAGAGATATCTGACCGCAGATTCTTTACTCTCTCTTTATCTCTTTGATTTTTAATACGTAAAGTATTAACCAATACGAATGCTACAGCTATAACAAGTAAGAGTATTATGATGGATGTAACTGCTCTGAATTTATGAATCTCAGCTCGTTCTCTTGCATTTTCAGCATCTTTGGTGAGATATTCTTCAAGTAGACTCGTAGCGTCTTCATTCAATTGGGAATTAAATTCCTTTTCCAGATTCTCTCCCCATTTTATCGCGATGTCAGAAGCATCTTTATAATTACCCTGTCTATTTAATAGAATAGCACTGAGGTAGTCACAATATAATTGATCATAAGTATCCGTTATTCTTATCTTTGCAGAATCTAAAGCTTGAGAAGCCTTGGTAAAATTGTTCAGGTGGTAATTATTTTCAGATACTTTGCACCAATCAATACAATTAAATAAATAGTCATCATTGTATAAAATAGATAATATTACGTTTGATGAATCATACCGCTTTTGAGCTTTTTCAATGTCTGCCTTAATCTTTAATGCAATATGCCTGTATTTCGGTTCCGTTTCGTATGTCTCTTTATCAACATATTCAAGAACATCAGCTGCCTTATTTAGTTTCCCATTAGTTATAAGAGATTTGGATATCGAAATTTCTGCCCAGTGTGCCAGTTTGAATTGATCAATTTTTATAAAATTGCGAACTGCTATATCAGCCCATTTGTATTCTTCTCCACTTTTGTGTAATATGCCATATATGCGTGCGATAGACATTGCACTTAATCCGGCAAATAAATGGGAATGATTAGAGGTGGCAATAATAAAAGCCCTTCTTAAGGCTACCAGTGCTTCTCCCATATGATGCATATTCTCATGTTGTATCTTTCCATAATAATAAGCTGATTGCATTTCCAGACTGTCTCCTGAGTTATTATAATAATCGTACGCAATTTTGATAATAGAATCAGACCCTATGAATACGTTGCATTTGTTTTGTGCCTTAGTCAACAACAATGCGTAACGAGCTTTATCGGATGCTTTCAGAGAGAAACCCTCAACCTGTTTTAATATTTTCAATGCGGAATCAGGGTAAGTCGGCATTAAATTGTCTGCGGAATCGAGAACTCGGTCTATTCCCGATCTGTGGCGCGAACAATCACAATTCAGTACCA
>CAJUDL010000013.1:50528-79031 GCA_910585285.1 uncultured Muribaculaceae bacterium
TTATGAACACCGCTATGTATAATAATTTCTTCATGTCGTTATGATCAAAATCTTCTACAAAGTTACAAAATTCTCTTCAACATTACTCTAAGCCAATTCTCTAAATCCCGATTTACCGAACTGAGTTCGGCAAGGTGAAAGATTATAGGGAATAGGTTAAAGGAGAATTGGCATGTCTCTAATGTGAGTATCAAGACGTAGCTGCTGTTGCTTGCAACTGCAGCCTCGCGGCAAGGAAAAGGAATTTTGTCCTTGATTTGTGCTGCAGTTGCAAGCAACAGCAGCTACGGTCTGAGGCACCATTAGATACAAATTTTTCAGGCGTGCCAATTTATCCTTTTTACCTATTCCCTTTTACTTTTTACTTTATCGGGCGCAGCCCGATAAACGTGGATTTCGCTTCCGGCAAGTGTCGTGACATGTGTAAATTGGTTGTGATAGAATTTATTTTTAAGGCGATTTGATAGATGGTTTATATTCAATTAGATAGTATGTGCGATATTTATGCCGTGATAGATTTTTATTTTGGATGATAGGTGATAATTCTATTAAATTTGCAACAAAAACTAACCATAAAATAAACATCATGAAAAGGTTCTTAATAGTTGTTATGCTAATTATGGGATTGCAGCTTTGTTACTATAACATGGCAAAAGCTGATGATCTTGATCCTACATCTGAACTTATCACCGGTTTCCTTAAAAAGGAAAGAGACCCCGACCTTCCAAACTATCCTCATAAACCATCGCGTTCACAGTTCTATTTCACTTATGATGGAAATGAAGTTGTGGTTTATAGCACAGTAGAGACCGTCGCTGAGGTCCGACTCTTGGATGCTGTTTCCGGTGAGGTAATAGCAGATGAAACTGCCGAATTGTCATGTGGTCATATAATCAATGTTGTGAGTTATTCAACCACATCTTTTAAAGTTTCAGTAATTACGGAATCGGGAACATATTCGGCTACATTCTGAATTTACTATTATGCGGAAGAACGTTGTCTTAAACTTAATGATGCAGTTATTGCTTTTGGCAATGATATCCTGTACTGGTTCAAACAAGGAGCAGCAGGATATTGTTGCCGAATGGGTCGGCAAGGAAATCGTAATTCCTGAGGGACTTGGATTTCAGGTAGGTAACATCCCCGTGGATTACGATTTCGATGCCGCCGATTTCAAGATCGTCACTTATGTCGATTCCACCGGATGTACCAACTGCCGGATGAAACTCAAGGATTGGGAAAAGGTGATCAACAGTTTCAAATCCTCTCCCGATGTTGATGTCAACTTCCTTATGATTGTAGGTTCCGACAAACGGGAGGAGATTGAAAAACTCGTGAAAGACAATAACTTTCATAATCCCATTGTCATAGACTCAGTCAGACTTTTCAGCAAAGCCAACCCTATCCCTTCCAAACCGGAGCATCAGACTTTTCTTCTTGACGGTGACAATAAAGTTATCGCATTGGGGAATCCGGTGTATAATCCCAAGATAAGGGAACTGTACAGCCAGTTGATCTCAGGTTCAGCGTATAATGTAAATTTACCGGAAAACGATGATGACCGTATTTGTAAAAATTCTGTGCGCAGTCTTGGCGTTGTCAATCGGGGAGATACCATAATCAAATTGTTCAGGCTAAACAATGACACCGAATCTGACATGACATTGCAGGAGATCACTCCTTCTTGTCAATGTGTGAGTGCAAAAGTTGATTGGAAAGTCCTGAAAAGCGGAGAATATGCGGATATCGAAATCAGCTATATTGCCGACTCAGTCCAGCAGCAGTTCCACCGATATGCCGATGTCTGGTTCAAAGAGAGACCGAATCCGGAGAGGCTCGTCCTCCACGGATTCATAAAATAATTTTTAACATCTATAATTTCAAGAAAATGAAAAAGAAGATTATTTTCGCTGCAGTTGCGGCAGTCATGGGAATCTGCACCTACATGGCAAGTCAGGGTATCAACAGAGCAGAGGAGCTGGACAAACTTGCGCTTGCAAATGTCGAAGCCCTTTCGCGTTATGAAATTACCGACGGAAGATGGATAGTCACAGTGTATGCAAAAGATCATTGGAAGTGTGATGACGGAGGGCGTGCAAGTTGCCCTGGAACGCCCTGGTATTCTAAATGAAACATCGAGTTCCCATCTGTTTCATGATATTGAATATGGGGACTCGATGTTATTCAATCTAATAACACTTTCTTTAAATTATAATATGAATTTTAATAACTTTAGAAAAGTACTCTTAATCTCTATATTCTTGTGCTTGACGACATCTTGTGCCACTGTAAATTCAAATATTGATAATCTGCAGACTATAGGTGTGGATATCAATAAGGCTACACGATTTGTTAATGCAATCGAATATATGAATGTTATAGAAATGAAAGATTCAACGGCAGCGCATCTTCCTGGCGACTTATCCAAGGTGATTGTAAGCGGAGATTCAATTTTCATATTGGATATTTTCAAGGATCAAGGATTATATGTATATGATAAAGTTGGACATATGCTATCATCTTATAACAAAATGGGGTCTGGACCGGATGAATTCATCTCTCTTAGTGATTTCAATATAACTCCCAATGAAATTATATTGTTAGACCCTACATCTGATGGGCAATTGATAATTCTTGATAGAAAATGCAACTTTTTGCGTAGAGAGAATTCAGAGACGAATGCAAATCATTTCTATATTGATTCAAAAAATAATGGGCTCTGGTTCGATCGTGGTAACGTGGCTTACAGTAAAAACAAGGATAAGCTTGTTTATTATTCCGGGTCAAAAAGAGACGCAATGCTAAAGATACCGGATGAATTGGAGAATATTACATTTGCGAGCTCTCATTCTTTTGCAAGGCTCACTTCTGATTCAATTTTGTATTTGCCTCCGGCTGATAAAACTATATATTTATGCGGCAGAGAGGGAGTCGTACCCATATATGATTTGGATTTCAAAGGGAAATGGCCCAAATTATCAAATAAAGGGAAAAATGAGCATCCGCTCAAAATAATGCGCAGGATTGCAAAAAACAAGAAAGTTAATGCGCTTGATATCCTTTCGGATGGGAAGAATATCATATTAACTTTTAATTGTGCAGACAAATATTATATATTGGAATTGGACAGTTATTCGTCACAGACTCGCCTTTTCTATCTTTCAGAAAAAGAGCATGAAGAAATGGGTAATGTGTTAGAGTTTACAAATGGAGAAATTTATTTCGGAATTCCCGGTAAAATTGTAAAAGTTATGCTAAAATAGTCTGATTATGATTGATATAAAATCGGTAGGGAAGAGTATGCAATTATTTATAAGTATTATATTAATATGTTTCATGTTTGCCTGCACCACAACAGATGATAAGCTACTTGATCGCGCATTGGAGCAGTCGGGAGACAATGCATCTGAGATACAAAAAGTATTGGATAATTATAAAGGGGATAAGAAGGAGACGGCAGAATTCCTTATCAGCTCTATGCTTGGCAAGTATTCTTCTATAGGTGATGGTCTTGACTCGATTGAAGCTCTTTACAGATGCCTGCCGAATGGTAAAAGCTGGCAATTCGATTCCTTGCAGCTTGCAAGTATCAAATACTTTGAGAATGAGCCACAACAAGAAATAAATGATCTGCAGAATCTGACGGCAGACTATCTGATTTACAACATTGATGATGCATGGAGACTGAAAGAGACCATGTCGTGGAATAAGGATCTTTCAGTAGAACAGTTTCAGGAACTTCTGTTGCCTTATCGCTCAGGAAATGAAAAAATATCAGAATGGAGAGTGGCATATCGTAAAAAATATAGTAATATAAATAAAAAGCTTACCGCCACACACAATTCTGTGGATGCAGCAGCTATTGTATCGAAAGCCATAGGGAAGATGCGGTTCAACCAGCAGTTAAATACCCCCAACCGTTCAGCTCTTGACTTGCTGGAGGTGCCGGTGGGATATTGCAGGGAGGATTGTGACAGGACTATGTATGCAATGCGTGCTTTCGGCATTCCGGTTACTGTTGATAAAATGCTTGTATCTCCGGATAACGGCAAGTCTCACATGTGGAATGTCGTGTATGACAATGATGATAAAATCTACCGCATGTTTGACAATTACAGGAATCCACCCACACGAGACAGCATATACGATGATCAACGTTCAAAGGGCAAGATATATAGAATTACAACAGGCTTTAACTTTGACAGACTCGACAAATATTCAGACCTTGAAGAGGTTCCTGCATATCTCAAAGATCCTCATCTAAAGGATGTGACCTCCGAATATTTTGGATCCAATCAAGCAGAGATAGATGTAGCGAGCACTGAGAAAGATGTTTATCTGGGAATTTTCACATCCGAGGGGTTACAGCCTATTGATGTGGCACAAAAGAAAGGTAGCAACAAGGTAATTTTTAAAGATATTGAGCCTGGTATTATATATTTCCCTATTATATCAGGAGAAAAAGGATTTGAAACATGTGGTAGTCCTTTCCTTTTGGAAAGGGATGGAAGAGTTCACAGTTTTATTCCTGATGTCGGTCGCCGAACCAATGTATCTCTCAGCCGTAAAATGCCTGTGACTTTCAATCTGAAAGAAAAGATCGGTTCGGTGATTGGAAGCATAATATGGGTCGGAAAATCCCCGGATGGACCATGGTCTGAACTTGACAGCATAGCAGCAATACCGGATCACAATTTCTATAGGATTCCCATCGGGCAAGATAAGCAGGAAAGATATATAAGGATTTCTTCTTCTGTAACTCCCAAACCGGAAATAGGAGAAGTGATTGTCTCGTCTGACTCTTTAGCCCGGGGTAGGTTACCTCTTTCTTATGCGAATAAAAAGAAAAAAGGGAAATGGAAGAACATTATAGACGGAGACATCCTTTCATGGTATCATTATGTTGCCGGGAAGAAAGGTATCATACTTTATATTGATTCGGATGACCCATTCAACAGCATCTTCCTCATTCCTCGTAATGACGACAATTATGTTGTTCCGGGCGAGGAGTATGAACTGTTCTATTTCGAGAGAAACGAATGGAAATCGCTTGGAAAAAAGATCGCCGAGGGGTTCGACATTACGTATGATGTTCCGGCAAATGCCGTGCTGTGGCTTCGTAACCTCACAAAGGGGAAAGAGGAGCAGATCTTCATATGCCGCGACGGCAGACAGCTCTTCAATACGGATCTGAGGGTTGCGAAACTTGAATTAAATGATTAACTTTGTCACATGCTTAATTCAAATTTTCAAGTAAAAAGATGAATTAAGCGAAACTTAAATATCTCTACATCATGAAAAAGTGTATTCCTTTGCTTTGTGTGTTATTCCTTGTTGCTGCGTCAGGATTAGATGGCAGCCCGATGGTTTCGGCGCAGACCAACGCTCCAAAGAAAGCGAAGAAGGAGAGGAAGGGGAAAGTCGACAGCATCCCGATTTTCGGGAGGATATATGACCGCCTTACTTCACGCGAAGTCATAGGAACAAAAATTGAGGTGCTAAATCCCGACAGCACAGTGATGACATCAACCACCGGTGGATACCGCTTCCAGCGATCACAGCGAACTGGAGACTCCTACATTTTCAAAAAGGACTCTACGTCAAAATATACAGTCAACATACCGAGAATAGAAGGCAACTATCTGATAAAGGTAAGCAAGGAGGAATACGAACCATATTACCTGTCTTATGCCCTGAAACTGAATCGCCGGGATGACGAGAAGGAAATTCCACACATCTATCTCAGCAGGGAGAAAGTACGAACCCTTGATGAGTTCACGGTCAAGGCGAGCAAGGTGATGTTCTACAACAAAGGCGACACAATTGTCTACAATGCCGATGCCTTCGCCCTTCCGGAGGGCTCGATGCTCGACGCTCTCGTGGCTCAGATGCCCGGAGTTGAAATCAAAGGAAACAAGATATATGTCAACGGCAGATTCGTGGAATCTCTGCTGCTCAACGGCAAGGATTTCTTCAAGGGCAATAAGAAGGTGATGATGGAGAACATCGGTGCCTATGCCGTGAAAGACATCGCCGTGTATGAGAAGAAAGACGAAATGGCATACGTGCTTGGAGACCGCGAAGATGTTGAGAAGGAATATGTGATGGATGTGCGCCTGAAGAAGGACTACATGACCGGCTACATGATCAACGCTGAGGCGGGAGGTGGCACCTCTTCCAGATATCTCGGGCGACTGTTTGCCATGCAATACACAAACAACTCCCGGCTTGCCCTCTATGGCAACGCCAACAATATCAATAAATCGAACAACCTGTCGGACAATGACATGGAGGTGGATATAGACCGGCGTGACGGTATCAAACGCAGAACGAGCGGCGGAATTGACTACCGCGCCGACAACTCCCTGCACACATGGGAAGTCTCAGGGAATGTCGATGCATCGTATGTCGACGGAACGAACAATGTAGTGACAAATGCCGTGAACTACCTGCAGACAGCCGATACCTATGAATTCACTGATAAGAATTCACGCTCAAGGGATTTCTCGCTATCCACGCAGCATGATTTCAAAATAAAGAAAAAGAAGTGGAGCCTCACGCTGAAACCGAAGTTCTCCTACAACAAGAACCGCAGCAACGACGAGACTGTGGCAGCCGCTTTCAATGAGGAGATGCAGGGCATTGACAGGGATATATTACGTGCCATATATTCCAACGACAACCAAGCATTGCGCAAAGCCATCATCAACCGCAATATCAAGACATATGAATCGGACAGCCACGGTTATGACGCGCAGTTCAACGCCGACGGGCGCATAAAGGTGCCGGGCAGTCCGGACGGGATTGCGATAAAATTCCAGACAAAATATTCGCGCAGTTCTCTTTTCGGTAACAACCGGCAGAACATATGCTATGGCGGCGTGCCGGATTATTCCACACTGCTGCGTCAGTATTCGAGTGTGCGTCCACAGTATAACTTCAACATTCAGGGACTTGGTCGTTATTATTTCAACATTCCGGTTGGTGCACTTCACGCAAGCTATGAATTCGCACACACGCAGACGCGCAAGAATTCCGACATTGCGATGATGGAAGCTATGGCGGACGACTCGATGGCAGAGTTCTTGCCGGATCAGATGCCTGTCCCCGACTATGCAAACAGCTACACAAGCAAGCTTTACAAGAACGAACATCGCATAAAGCTAAACTGGTATTATCAGAAGAAATCGAAAAAAGGTAAGTTCTCGATGGCGTTCCAGCCCAATTTCATCATTGAGAACCAACATCTCTTCTACCATCGCGGAGATGTGAATGCTGACCCATCGCGGACATACTTGCGTTTCAATATACCCGAGGCTTACGTGAGTTGGGAACCTAAAGGGAAGAAATGGGACTATCGTCTGGTGTATGAGATGAATCAGAAAGCCGTGAATCTTGTGAATCTTGTTGATGTGAGGAATACAACAGATCCCCTCAACATAATTGTCGGGAATCCGGACCTGAAGAATTCAACGCACCATTACATCCGGGCAACAGTAGGATATACGCGGTCAAAAAATACACGCCAGTCTTTTTACATGATTGCCGACTGGACTGCCAATGATTTTGTGAGAGGCTACCGATACGATTCAGGTACGGGAGTGCGCACCATGAAGACTTATAATGTTTCGGGAAATTACAATATAAGTCTTGGTCATTCTTATTTCCTTCGTTTCGGACATAATGATAATTTCTTTATCGACAATGACTTCAATGCGGACATATACAATTATGCCAACATGATCGGCAACGATGCCGAGCCGACAAAACAGTCTGTAAACTCGAAAGAGATCTCCGACAATCTGCTGTTGGGATACCGGGTAAAAGGAAAATTCAGCATTAATCTTGAGGGCTATGCTGTGCTTAACAATTCCAGGTCGGATGGACCGATGATTACAAAAAACAATAACGGTTACTGGTGTGCAGGGCTGACAGGATGGTATAATCTTCCATTCAATTTCAACGTCCACACGGATATCCGGACGATAACGCGTTTCGGCTATATAGAGAATTCCATGAACTCAACCGATGTGCTCTGGAATGCCGGTGTGGAATATTCCATCCGTAAGGGAGAATGGCGCATAGGTCTGGAAGCAAGGGATATACTGAACCAGCTTCGCGGTGTGAGATACAGCGTGAACGCGACCGGCCGCACGCAGACCCTCTCGACCGTGCTTCCCCGCTACCTAATGCTCTCAGTGCACTACCGCTTCGATTTCAAACCCAAACGCAAGAACTGACCTTTGGACGAAGTCTGATTCAAATTACGGAAGGTCGCATGGCTCCTGCCAAGTCGCCGAGTCATCCGGCATATTGAATTAAGAGAGTCGTACATTTGTACGATTCTCTAAAATCTGATCGTGAACTTTTTGATACGAAAATTTGTATTATATGAAAATTCGTATTAATTTTGCATTGCAATTAGTTTTAAGTTTAATTTAAATTTTATCGCAAATGCAATATGATTTAAATGAGGATGAGGCAGAACTGATTGAAATCATAAGAAATCTACGAAGAGCATTCCCCAATGGCTATAAAGAGCAGTTATGGCTCGCTCAGGAAATGTTTGATAAACTCGTAGATTTGCCTTAATCCTGGTATCCCCTTGGGATACCAACTTAAAACTAATTTGTTTCGAATTAAGTAAATCATCTATTATATGCAAAGCAGTTCTCAGGTTTTAACCGATGCAAAAACTCGTTTATCGGATATTCTTATGACAATCTCTTGGAGAGAATTCGCAAGATCATATTTCGGTAAATCCAGCTCATGGCTATATCATAAACTGGATGGAAAAAAAAGTGATGGTTCTTCCGGAGGTGGATTTTCACCCGATGAAACCGAGAAACTCAGACAATCCTTGTTGGATTTATCTGAAAGAATCTCAAAAGCTGCCTCATCCTTATAAACTTAAAAATAATTGTACGAAAATACCTGGGTATTAATTAACCCGGGTATTTTGCATTATTAAATGGTGTGTTCAGTTTTATGTTCCATTTTCAAACCAGATTTCTAAAATCCTGATTTATCGGGCTGTGCCCGATAAGGTGAAAGGTTATAGGTAAAGGGTAAAAGTGAATAGGCGTGTCTCAACAATCATATTAAAGATTTACAGCATCGCTAATCTTTCACACCTTGTGGTGTTTAAGGTTGGACGCGGACAGAACGGATGGCACGCGGATTCCTTGATATCAATAAAATTCCTCTTCCCTGCTGTGAGACTGCAGTTGCGAGCAACAGCAGCTACGATCTGAAAAAGATTGAAAATTTGCAATATTGATTGGCGGATTTCTGCAACCTAAGTGTCTAATATATACTCAGTCAAAACAAGTACGATTCCAACCAATATTTATCATAAACAAACTCATTAGATATAGCTTCTTTCTTTTTGCAATGGCAACATTCCTGCCTGTAATTATGTCCTGTAGTCGTGGCGATAAAGAACAGCGGCATATAGTATCTTTATGAACTCTTTTATTGGAGTGTTACTGCCTTCAAATGGATTTCATTAGGAAAACAGACGACATTTGTGACATTTTCGGCATTTCTCCGTAATAATAGGGGGGAGGAACGGGAATTTTGATTAACTTTACGTAAATAAGTATTTCTACATCATGAAAAAGTGTATTCCTTTGCTTTGTGTGTTATTCCTTGTTATTGCATCTGGATTAGATGGCAGCCGGATGGTTTCGGCTCAGACCGACGCTCCAAAGAAAGCGAAGAAGGAGAAAGTCGACAGCATAGAGCTGAAAGGAGAGGTGTACGACCGTATGACCACGCGACATGTGCCTGAAACAAAAATCGAGATATTGCGACCCGACAGTTCCCTGATTTCAAGCGCGAAAGGAGGATGGAAAGGATTATACTGGCGAGATAGAATGGGGCTGGTAGAGGATTCAACTTCAAAATATACTGTAACACTTCCGAAGATAGAGGGTAACTATATAATCCGCGTCAGTAAGGACGGATATGAAACCAAATATGTGCCCTATGCCCTGAACGGTCTCAAGAAAAGAGAGGATGAACGCACTGCGCCGAAGATATATCTCAGCAGGATAAAAGTCAAAAATCTGGAAGAGTTTACCGTGAAGGCAAGTAAGGTGATGTTCTATCACAAGGGCGACACCATCGTCTACAATGCCGATGCGTTCATGCTTCCGGAGGGTTCGATGCTTGACGCGCTCATCGCGCAGATGCCGGGAGTAGAGATAAAGGATGGCGGAAAGATCTATGTTAACGGAAGGTTTGTAGAATCCCTGCTTCTTAACGGCAAGGATTTCTTCAAAGGGAACCAGAACGTCATGCTTGAGAATATCGGTGTCTATGCGGTGAAGGATGTGGCTGTATATGAGAAGAAAGAAGACATGGCTGCCATTCTTGGCGAAAGAGGTGATGTGGAGAAGGAATATGTGATGGATGTCCGTCTCAAAAAAGACCACATGGCTGGAAACATGATAAATGCCGAAGCCGGAGGAGGAACAAAATCGCGATACATCGGCAGACTGTTCGGCATGCATTATACCAGCAACAGTCGGGTATCTCTCTATGGCAATGCAAACAACATCAATCAGGAGAATAAGCTGACTCAGTCGGAACGCGAATACTATACTCACATGGGCAGGGGAATTCTGCGCAAAATAAATGGCGGTATTGATTATTTTGCCGACAATGCGCTTCACACATGGGAGATTGCCGGTAATGTCGATGCGAATTATACCGATCGCCGCACCAACACTGTGACCAATGCGATCAATTATCTCCAGACTGCCGACAACTTCGATTTTTCCGGAGTTAATGCGCGTGCCCGTGATTTTTCTGTTTCCACTTTTCATAATTTCAAGATAAAGAAAGAGCGTTGGAACCTGGAGCTTAAGCCCCAGTTCTCCTACAATAAGAACCGCAACAACGACGAGACTGTGGCTGCAACTTTCAACCGAGAGATCCAGAATCTCAATGAAAGCATAATAAAGGCTATATATTCCGGCAATTACAGAGATCTGCAGACGGCACTGATTAACCGCAATCTGAAGATCTACGAGGCTGACGGTCACGGTTACGATGCTCAGTTGCAGGGTTCGTCGAAGATAAAGATACCTAACAGTCCCGATGCTGTGGAACTTAAGTTCACGGCAAAATATGACAGGAAAAGCATGTTTGGCAATACGCTGCAGGATATATGTTTCGGGTTCACGCCCGCATCTTCCCTGCTCCAGAACCGCTATCAGAGCAACCATCCTCAATATAATCTGAAGCTTCAGGGACTGGCGCGTTATTATTTCAATATCCCCTTCGGCAGCCTGAATGCAAGCTATGAGTTTGTTCACACGCAGAACCGCAAGAATTCGGATATGTCTCTTCTTGAGGCGATGGCGGAGAATTCGATGGCGGAGTTTGTGCCCGGGGAATTGCCCGTGCCCGACCTTGCCAACAGCTATGCCAGCAAGTTCTATAAGAACCAGCATATATTGAAGCTGACATGGTATTGTAAGAAGAAATACAGCAATGTAAACTGGAACCTGACCATTGAACCCAAGTTCTTTCTTGAGCGTCATGACCTCTTCTATCACCGGGGGGAAACAAATGCTGATCCGCATCGTTCATTCGTGAGATTCAACATTGAGAGGGCACGTTTCATACTTAAGGATAACAAAAGCAAATGGGATATATATGTTTCCTATAGAATGCAGCAGACAGCTCCGAACCTTCTCAACATGATAGACATTCGGGACACTACTGATCCTCTGAACATCAGACTTGGAAATTCCGACCTTAAGAATTCAACCCGTCACTCGCTGGGAGGACATTATTACCACGATCTTTCTAAAAAATTCACGCACAGCGTTTATCTTAATTTAGAATGGACAGCCAATGATTTTGTGACGGGATATCGTTACGATTCCTCTACCGGTGTCAGAACCACGCGGACCTACAATGTTTCCGGCAATAATTCCGGCTCACTGCAATATTCTGTTTATTATCGGTTTGGTCCGATGGATGCCTTTTATGTTGACAATTCGATACAGGGAGGATATCAAAACTATGCAAATATGATCGGGTATGATACCGAGCCGGTGAAACAGAAAGTAAGTTCCAAGGGTATATACGAGGAGTTCCGGACGGGTTACCGTACGGAGAAATTGTCTGCCATGTTGGCAGGAGGTGTTAATTGGGATAAATCGAAATCAGACGGTCCGATGATCACCAAAAACAACAGCGGTCTCTGGGGATTGGGTGCAGAACTGGATGCGAAGCTTCCGTTTAATTTCAGCATAGGCACAAAATTCAGGATGATGAAGCGGTTTGGCTATGTGGAGGATTCGATGAATACGGTCGATTGTATATGGGATGCACAGCTCGGCTACAGTATTGCGAAAGGTGTATGGCGCATCACTCTTGATGCTAAGGATATACTCAATCAGAACAAAGGTATCAGTTACAGAGTGAGCGCGACCGGACGCACGCAGACCCTCTCGACCGTGCTTCCCCGTTACCTGATGCTCTCAGTGCACTACCGCTTCGATTTCAAACCCAAACGCAAATAGTTTTTGTGACATTTTCGGTATTTCTGCGTAATATATTTGGGTGATGGGAATTTTTAAACTAATTTTGTCGTTGTTGGTGTGAGGATAGGTGTCATACCAATAAACCATTTGAAATCTAAGGACATCATGAACAAAGGCTTTTCTTTCTTCGGAGCGTTGCTCGCCGCTATATTGGGTCTCGTTGTTGCCGATGCATCCGCTGCCGGCGCAGCAAAAGTCGACAGCATAGCTCTGACAGGTAAAATTTACGATAGACTTACTACACGCCATGTGATAGGCACGAAAGTTGAGGTGCTCCGTCCTGACAGCAGCGTGATTTCTTCTGTGGAGGGGGGACACACGTATTATGACTACAACGAGCGTGCAAACACATTGAAGAAGGATTCTACTTCCCAGTATTCCATCAATGTGCCGCGCGTGGCTGGGAATTATCTTATAAAGGTCACAAAGGATGGGTATGAACCTCATTATCTGTCGTATTCCCTCGCGTTCAACAAGCGCGATATGGAGAAGGAGGTGCCGAAAATATATCTCAGTCGTCAGAAAGTAACAACTCTGGAGGATTTCACGGTCAAGGCGAGCAAGGTGATGTTCTATAACAAAGGGGACACTATCGTATATAACGCCGATGCTTTCATGCTTCCGGAGGGTTCGATGCTTGACGCCTTGATCGTGCAGATGCCGGGTGTGGAAATTAAGGATGGAGGCAAGATCTATGTCAACGGCAGGTTTGTGGAAACGCTGCTCCTTAACGGCAAGGATTTCTTCAAAGGAGATCAGAACGTTATGCTTGAGAATATAGGAGCGTATGCGGTGAAGGATGTGGCTGTGTATGAAAAAAAGGATGACATGGATACCATTTTAGGTGACCGGGCGGACGTTGACAAGGATTACGTGATGGATGTGCGGCTGAAGAAAGATTACATGACCGGATTCATGATCAATGCCGAAGCCGGAGGGGGTACCAAATCCCGTTATCTCGGTCGTCTTTTTGCTATGTCGTATACCAACAATACCCGCGTTAGTCTATATGGCAATGCCAACAATATCAATAAGAAAAACAGACTCACGCAGGAGGAGTTTGAGCTCTATGACGGTGATGGCGAAGGAATCACCCGCAAAATTAACGGAGGTATAGATTATCTCGCCGACAATGCCCTCCACACGTGGGAAGCGTCGGGAAATGTGGATGCTTCGTATAACGATAACCGCAACATGGTCATTACCAATGCCGTGAATTTCCTTCAGACTGCCGACAACTATGATTTCTCGAACCGCGACATGAGGGCGCGCGATTTCTCTCTGTCAACTTTCCATGATTTCAAACTTAAAAAGGATTCGTGGAACATGACTTTGAAACCTCAGTTCTCTTACAATAAAAAGCGTGACAACGATGAGACTGTTGCCGCTACTTTCTCCGAAGAAATGCAGGGCATTGACAAGGAGATGGTTAAATCCATATATACTCTCAATGATAGCGAGTTGCGCAAGGCTCTGATCAACCGCAACCTGAAGAATCTTGAATCGAACAGTCACGGATATGACGCGCAGTTCAATGGCGAGACAAGGGTGAAGATTCCGGGCAGTTCCGATGCCATGGTCTTCAAGTTGCAGAGCAAGTATTCACGCAGCAGTCTCTTCAGCGACGAATTGCAGGACATCTGTTTCGGAGAGATTCCGACATCTTCTCAGTTGCAGCATCAGTTCACAACAGAGCGTCCGCATTACAGCTTCAACATTCAGGCTCTGGCGCGATACTATTTCCGTGTGCCGATAGGTAATCTGCAGGCAAGCTATGAGTTCGCCCACACGCAGACCCGCAAAAATTCGGATATTACCGCTCTTGAGGCGTTTGCGGAAAACTCGATGGCTGAATTCACTCCGGGGATGATTCCGGTGCCCGATTTAGCCAACAGCTACACAAGCAAGCTTTACAAGAATGAGCATCGCATCAAGATAAAATGGGCATATAAGAAGCAGTATGAGCGCGGCAAGCTTGAGTTGGCATTGCAGCCCCAGTTCTTTTTCGAAGACCAGCATCTGTTCTATCATCGGGGCGAGACTTTTGCCACGCCCAACAGATCGTATCTCCGGTTCAAGCTTGAGGATTGCAAATTTGTATGGGATGCGAAGGAATGGTTCCTGCGGGCTTCTTATACAATTGATCAGACTTCAGTGAATCTTGTTAATCTGGTTGATGTGCGCAACACCACTGACCCCCTTAACATATGGGTTGGCAATCCGGATCTTAAGAATTCTACCGCGCATACCGTGAATCTGACATTCCGCCATTTCCCTAATAAAAAGCTTTCGCAATATGTGTCTTTCCATGCCGTATTCAAGGACAACGATTTTGTGAGCGGTTACCGCTACGATTCCCAGACCGGTGTGCGCACCATGAAGACCTACAATATTTCGGGCAATAACAATATGGATTTGTATCACAACATTTTCTATCGCTTCGGACCTTCCGACAGTTTTCGGATATCCAACTTTATAAGCGGCGGAATATCAAATTATTCCAACATGGTAGGTTATGATGCAGACCCAACGCCACAGAAGGTGCGCAATTATACGTTTCAGGAAGATATAGACCTTGGTTATCGCACCGAGAAATATCTCTTATCGGTTAGTGGCGGGGTGGCTGTAAACAACACTCATTCTGCCGGTGTTCTGCCAACACGCCTCAATAACGGTGTCTGGTTTGGCAGACTGTATGGTCATGTTGCGTTGCCTTTCAATTTCAGTGTAGACACGGAATTCAGTGTAGTAAAACGCTACGGATATCTTGATGAATCCATGAACACCACCGACTGCGTATGGAACGCTACCCTCGGCTATGAAATCAACAAAGGCGTGTGGCGCATATCTCTCGACGCAAAAGATATCCTGAACCAGAACAAAGGTCTCAACTACACAGTGAATGCCAACGGACGCACGCAGACCCTCAACACAGTGCTTTCACGCTACCTGATGCTCTCTGTGCACTACCGCTTCGACTTCAAACCCCGCCGGAAGTAGTTCTCCTGAATCGTCTGCATCAGTACCCAGAAGTTAGGCACAAACAGGGTGCCGATGAAAGCATTCATCGCCATGCCGAAGACTACTGCCGTGCCGAGTTCGATACGGCTGTTGGCGCCCGGTCCGGTGGCAAACATCATCGGCATTACGCCGAATACGAATGCCAGTGCCGTCATCATGATAGGTCGGAACCTGATGACTCCGGCATCACTCGCCGCTTTCACTATAGGTACACCCGTCTTGCGGAAGTCCATGGCGTATTCAACAATAAGGATGGCATTCTTCGCCGACATACCCAAGAGCAGAATCAATCCGATCTGGGTATAGATGCTGATGCTTTGTCCCATGAATATACATCCCAATATGGTTCCCAGGATTGCCACAGGCATACTGAGCACTACGGCTATAGGGTCTGTCCAGCTCTCATATTGAGCTGACAGCACGAGGATGGTCATGATGATGGCGAATATGAAGACAAACGAGACAGTCACGCCCGACTGGGTTTCCTGATACGCCTGTCCGGTCCAGGCATAACTGTAGTTCTTGCCGAGTGTCTGGGTCACAATCTCTTCCATTGCCTTGATTCCCTCCGAAGTGCTCACTCCCGAAGCCGGAGTGGCGGTCAAACCTGCGGTGGTGTACATGTTATAGCGCGATACACTCGACACTCCCATCGTAGGCTCTATGGTGGTAAAGGCAGAGAAGGGCACCATCTCCCCTTTGGAATTGGCGACTGAAAGACGACGCACATCCTGAATGTTGCCGCGAGCCGCGGGATCTCCCTTGACTGTCACCTGGAATGACCTGCCGAAATCGAAGAAATCGTTGACATAAGAATCACCCATGTAGGCTGAAAGGGTAGAGTAGATTGCATCGAGCCCTACACCTTGCATCATTGCGCGGTCGCGATCGAATACGAGCTTGTATTGAGGCACTTCCCCCTGGAATGTCGAGGTGACCGATGCGATGCGGGAATCTTTTTCGGCGGCAGTCTTTATCTCGTCGAGAGCCTTCGTAAGTTCGCCTGTGCCAAGATTCGATATGTCGAGGAGCTGCATTTCAAGTCCGGAGCTCATGCCCAGACCGGGAATTGCCGGAGGATTGACGGAGAAGGATATCGCCTCGGGATATTGCGAGGTGATTTCATTCACCTTGGCTATAATCTCATTGATGGAGTTCTTTTTCCCTTTGCGCTCGCTCCAGGGTTTCAGCATCACGAAGAACGAGCCATAGTTGGAACCGCTGCCTCCCATGAACGACATTCCCGAAAACGCCATCACATCTTTTACCTGCGGCACCTCCTTAAGAATCTGAGCAGCCATTGCATCGGTCACTTTTTCGGTGCGTTGGAGCGTCGCTCCTGTGGGAAGCTGAATGGAGGTCATGAAATATCCCATATCCTCCTCAGGAATATAGCTGGTTGGCCATTTGAAAAATCCCCAGAACGCAACTGCCGCTATGACGAGATAGACCAGCAGGGCAGCTGTGGAGTGTTTCAGCATTTTCCCTATGACCTTTTCATAGAGTCCTTCGAACCAAGACCATCCTTTGTTGAACCATCGGTAAATGAAGAATTTCGATTCTTTGCGTGGCACAAGGAAGAGGGCACACAATGCCGGTGTCAGTGTCAGTGCGTTGAATCCGGAGAATGCCGTGGAGACGGCAATGGTGAGCGCAAACTGTTTGTAAAGTTCACCGGTGATGCCGCTGACAAAAGCCGTAGGAACGAATACCGACAACAACACGAGAACCTCGCCGATCACCGGTCCGGTCAGCTCCGACATCGCCTTCTCCGCCGCTTGAATGCGGTTGAGTTTCCCCTCATCCACCAGTCGCGAACAGTCTTCCACCACGACTATGGCATCGTCAACCACAATCGCTATGGCGAGCACCAGACCGAACAGAGTAAGCGTGTTGATGGAGAATCCCATTATCTTCATAACTGCGAATGTGGCGATGAGCGATACCGGAATCGTCAGCATCGGAATGATCACAGCCCTCCAGTTTTGCAGGAAGAGGAGGATCACCACCATGACGATGAGGGATGTCTCCAGGAAGGTTATCAGTACCTCGTCGATGGATTTGCTCACATAATCTGTAGAGTTCATCACTATGCGGTATTTCACGCCGTCGGGGAAATACTTGCTGAGACGGTCGAGTTCCTTGATGGAGCCTTTTGCCACGTCAAGGGCGTTCGCGCCCGGAAGCTGGCGCACGCCGATCATCGCTGTCTCCTTGCCGTTGACCTTTGCGATGCCGGAATATGACGAACTGCCGAGTTCAACCCTTGCTACATCCTTTAGACGCAGGATGCCGCCATTGCTGTCGGAACGAATCACAATATCCTCGAACTGCGATACATCGGAAAGTCGTCCCTGCACCACAATCGTATATTTGAATTCCTCGGGTCCTCCGGTCGGTGCTGCCCCCACAGATCCTGCTGAAACTTCCATGTTCTGCGCACGTATGGCAGCTTCCACATCGGAGGGTGAAAGTCCTCTGGCACGCATCAATGCCGGATCAAGCCAGATACGCATGCTGTATTCTCCGGAACCGAAAGCGTCCACACCTCCAACTCCGTTGACGCGCGAAAGAGGATCGATGACATTGAGTTGCGCATAGTTTGTAAGATATAACGCATCATAACGAGGATCCGCGCTTTCAAGAGCGCAGAAGAGAACCTGATTGCTTGATTGCTTGATTACATTTACTCCCTGTTGCGTCACGGCGTTGGGTAGCTGTCCCTGGGCCATCGTTACACGGTTTTGAACATCGATGGCAGCCTGATCGATATCCGTGCCGTTCTCGAATGTGATGGTCAGCGAATAGCTGCCGTCATCGCCCGATGAAGAACTCATGTAGAGCATTCCTTCAACGCCGTTGATCTGCTGCTCTATGGGCACACCTATTGACTGCGCCACAGTTGTGGCGTTCGCTCCCGGATAGGAAGCCATTACCATTACTGTGGGTGGAGTAATGTCTGGATATTGCGACACAGGAAGGGTGCGCATCGTCATCAGACCCGCCAGGACCATCAATATGGCTATGACCGTAGCGAATATCGGTCGCTTTATGAAGAAATTCGAGAACACTTTCAGTAATGTTTAATAGATAATGTGTAATGTTTAATGGGTCACGGGCTTCACTGTTTCGCCGTTGCGAACGGTCAAGAGTGCTTTCGTAATGTATCTGTCTTTCGGGGTGAGACCCTTGTTGACAATACGGAGTGAGTCTTGATATAGTTCGCCAACCTCAATCGGGGTATAGACTACCTTGTTGGAGTCGTTGACAACGTAAACATATTTGCCTAACTGGTCGGTGCCGATAGAGGCATCCTTGATGAGGATGGCTTTGGGATCGGTGCCGTAAGGAAGATCGACGGAAACATACATTCCGTCTTTTAACTCTTTGTATTTGTTGGCTAAATGCCCTTCGATAGTGATGGTTCCGGTGCTTGTCTCCACATTCGGGGATACATAATATAGATCTGCCGAATAGGAATGTGGCAACACTTGCTGGAATTTCAATGGAATCGCACGAAGAAGTTTGTTTTCATTTGCCCGGTTGCCATTCATCATTATTTCATACTGTGCATCCTCGATCTCAAACACAGCCTTGACATCCGAATCATCGTAGATAGTGGCGAGCGTAACGGGTGCTCCTTCTCCGTTGACAAAATTACCGGTCGAGAGGGTAGCGATGGAGCAATGTCCCGAGCGCGTGGCGCGAACGGTGCAATAGCCGAGATTTTCCTGGGCGGTGGCAAGGGCGGCGCGAGCATTCTGTATTGAAGCCTTGGCTGTGTTCATGCTGCTTTCAGCCTGTAGCACTTCCATCTCCGATACGGCATCTGCCTGGATTGCCTTTTTCATCGCCTCATATTGGCGCGAAGCGTATGCATACTGGCTTTCGGCAGTCTTGAGGGCAGCCTGCGCCTGCTGCACGGCATCGCGATATTTTGAAGGTTCGATGGTGAAAAGCACCTGCCCTTTGCTGACATAATCACCCTCCTTGTAATTCTGAGTTAGCAACTGTCCGCTGACACGCGCCACTATGTCCGCGCTGTTCAGTGCGCGGATATATCCGGGATACGTGCGATGCAACGTTACGGAATCAACAGTCGGACTGGCAACCTGCACTTCCGGCACCATCTCTCCGTCGCTTTTTTCTTTCTTATGACAACCGCTCATCACCAGCACCATCGCCAAAAACAAATATAAATATCTCATAACCAGCTTTTAATTAATAATTAATAATTAATAATTAATGGTTTCTGCCGCGAAGAGTCTTGCTGAATATAATAATTAATGGTTTTCTATCGCGAATGATTTCGCTGAATAGAATTATTAACCATTAACTATTAACCATTAATTATTTTCGGGAGCTCCCGCCACAGCCGCATAGATCTTTACCAGCGATGTCAATGCCGAGGCTCGGGTCTCCAAAAGAGTGTTTTCATAATCAAGCATACTTATCTGGGCATTCATCACGTCGGTGAATGAAGACAAACCTTTCTTATAGCGGTCAACCGCTAAGGTGAATGATTCTTCACTTTCCTTCAGAACTTTCCGGTAGAGTGCGATCTGTCGCAGAGAACTGTCGTAGGTTGAGAGGGCGTTTTCGGTTTCAATCACGGCATTCATCACTGTGATGTTGTAGTTGTCTATCCCTGCAAGCATCTGTTCTTTGGCTGCAGCTACACGATGGTTTCGTGCAAGACCTTCGAATATTGTCCATGACAGCTGCGGCGCAATTGAATAAGTGAAGCTGTTCTTGCTGAAAAGATCATCTATCTTATGTGCGGAAGTTCCTACGGAGCCATTGAGCGACAAGGTCGGAAGGAAATCTTTTTTAGCGATACCGACGGCTGCCGCATAGCCGGCAAGTTCATACTCTGCCTGCAGAATGTCGGGACGCCTACGGATCAGGTCGGCGGGAACACCAATCTTGACCATGCGGAACGCGTTCGGCAGATCGCGCGAGGGAGCAAGCACTTCTTTTATCTTGTCGGGATAACAGCCCACAAGGAGAGCTATGGTGTTGAGAGCGGCAGTCTGCATGTTGATCAAAGCCGGTAAGGATGCCTGGGTGGAATAGAGCACTGTCAGTGATTGCGCCACATCGAGTTTTGATGCCAGTCCAGCCTCATGACGTGCATCCGTGATTTTTGAGATGCGTTCCTGAGATGTGATCTGCCGTTGTGCCACGTCCACGCGTCCCTGCGCGAGACGGTAGTTGAAATATGCCGTTGCGATATTGGAGCAGAGTGAGATCATTGCCGCCGAATATTCAGCTTTGGATGCATTGTAGCTTGCCTTGCTCTCTTTCGATTGTTCGCGCACGCGTCCGAAGACATCTATCTCCCATGAGAAATTTAGTCCTAAAGAGAAATAATCGAGTCCCATAGCCTTCCCTGGCATAGAGGATGTCGCTCCCGACTGTTGCTCCTTTGTCCATCCGCCGGATATTCCGAGCGTGGGGTAATAGGCAGCTTTGGCAACTTCCCAATTCTGGCGAGCCATCTCGATGCGGTGGAGAGCCATTGAGAGATCAAAGGAGTTGTTTTCACCAAGTTTTATAAGGGATGTCAGCACGGGGTCGTCAAATCCTTCCCACCAGCGGTCGTCTGATGGCATCGCAGTGCTGTATTGAGATGAATATTCCCATTCCGTAGGGAGGGAATCACGCAGCATGGGGGTGGTTTCCGCGAGTCCCGGCATCGTAATAAAGAATATGCCCGACAGGACCAGGTGTGTTTTCCAAAGCAATTTCATATATTCGCAACCTTTTTGGTAATAAAACGGATAAGAACGTGTTGCTGTTCAGCTTTAGGGCATAAAAAAACAAGAGACACCTCGATTGAGATGTCTCTTGGAACGTTATTGAAAGAAGCTGTTTATCAGAGTTTCGGACCTGCTGCAACGAGGGCTTTGCCGGCTGCGTTGGTCTCGAATTTCTTGAAATTGTTGATAAACATTTCAGCGAGTTTCTTAGCTTTCTCATCCCACTCTTTAGGATCTGCGTAAGTGTCGCGCGGATCGAGGATAGCGGGGTTAACACCGGGGAGCTCTGTCGGGATAACGAAATCGAAGTAGGGGAGCACCTTTGTTGGAGCTTTCTCGATATCGCCGTTGAGGATATCGTCGATGATACCACGGGTGTCAGGAATTGAGATACGTTTGCCAGTACCGTTCCAACCAGTGTTCACGAGATAAGCCTTAGCGCCGTTGGCAGTCATTTTCTTCTCGAGCTCCTCTGCATATTTTGTAGGATGGAGTGAGAGGAATGCCTGACCGAAGCAAGCAGAGAAAGTAGGAGTAGGCTCAGTGATGCCACGCTCTGTTCCTGCAAGTTTTGCGGTGAAGCCGCTGAGGAAGTAATATTTAGCCTGCTCGTTGTTGAGAATAGCTACCGGAGGAAGAACACCGAATGCGTCTGCTGAAAGGAAGATTACCTGTTTTGCAGCCGGACCCTTGGAAACGGGTTTAACGATGTTTTCGATGTGGTATATAGGATAAGAAACGCGGGTGTTCTCTGTCACGCTCTTGTCTGCGAAGTTGCATTCGCCATTCGGGCTGCGGAATTCAACAGTAACGTTCTCAAGAAGAGCATCGCCTTTGATAGCGCCGTAGATATCAGGCTCGTTCTCTTTAGAGAGGTTGATAACCTTTGCATAGCAGCCACCCTCATAGTTGAACACACCGTCATCGTCCCAGCCGTGCTCGTCGTCGCCGATGAGTTTACGTTTCGGATCGGTAGAAAGGGTAGTCTTACCTGTTCCTGAAAGACCGAAGAAGATTGCTGTTGAAGTCTCCTCCATGTTGGTGTTTGCAGAGCAGTGCATAGAAGCAATGCCGCGGAGGGGGTTGAAGTAGTTCATCATTGAGAACATACCTTTCTTCATCTCACCGCCATACCAGGTGTTGATGATAACCTGCTCGCGCTGTTTGATGTTGAAGGCAACCACAGTCTCAGAGTGGAGACCGAGTTCTTTGTAGTTCTCGCATTTAGCTTTAGATGCGTTGAACACAACGAAACCGGGTTTGAAGTTCTCAAGCTCCTCTTTCGAGGGACGGATGAACATGTTGGTCACGAAGTGTGCCTGCCATGCTACCTCCATGATGAAGCGAACGCTCAGACGGGTAGCGGGGTTTGCGCCGCAGAAGCAGTCAACAACATAAAGAGTCTTGTCGCTAAGCTCGCTTACAGCTTTTTCGCGAAGCTCATCCCATACTTTGGTAGTGATAGGCTTGTTGTCGTTCTTATACTCTTCTGTTGTCCACCATACGGTGTTCTCTGTCTCCTCGTCTTTTACAAGATATTTATCTTTAGGTGAACGACCTGTGTAAACGCCGGTGAACACGTCAACAGCACCAAGGTCGGTCTGGATTCCTTTTTCATAACCCTCAAGCGCGGGGTTGGTCTCATCCTTGAAAAGGTCTTCATAAGAGGGATTGTGAATGATTTTCTTCACATCTTTGATCCCATACTGGGACAAATCCAATGTTGCCATAAATCTTAGATATTTATTTGGGTTTTAATGTTATTTTGCCTTTTAGTTTACCTTTACCTGTTACCTATTCCCTTTCCCCTGTTATCTATTCGATGCAAAATTAGTCAAAATTTTTCAAATAGAATAATAATTACGGAAATTTTTCCATAATTATTATTCTTTTTAAATTTGACTGATTTCTGTCTGTTTTATCAAACGGTTAATCCTTTGCTATGCTGGGTGCAACATATGTGCGAGCGGCGAGTTCACGATCAATCTGAAGGATGCCGGTGCCATCCCCGTTCACGAGCTTGAGGTTGTCGAGGATATCCTGCACGTTGTGTTCTTCCTCTACCTGCTCTGCAATATACCAGTTGAGCATCTGTCGTGTGGCATAATCTTTCTCTTCCTCAGCAAGGGCATAAAGATCATTGATGCGTTTTGTGACGCCCATCTCATGTGTAAGTGTGTCGCTGAATGTTTCTTCAAGAGAATCCCAGGTCTGTTTCATCTTGTCGATCGGCTGAAGTTTTACTTCTCCTCCACGTGCGTGCAGATAGTCGATGAAGATTTCTGCATGAGCCTGCTCTTCCTTAAACTGCACTTTAAACCAGTTTGCGACTCCACTGCGACCTTGCTGCTCCCAGTAGCAAGCCATTGAAAGGTAAAGGAACGCTGACCAGAATTCTGCATTGATCTGGTCGTTGATTGCATCTGCAAGTTTTTGATCGATTGTCATTTTTAATACTTATTTAAAATTGTCTAAATTGTCGAATTTATAAGAAGAGGGAAGTTGTGCTATAATATTAAACATACTGCCCTAAATTATTTTTGCAAAAATAACAATTATTTCGCAATTTTGTGGAGAATTTAGAATTAAAATTGATGGGAAAAGTTGATAAAATAAAGAGAGCTCTGGGGGTATTTGCAGATTCTGCGGCTTCGGTGTTGAAGGTTGTGCTGATGTCTGGAAAACCATCGGCTGCATCCTCTGAAAAAAAAGGCACATTGATAGTGATGGGAAATGGTCCGTCGCTTCGTGATGCGATTGATAATCATAGGGATGAGCTTGAATCTCACGATCTGCTTTCAGTGAATTTCGCTCCGCTTACTCAAGATTTTTTTAGCCTTAAACCCAAGATGCATCTTCTTGCCGATGGACTTTTCTTCCAGACCGAAAAACAAGGAAATGTTGAGGAAATGTGGTCGGCGTTGCGTCGCGTAGACTGGAATATGATGCTCTATGTTCCCGTAAAGCAAAGGAAGTCGAAAGATCTTATGGATTTGCCCGAGAGTGTTGAGGTGAAGTATTTTAATTTAACACCTGCATCAGGGTGGAAATGGCTTATGAAATTTCTGTATGGACGGGGACTCGCAATGCCAAGACCTCGCAATGTATTGGTGCCATCGCTGATGACTGCCATACGTGAGGGTTATTCCAGGATTCTGCTTACTGGGGCTGATCATAGCTGGAGCAAAACACTTTGGGTAACAGATAATAATCGCGTGGTATCGGTGCAGCCGCATTTCTATCGTGATAATGAGAAAGAGCGCGATCGTGTGGAGAGTCTTTATAAGGATATTCACCTGCATCAGATATATGAAAGTTTCTCTATTGCTTTCCGTAGCTATTTCGCAGTAAAGGACTATGCAGATTCGTGCGGTGTCGAGATTCTTAACGCTACTCCCGGCTCCTTTATTGATGCCTTCCCGCGAACCCAATTATAATTTTTAATGTTTAATGTTAAATGTTTAATGGTTTGACTCGGTATCGCGAATTACACATTAAGCATTACACATTGCACATTACACATTACAAATTAAACATTACATGAAATGCTCGTAACGATCATCGGCTATGCTGCCGCAATATGTATGGTGTTTGGATATCTACCTCAGGCGATATATACAATCCGCACACGTGATACTGAAGGTATCGCGTTGCCTACTTTCCTTCTGATGTTCTTAGGATCAGTGTTTTTTGTTATCCAGGGTTTTATGCTTGGCAACGCTCCTCTTTACATTACCAATCTGATAACAGCCACTTGCTCTGCAATAGTCTTTGGCATAAAAATGTATAACGACTATTTCAAGAAACGTTGAATCCGTAAATTACCCATTACTCATTAAACATTACACATTACAGATTAAACTAAACATTACACATTAAACTCGAACGTCACGGCTTCGAAAAAGTCGCCTTCACGCATGGTGGCTTCTATCTCGATTTCAAACCATCGCCATTTGGATCCACATATACCATAGAGGTAAGGTCCGGTGGTGGATGCAATAAGATGCCGGTTTTCACGATGTTGAGAGGCATACAGCCGTAACTTTACCGTTTCTCTTTGGAATACGCCTCTTAGTGTGACGCACCGAACGCTTTTTTCATCTTCAGGATAATCGAGATGGAGCGGTTCGGTGAGTAATTTTATTTTCTTCCCGGTCATTGACGGCTCTTCGCTCGTTGTGGAATCCGGTTTCGGTAATTTTGAGAAATCTGTTAATGCGCCGGGTGCTATCGGGAGGGGAGAAAATTCATCATTTTCTTCGATCTCATCGATGGCAATTACTGCTATCCTGCGGAAATCATTATCTTGTGAAATGAGTAACCCGATGTCGTTTTCAGCATATCTTTCATAATGCCAGCAGCGGCGTGGAGAGCCGTCAATGGTGATGCTTCGTATGCCTGTAACTTCCGCTTCGGGCGCATAAAGCGAAGCCTGCTTAGTAATGTACACTTCAACCGCGGAAATTTTGTTGCGGATTCCAGAAAAATCCGGTGATGATTTGAATCTGTAATTAAGTCGGGCAGGCACGTTTCTAACCTGGGCGCGGGTATGAAGATATTTGTCGGTCAGTTGATGAGTGGTGACCGGAAGACGCGGGGCGGTATGAAAACAATCCAGAGAGCCGCAATCATGCATTTCTGAAAGGGAATTGTCGGAGTATCTGTATCTCCATCCGATTCTGAAAGGAGAGGTAAAAAGATTCGATGAATGCGCTGCACTGAAATATGTTTTGAGGGCATTATGAACCGCTGCAGTGCGGTTTTTCTGAAGCAACGCACTTTCGGGCGTTGAAACTCCCTGATAATTGTCGTCGAACCATGCGTTGACTCTTGCAATGTCACTTTCCGCAACTGTGAAGGCCACTTCTACTTCAGGCCATCCTCCCATGTTGCTATGAAGTTTTCCGTTTTCATCGATGATTGTAGCTGCTGATTGCGGTCCATGTCCCGCTAATGTTTCCCCTTCGAGCATAAATTCAACACCGCAATCCGGTGTTTCTGTCGTAATATCCGGATTTCCATCGTTTTCATCGGGAGTTCCAAGGGTAAGTTCATTCTTGAATGTCTTGATTTTTTCCAACTCTATTCTTTTCTTGACTCTCATGACTTTTTTATAAAATTACGGGGCGAAGATATCGAGTTGTCTCCGCCCCGCAGTTTTATTTGTTGAAAAACGATTGCGATTAGGAATCTTCTTACAATCTGTCGTTTTTCATAGAGATTATTCCCGGAATAAAGTTCCAGAAAAATTTGTTGATCCGGTCGATGACATATGTTGCTTTCGACATATGTAACTCTTTTTTCGCTGTATCTAACAGTTCCTTTTTTTTGAGTCGGTGTGACATCGCTTCTTACAAGAGCCTTATAGAGGTTTCCCTTAATGAGGATTTTTCTGAGAAAATTCATTTTGAATTCAGATGTTATGAATTTCCTGATAGTCATGTCCTCGAGATATATGTTGCCGTTTATGGCTCCGTTTGCTATCCCTTTTGCTGTCTGGCTGCAGGTGTGTCTTCTGAATTTATTAAGCTTACGGTAGATTTCAATTACTTCGCCATTCTGCATCAGAGCCGTCCAAAAGAACCAGTCTCCGGCATTCCTCATGTTGAAACATGTATCTAAATTATCGCAGGCTAATACGGCATCGCGCCGGAAGACTGTGCCGCTCGCGTTGTAGACATAATTTCGCCATGCCATATTGTGGGTGACGTATCTTTCTCCATCGAAGCTCTTTGCGTTGCCTAATCTGGAAATAAATTTCTTGCCATACCATTGGTCATAATCCATTTCACCGGGATTTCCATTTTCATCGATGGTGTTGCTGCCCGTAAAGGCTATAATGGCATTTGGATTTTTTTCAAGCTCCGCAACGCAGGTTGCAAGAAACTCAGGAGTGCAACTGTCATCGCTTTCTGCAATCCAGATGTATTTACCTCGAGCCATGTCTATACCTTTCTTCCATTGAAGAAAGGGTAGGCCTGTGTTTGTGGCATTTACTGTCAGTGAGGCAACTCTCGGATCTTTAGCATATTCTTTCAGGATATCAAGTGAACCATCAGTAGATGCGTCATCCAGAAGTATGATTTCATAATCTTTCAATGTCTGATTGAATATGGAGTTCATACGTTCATTCAGATATCGTGCATAATTATAGTTAGGCACAACTATTGATACGAGGGGTGCTTGGGCTGCGGTTGTCATTATTCTGCTATCAGTAGGAAGTGATTTTTCTTGCCTTTCTGGATATGAAGATATTTGCCGTCAAGAAGAATCGAAGCGTCAATTACCGCTGTCGGATCTGTAAGTTTCTCTTTGTTGATGCTTACACCACCGCCCTGGATCATCTTGCGCGCTTCACCTTTCGATGGGAACACTGTTGCCTTTACAGCTAAAAGGTCGAGTACCGGAATCCCTGCTTCGAGTTCAGCCTTTGATATTACAAAACGTGGCACGCCATCGAAGATGTCAAGAAGTGTCTGCTCATCAAGAGCTTTCAAAGCCTCTCCGGTATTGTTGCCGAAAAGAATCTGTGACGCTTCAACGGCAGCTTCGTAATCTTTCTCGCTGTGAACCATCGTTGTTACCTCTTTCGCAAGGCGCTTCTGGAGCGGACGGGCGCCGGGGTTCTCGTTATGTTCACGCACGAGCTCTTCAATCTCCTCTTTCGATAGGAACGTGAATATCTTAAGATATTTCTCAGCATCCGCATCAGAGACGTTGAGCCAGAACTGATAGAACTTATAGGGGGAAGTGTAGCGAGGATCAAGCCATACGTTGCCGCTTTCGGTCTTGCCAAATTTACCACCGTCGGCCTTGGTGATAAGTGGGCAGGTGAGAGCGAACACTTCGCCACCGAGTTTGCGGCGAATGAGTTCTGCACCTGTGGTGATGTTTCCCCATTGATCGGATCCTCCAAGCTGAAGCTTGCAGTTTTTGTCTTGATATAGGTGGAGGAAATCGAATCCCTGCAGAAGCTGATAGGTGAACTCCGTGAAGCTTAGTCCGTCGCGGGCTTCTCCGTTCAGACGTTTCTGCACGCTGTCTTTCGCCATCATGTAGTTGACGGTGATGTGCTTGCCGATTTCTCTCGCGAAATCCAGGAATGTCACGTCTTTGGTCCAGTCATAGTTGTTGACCATTTCCGCACGGTTGGGGGC
>CAJUDL010000014.1 GCA_910585285.1 uncultured Muribaculaceae bacterium
AATCATCGGCAATACAGAAAATTTCAGTAACTTTACTCTCGGTAATCATGATATGTATTTTAAAGTTTGGTACCTCTAAATTACTAAATATCAGCGATATTACCAAAAGAATCGGCAACTTTTTCAAGCTGCCGATTCAACTTTTTCAGGGTATTCCTTATCCCGAACTCGCGTTATTAATAATAAATAATACACGAGTGTAAGGTCAAACCATAAAAACCATTAAAAACCATTTTGTCGATAACACTGACAAAATGGTTTTTAATGGTTTTTATGGTTTGAGTAAATAACTTTTGTAGAAATGATTATTTCTCGTTTATGAGTTTTGCGAGCGTATCAAAGAAAGCCGGATCCTCACCTACTGTGATATTTGCGATCTTACCCTCTGGATTTACAATAACCTTTGTCGGGAATCCCTGAACGGCATAATCTGCGAGCAAAGTTGTTCCTTCAGGGTTATATACGTTAACCCATGGAAGTTTATATTTTTCAACACCCTTGCGCCAGTTTGCCTCTGGTTCGTTACAGTCAACACCAATAATTTCCAACTCCGGTTTATACTGCTCATAAGCATCTTTAAGTTTCGGGAAACCCTTGATGCACCATCCGCACCAGCTGCCCCAGAAATCAAGAATAACCCATTTCCCACGGAAGTCTGACAATTTAACATCCTTACCTTCAAGATTTTTAAGTGTAAAGTCAGGAGCAACATAGCTACCCGACTGCATCTCTTCCATCTTTTTCTCAGCTGCCATCGATTTCTCCACATAGGCTTTCTGACTCTCTACCATAGGATAAAGCGCAGAATTCTTCAGTGACGGATCAACAGAAGCGAGCCCTGCCATGAAATCTTCTCCTTCAAGATTCAAGAGAGCATACATAGATGCCGGATTGGTTGGATTTGCCGCAACATAATCCTTAAAAAGTGCTGTATATTCATTCTGAGCCGCCTGCATAGCTGCTTCATCACGAGGGTTAGCCTGAGCTGCGGTTCTATATTTTTCAAGAATAACTTTCGATTTTTTGCTAAGATCTGTGACACCATCCATCAATGGAGAACCAGTAACGATATAATCTCCCGGATTCTCAGATGTTATTATCACAGCAAGATTCTCTCCCGGTGATGCAAAAAAATCCACACCCCTCCTTCCTGTTGGAGTCTGTATCATATAACGTGAAGGTCCTGAAGGATCAATCTCAAACTTTATAATACCCGCCACCGACTTCAATGTATCGACTTTAGGCATGAGTCCCTCTGCACGGGAACGCACCATATCTGTGATCAGCATATGCTCGATAGTGTAAATACTATCTGCCTTCCCATCTGGGAATTTAATAGTAACATCGGCTGATGCAATCATCGGTGCCAATACTGCGGCAGCCGCCGCAAGAATCATCTTTTTCATATATTACTAAGTTTTAGTTTTAACAAATTCGTAAATTCGTAATTCTTAAGACCCCATTTCGGCATCACAACCTTTTCCGGTGGTGAACTGGCGAGGAATCTCTCGATTGCGATATTTGGTGGCACTAATTTAACGATTTTTACGCACAAATCAATATAATTTTCCACCATAAACGATTTAACGTATAATTTTTTCTCTTTTATAAGGCGGTCGAGCTCAGTATTTCGTAAAACCTGAAGGTGATGCATCTTTATCGACTCAATAGGCAACGCCACTGCCCTTTCAACTGTCCGGAGAACCATCGCCTCATCTTCACCGGGCAACCCGGCAATCAGATGCAGACCAACCGAAATTCCTGCCCTATGAAGTCTTGACACGGCATCTTCTACATCATGCCAGGTGTGACCTCTATTGATAAGTTTCAATGTTTCATCATGACTTGTTTCTGCTCCGATCTCTACAATTACGGGCAACTCCCGGTTTAGTCGAACAAGAAGCTCCACAATCTCATCCGGCAATGTATCAGGACGCGTTCCAATAATGATTCCAACAACATCCTCTACCCCCATCGCCTCGCGATATATCTTCTCCAATTCAACAACATTGCGCCCGAATGTGTTACTGAAAGATTGGAAATATGCAAGGTATTTCATCTTTGGATATTTTTTTGCAAAGAACCGCTTTCCTGCGAGCAATTGTGAAGAGACATCTCCACATTCAAAACAATATCCAGGCGTGAAAGATGAATTATCACAATATATGCATCCCCCATATCCTATCGTACCATCCCGATTAGGACATGAGAACCCGGCATTAACAGAAATCTTCTGCACTTTCTCACCAGGAAACTTCTCCCGCATGTAATCAGAAAAATCTTTATATCGCATGTACGTTAGGCGTTAGGCTTTAGGTGTTAGGCGTTAGATATCTTCACCGAATGGAACCATTAATTATTAACCATTAATTATTAATTACCAATAGGTCTGCTATCGTGAGAAGAGCCATTGCCTCAACCACCGGCACAGCTCTCACTGCAACACATGGATCATGGCGCCCTCTTGGATCAATCGTTACTGCATTATGAGCTGTATCAATAGACTCTACGGGCTGCATGATAGTGGGAGTAGGCTTAAAATATACTCTGAAATTCACCGGCATGCCATTAGATATACCACCCTGTATCCCTCCAGAGTGATTTGTCTTGAATCTCACTTGCCTGGATTTGATATCGAGATATGGAATATCAAGTGATTCAGATCCCAACATTTCTGACGATTTAAATCCGTCGCCATATTCAAAGGCTTTCGCAGCATTGATAGTCATCATGGCAGATGCGAGATGCGCCGACAACTTATCAAATACCGGCTCTCCTACACCTACCGGAAGTCCTTCTATAAAGCCTTCCACAATAGCGCCTGTGCTATCTCCGGATTTTGCAGCCTCCTCAATACTGTTAGTCTCCACCAACTTCGCGGAGACACGGATATCAAACGTTTCAAGCCATTGACGACAGATTGCCCCTGCTGCTACCCACGAAACTGTTTCCCGAGCGCTTGCTCTGCCTCCACCTCGGAAATCATGGATACCATATTTAGTATAATACGTATAATCTGCATGATTCGGACGGAATTTACCTTCATACGATAAATAATCCTCCGGTTTATGATCACGATTACGAATAATGAATCCTATCGGTGAACCCAAAGTCAAACCATCGGAAGAAATACCAGAAAGTATCTCCAATTTGTCAGGCTCTTTACGCTGGGAAGTGAGAGGAGTGCGACCTGGTGCCCTGCGGTCGAGATCAGATTGCACACGCTCCATATCTATTTGTACGCGCGGGGGCATTCCGTCAAGAATGCCCCCCATCGCGGGCCCGTGACTTTCGCCGAAAGTCGTAAGCCTTATATTCCTACCAATGGTATTCATTACTTATCCATGGTGAGCAGAAGCTCCTCGTTATTGCGAGTCATCTCCATACGTTTCTTGATGAACTCCATAGCCTCCAGTGAAGTCATGTCTGCAAGATAATTGCGAACAATCCACATGCGGTTGAGAGTTTCTTCACTGAGAAGCAGATCATCACGGCGAGTTGAAGAAGCCACAATATCCACAGCCGGGAAGATACGTTTGTTGGAGAGTTTACGATCAAGCTGCAGCTCCATGTTACCGGTTCCCTTGAATTCTTCAAAAATAACCTCATCCATCTTCGATGATGTCTCAGTCAGAGCAGTTGCAATGATTGTGAGAGAACCACCGTTCTCTATATTTCTTGCAGCACCGAAGAAACGTTTCGGACGCTGGAGCGCATTGGCGTCAACACCACCCGAAAGTATCTTGCCCGATGCCGGACTAACGGTATTGTAAGCACGCGCAAGACGTGTAATGGAGTCAAGCATTATCACAACATCATGACCGCTTTCCACAAGACGCTTCGCTTTCTCAAGAACAATACCCGCGATTTTCACATGACGTTCAGCCGGCTCATCGAACGTAGAGGCAATGACCTCCGCATTAACGCTGCGTGCCATATCAGTAACCTCCTCCGGACGTTCGTCTATAAGAAGCATGATTATATATGTATCAGGATGGTTTGCCGCAATAGCGTTCGCAATATCCTTAAGAAGGATTGTCTTACCGGTCTTAGGAGGAGCCACGATGAGCGCACGTTGACCTTTACCTATAGGAGCGAACATGTCAACAACCCGAGTAGAGATATTGCCAGCCCTTCCGGCAGTCAGATTGAATTTTTCGTCAGGGAAAAGAGGTACAAGATGTTCAAATGGCACGCGGTCACGAATAACGTCGGGAGAAAGTCCGTTGATTGATTCAATTTTGCAAAGAGGGAAGTATTTTTCACCTTGTCTCGGTGGTCTGATGCCACCTTCAACGACATCTCCCGTTTTTAGGCCGTAATCTTTTATCTGCTGTTGAGATACATAAACGTCATCAGGACTGCCCAGATAGTTGTAATCGCTTGAGCGAAGGAAACCATAACCATCGGGCATTACTTCAAGAACACCGAAAGTGGTAAGTATGCCATCAAAATCATAGCTTGTTTCCGGCTGACGAGCATTGTTCTGCTTCTCAAGCTGACGCTGCTGCATGCGCTGTTTTTTAGTGAGATGTTTCTGCATCTTGGGAGACAAAGGTTTCACCGGAGCGGGATCAGCTATAATTATCGGAGCAACAGCAGCCGCCTTTTCCGCCTCCTGAATCTCTCGCTGAGAGCGAGGCACGAATGTGCGACGCTTGGCATTGGAAAAGAACGCATCGAGAGAAGGTTTCTCTTTTGCTTTTGGAGAAATGAAGACCTTAGGTTCGGATGGTTGCTCATCCTCCTGATTACCATTATCCTCAATTGCCAACGGAAGAGGAAATTCATTAACATTCACTTCATCCTTTTTTTCGATGCCCATCTCTACATTACCAACACTGGGCTCTTCCTTATCTTCTTTGACATCAGACTCGACTGATTCCGATATCGTTTCAGTAATAACCGAATCTTGTTTTTTGTCAATGGACAATTCAGCTAGATTCTCCTCAACCTTAACTTTAGGTTTTCTACCGCGTTTCTTTGGAGCCGGAGTTTCTACAGAAGGAGTCTCCGCAACTAAAGAATCCTCTGTCTTTTGCTCCTCCGGCTTCTCGGAAGAAACCTCTGTTACTGCAACATCTTTCTTCGTAGAACGTTTAGCGCGTGTTTTTTTCTCTTTAGGTGTCTTCTCTTTGGGTGTTTTCGCTTTGGCGGCATTTTTTGCCACCGCCTCCTTAGCTGTGTTTTCCGACTCACTGTCGATCACATAATAAGCAAGCTCCTGCTGATCTGCCGAAGCTGTTTTTTTCATTCCCATGGACGATGCGAGCTCTCTGAGCTTGGTTTCCTCCATGTTCATAAGTTCATCGTAACTGTACATAAGATTTCTATATCCTGTTTTTCATGTCTATCCCGGAAGCAATAGATTCACGTCACTTCCACAACTGCGTTCTATGCAGCATCAGCCTTGATTAATCAGCCAAATTTCGGGAATAAGCGGGATGAAACGGTGAAAAGAAAAATTTTTAATAGGATTTATAGGATTAAACCAGACTGAAGCAATGAAAAATTCGGGGTTACCGACAGTCGGGTCTTATTTGATAGTGCAAATTTAACATTTAATTTTTTAATATGCAAATAAATGTGCGACTTGCAACTTAATTAATTATTAAACATAAGACCTTTCATCGTAAAAAACAACTTTCCTTGCCCTGATTTCCAACTTTTTCCAACAATTGTCTGCTTCCCTCCTTTCTTCTCGAACACATCAAGAATCTCAAGGGCTATATCGCGCGTTGCGCCATGTCTTGATGCAAAACGATATATCAGCCAAAATCTGTCGGGAGCATCGAAAATAGATTGCATTGGAAGAAAATCACCTTCCGGCAGCAACTCTTTCTCTGCCCATTTTAAAACGCGTTCTTCCCCCCGAAGGTTCTCAATTGTTGTGGAAATTGTTTTTCTAATCCCTTTCCAGCGTCCCTCAAGCAAAGGAATAATATCGTTCCTAAGAAAATTACGTCGATAGTCTGATTCAAGATTGGTGGAATCCACCACAAATGTTTCCCCTTTTTCCAAAAGGTATTTCTCTATATCTTCTCGTGATATATCAAGCAGAGGTCTAAGAAGGATTCCTGTGTCGGGCAACATTGCCCGCAACCCGGTAACACCCGACCCTCGAAATAGATTTATAAAAAGAGTCTCGATATTATCATCTGAATTATGAGCTATGGCTATCCTGTCTGCCGAAGTTTCATGCATAATTTCGTGAAATTTTTCATAGCGTAATTCACGACATGCCATCTCTACAGACATCCCTTTTCTGAAATTTCTATAACCATCCACATCAAAATCCACAATTCTCAATGGGATGTCATATTTGCGACATAATTTTTCAACCGCCTTTTGGTCACGCATACTCTCTTCTCCCCGCAGATGAAAATTACAATGAATTGCAACAACATCCGCCCCGGCAGATTTAAGAGCCAGTAAAAGAGCCGTACTATCAGCTCCTCCACTAATACCGACAACTACACGTTTCGTTCCGGCACTCCGCAGAGCCTCCGCAACCCTTTTCTCTACCTTTGAAGAAATATCTTTTATAACTTTCACATCTGCAAAATTAAAAAAACACAACAACACTCGCAAATCCATTACTTAAATAAATTATTATAAAATATACTTAAATTTTGAGAATAGCTTTTGGAATATTTTAAAATAGTTGTTAACTTTGTTCTTGGTTCAAAGCTTCGATAGACTATTGAATAAAAAGAATAATATAACCCTAAATAAATTAAAATCATGGCAAAAAAATGGATTTGCACCGTATGCGGTTATATCGCAGAGGGTGAGACAGCTCCCGAAAAGTGCCCGCAGTGTGGCGCTCCTCAGTCTAAATTTAAAGAGATGAATGCCGACGAGCTTCTTCAGTTCGTAACAGAGCATGAGATAGGTGTTGCAAAAGGCACAGACCCTGAAATGATCAAAGACCTCAACACTCACTTCACCGGCGAATGTACAGAGGTTGGTATGTATCTCGCAATGTCTCGTCAGGCTGACCGCGAAGGATACCCTGAAATTGCAGAGGCATTCAAACGTTATGCATGGGAAGAGGCTGAACACGCAGCAAAATTCGCTGAACTTCTTGGCGATATGGTTTGGGACACAAAGACAAACCTTGAAAAACGTATGCACGCTGAGGCTGGTGCCAACGCCGACAAGATGCGTATCGCTAAGAATGCGAAAGCTCAAAACCTTGATGCTATCCATGACACAGTTCACGAGATGGCTAAAGACGAGGCTCGTCACGGACGTGGCTTCAAAGGTCTCTACGATCGTTATTTCGGCTAATCCCCGACATCACAGGAAGAAACCAATATTTTGGAAGAATAAAATCGCAACCTGCATTTTGCGGGTTGCGATTCTTTTTTAATATCATAGCCATCTCATGATTTTTTATTAATTTTACAGCATAAATTTCAGAATATCTTTATGCCCCGGATTATAGCCATAGATTACGGAAGGAAACGCTGTGGAGTAGCAGTGACGGATCCATTGCAGATCATCGCCAATGGTCTGCCGACAGTGCCTACCCACCTGTTGATGGACTTCCTTAAGGATTATTGCGCCAAAGAAGAGGTGGAGTTGATAATTGTAGGCGAGCCGCGACAGATGGACGGCACCCCTTCCGAATCGACACAATACATCAATCCGTTTCTGAAACATCTGTCACGCGAGATGCCGACAATGAAAGTTATTCGCCGCGACGAGCGATTCACATCCGTGATAGCGCACCGCGAAATGTTGGCGGCTGGTTTCCGTAAGAGTCAAAGGCAGGAGAAAGGACGTGCAGATGAGATGTCAGCAGTCATCATCCTCACGGAATACTTGCAAAACCGCTGAATTTTCACTATTTTTGCAGTCTATTGGCATCACTGCCATATCAAGCATTTCCAAATAAAGAAAATTTCCAAATAAAGAAATAAGAATTCGTATGGTATTACCAGTATATTTATATGGTCATCCCGTGCTCCGCAAGGAGGCGGAAGATATTGAACCTGACTATCCAGGTCTGGAGAAACTTATCAAGGACATGTGGGAAACAATGTATTTTGCGGAAGGCGTCGGTCTTGCAGCTCCGCAGATAGGCAAATCCATCAGCCTCATTGTGATTGACGGCAGCGTTATGGCTGAAGACTTCCCTGAATGTAAAGATTCCAAAATGTGTCTTATCAATCCCGAGTTGGAAGTGATCGAAGACATGGAACCTATCGGGCGTAACGAAGGATGCCTTTCTCTCCCGGGAATGTCTGAAAACGTGAAACGTATCGAACACGTGCGTCTCAATTGGCTTGATGAGAATTTTGAAGAACACGAAAAAGAATTCACAGGCTTTCTTGCCCGTATCATTCAGCATGAGTATGATCATCTCCTAGGCACGGTCTACACCGACCATATCTCCCCCATCCGCAAGCAGATGGTTCGTAACAAACTTAACAATCTGGCTCGCGGCAAAGTGAAATGCGACTATCGCACAGTATCCGCAAAATCACACTAATCATTAAGAAACAGTTAACAGTATGGCTGACGATAAAAAAATAATTTTCTCAATGGTGGGCGTGAGCAAGATCATCCCCCCGCAGCGACAGATTCTCAAAAACATCTATCTGTCATTTTTCTACGGAGCGAAGATCGGCATAATCGGTCTCAATGGTTCAGGTAAGTCAACCCTCCTAAAGATTATTGCCGGCATAGATAAAAGTTATCAAGGCAATGTGGTCTTCTCCCCGGGATATAGCGTTGGCTATCTCGAACAGGAACCTAAGCTTGACCCGGAAAAGACCGTCAAGGAGGTTGTGCAGGAAGGTGTGCAACCTATCATGGATCTTTTGAAGGAATACGATGAAGTCAACAATGCTTTCGCGGATCCGGCTGTGCTCGAAGATCCTGACGCCATGGATAAGCTTATAGCCCGTCAGGCTGAGATACAAGATAAACTTGACGCCACTGATGCCTGGAACATCGACAATAAACTCGAACGCGCAATGGACGCTCTTCGTTGTCCGCCTGATGACAAAAAGATAGCTGTGCTTTCCGGAGGTGAAAAACGTCGTGTGGCTCTTTGCCGCCTGCTTCTTCAGCAACCTGACATCCTACTTCTGGACGAACCTACCAACCACCTGGATGCAGAGTCCATAGACTGGCTCGAACAGCATCTTCAGCAATATCCAGGTACTGTCATCGCGGTTACACACGACCGTTATTTCCTTGACCACGTGGCAGGATGGATCCTCGAACTTGACCGAGGCGAGGGTATTCCATGGAAAGGTAATTACTCTTCATGGCTCGATCAGAAGACACAACGCATGGCTCTGGAAGAGAAACAGGCAAGCAAACGTCGCAAGACACTTGAACGAGAGCTGGAATGGGTGCGCATGGCGCCTAAGGCTCGTCAGGCAAAAGGGAAAGCTCGTCTCTCAAGCTATGACCGCCTGATGAATGAAGACCAGAAAGAACGCGAAGAGAAACTGGAAATATATATTCCCAACGGACCGCGTCTTGGCAACAAGGTGATCGAAGCCAAACACCTCGCGAAAGCATACGATGACAAGGCTCTTTTCACAGACCTCAATTTCATGTTGCCGCCTAACGGCATTGTCGGTGTCATCGGACCTAACGGCGCGGGAAAAACAACTCTATTCCGTCTCATCATGGGGCAAGAAAAACAGGATGCCGGTGAGTTTGAGATTGGCGAGACCGTAAAGATTGCGTATGTAGACCAGAACCACAAAGACCTGTCTCCGGAGAAGAGCGTATACGAAGTCATTTCTCAAGGTGTAGAATCCTTCCGCATGGGAGGCAGAGACATGAATGCACGCGCATATCTGAGTAAATTCAACTTCACGGGAGCCGATCAGGAAAAGAAAATCGGTGTGCTTTCCGGCGGAGAAAGAAACCGTCTGCATCTTGCTATGGCGCTTAAGGAGGAAGGAAACGTTCTTCTTCTCGACGAGCCCACCAACGATATCGATGTCAACACACTGCGAGCATTGGAAGAAGGTCTTGAGAACTTCGCCGGTTGCGCGGTGGTTGTCAGCCACGACCGTTGGTTCCTCGACCGTATCGCCACCCACATCCTTGCTTTTGAAGGCGACAGTCAGGTTACATTCTTTGAAGGATCATATTCCGAATATGAGGAATTCAAGAAGAAACGCGATGGAGGTCTCGACACTCCTCACCGCATCCGTTACCGCAAACTCACAAAATAGCCCTAATCCTCTCCTCAAATTAATGATAAAATCTTTTGAAAAATATGCAAGGCATGCATGGTTGATACTCATACTATGCATGTCTTGCTTTTATATTAATGCTTCTGACCCTGCCGATCTTGAAACGCAGGGAGATGTCATAGCCGGAAGGAAACTCGCTCAGTTTAAGGCGATAGATTACTATTTACCTTGTTTCAGACTTTACAAAGACAAGGAATCCAAATCTCGAATTCTTGAAAAGACAGCCTCATTACTTGAGCGACAAAACTTTTTAGCGAAAAATACAGCTGTTAAAATAGATTCACTAATAGACGAAGCTTTACCTAAATTTTCCAAGAATCCTTCATTCCTTCTTCCTCTGATGGAAGAGAGAGTGCTCAAAACCACACCGGGATCTGCAGAAATGAAGGAACGTCACAAAAATCTACTCTTAAAGATTTTTGAGATACGTAAGAAACAAAATATCGCACATGACTTGAAATATGAGAAGCTGCTTCGCTCCTACTTTAAACTTATCCAATATGAAAACAACATCAATCCGGATGAGAAGATAAAAGTATTTGACGACCTTTGGCAAACTTATCTGGCAAATAGAAACACCAATGATCCTGCTGACCTTGCTCTTTTAAGGTCCGGATGCCGGCTCATGTCGAGCAGCAGGCACTATGAGGAGGAAGCAAGACTATGGGAGGAAATGAGAACCCTGCAAAAGGGAATCTCCGGTATGTCTGAAGACGACAGAAATTCGACACTATTCAATCTCGCATATGCATGCACCAACCATGCAAAAAAACTCTTGAATGAACAAGCAGACACCCTGTCAGCAATGAATTGCGTAAGCAAGACGCTTGAGCATCTTGGGAAAGTGGAAGGTAAAGAAAACAAAGCCTACATCCATGTTCTTGACACATACATCAGTATTCTTGGCAATGATTCCCCTGAAGTCATACCCTATCTCAAGGAATCAGTTGCATTGAAAGAAAATTTATATGGCATTGAATCTGATGAATACAGGGTTACCAAAGAATATCTTTCGGATGTAGAAAATAAACTGAACCCTAAGACAATCTTATCTGACGATGTCTTAGATATGTGCAATACCGACGAAATTTCTTCATTATCGACAAAAATCAGTATACTCGATAGAAATGCACGATACGCGGAAGTTGTGAAGGAATGCGATAAACTGATTGATAAGATTGTCAGGAGCTATAACGCCAATTCAATATCCAATTCTATAGAATTAACGTCTGAACTTACAGCGGCATCTCTTCATACTTTGACAGCATACAACGAACTTGGACGTAAAGATGATATTATCCGGTTTGGCAAAGGTTTCTGTTCCAACTCTAATATCCCTCTATCCATCCGGAGGATGGTTCTCTCTTTTGCCATTGCATTTTCAGCAGATTCCAATCTGCCACTTGAAGATATCAACAGGCTTATTGATGAAAATGTCACACTTCTGAGAGATTCAAACGAACCTGTAGCGGCAGAAGACAGAAGAAAAGATGAATTGAAAGCATCTGCACTGCTTATAAAAGGACACACGTCAGATGCCATAATGTCAATACGCAATCTCATCGACAACATTGCATCCAATGAGAATACAAGCCAAGAACTGATCGACAAACAAATTGCCTTATTAAACATATATACCGAAATATGCTCTTATCTCACAGATGATTACGAAACTGCCACCGCTCAAAATGACATATGTCTGAAGCTGCTGGAGAAGATACCTGACTACAAGACGCTCAAGGAGTATCTTTCCTTATTGTGCCGGAAGGTTAAATACTATGATTCCGACAGAAATTATAAAGGTGTTCTGGAATTATGCGCGGAAATAGATAAAATCTCAGGAAATACTCCTGAATCTATCGACAAATTTTATAGTAACAATTCCATGTACACTCTCTTCAACACATATGCCTGTGACCTAAATTTATCCATTCTCACGGATATCAAACTCAGAGCTATGTGCAATCTTGGTAAACGGAATGATGCAAATGACGTTGCCGACAAAACTGCCAATGAAGCTATCAATACAGTTTTGTTTTCTCTCGAAAATCTCGAATCCCGCAATCTGGATGCGATAGCCCGCAATTTAAAGATATATAACGACCGCATGGCGAATGTTGCCATATCTATGGGTTGCGACAGCACTTTGATCAAGTATTTTAATTTTACTTTGCTATATAAGCAAGCGTTTCTCACAGCCGAGAACCTTCTGCGCTTACAGATACGCGAATCAGGCGACAGCAAACTGATCGAAAGTCTTCAACGTCTCGATAGCGTTCGCAGCCTTATTGCCGACAGATTGAAAACGGGACTGCCTATCGAGAATATCAAATTAGAGGAACTTCAATTACAGCGATACCTTTCAGAGCATTCAAAGGTCTATGGAGACTATCTCAAAACCATCAGGCTGACATGGGAAGACGTCAAGAACACACTCTCTCCGAATGATATTGTGGTTGAATTCATTGAATATTCTTCATATCTGGATAACAAGAGTCACATAGTGGCTCTTGTGCTCAGGCACGACTGGAAAGCACCAAAGATCATAGATTTGTTCCCGGTATCCGAAATTCCGACAAATCCTTACAAAGATAAGACATTCTCTCTTATGTGCTGGGATAAATTACTCCCGTTTTTTAAGAATGTCCAGAATATATACTTCTCTCCTGCCGGTGAATTATATGGCATCAACATTGAATCATTACCTACTCCTCGCAATGAAGGTTTATTATCATACCATTATAATATTTACCGTCTATCATCTTCCAGAGAGCTTGCAAAGATTAAAAACAACAATCCAATGAATAATGGATATGCGGCAATCTACGGTGGAATAAATTACAATGCATCTCGTGACGCTCTTGTAAGCGAAACTACAAATCTTGCTAATGGCAAACCGGCAGACAGATGTCCCGATGATCTGCTTTCAGAGATTCGCGGAGTGAAGAAAAGAATCAGCTATCTTCCGGGCACAAAGACGGAGGCTTACAGCATAAGAACTATTCTTGAAGAATCTAAAACAGGTTTGATTCCACTATTATTCTCAGGTGATTCTGCCACTGAATCATCTTTCAAATCATACTCAGGGAAGAATCTTCAGTTAGCGCATATCGCCACACACGGATTCTACATTAGTGGCAAGACATCGGCAAATGATGAAGAGAATCTGACTCTTTCGAGATCCGGTTTACTATTTTCGGGTGCTGAAAAGACATTGTCGGCAAAAGACAGCATTCCCTACAACATGGAAGACGGAATACTCACGGCAGGAGAGATATCCACTCTTGATCTCAGAAATCTTAGACTCGTGGTGCTTAGTGCCTGTCAAACTGCTTTGGGAGAGATACGTGGAGATGGTGTGTTTGGGCTACAGAGAGGTTTCAAAAAAGCCGGAGCAGGAAGCATATTGATGTCCTTATGGAAAGTTGATGATGAAGCTACCGGCAAACTGATGACTGAATTTTACAAGAATCTGAGCGACGGAATGTCAAAATACGATGCTCTTGAAAAAGCGAAACGGAGCATACGCTCCGTTTCAGAAAAAGGTTGGGATGATCCCCGCTATTGGGGCGCCTTCATCCTTCTTGATGGTATTGAATGATCAAATAGATTCCTCCAAAAATTAAGGAAAGAATTTAACCAAACAAGTTTGTATTATACTAATTTGATCCATTGATCGCGATCGCCGGGAAGCAGATCAATCACCGGAATCTCAATCATGGTGTAGCAACCGGGATTGAGACGGAATGTAGCTCTGGCACAAGCCACAAGAATCTGCGCTGTCAATGCCGGGTTATTGATAGCCATATCGAATTCAAAGCGTTGGCTATGTGTTTTGCCCGACACCCCTTTGCGAACCATATGCACACCATGACCCACATCCTTAAGAGCATCCACACTCTCTACTGCCATAACATGAGTTTCATCAGAAGCAAAATATGGATCTTCCTTTATGCTCTTCGCCACATCCGCAAGTTCATAGCCGGGAAGCAGCTCCACATATACCATCCGGCGGTGAATACCGGTACCCAGAGGAATTGTCATTGACAACGCATTCTTGACTCCTTCCTTGGATTTAACGGCAACTGTGTGTCCCATACTCATGCCGGGACCAAAGTTTGTATATGTGATTCCCTTGGGAGCGATTGCTTCAAAAAGTGTACGGACAATTGAATCGCTGCCCGGATCCCAACCGGCGGAAAGCACACTGACTGCATTCCCCGCTTTAGCTTCTTTGTCGAGTCGTTTGCGAAGCTCGGGTATCTGACCATGGATATCAAATGAATCCACAGTATTGATTCCCATTGCAAGAATCTCTTTGGCATGTTCTTCAACACTTCGTGTAGGAGTGGCAAGGATTGCCACATCGACATCCTTAAGTTCCTTTATCGATCCTACCACAGGGATATCGGCAGGGATGCTATCCCTGTCTGCAGGGTTACGACGCACAATGCCTGCAATCTCAAAATCCGGAGCTGCCTCTATTGCCTCAAGAGAGTAGCGTCCGATATTGCCATATCCTACAATTGCTATTCTTTTCATTGTTTTCGGGTAATATATTTATTTTGTAACTTCTCAAAATCAGAATACTATTCTCCCCTTCTTCGCCTGTTCGAGCATTTTCTTTCCGGGAACAAGATAAACCTCAAGACGACGATTTTTCTCTCTATTCGTCAAGGAATTGTTTTCCACTAAAGGCATATCGTCGCCATAAGCATAGGAGAAGAGATAACGCGTGTCGCAACCCTCCTTGACAAACCAGTCGAACAATGCAGTGGAACGTTCTTCCGTGATATGCTCACGATATTTCTCCGAACCCGTGTTGTCGGTATGCATTACAAGCAGGACCCGATACATATCAGGCTCCCGCAGGTAGCGTTTCAGAGGCGCAAGCAGCGTAGTCGCATCTTTTCTCACTTCAACTTCGTTGGGAGAGAAAAGCTTGGAAGCAGGAATTGTGACAAGAAGCACCTCTTTATTACGATAGGTCTCGACCATTGAGGAATTTTTCGCATTGTATTCCTTGTTATAAAGACGTGTTCTACCCTCCTTCTCCTGAAACTTGCGTATAAGATCCGCACTCTTCCCGTCAAGCTCCACGCTGTTTATCATCTCGCGGAATGACAATTCATCAAGGGCATCTATACGCTGCAACGGAGTCTCCCCGGCAGCGCAAAGAGCCGGCAAGAAAACCGAGGCTACGAGACAGCTCTTAAAAAACGTCCTCAATCGATTCCTCATATTCAAGTTCTCCTTTAACAATCATGTCAATGTCGGCAGGATCCATCACAATTTCGCCATCCTTCTTTATCTCCTTGGCTACATATGCCGTGAGCTTGGCTACATCAAGTTCTTCCTCTTCCGTGACTCCGGCATCTATCTTCAGATAACCGTTTCTCTCATACCAATCCCAGATAATATCTATCACGTAGAGTATTTCATCGTCATCATAACGTTCGCTCACTTCCTGAGGAAGAGTGGCACGGATGAATTTTATAGCGTCATCCTCGTCATATTTCATCAATTCACTCATAGCTTTTCCTGTTTATTCCTCTTTACGGTTAAGCGTAATCAACCCTTCAGGCAAAGAGGTATGAATCTCTTTATTTTCCTCATCTATATTGATAATAAAATCATCGACAAGAGGAATATAGATTTCCTCTTCTTCCGGTGTCTTGACAACCATCAGTTCATTTTCTGTCGAATCATCTATATATTCCAATATTCCAATTTCACCGAAATGGGTGTCGACAACCTTGAATCCCTCAAGATCGTCTTCATACATCACATCTCCTACATATTCCTGCAAAACATCCTTGGGTACGGATATGGAACTGTTGACCAGTTCGGTAGCATCTTCCACGGTATCCACACCCTCAAGCTTTATGAGAAATGAAGTGGCACCCTTTGGACGGATGGATTCTGCATAATACGGCACCGGAATGCCATCGGTCTCTATCACCAGAGGATTTCCATCCTCAACATATTCCTCCGGAATATCAAGGATAGCATTCAGTTCTCCCTTCAACGCATGGGTTCTCTGGAACTTTCCTATCTCTATAAGATTATTCTTATCAATCATTCCCGTCGATTATCAATCATCTATTCTAATGATTTTTGCTCCAAGTCGGTTCAGCCGAAGATCAATATTTTCATATCCACGGTCGATTTGTCCAATATTCTGGATCTTGCTTGTGCCTTTCGCCCCCATCGCAGCTATAAGCATCGCGATACCGGCACGAATATCCGGTGAAACCATATCTGTGGCTCGAAGGCAATTGAAATGGCCCGAACCGATCACGACAGCCCTGTGAGGATCACATAATATGATGCGCGCGCCCATATCCAAAAGTTTGTCGACAAAGAAAAGTCGACTTTCAAACATCTTCTGATGTATCAATACACTTCCTCGCGCCTGCGTACAAACCACGAGAAAAATACTTATCAAGTCAGGAGAAAGCCCGGGCCACGGCGCATCCGCAATCGTCAGCGTTGATCCGTCTATGAAATTCTCTATCTCATATATCTCCTTCTGATCTATACGTATGTCATCACCCTCTATCTGAAGATGAATACCTATCCTTTCAAAAATCTCGGGCATAAGACCGAGATCCTTGACTCCGACATTCTTCAGCAAGAGATTCGATCCGGTCATCGCCGCCATACCGATGAAGCTTCCGACTTCGATCATATCGGGAAGGAGACGATGTTGTGTGCCGCCAAGGTGTTTTTTTCCATGAATTGTCAGAAGATTTGAACCAATTCCATCTATCTCAGCACCCATGCGGCAAAGCATCTTACAAAGCTGCTGTATATACGGCTCGCAAGCGGCGTTATAAATAGTAGTGGCACCTTCAGCAAGAACAGCTGCCATTACTATATTCGCAGTTCCTGTGATCGAAGCCTCGTCAAGAAGCATGTAATCTCCGTGAAGTCCTTCTGGAGCAGATATGCGATACAATCCCACTTCTGTAGCATATTCAAACCTGGCGCCGAGTTTCTGAAGACCGAAGAAATGAGTGTCAAGACGACGACGGCCGATTTTGTCACCACCGGGTTTAGGAAGCACTGCCTGTCCGAAGCGGGCAACAAGCGGACCAAGTATCATCACGGATCCTCTTAAGGAGGCTGCCTTCTTTCGGTATTCAGGAGTTTGAATATAATTTATATCGATCGCATCAGCCTGAAATTCACAGGTAGATTCATCAATATAATTTACTTTCACCCCCATCTCTGCAAGAAGATTGATGAGATTTGTCACGTCAAGAATGCGTGGAAGGTTCGAAATAGTCACTTTCTCGTCGGTGAGAACTGTGGCACATATCACCTCCAACGCTTCGTTCTTGGCTCCCTTGGGACTGATCTCGCCACATAGACGATGTCCTCCTTCTACTATAAAACTACTCATTTTTTCTTCTTTTTGCCTTTCGGCGGGTTCACCGGAGTTGCCTCCTTGAATTCATGCAAAAGATATGTCTCCGGATCGAGGTCTATCTTACCATGCGAATATTCCTTAAGATCGCGAAGTATCTTGGCATCATCAACTCCCTCCTTATTATGAATGAGCATGAGTTTCTTCATATGATGCGCAATGAGGGAGATGAGAATATCCTTCTCCTCTCCATCCTCCATATCCGCAACCTTCTCTATCATTTTCTCTATGCTCTTTCCATAATGGCGATAACGCATAGCTGAAGCAGTATAGGGGATTTTTTCCGGTTTGGGATTCAATTTGTCAGCTGTCACCACATCACATGGAAAATCAATATCAAGTTGAAAACGGGATATTATGTTTATCTGATCCCAGATTTGAGAATAGTCATGATCCGCCCCAACAAGCTCAGGAAAAAGATTTGCCATAATGTCGGCTATGGCAAACGCACATTTTGTGCGTTCCTCTCTGTCGGGGATGGATACACAATAATCTATCATCCCCTGGACATTCCTTCCGAACTCTGGCAGTGTGATCGGTTTTAAATCTGTATTATAAGGTATCATCTTGGGTTCTATATTGAAGTGATTTAAACTTTTTTCATCGTTAAGCTTCGTTAAGATTTTGAGAATATTTTCAATATTGAGGAAGGAGCATAGCGGGCTATGCGACTGACGAAATATTGGAAATATACCAAAATATTAATGAAGATTGATGATGAAGAATACATTTTTTACTTTTATTGGTTTTTCGTAAAAAGTTTAAACCACTTCATTGTTCAACTTACAAATATAACAATATTTGTTGAGATTTCTTCAAAAACTCATCTAATTATATCTTGCATCTTGGTGTGGTGGTCTGATACTCCTTGAGATATTCAGGCACAGAATAAGCAATATCAAGGAAATCTCCTTCCCTAAATGCTTTCTCCGACAAGGCAAGCATATCCTTTGCCATTGGATTGAGACCATCCATCCAATGTGCGTTGGGTGATTTTATAACTTCCTTGGCTTTTTCCGCGCCATCCCCCATAAACCACACCTCCCGCTCTGCAAGCAAAGAGGCATATGAGTTTTCATCGAGAATCATGGGTGCCGGACCGTCCAAAGCATTCAACGCGAAATCATAAGCACCTGTAAACACTTCCATGCGACGCGCATCAATCATCGGAGCAAGTATCTCTTCTCCCGTGAAGTTAAAATTGCGGAACATAGCTTTCACGGCGAGAATCTTCAATGTGCTGACTCCGATCAGCGGCACTCCCAAACTGAAAGCAAGACCTTTGGCAAGTGAAAGCCCGATACGCAGACCTGTGTAGGAACCGGGTCCGATGCTTACTGCAACGGCATCAAGCTTCCATTCTTTGCGTTTCACCTCTTCCATTGCACGCTCCACGAATGGTGCAAGCAATTCGGCATGTTTCATGCCATCACTATTATCCAGATCAAATTCCAAGACTCCCTCTCGTGTCAATGCAACTGAACAGGTTTTACCGGAAGTTTCTATATTTAGTATTGTCGCCATAACTTTTTAAGTAAAAGGTTAAAGGTAAGAAGTTAAAGGTTAGAGGTGAGAGGCTGCAATAGATTCCATGCAGCGGATTCCATCGATAGCTGCAGAGATGATTCCCCCCGCATACCCTGCACCCTCTCCTGCCGGATAGAGTCTTCGGATTTCTTCGTGTTCGAGAGTCTCTTTGTCTCGGGGCAATCTAACAGGAGAGGATGTGCGTGATTCCAAACCAAGCAGGATTGCCTCATTTGTCAAGAAACCGGGGCATTTACGCCCGAAGTCCTTGAAACCTTCCCTTAACCGCCAGGAAATAAACGGTGGGAAAAGTCGATTGAAATCAACGGGATGAATACCCGGAGCATAAGATGTGGAGGGCAATGTCTTTGAAATCTTGCCGTCTGTAAAATCTTTCATACGCTGCGCGGGAGCGTTGATAGTCTCACCTGCTTCTTCATAAAACTTATGTTCCAGATCTTCTTGCAGCTGGAGTATCTCCAATGATCCAAATTCCTCATATTCCGGGAAATCTCCGGGGCGAATCTCCACAACCATCCCGGAGTTGGCTTTTTCGCCTGCACGGGCTGAGGCTGACATACCGTTGACAACAAGCTCATTCTCGGCACTTCCGGCTGGCACCACAACACCTCCCGGACACATGCAGAAGGAATATACTCCGCGACCTTCAACTTGGGTGACATAATTATATTCGGCAGACGGGAGATATTTACCTCGACCCTTTTCGGAATGATATTGAAGACGATCGATAAGCGCCTGTGGATGCTCAAGACGCACACCAATTGCAATACCTTTTGATTCCATTTTAACTCCATCAGAATGCAATCTTCGGAATGTATCATGAGCAGAGTGTCCGGTAGCGAGTATCACCGAATCACCCATTATTTCCTTATTACCTTCAGCCACCACACCTTTTGCAACGCCGTCTTCTACAATCAGAGATTCGACTTTGGTCTGAAACATTACCTCTCCGCCGCAATCAATAATCGTCTGACGGATATTCTTGATAACATGTGGCAAGCGATCGCTGCCGATATGCGGATGAGCATCGATAAGTATATCAGGATGGGCGCCATGTTGCACAAGAAGCTGTAAAACTTCCTCTACATTCCCTCTTTTTTTGCTACGTGTGTATAGTTTGCCATCGCTGTATGCCCCGGCACCACCCTCTCCGAAACAATAATTGGAATTAGGATTTATTTTGCCTTCCCTGCTTATGTTGGCAATATCAATACGTCTGGAATCAACATCCTTCCCACGCTCAACAATTATCGGTCTGAATCCCGCTTCTATAGCTTTCAAGGCTGCAAACAGACCTGCAGGACCTGCACCAACGATTACTACCCGCGAAGCGTCTTCTTTAACCGGCGAAAATTCCACTGGTCGAAGCAGCGCAGAAATATGAGTGTCATTTCCGGTTGCCACCTTTACGGTGAGATTCACAATTATATTTTTTTTGCGGGCATCGATAGAACGTTTCACGATTCTGAAATCATTGACATCGGAAGATGGCACTTTCATCTCGCGAAGCACAGCCTCTCTCAATAATTGCTCTTCGGCTGCCACAGCCGGAGAAACCCGCATGCTTATATCTTGAATCATAATTATAGCTTTTCAAACAACAAAATTACTCATTATTTAATAAATTTGACTAATTTTGCACCTATTATATGCAACAAAACACATTAAAATATGGCGAATAAAACCATCGGAGCACTTTTCGACCTCGACGGAGTCCTCATTGACAGCGAAAGCGAATACACACGTGTATGGAGTGAGGTTCACCGCCGGTTCCCAACCCAGCACCCTGATATGCCACATAGAATCAAGGGAATGACCCTTGACAACATCATTGCCACATATTACGAGGCAGATGGTCTTGGCGATAAAGTGAGAGATACACTTCACCTTCTGGAAGCTGAAATGAAATATGAATGGCTTCCGGGTGCCAAAGATTTTGTCACATGGCTAATAGAGATGAATGTACCCCGCGCTCTTGTCACAAGCAGCGATGACAAAAAGATGGAACATCTTCGCGAAGAGATTCCCGAACTTGAAGGGATGATGACTGAACTCGTCACCGCTGACAAAATCACAAGATCGAAACCGGATCCGGAAGGATATCTTCTCGGTGCAAGACTGCTCGGTGTGGATCCGCGAAACTGCGTGGTTTTTGAAGATTCAATGCAGGGTGTCAAGGCTGGTCAGGCATCGGGGGCTTATGTAGTGGGTATTGCCGGCACGCTTCCAGCTTCAGCCATTGAACCTTATTGCGATTTGGTTGTAAATAATCTTGGAGAGATTGACCGCGAATCCCTCCTCTCAACCCTATCCTCTCGCCATTAAACTTCCTGCGCGCAATATATTAAACATTCCCCATTAAACATTAAACATTATTTATGACCACCACTCCCCTTGCAGAAAGATTGCGACCCCGATCTCTTGAAGATTATATCGGACAGACTCATCTTGTTGGTTCCGAGGGCATTATCCGAAGAATGATTGAAACGGGAAGAGTCAACTCATTTATTCTATGGGGACCTCCGGGTGTTGGCAAAACAACGCTGGCTCGCATTATGGCATCACAGACAGAGGTGCCCTTTTATACTCTCAGTGCCGTCACTTCGGGAGTAAAGGAGGTAAGGGAAGTGTTGGCGAGGTGCGAAGCGGATGCCCGCAGCATGTTCGTGAAAGGGCGTCCTATTTTATTCATCGATGAAATTCACAGATTCAATAAATCCCAACAGGATTCATTGCTTGGAGCCGTAGAGAAAGGGACTGTTACACTTATTGGAGCCACAACGGAGAATCCATCATTCGAGGTGATTCGTCCTCTCCTCTCACGTGCCCAGGTTTATACACTAAAGCCCCTTGAACTTGAGGATCTTGAAAATCTCCTTGAGCGGGCACTTACGCAAGATGAAGTTCTGAAGAAACGTAAGTTCGATATAAAATCAAAAGACGCGCTTTTCAGATTTGCCGGAGGCGATGCCCGCAAGCTTCTCAATATAATTGACCTCATAGAGCAATCAACGCCTGATGGAGAAACCGTTGTGATCGATGACGATGTTGTCACCTCAAGGTTGCAGCAAAATCCTGCCGCATACGACCGTAACGGAGAGATGCATTATGACATCATCTCGGCATTCATCAAATCTATCCGAGGAAGCGACCCGCAAGCGGCAGTATACTGGCTTGCAAGAATGGTTGCCGGTGGCGAGGATCCGGCATTTATCGCACGCCGTCTTGTGATATTGGCAGCCGAAGATATTGGACTCGCCAATCCAAATGCATTGCTGTTAGCTAATGCCACCTTCGACGCCCTGAACAAAATCGGCTGGCCCGAAGGACGAATCATCCTATCTGAATGCGCCATCTATCTCGCAAATTCGCCCAAAAGCAATTCTGCATATATGGCAATTGGAGAGGCATTGAATGCAGTGGAAAAAACCGGTAATCTTCCCGTACCGCTCCATCTCAGGAATGCCCCTACAAAACTGATGGCAGACCTCGGCTATCACCAGGGATATAAATACGCTCATGATTTCGAAGGCAACTATGTGAAGCAGCAATACCTCCCCTCCGAACTCGAAGGCTCCCGTTTCTGGCAGCCCGGCAACAACCCCTCCGAAGCCAAGATGCAGCAACGCCTCGACTCCCTCAATAGCTGATATATCACAGGGCGGTAAGTTCGCCGGTAACAGAATCAAGGATGTAACCGCGCACAGTTATGTCTGCCGGCATAAGAGGATGATTCTTCACTAAATCCACGGTCTCGGCTACCGCCGCGTCTGTTTCTTCAAATCCATGCAGCCATTCTCGGAGATTAATGCCACAATGCTCCATCAGCGTGATATGTTCTTCTGATATTCCTCGTTTACGCATTAGCGAAAGCATCTCATTAGCATCCATCCCCTGCACCCCACAATTGGTATGACCAATAATCATTATCTCATTCACACCAAGTTCATATACGGCAACAAGCAAGGACCTGACAGTAGAATCAAATGGATTGGTAATAGTTCCTCCGGCATTTTTTATCATCTTCACATCTCCATTCTTTATACCTAATGCCGCCGGTAACAACTCTACAAGACGGGTGTCCATGCATGTTACAATTGCTATGCGCTTATCAGGATATTTCGATGTTGCATACTTCTCATATTCCTTCCTGGCTACAAACTCGCGATTAAATTCAAGAATCGAATCTATCATACCTCAACAATTTAAATGATTTTTTAAGATAAAAATTTCCATGCAGGATAGAATCATCCTGCATATCTATGGTATCTACAAATTTACATCATTTAAATAAATATCGCAAACCGAATCTGTAACTATTTTATTTCTATCATCTTTACACCCAAAATCAATAATTGGCACACCACAATAATCTGAGGCGCGCCAATTATCCTTTACCCTATCACCTATAACCTATAACCTTTTCGTAACCTCTTTCCTTCACGTAATACTCCCATGGGATTAGCGTGTCAGATTTGCAAACGGCAGCTTGCCGTGAGTATCGAAGAAATCTTTCAACATTTCGGATTCGACTTTGTGCGGATCCTCTGTCGTCGGAAGTTCCTTCCATGCGATAAGAAGGTTGTCAGAATCGGCAAGTTGCCACAGATATCTTCCGCCCCAGTGACCAATATTCTTACCGGAGGCAAATTGTAGCAATTGTCGGATTCTTCTTTTAAGATTATTCCCTTTGCCAATATACATTATACGGCTTGAACCTACATAGTTCGCTTCAAGTTCCTCTATGCCTACATTGGGATTTTTACCTTTAAAAAATCCGCCTGTGCCTTTCTCAAGAAATTCCGGAGCATCTTCAGTGTCTCGGACAACTACATATACTCCTCCAACCGGAGGAATACATTCATGATTTGATTTCAGGTTTTCCACACTTGTAAAACCTTTGAATCCATTCTCTTGTAATACTTTAATCTCTTCCATATAGTTTATTTTTAGTTATTCAACTTTCGCAAGCGAAAAGTTGAAGTTTATAAGTTTATCGCGCAGTGCGCAGTTTATAAGTTTATTGGTTTGTCGCGAAATTATTTCAGAGTCAAACCAGATAAACTTTTAAACTTATAAACTCTTAAACTTTAAGTTGAAGCTTGCGAAACTTAAATTAGTTATTGCGTTTAGCGCAGATCTCACATATGTTTTTTATGCGTTCACGCAGATGCAATGGGCTTATTACTTCCAAGGAATTTGCTCTTGAAAGTAGAGCCATTACAAAATCGTTAGTGATACGCAAATTCAATTCTATTCTAAATTCATTTTCATTATCCACTAAAATACGTTGGGAATGGTGTAATGGAACGCCTTTTAAAAATTCCCCATCGAGTTGACTGAAGCGTAATTCTATTTTCTCAACAGGTATCTCCGGCGCATTCCATATCCCATAACTGTCATCAAACATATCCGAAGCGGAAATACTCGAATCATATTTATAAGTGACCCCGGTAAATTCCAAATCTGAAATACGATCAAGTCCAAACAATTTAATCTTTCCATCTGTCTTGCCGATGAGATACCATCGCTGCTGATTTTCTTTTAAGAAATACGGTTCAACTTCGTACTTAGCTTCTTTATTTCCATGTCTCACGAGCTTATAGGAAAATGAAACCGTCTCCCGTTTTTTAGCAGCCATCAAAAGAGGATACAGATTAGACACGCCCTTACCTCTGTGATGATCCGGATAGATGAAACTGTTTATTTTAGTGTCCGGTTGAACCGCAGTCAACAAATCAAAATCAGAAAAAAGTTTTTCGAAGTCAAGTGGTGCATATTCATCCCGATTGACTATCATATAACCTTTATTCCGGACATTCTTGATGTCGATGTACATTATCTCTGAAATCGTTTGGATATCACGCTGCAACAATCGTTTCCTAGCTCCATCTGTGGAGGGATACGGAATGTTGCGCCATCTGCATGACCGTTCCAAACGATTAAAAATAAAGTCAGTATCGGCATGACCATGAGCTTCTTCAATAATACTCACGGTCACCATTAATCGTAAAAGTTGGGATATTGATGATTTCATATGGCAAAGTTAAAAAGCGAAAGCGACAATAAATGTCGCTTCAAAAAAATTTTCAATTCCAATAAAAAATTTTCCAACAAAAAGGAAGAATGTATGCGCAGCCGGTTGAGTGAAGGCACCTTGGTGCCCCGTATGCCGTTACCTCCACGGGAATTCGGGGGGAACGGGATGCCCCTTTACTTGCTGGCGCACGCGCGAGCAGAAGTCGCGGACAATCTTTTTTACCGGTCCGGGTTCCATTCCCAATACTTTGAACAGCAGCCCTGCATCATTGGGAAGATGCGTGATGCCACAGGCAATCATCTTGTCGCGATCAATAAAGGCTTCTGTGGATTCATATATCTTGTCGGCATGTGCCTTGGGAGTCATGACAATCACGTTGGCAAAGACATCGAATCTGCCCATTATTCCCAATTGTCGCACTGGGGTTACATTCGGATCGATCACGAATTTCTCTCTGAAAAGCTGTTCACCGTCTGGACGCTCGCCATGGCTGCAAACAGAAAGTATGTCGTATTCAAACAGTTCACCTTCTTTATAGTATTTCCTCCCTCCCATGTAAATCTCCGAATAAAACAACGTTGCCGAGGAATCGACGCAAATGCGGGTGTCGGAAATAAAACGTGTGTGCCGACAAGGATAAATAGGTTCGGGCATGAATTCAAGATATGCACCTTCCTCCAGAACAATATTCTGAATCATTCCCGAATAATTATATCTCATTTCAGCAAGCTTGGTTGCAGCACCGGTTGAAATCCATGCTAACGCATTTTTCCTAACAGTGATGTCTTGCTGATAACGGTCTCCGTCGACATTCGGACCACCTGACGACAGAATATAAAGACACGGCATCTGAGGCATCTCTTCATCAAAGTACAACTCTTGCTGGGCAATTAATGGCACACGACGGTCAATGTCGCGCAAGATACTTTTCCCGTCAGAATCCAACTCGAAACCGAGACGCAAATATCCGTGTTTGCCGGGAGCACCGACATACATCTGTTCGGGCTCTTGCAAATATCTCTGCATCTCTCGCGCTGATGAAAAATCCACCTCAGGCACGGAGGAAGTCTTAAATCTATCGTTCTTGATCATATGTCTATCATTTATCGCTGTCAAACAGCGCCATCTTGAATATGAGGTCAACCAATTCCTCTATACCCTCTCCAGTCATGCAATTGGTAAACACAAATGGTTTGCCGGGACGCATGAGCTTCGAATCGTGATCCATCACTTCAAGCGAAGCATGCACGTAAGGAGCGAGGTCAGTCTTGTTGATCACAAGGATATCGCTCTGTGAAATGCCGGGACCATCCTTACGCGGAATCTTATCGCCGGCAGCAACGTCAATGACATATATAAAGAAGTCAACCAGAGCCGGACTGAACGTAAGAGTGAGGTTGTCTCCTCCCGATTCTATCAACACTATATCCGTTTCGGGAAACTTCTCTTCCATCTCCTCGACCGCTGCGATATTCATCGACGGATCCTCGCGCACAGCAGTGTGAGGACAAGCTCCCGTTTCCACACCAATAATCTTGTCTTCATGAAGGATACCCTTAAGCGTTTTGCGAACATGCTTGGCATCTTCCGTGGTTACAATATCATTAGTGATAATCAACACCTTTTTTCCACGTTCAAGAAGACGCGGAGTTATCGCCTCAATAAGAGCCGTTTTGCCGGAACCTACAGGTCCCCCTATTCCTATTCTACAAGTCTGTGACATCTGTCTGATAATGTTTAATGTGAAATGTTTAATGGAGAATGTGCAATAAAATTCATCTTTAATTCATGAACATTCGCATATTCCCTTTCTCATGGAGCGAAGCGAGGATATCAAGTTCGGGGAAGAATGCGTTCATATCTTTCAGTTCCATCTGTGAAGCCTCTTCATAGAGTTTTTCCACATTCTCCGAAAGATCGAAAAGTATCTTCTGTGTCTCATAATGAGATACCCTCACACAACGTAAAGTAGCTGAAAGCACCATGTTTATAACGCCATACTGATGTGCGCAAAAGAGCGCCTTCTCATCAACTCCGGCAGCTGCATATGCTATTCCCTGAGCCACAGGGAATGTGCCCGGCACCTTTTCCTCTTTTATATCCTGAAGCCATCGGCTCACAATATCGTTGCTGAAAAGCTTCGCCATCAATTCCGCAAATTTCTTTCCCATTCGCTTCAGCATCATGCGTGCCTCATCATTCATCTTAAAGAGTATCAACATTCTGTCAGCCTCCGCAATGGCATCGTAATCACCCCTTAGGAATGCTCGGTGTGCATGCAGCGCCGCCACTCCGTCGCTATATGCCGCTTGCAACGCCTGCGAAGCCGTGAAGGCATGAAGAGTCGGAGCATCGTGCACAAGATGTTCGAACGAGGCTGTCTCCAATCCATTGGAGAATGAGAACGTGCCTACAGGAAATGTCGAATCAGTGAATTGCAGCAGTCGCGAAATCGCGGACATGTCTGCATCAGTGTGTATGCTCATGGGCTATTCCGTTTTCATCAAGATGAATATGAGAGGTTGGATGATGGTGATGCTCGCCAAGACCATGGCTGTCGTGACCGGCACCTCCGAAAAGACGGCGTATTTCGTGAGGAGCGAGATACGGAATGATCTCCAATCCCTTCTGAAATTCATAAGTGATACCCTCAAGATTATGCGTCTCCATGACACTTAGCATAACCTTCTTGTCGACAGTGAGAGGGACATACACCTTGGTTCCTTTCACAACGGCTGGCCAATGCTGGTTGCCTATGGCATGACCCAATTCCACTGAGCGACGTATGATTGTATCATGATCCTTATCAGCCAAGGCACCCATATCGATTACAAGCACCGGACTGAGCTCAATCTTAAGAACCGATGCCTTTTTGGTCTCAGAATCGTAGTCAATGACATCACCATCCACAACTTGAGTGTGTCTTTTCAAAGCAATAGGATACTCCGTGCCGCTGACACCTTTCCCGAGAAAACGGCTCTTCTGTGCCGTCCACTGGTCAAGGAAGATATAATCGATATCTGCATCATGGAGCTTTTCCTTCCATTCGGGATCTTTGTTCATGTTCCCGATAATTTCGGTATATACTTTCATAATTCGTAACCTTAGATATAGTAATTTCTATGGAATCAAGAGCTGGCAATATTTATCAGCTCCTATCTGACTTTATAACAATTCCCGTCGTGTTTTGCTTAATTAAATGTTAAAAAAATGTCGGATTGCCACGATAAGACAATCCGACATAAATTATATAATCAAAATCTTCGTTAGCTGAACCAGTAAAGTTGACCCAGCGAGAGCTCTTTTGCCGGCGGAACAGTCGCAGGATAGCCATCAACAGTAACCTCAAACGTCTCGGGATTAACTTCGATATTAGGAGTAGCGGTGTTGCGGAGCATGGACTCTTTGGTGAGCTGACGCACACCATGAACTGGATATACAATACTCTTCAATCCATAATCCTCCTTGATTCCGGCTTCTACAGCAGCTCGACTCACAAATGAGATACGTGAGTTGAACAATGCCTCTCCAAAAGCACCATACATCGGACGCATGATCTTAGGCTGCGGAGTCGTGAGCGAAGCATTCGTATCACCCATGTTAGCCCAGTTGATAAGACCACCCTTGATCACCAGCTGAGGTTTCGTACCGAAAAATGCAGGCTCCCAAAGCACAAGATCCGCCATTTTACCTTTCTCGATAGAACCGAGCACGTCGGAAATGCCATAACAGATAGCTGGGTTGATTGTAATCTTAGCGAGATAACGAAGCACACGGAAGTTATCGTTTGAATCTGAATCTTCGGGAAGTTTACCTCTTACCTGCTTCATATACGAAGCCATCTGGAACGTTCTCATGAACGACTCGCCTACTCGACCCATTGCTTGAGAATCGGAAGAGACCATGGAAAGAATACCCAGATCATGGAATACATTCTCAGCTGCCTGCGTCTCAGGACGCACACGGCTTTCAGCAAACGCAACATCCGACGGAATATTCGGATTCAGATTATGACAAACCATAATCATATCGAAAAGCTCAGCCTGAGAGTTGATGCCGAATGGAAGAGTCGGGTTGGTGGACGACGGCAACACATTCATCAGCGACGCAACCTTCAGAAGGTCGGGAGCGTGACCACCACCTGCACCTTCAGTGTGGTATGTATGGATTGTTCTTCCATCAATAGCAGCAATGCTATCCTCCACATACCCTGATTCATTCAGGGTATCTGTGTGAATAGCCACCTGCACATCATAGTTATCAGCAACCGACATACATGTGCGTATCGCTGCCGGAGTTGCACCCCAGTCTTCATGAATCTTGAATCCGCAGGCTCCTGCCACCATCTCATTCTCGAGATTCTCGCGGCATGCGCAATTCCCTTTTCCTAAAAGACCGATATTGATTGGAAGAGCATCAAACGACTGAAGCATTCTCTTAAGATTCCATGCTCCGGAAGTAATTGTGGTCCCATTTGTTCCATCAGTAGGACCCACTCCTCCACCTACAAGAGTCGTGATACCGTTTGAAAGAGCATCATATGCCTGTTGAGGTGCACACATGTGAACGTGACCGTCAATACCGGCAGCTGTCAGAATCAGATGTTCTCCTGATATTGCATCTGTTGAAGGTCCCGTAACAAGATCAGGAGAAACACCCTGCATCACATTCGGGTTACCAGCCTTTCCTATTCCTGCAATCTTACCATCCTTAATACCCACGTCTGCCTTAACCACACCCAAAACAGGGTCAATAATGGTAACGTTAGTAATCACGAGGTCAAGACTTCCTGCACCTGAGGAGCATTCATTAGCGAGTCCCATACCATCGCGCAGTGTCTTGCCACCGCCATAGACAGCCTCGTCACCAAATGTGCGAAGGTCTTTTTCTATCTCTACATACAGATCAGTGTTGCCGAGTCTGATTTTATCGCCCACGGTCGGACCGAAGAGCATATTGTTTTCTTGTCTTGATATAGTAGCCATGGCGGATTATTTTTTTATTTCGTTATCTGTATATTCTGCTTCTGCCTCCTCTTCGGAAACAGTCTTGTAACCATATTCTCCAAGACGACGGATAGCTTCCGTGCGTTTCGGATAATATGTCGGAGTATCCTCAAGACCTGTATAGCCGTTAACCAGATCATCAAAACCGATCACCCTGCGCTTGCCGGCATACGCCACAACTTCCACTTCCTTTTCCTCCCCCGGTTCAAAGCGAATGGCAGTAGTAGCCGGAATGTTGAGATGACATCCGTAAGCTTTCGGACGGTCAAACTCAAGATAACGATTTGTCTCAAAAAAATGAAAATGAGAACCAACCTGAATCGGGCGGTCACCAGTGTTGCGCACAACGAGTTTGGCTGTGCGGCGATTTGCATTATACTCGATGGGGGTGTCGGCGAGAATCACCCCGCCTACGGGAACATAATCCTTTGGTGTAAATCCAGGAGTATTGGGATAAGCGATATCCGGTTTTCCGGGGAATATTCCATCAGGCTGTGAATAAGTTTCCTGAGGTGTGTTTTTATTTGGATCCATAGTATTATCTTTTTAATTATTTATTTGATAGGATGGTGGATTGAGATCAGTCGCGAACCGTCGGTGAAGACTGCCTCTACCTGTAACAGCGAGATCATATCCGCCACTCCCGGCATAACCTGATCTTTTGTAAGCACCTGTGAGGCGTCATGCATGACTTCTTCAACTGTCTTTCCCTCTCTTGCTCCCTCAAGAGCCGAGCTTGTGATATAGGCTACAGCCTCGGGATAATTCAACTTAAGACCTTTCTGCAGACGTCGCTCAGCGATCATGCCAACCATCAGAAGGGTAAGTTTGTCTTGCTCTTTGGGTGTGAAATGCATAATAATCTAAATTTTGATAAGGTTCAATCTATTCTTTATGACGCTCCTGACGTATCAGACTCGCCATCATTAACATTTATTAAGTAAACAACATTTTACGCATGAAAGTTTACCTAAATTAATGCAACATCTTTTATTTATAATACTTCCAAATTAGAAATAGAAAGTGCTAAAATCTATGATTGCGCGACACCACAACATAATACAGCGTATAGAGTCCGAGCAAAACAAGGGTAAGCGAAACCGTGCTCCAGATCACAAGCGAGAAAGCAGCTCCATCTGCATTCGCTATTCCGAAAAGCGACAAAGCAAACATCACGGCAAGATTCCACGGACCAAGTCCTCCATTACTTGGAATCGCAATACTCATTGAGCCGAATACAAAAGCTATGAGTCCTGGCAGCAATCCCCATGCCATGCCGGATTCAGCCATAAGATGGCGTGTAAAAGGAAATGCAAGAAAGCCTATATATGTTTCAAGATAATAACACACCCAAATGCCCAATGTCAACCAGAGATAAGCCCAGCGCCCCTTCATGGTAAAAAGGACTTTGAAGCCCAGCCATATTCTTTTAAGAGAAACAATAAGCTTCTGCTCCCATGCTGTTTTTCTGAAAACATAAAACAATGCTATCCCGGAAGCGAGGACTGCGAATATGCTTATCCAAAAATATGGATCGGAGACCATATGCAGCAATTTCTTGCCTACAGAATAATGATCCAAAAACGCAATAATATAGGAATGTCCTACGACAAGCGCAAGAATCAGGAGCAAGACCACTACCACAGCATCCGAAATGCGATCTCCTATATCGGTGCCAAGAACAGTTGATATCGGTTTATTCTGACGCTTTGCAATATACACAATTCGCCATGCCTCTCCCATATAGGGAACAAGTAGATTCAAGGCATACGCTCCGAAAATTGAACAGCAAAGCGACATTGTCGGCACATTGCCTATGCCTGCGGCTCTAAGCTGATAGCCCCAGCGGATTCCACGGATGCAATGCGACAACACAACTATCACCATCACGACAAGGAGCCATCGGTAATCCACATTTCCACGTATAATGGTCATTACCTGCTGGAAATTGACTTTTCTGAAAAGCCACCATATCAGAAGCACAGAAAAGACCAATGGAATCAAGAATTTCAATATTTTCTTCACCCTCTCCATCTTGCCTTTTCTTTTATAATTTTGGAAACAGTTTAGTTGCTGCTATCTTCTGTTCAGTTTCTCCTTTCGTGTTCCTTCAAGAAATTCATGAAATATGCTGCGTTTGGAAATCACCTCCTCGCGGTTATCAACCTCATCCCTCAACTTGTCGATGTCGGAGGCATCCGTGTCAAAACTTCCGTTTGACAGATGACCGATTCCAAGAAGAATCACGACCATCGCAAGCATGAGCATAACCACAAGTATTATTTTCATTATAGCCATAAAAGATTGTTATCAATATAGAAGACGATGAATGCCGCCTTCTATATTGATAACAATCTTTGTCTCGTATTGCTCACTCGAGACATAAAAATCTTATCAACTACCTAATTTCCATCAACTTGCATGAGCACGCGGATTCGCCTGACTCGAACGGATCTCCACGCGGCGTATCTTGCCGCTGATGGTTTTCGGAAGTTCGTCAACAAATTCTATCTGGCGCGGATACTTATAAGGCGCAGTGGTATGTTTCACATGATCCTGCAATTCTTTCACTAAGTCGTCGCCTATTTTATCTTTCCATTCATCGGCAAGAACGATGGTTGCTTTCACAATCTGTCCGCGAATAGGATCCGGCACACCGGTGATCGCACATTCTACAACAGCCGGATGGGTCATCAAAGAGCTTTCCACCTCAAACGGACCAATACGATATCCTGATGATTTTATCACGTCGTCAGCCCTGCCTACAAACCAGAAATATCCATCTTCATCGCGAGTTGCAACATCGCCCGTGTGGTACACTCCGTTGGAATGTGCCTGACGTGTGAGCTCCGGATCATAAAGATATTCCCGGAACAATCCCAACGGACGCCGGCGATTTGTATATATTACAATCTCACCCTGTTCACCTGGTTTACAACTTTCTCCATCGGCATTGATAAGATCTATGTCGTATTCCGGATTGGGCACACCCATTGAGCCAGGCTTCGCCACCATCCAAGGGAAAGTGCCTATAGTCAGCGTGGTCTCCGTCTGACCGAAAGCCTCTTTGATATCAAGACCTGTAAGTTCTTTCCATTTCTCAAATACACTCGGATTCATTGCCTCGCCGGCAGTGGTGCAGTAGCGCAATGATGAAAGATCATATTTTGATACATCCTCAAGAATCAGGAAACGATAAACGGTAGGAGGTGCGCAAAAGGATGTGATGTTGTATTTTTCGAATATTCCAAGCAAATCTGAAGGATGGAACCTGTCGAAATCATATACAAATACATTCGCGCCGGAAAACCATTGCCCGTAGAGTTTTCCCCACACTGCTTTTCCCCAGCCCGTGTCGGCAAGAGTGAGATGCAGAGATGTCTCATCAAGATTATGCCAGTATTTTCCAGTCACAATATGCCCAAGAGGATATAGGAAATCATGAGCAACCATTTTCGGTTCGCCGGTTGTGCCCGAGGTGAAATATAGCAGTGAAAGATCTTCATTCCGATTCGGAAGTAACGGACGATGGAACGGTTTGGCACTCTCCATGCCGGAATCGAAATCGTACCAACCTTCTGGAACAAGCGGACCTGTGGATATGCAGCTCTCTACAGTGGGACACTTAGACAATGCTTTCTGAATATGTTCTATTACTATTTCATCGCCCACCGCCACTATGGCTTTAATTTTTGCAGCATTGCAACGATACACAATATCCTTCTCGGTGAGTAGATGCGTGGCAGGAATGCAGATTGCTCCCAACTTATGCAAAGCAAGAATAGAGAACCAGAACTGATAACGACGCTTCAGTATTAACATCACTTTGTCGCCCTTGCCGATTCCAAGACTCTGGAAAAACGAAGCCGTCTTATCTGATGCCTCTTTCATATCAGCAAACGAAAACTGACGTTCGTCACCCCTTTCATTGGTCCAAAGTAAAGCCGGTTTATCGGGATCCTCCTCAGCCCATTTATCAACAACATCATATGCGAAATTGAAATTCTCAGGCACTTCAACATGATAGTTAGCCCTGAAATCCTCAAGCGAATCAAAATCGCTTTTTTTCAAAAAACGTTCAACCATAATTCCAACCTTAATTTACGCTGTTTTATTCTTTTTTGAGGGTATATTTAATCATAAGAAAAGTAAACATACTCTGAGATCACGAAACATTATAGCAACAGTGTTTTTTGTGAAATCTCATTTAAGCAAACGGGTGTTTAGCTCTTGCGGTTCACAAAATTCTAAAATATTTTTCAAATATCCAAACAATTGATAATAAAAAGATAAAACACTGCGCACTCTGTTAAAGAGTGCGCAATGTTTTATTCACATTGCTTTTTAAAGTGTGCAATTTTAGATGTGGGCTGCAGTGAGAAGGATTTCGCTGAGCGTAGGATGACCGAACACAATCTCACGGATTGATTCAGCAGTTGCATTGGCATTCATAAGATCCACCGCCTCCTGCGCAAGCAGCGCTGCATCTGCACCCATGATATGCGCGCCAAGCAACCTGTGTGTTCCCTTATCGAAAATCAATTTGCAAAGGCCTTCGCTCTCACCCATGGCAAGCGCTTTCCCATTGGCGCGATAGAAACTTTTACCACACACGATCTCCATGCCGCGTGCCTTGCATTCCTCTTCCGTTAAGCCTGCCATGCCACATTCGGGCGTGGTGAAAACAGCTGAAGGTATAATATCAAATCTAATATTATCAATCTTGCCATCTATTGCATTCAAGGCTCGCTGTCCCTGGAAAGAAGCCACATGCGCAAGCATCATACGTGCATTCACATCCCCGATGGCATATATATGCTTCACATTTGTGCGCATATTGTCATCTACAGGAATACCCTTGGGAGAATATTCCACACCTGTCGCCTCAAGGTCAAGTCCTTCAACCCGCGGCGCACGACCTACTGCCATCAACAGATCGGAACTTACCACAGTCTGTTCCTTCCCTTTTGCCTCATAAGTCACGACAACCTCATAATCTTCATTCTGTTCGATTTTCTTGGCAGCCGCACCGGTTATGATCTCCACGCCTCTTTTCGACAAGGTCTGCTTCAAACGCTTCGCTATGTCTGAATCAAAAGGTGGCAGAATCTGTTTCATAAACTCGATAACGGTGACTTTCGAACCAAGTCCTGCAAAAATCGATGCGAACTCCATGCCGATCACCCCTCCACCAATGATGGTAAGAGAAGCAGGTATGTATTCGATATTCAGCATATCGGTCGAATCCTTCACGCATTCGAGATCATGACCGGGAATAGGCAACGATTTCGAGACGCTTCCGGTGGCGATTATGATATTGTCGGCGGTATACTCCTCATCTCCGGCAACCACTGTGTGGTCATCCTTGAATTTAGCCATAGCGTCCACCACGTTAACCTTTGCCTGTTTCAGCATTACAGCAATTCCATCGCGAAGCTGGTCGGTGACTTCACGTTTACGTGAGATTATTTTATTGAAGTCGACAGAGAAAGAGAAATCCTCAATACCGAATTTGTCTGACTCTTTGAACTGCATCACCATCTCAGAGTCACGACAAAGGCATTTCGTCGGTATGCATCCTTCGTTGAGGCATGTTCCACCGAGAGCACCGCCATTGAAAAGAGTCACGGTTTTGCCACGGTGTGCCGCACCCAGGGCGGTTTCATACCCCCCGGGTCCGGCTCCTATTATTATAAGATCGCTATGCATCTTGATCAGCTTTCAGTTGACGATAAGAAAGAATCGGTTTCTTTGCAGCCGTTGTTTCATCAGGATGAGAGATAGCTGTTGTGAGAGGTGCATTCTTCACATTGTCGGGATTCTCACGCGCCTCTTTCGCAACCTTGTGCATCACCTCGATAAACTCGTCAAGAGTTTCAAGACTCTCGGTCTCGGTCGGCTCAATCATCATTGACTCATGGAAAAGCAACGGGAAATAAATCGTAGGTGCATGGAAACCATAGTCAAGCAGACGTTTTGCGACATTGAGCGTTGTTACCCCTGTGGATTTATCCTTCAGACCATCAAATACAAACTCATGCTTGCAGGCACCTTCGATGGGAAGCAGATAATCATCCTTAAGCGATTCCTTAATGTAATTGGCATTAAGGGTTGCCATAGGACCGACATTTTTGAGATTCTCCTTTCCAAGACTGAGGATATAGGCATACGCCTTCATCATCACGCCGAAATTGCCGAGGAAAGAGCTGACGCTACCGAGACTCTTGTCGGTTTTTCCGACAATATGAAATTTACCATCTGCATCTTTTACCACTCTCGGAGCGGGAAGAAGATCCACGAGATGAGCAGCTACTCCTACGGGACCCGAACCGGGACCCCCGCCCCCATGAGGAGTGGAGAAGGTCTTGTGAAGATTGATATGCATGATATCAAAACCCATATCGCCGGGGCGAACCTTGCCGAGCAAAGGATTCAGATTGGCTCCGTCATAATATAGAAGACCTCCGGCATCGTGCACAAGTTTGGCAATCTCTAAGATTTCCGTCTCGAACATGCCGAGAGTATTGGGGTTAGTCATCATGATTCCGGCAACAGTCTCATCGAGTAAAGGCTTGAGATCCTCAACATCGATAGAGCCATTGGGTTTGGATTTCACTTCCACGACCTCAAGACCGGCTACCATTGCCGACGCAGGATTGGTTCCGTGTGCTGAATTCGGCACAATCACCTTGGTGCGTTTGTTGTCACCACGAGTGATATGATACTGACGCATCACCATAAGTCCTGTCAGCTCACCATGCGCACCTGCATAAGGATTGAGTGTGAACTCTGCCAGACCGGCAATATTGGCGAGAGCCTGCTGCAGATTATAATAAAGTTCCAACGCTCCCTGTGCCGATGCCTCGCTCTGAAGAGGATGAAGGGCAGCAAACTCCGGCAACGCGGCAACCTCCTCGTTGATCTTGGGATTATATTTCATCGTGCAGCTTCCCAAGGGATAGAAACCTGTGTCAACCCCGAAGTTCTTATTGGAGAGGTTTGTGTAATGTCTCACAACATCCAGCTCACTAACCTCCGGAAGCTCCGGTTTATCCTTGCGGAGAAGAGCCGTGGAGATAGCTGCGAGACCGTCTGTATCGTATCCGTTGGCAGGAAGTTCATAACCCTTGCGTCCGGGACGCGACACTTCAAATATCAACTTATCGTAATATTTCATCTTTACTTCCTCTTAGGCCTCCAGAATTACGTTGACAAATTCATCTATTTCCTCACGGGTGCGGTTTTCAGTCACTGCGAATTCAACCATTCCGTTTCCAAGATCAAGCGGACCCATGAAACCTTTCTCAAGAAGACGGGCATTCATGGCTTTGACATCAAGATCAGTCTTAAGGGTAAACTCTTTAAGGAATGGCTTATCGAATGCCGGAACAAATTTCCCGCTTCCCACAAGCTTGCCGTAGAGATAATGGGCACCGTCGGCAGAGAGTTTATTTACTTCTACCAGACCCTTTTCACCCATAAGAGAAAGATATATGGTGGCATAAAGAGCCATAAGACTCTGATTGGAACAAATATTGCTGGTTGCTTTCTCCCGACGTATGTGCTGTTCGCGTGCCTGAAGCGTAAGAACATAGCAACGTTTTCCCGATGCATCCTTTGTGGCTCCCACCACGCGTCCGGGCATCTTGCGAAGCATATGGCTCTTGCAGGAGATGAAACCAAGATACGGACCGCCAAACTGCATCGGCATTCCAAGAGTCTGACCATCGCCACATGCAACATCCGCACCCCATTCAGCCGGCGATTTGAGCACAGCCAATGTAGAAGGATCGGCATATATTGCCATCATGGCTTTCACTTCGTGGATGGCATCCGCAAAACCGGAGAAGTCCTCTACAATGCCATAGCGGTTAGGACATGGCAGCAAAACACCAGCCACATCACCTGCACGCAACTCCATCTCCATTTTCTCGAAATCAGTCACACCATCTTTCTCCGGAATCATTGTCAAGTCTACGCCATGGAATTTTGCATAAGTCCTGACAACTTCAAGCACGTTTTCCGGAAGTGTGGCTGAAAGAAGCACACGGTTCTTCTTGCGCACTGATGCAACCATCATAAACATCACCTCAGCGGCAGATGTAGCACCGTCATACATCGATGCGTTGGTGGATTCCATTCCGGTGAGTTCGCTGATCATGCTCTGATATTCGAATATATACTGAAGCGTGCCCTGCGAAATCTCAGGCTGATATGGAGTGTAGGCTGTGTAAAATTCGCTGCGAGAAAGAAGATGAGAGATTACGGAAGGAGAATAATGGTCATAGACACCTCCACCCGCGAATACCTTGAGCTGACGGTTCTTCGCACCTAATTCACGGAAATGGCGACGAAGCTCCGTTTCTGACATTGCCGACGGAATAGCGTAATCCTCCTTGAAGATCACTTCAGCGGGAACATCGTTATAGAGGTCATCCACGCTCTGCACGCCTATACGGTCGAGCATTGCGCGGATGTCTTCCTCGGTATGAGGGATGAATCTGTTACTCATTTTCGCAAAGTTTTTCGTAAGCGGCAGCATCAAGAAGCGCATCCACCTCTGAAGGATCAGACATCTTCACCTTGATGATCCAGTTTTCATATGCATCGGCATTGACAGCTTCCGGAGCATCTTCGAGCTCTTCATTGATCTCCACGACCTCGCCTGATACCGGAGAAATGAGATCACTGGCAGCCTTCACTGACTCCACAGCACCGAAATCCTCTCCTGCTGTCACCTCATCACCAACTTCGGGCATATCAACATATACGATATTGCCAAGCGCATGCTGCGCGTAGTCGCTGATACCGATTACGGCGATGTCGCCTTCAACTTTTACCCACTCGTGTGATTCTGCGTAACGCAGACCTTCAATAACTTTACTCATATCTTTTTATTTTTTATAATTTTTATCGTAAAAACGTTTCTTCACCACCTTAGCCGGGAAGGTCTTCTTGCGGATACGCACCTCAACTTCCGTTCCCAACTTGTCGTAGGGTTTATTGATCATAGCCATTGCCACGCTCTTGCCGGTGGAAATCGAGCGATATCCGGTTGTGACCTCACCTACCTGCTCTCCATTCACCTCTACAGGATAACCATGGCGTGGGATTGCATTTCCTTCAAGTTCAAGACCGACAATGCGACGCTTAACGCCATCCGCCTTCTGAGCAGCAAGAGCTTCCTTGCCGATAAATTCAGGTTTGTCAAGTTTAACAAACATGCTCAGACTTGCCTCAATCGGTGTGATGTCAGCACTCAATTCGTCGCCATAAAGAGGAAGACCGACTTCGAAACGGAGTGTATCGCGGCAACCGAGACCGCAAGGTTGCACGCCACCGTCCATCAGTTTGTCCCAGACCTTGCGGGTGAAATCATGACTTCCGTAAACTTCGAAACCATCCTCACCGGTGTAACCCGTGCGGCTAACTATCACTTCCTCCCCGTCAAGATTAAATGTCTTGAAATTATAGAAAGGAATATCTTTGACCTTGATTCCAAGAATATTTTCCATGGCGGCTTCCGCCTCGGGACCCTGCACAGCAACTTCTCCGTAATAAGGACTCTGATCTTCAATCTTCACATCGAAACCCTCTGCATTCTGACGAATCCACGCCACATCCTTGTCAATATTGGAAGCATTGATAACAAGAAAATATTCTTGATCGTTAACTTTATATACGAGAAGGTCATCCACCGTGCCGCCATTCTCATAGCACATCATGCCATAAAAAATCTGACCGTCGGGAGCTCCCGTAACGTCATTGACGAAAATATGACTCACGAATCTGTAGGCATCTGGACCACTTACGCGAACTTCTCCCATGTGGCTTACGTCAAACACACCTACATGCTGACGAACAGCGTTGTGCTCTTCCGTGATACCGGCATACTGTATAGGCATGTCGAATCCGGCGAAAGGCGACATTAATGCCCCTAAGGCAACATGACGGTCGTGCAGACACGTCTTTTGGCATTCTTGTTCCATGAATATATTAGGTTTAAGATGAATACATTTTTGAATCTTGACCCTGCATTTTTTCTTTGTTAAGAAAAAATTAAGTTTCGACAAGTTCATCTGCAAATTTACTATTTGTTAAATATTCCTCCAAATTTTTTGTTAACTTTGTGATGAATTAAAAAGCTGTTTAAAAATATATTTTCTGTTAGCATGAAAATTAGACACACATTAACATTCACATTATTTATCACACTCTTCTCTTCACTGTTTTCTGCGTCTGCACAAAATAAGATTAACGTTACACCTATCGGACGTGTGCACGTTGATGGGGCATTGTATTTTCCATCAAAAGACGGCTTCAGCAACGGCGCTTCTCTCCCTGAAATCCGAGCCGGTGTGAGAGCAGTATATGACAAATGGATGGCGCGCGTGGAAATCGGATATTCCTATGGCAAGATCGGAATGAAGGATGTATACATTCAGAGGAATCTTGGAGAAAAAGATTTCCTGCGTCTCGGATATTTTATTCCGCAGTTCGGTATACGTGGCGGTGGTTCCGCATCCTATAAGCCCGGCATGATATCTCAGGTGTCAGAAACATTTTTCCGCACAACCAGCCGTAAAATAGGAATCGGATACACACGATATAATCCATCGTATTTTCTCAGCGCCACAGCGTTTGTGGGCGGCAGATCCTTGACACTAAGTTCCACGGAGCAAGGCAAAGTCAGTGCAGGTGGTGCAGTGCGCGGCGTATGGCATCCAATAGCAAAGCCCGGGGCAATAGTGCATATAGGTGGATCAGTTTCTTACGAAACCGCCTCACATACCCGGCTGATCAATGACATGGGGGATGAGGAAGCATCTGAAGGTTTCCGAACATTTTCTGCATCGTTCCCGACAACAGTCAGCAAAGTCCCGATGCTGGAAGCGGAAGTCACAAACGCAGTGGGAGATTGGAAACTTTCACCTGAAATCACACTTGCAAAAGATCGTTTTGCCCTTGAATCGCAGTTTTATTATATGAAAGTACCCAGACATAACGGAATACCCTCATATCATGCTGTCGGAACCTACGGAATGGTGCGCTGCCTACTTTTGGGCGACAAACAATATCGCTATTCAGAAGCAGAGGGAGCTCTGGCTCTCCCCTCTCCCAAGTCGCTTGAACTTGTTGCCGGTTATGATTATACAAATGCCGATACAAACGCCGCCGGCATCGATGGTGGGATTTCCAGCGACTGGAATGTAACCTTGAACTATTATATAAATAAATATATGATAGCTCGTCTGCGTTATTCATACACCGACGTGCGCAATTCATCTGCATGCGAACCTCGTGGTGTCAACATAATCCAGGCTCGCCTCCAGTTTGTCTTCTAAATTATTAATTATTAACCATTAATTATTAACCACCCTTGCTTTTCCCCGTTTCCGATATATCCGCGCCTGAGCTGAGAGTTTTTGCATCCCTCACCGAAGCTCAACTTCGGAATGACCTTCATCCCGAAGCAGGCATGTTTATTGCCGAGAGTCCGAAGGTGATAAGGGTTGCTCTCGGTGCTGGGCATCAACCTCTTTCTTTATTGTGCGAAAAGAAACATATTGAAGGAGATGCTGCCGACATAATAGCCGGTTATCCAGACATGCCGGTATATACAGGAGAACGGGAGACATTGGCAAAACTCACAGGTTACACCCTAACGCGAGGCGTGTTATGCGCGTTTCGACGCCCGGAGCCGAGAAATTTAGAAGAGATATGCAGCAGTGCCCGACGTGTCGTCATTCTACAAAGTGTGTGCGACACCACAAATATCGGAGCAATCTTCCGTTCGGCTGCGGCATTGGGAATCGATGCCGTGATCCTTTCAGATGATTGTTGCGATCCACTTAATCGACGCGCTATCCGCGTATCGATGGGAGCGGTCTTTCTTGTGCCGTGGACAACCTCTACAAATCCCACAGCCAGATTGAAAGAATTAGGATTCAAGACTGTGGCGATGGCATTGCGAAACAATTCAATTGATCTCGACTCGCCTATACTCAAATCAGAGCCACACCTTGCCATCGTCATGGGCACAGAGGGAGAAGGATTGTCTACTTCAATAATCGATACTGCAGATTATGTTGTAAAAATACCGATGGCAAATGGAGTCGACTCCTTAAATGTGGCAGCAGCTTCGGCTGTTGCATTCTGGGAACTCCGGAAAATTAATGAAATCCTGCATAGCATATAAAAATGTAAAAATGAATTATCCTTTATATCTCGCCAAACGATTGTCACTCTCCTCCGACAGCAGACACAGCTCCCCCGCTATCAAAGTAGCCGTCACAGCAGTGGCTTTGTCGGTAGCCATTATGCTTGCTGCAATTGCTATTGTGCTCGGTTTCAAACGCGAGATCCGCGATAAAGTGATAGGATTCAACTCACATATCACCCTGTATGCCATCCCTGCCGGATCGGAAGACACCAACCTGATCACGCTCACTCCAACCCTGAAAACAATACTCGACTCGCAGGATTACATCACCGATTATTCTCTTGAAGCTTCGATCCCTGCAATACTCAAGACTCCGGATAATTTCAAGGGAGTATATCTCAAAAGCATGCGTGGCGAATCTTTGAAAAAATTCCTTGCCTCAAATATAGAGGAAGGAAAACTTCCAGATTATTCAAAGAAAGGGTCGGAAATGAAAATTGTCATCTCCCGCAAAGCAGCAGATCAGCTCAATCTCAAGGCAGGTGATAAAATAGATACATATTTTATGTCGGGCTCCATTCGCGTTCGCCGTCTTGAGATTGCCGCCATATTCAATTCTCATTTCGACACTTACGATAATGTATTCATTTATGGTGACCTTCCTCTAATCCAAAATCTCGGAGAGGTATCCCCGACACAAGGGACATCTCTTACAATAGCCACCGACAATTTCAATAATCTTGAAGAAAACGCGAATCATCTGACAGCCACCCTAAATGAAGCTCTTGCCTCAGGACTTTTATATAAATATTATCGCGTAGACAATGCCCTCAATCAGGGAGCCGGATATTTCAGATGGCTGTCATTACTCGATACCAATGTAATTGTGGTATTGGTGCTTATGACAATAGTGGCATGCGCCACGCTGATTTCGGGAATGCTTATTATAATACTCGATAAAAAGAGTTTCATCGGTCTCATCCGTTCGATGGGAGCCACGATAAAAAACGTACGCCGAGTGTTCATCTACATGGCTGTTCGTGTGGCATTGACCGGCTTGCTCATAGGAAATATCCTTATGTTAACCATTCTTTGGGCGCAAGACAAATGGCATTTCCTCCCTCTTGATGCCGATTCTTATTACATTGATTTCGTCCCAGTTGAAATCAACTGGCAATCAATCCTCATACTTAATACAGCAACAGTTGTAGTCATATATTTCTGTCTTATTCTTCCATCATGGTTTGTTGCAAAAATATCTCCAGCAGAGACAATGCGCTATGAATAACTGAAAAAAATGGGATTTTAAGTGTGACAATTTTGACGTAACTTCATATATAATATAGATTGTCCACTAAAAAGCTATCTGATGACAGAAGAGGAATTCAAGACAAAGGTCATGCCATGCAGGCAACTGATGCTCGAAAGCGCATCGCGTCTGCTGCGCGACCGCGACGACATCCTTGACTGTCTGCAAGAAGCCCTTACATCTCTTTGGAAAAACCGTAGCTCATTAAGCGACGAATATAATATTCCGGCATATTGCATCACGACGGTGAGACACGCCGCAATTTCAGTGATGCGCAGAAGAGCACGTTTTTCTGATGAAGATATCGGAAGTTTGAACCTTACGGAAGAATCGGATACGCTGGAAAATAAAGAAATGCTACGTATCGTTGCAGAAGGTTTAAATACACTTCCCGAAAAACAGAGAAAGGTAATCATGATGAATTCTCTCTCTGACATGACCGGCGAAGAGATAGCCAAAGCTACAGGAATGTCACAGACGAACATTCGCACCATTCTGTCGCGTGGAAGAAAAACCCTTAAAGAGTATTTAAAAAAGAATTATGAATAAACAGGATAATGACAATAAAACCAAGCGGCACAACAGCCCACCGGAGCAGTTAATATCCGATGCCGAACTGGAAGAGTTTTTCTCCTCCACAATTCATAGGCTGGCAATAAAAACCCGATGGAGAAATATCCGTTTCACCGGTATATCTGTTGCGGCAGCTGTGCTCATTGTGTTTTTAGCATCTATTTATGTAGACCGAATCGATCATACAGGCAACACCCATTCAGTCGCGGAATTTACACTGACGATGCCCGACACAATAGAGGAACAGTTACCGGTGGTTACCGACAAAACGATTGACCGCCCCAATATCTCTGAGCGAAATCTAATTGCCGAAAGCAGCCTACCGGCTCCCCCCCCTCTGCCGCGACATACCTCCAACAGCGAAGCCTATCATGAAGCATTGATAACAATGCAGAAAATCAAGAAAGAGATGAAAAATCTAAACCTTGGTAATTTCGACGACATGATGGACAACACTTCTCGGGATTATAAAGGAACGCTGCGAGATATTTCGCAGGGATACGACAATTCAATGCTTGAATTGAGACTTCTTCTTACAGACGCAATCAACCTTCAGGAAACAATATTAGACAACAAAAACAAGAAATAATTATGAAAACTTTAAAATCCATATTCCTCACCCTCCTCCTCGCTTTCGCCATTCCTGCATTTGCGAAAACCGATACAAAAACAGATAACACAGCAAATGTAAATAACATTACTAAACCGATGTTTGCAAAAACCCAAGAGTGGGAAGGGTTTGATTATACCTATATGTCACCCTATATGTTGAATATGCTTAATAGCTCCGAAAACAAAGATACATTTCAAGGTTTCCCCATCTCCAAATTGAAAATGGTTGAAATGGTTAAAACCCAATTTAAAGGAAAGAAAGAAGGAATAAACAACCTAATTGACCGCCTGAAAAAAAGACAAATCGTGGATATTATTCCACTTGCTGGGAATGAAGAAATAGAAATATCAAAAGCAATTGATACATCCAAACCGAACAAAACAATGGTTCCATTGTCAATAAAGCAAGGCGATAATAAAAGCATTGAACTATACATCGATCCCGTGGATAATTCAGACGACAAGATTCAAAGGCTATTGATAATCAAACGGGAAAACTATAATAACGCCTTAACCGTCATCTATCTCGTTTGCGACCTGTCGCTCAACGAAATTCAAAACCTTGTCAAATAACTCATTCCCCATCTCTCCTCTCGTCTCTCCTTATCAATCCGGCTTCAACTTTCCCCAATTTCCAAGAAAGGAAACTTCAGGATTGCTTGCGGTAGGATTTTACTTTATCGGACTGCGCCCGATAAAGTAAAAAAGGTAAAATTGACACGTCTGAAAAAATTTGTATCAAACGATGCCTCAGATCGTAGCTGCTGTTGCTCGCAACTGCCGCCTCGCGGCAGAGAAGAGGAATTTTATCCCTTGTTTGTGCTGCAGTTGCGAGCAACCGCAGCTACGTCTTGATACGCACCTTAGAGGCGCATCAATTATCATTTAACATTTCCAAACTCCGTTCGGCAAATTAAAATTTACCTTTAGGCGAGTTAGAAATAACGGGTGATGCTTACACTACCTCGACTTTCGCGGAACTTCAAACCATTAGTCATAAGGTTGGTCATACCTATCGTGCCATCTATATTGAAACTCCACATGCCGGAGAAAAAGGCAACACCTATTTTCCAACCACACTCTACCCTACGCTGATTCCCAAATTTTCCAAATAATGAAAATTCTTCAGCATCTAATTTCTTTTTATCATGAAACTTTATATCTCCCGCAAATGCGTAACTAAGTTCCGGACCGGTAAAGGGAGCTATCGAAAGACGGTCTGACACTCCAATGCTGTAACCGGCGACGATGGGGATTCTGACACCTATCTTATAAATGGAGGGATCACTTTCCTCATAGTCATTACCGGCAACAATTAAATCTTTATAGGAATATGTATCATAGAACAATGAAACGGCAGGCTCAAGATAGAATTTATGTCCCAGATAAATGTTGCATACTGCACCAATAGTGCCTCCAGTGCCGGTGCGAAACATCTTGTCGTTTATTACATTGCTATGAACCTTACCCGGCAAATTCACATCAAATGCAGCACGCACACCCCATGTCGGATTCCGCTCCCCATTCTCTATAATCTGAGCATCAGTAAAATTCGAGAAAAGAATGAGGAATGATGACAAAAGCAATAAAGACAGATATTTCATAATCAAGTGGTTTATAAGTAAGTCTACAAATAAATAACGCATCCAATATGATAAAAATTGTCTTCTTTTAGAGTGTGTTCCTTAAAGTCTCTTCATTTCCGCTTCGGATGCAGACGTGCCTTTATATGTGCTCTTTTGAGGCTGGAAATTATAGATGATGTTTAGCAAGACACCCCGGCGGTCGTAACTCTGCCGCTTATCAACAAAAATGCCATTGGTATTCATGGTCCAGTCGTATTTTGCAGTATTGAATATGTCGGTTACAGATAACTTTACTGTCAGTGTCTTGTTGAGAAACATCTTTCCTACCGAGGCATTCATTGTAAACCAACTTGCGCAGAATCGGTTTGTATGCATGTCGCCTTTGGAACTTCCATTCATGTTTGCCGTGATCATCCACCCTCGAGGCAAAGAGAATGTATTATCGAAATAATAAGAGAATATTGGCTTGTCGTATCTGTTATTGTCAAGTTTGAGCCACTGTCGATACATTCCTATTGTAACATTAGGTGTCCACCAACGTATCGGACTACTCCAAACGAGATAAAAATTTAATGCTGAAACATTAATATTTACAGGATGCATGAGCAACTGGAGGTTATTTGCCGGATATAACTGCTTTACATAGGCATAACTATCGAACGAACGAGTGAAATCAGCTTGAAGCATGAAACCTTTCCACATCCCGAACAACTGAACGTCATGCATCCGCTCATCTCGCAACATAGGATTACCACCTTCAATTTCATGCATGCCTACATAACTTAGCGAACCTGTCAACTGGGAATATGGAGGCTTGACTGTAGCCATTTTATAACTTAGACTGATTTGAGATTCATCGTTGATGGAGTAAGCGACAGATACATCAGGCGTGAGTAAATGGTCACGCCGACTAACGTTCTCATCACGCTTGTCGTCAACTTTGAAATCATAATCAACATATTCGTATCTTGCGCCTACCGCAATAGAAAACTTGCCTAACATGCGAGCCCATGATGCAAACAATGCGGCAGATGTCTGCCTTGCGTCTGTTAAAGAAGATTGTATGTACTCACCCACTGTTACGTTCAGCATACGATAATCAAGAGAGGTATGTGTATAGCTATCCTGGGTTCCGACTGTAAAATCCCCATGCCCGAAGGGAAACCTCATATAGAGCTTACCTGCCCATAACGTAGATTTACGCTCGTCCGTTGAATTGACATCTGGACTGATTGATTCCGGATAGGTTGTGACAACACTGTTATTGGCAACAGACCTACGAAAGTCACCATCAAAATGAAGAATATACTTTTCAGCAAAAGTATCCTCATAATAGAGCGATGCAAGATGACTGTGAGCTCTTGTATGTTTATAAATCTCCCTGTTGACTTCCGGATTTTTGTCAAGCCATTCCGTCCCGGAATTGTTAAAGTCGCCGCGCTCCGGATTATAACGGTAATATGCCCCTAACGACCGGGAACCTTTGCCATAATTAAATCCACATTTTATAATGCCGGTTGTGGTTGGATAAGAGTTACGTTGACTCCCTCCTACTGCGGTTTCTTTTCCTTCAAATATGAGAGTATTGGTCGTTGCGCCTTCGGCTACCGAATTGTTATGGTTTATCATTCCATTTGCAAAAACCTCCCATTCTCTTACCCTATAAGCAAGTGTGAGGTTATCCAGCACAGACCATCTGCGACGACGATCAAGCAGAAACTGATTAGAAAAAGAAAGACCCTGCACAAAATTACGACGTGTCGTGATTTTCAACACCGCTCCTGTGGTGCTGGCGTAAGCAGCACCAGGAGCCATAAGCAATTCCACTTTCTTCAGATTTGAAGAAAGTATCTGCTGCAATTCTTGTTCATCGCACATCTGTCGCCCGTCTATGTATATTTCGATATTGTTCTTGCCAATAATACTGACTTTGTTATCCTGCACTTTTATCATCGGCAGCTGTGCAAGCACATCAAGAGCATTGCCAAGATTAGCGAGATTGGTGCCGGGGATTGTTGACACAAATGTTGAACCTACAAGTTTCGTGGCAGGCTGCTTTGCTGTAACTATAACCTCTTGCAACTGACGAGTGAGGCTGTCTGCGACTTGCTCATCCCTTGCAGTCGCAGCTTCGATTGTTAGTACAGAGATAAGAAATGTTATAAATACTTTAACGTTCATGTGAGTAAAATTTTTGCTACAAAATTACTCACCCAGCCCGCTAAACACCAAAATAAAAATCTGACATTAAATTTTACAATACACTTATAATCAACTACATATAAATACACATCTCAAAATAATCTGACCAATTAAAAAACTGATCAGAAAATAGCCATTATATCAGGATTTGAAACGCTCATTGACTCCTTAAAACGTGATTTAAGCCTTGATTTACGTTTATACACCACATCAACCGACTCCCCGAGCAGCAGACTAATGGTGCGTGTTGAAAGTCGGCTTGCAAGAAACACTAAAAGCATATAATCTTCATTCTTGATCTCCGGATAATTATTCTTTACTTTTACAAGAATGTTGTCTCGGCAATCATTAACTGCTTGCTCCATTTCCGAGAAAGAATCGGTACGGACCGATTCTATTTCACTTTTCACTTTGTCGACAATTGCTTTGCGCTCGGTCTTTGTGCCCTGCGATTCATAATATGTCTGGCAAAGTGAGTCAATAAGTGAAAAACGTTTCTCAAGCACTTCGTGAAGCTTTGTTTCCAGACGACTTACATCACTACGACTCGCCTCCATCTGATTCCTGAATCCGGATGCTTCAGCCATCAAGGTTTCATTCCGCAATGATTGTATCTTCATTCGCTGACGCATCCACACAATAATTCCTGCGGCTATAAGCAAAGCAAGTAATGCCACAAGCGTATATAATTCCCTTTGAGCACGTTCCTTATATAGAAGGAATTCTTTTTCTTTCTGCAGATAAAGAGCTGTGGCAAGAGGGTCAGTTTTATCTGAAGAATGAAGCAATGCCTTCAGGTGAGATGCCTTTTTTAATTCATCTGCCGAATCATGTTGTCTGTAATAATCAATAGCAATATTGACTATTGTATCTGTTGGAGCCTTAACTCTATTAACCACCATAGCCTCGCTATACAATAGTGCCCACCGAGCCATTGTAGCAGAATCCTGAAATTCCGACACATCCACTTCATTAAGTTTCGACAACGCTGCCGAAGGATCGCTTTGCATCAGACGCTGAGCTTCATCAAGAGCTTTAGGTTCCAGACTCGACACACTGCAGCCGGTAATAACGAGCAGTATAATTATATAAAGCAGACTTCGCATAAAACAATTTCAATAATTAATCGGTTATTTTCTGAGTGATATTGAGATAAGGAGTTCTCTGCCACGGAGCCATCGCTGACTTTCGAAAGATGTGAGCTGATTATACGTCTTATAGTTATAAGTGCGTTGATTCAAGATGTTGGTCAACGCCGCTGAGAATTCCAGACGTTTGTTCAGTTTGTAGATGACTTTGGTATCAAACAGCACTACATTCTTGAAATTGTCGGAGGTAAGTTCGTTACGGTAATGCTCCGCGCTTACATGCCATTCCCATTTTTTATGCGGCATGATATTGAGCAATATCTCGTTCTCCATGCTACCAAGCCAAGAAGCCTTTGTGCCGTTCATTGCAAGCCGAGTCGATGTCCAGTCGAAGCGGTAATCGAAACTTAGCCACCGTAATGGCGACCCATTTATCTTCGCACCAACCGACCATGAGGTTCCCACTGAATTGACCGATGTGTTTTCAGAGATAAGATGAGATTCCTGACGACTGAAAGAACCTTTTACATTCGCACTGCCCCGTATGAAATCAAGAGTTTTCCCAATATTTCCATTTGCCATGAACATATGTCCCGAGCTCTTAGCCTGAGAATACGAATATACAACATAATCTCCATAAAGCTGTTGAACCATCGTATAAGGGTTGTGCGACCAAGATTGCATGGCGAAAGCATTCGCAAACAAACCATAACGGGTATGCTTGTATGACAAACGTGCAGACACATTCTGCGAATTGGAACTATAGAAATCATCGACACCCCGTCTGAACGATCGATAATTTGTCATCACGTATCCGGGCTGGATAAGGCTCAGATCCATCGGAGATCGCCTTGATCCGCCATGAACAAACATAGAAAATCTGTTATTGGGCTTCCAGCTGATGCTGAGCGAAGGAGAGAAATAAACTTCACTCCGATTTGCAAGAGCCTTATCGAATGTGTAGTGAGCAAAACTTACCGGCGCATCAAGCGAAATATTAACACGCTTTATCCAGTATTCGAGCTTCGGCGTTACATACAATGTAAGATAATTCGTGTTCAATACATTGGTTGTTTCACCGGGTATGGCATCAGGCATATCGGGTAGTTCGGTGTTGAGTGTGCGGCAATATCCCTTTACACCACCCTCTAAACTCACAGTGATGCCTTTGACAGAAAACGCATACGCAGCGCTTTCATGAGTATGAAAAGCATGGTCTCTTACATATTGATTCATCAATTCCCCATTCCCCATTTTCAATTCCAGATTCTGAGGAAGCGATTCCCATTCATTTTGACTCAGGAAAGTAACTAAGTGCTTCCCTTTGAAACGCTTGATCAATTTAAAATCGTTGCCGACATAATAATCAGGAAAAGAAGCGGTCTGGTCGTTGGGCAAGGAACCGGCGACTCCCAGGCGCACATCATCCCAGTCAATATTGGTCTTAAGCGTATTGTTGATAAACGCTGTCTTCTGGTTCAGTTCATAAATAAACTTACCGGAGAGGGAATGAGAGCGGTCAACCCCGCTACGGTTTTCAGTAACAACGCGGTTGCCGTCGTTAAGGAAATAAGTGGTTATATTCTGCGCAACAGCCTGCACACGGTTGAAGGAATAATCTATCTGTGTTTTGAATTCACCGCGCCCGAACTTCCAGAGGCTATTGGTCGAAGCGAGCACTGAACGATTGAAAAGAGTTCGTTTTCGGCTTAAGTTAGGCACCCCGGGCAATGAGACACTTACATATTGAGTAAGATCCGTTCCACGTCTCGAAGCAAAGAAATCGGTTGCCTGTGACGAAAGATCTTCTCCGATATTGTTGGTTTTTAACGTTGTTATGTTCTGAAAATTCGGCATCACAGCCATCGCGAACACTTCACCATCCCATATCCCGCCATCGGGTTGCCAACAATACCCTCCTCCGGCATCACCATGGATAGTCCAGGTAGCTTTCGCCTTGTTTTTGAGTTTCAGATTAATTGCGGCTTTGTCGGAGAAAGATATTCCTGACAACACCTGCAAAGGCTGATGGTTCTCCATCACCTCCACGGCACCCACATCTTCATGACTTATACCATTGGTGGCAATGCCATACTTTCCTCCCAACAAGTCGGAGCCTTCTATATAAAACTTATTGATATCCTCACCCTGATACTTTATCTTACCGGAACTCGCCACATCAATACCCGGCATGCGTTTGAGCACATCACCGATGGAACGGTCCTGAGCCTGAGCAAAGGCACTGACACCATACGTGATAGTATCTCCCTGCTCCCGAATACGATCCGACTTAACAGTGACTTCTTTCAGCAAAGTCGTGCCCGGCTCAAGAAGAACTGTCAGAGGAAATGAGACACTGTCGAGAGATATGGATTTCTTGGCAAAACTCATCATTGATACTTCCAGACGGCATCCCGAAACAGACGGAACCATCATTGCAAACCCTCCATCCTTTTTCGACGTTGCAAATTTCTTTATCTTTCCGTCTGCCCCCTTGACCATAACCGATGCTCCCGTTAGAGGCTCATTCTTCTCCTTGTCTAAAACCTTACCGGATACATTGACCTGAGCAATGGCTGTAGGAGCTGCAAGCAAACATAATATGTATGTGATAGATTGTTTCATTCGTGATAATCCGTTTCAAGGAAATCATCAGTGCCGGTATAATCAGCATTTTTGACATTTACCTCACCGTTGGTCATCGCAGCTAAACGCGCGCTTCTGTTTCGGCGGGTATAATCCTTCTGTTTGAGAAAATTCTTCCGTTTGGAGGTGTATATGTTCTCTTTTTCATACGGATCCTTCAAAGGTTCGTTACATTTCTGCAGCCCTTTGATAATAAATTTATAATCACCATCAACTGAAGCCGCTTCCATTATTAAACCGGGAAGTCCATAAAGTTGCCAGGGACCATCGGGTACAGAAATTTCAGGTGCAAACCATGCCGACCATTTGCGTCCGTGATATTCCGCTTCTGCCATCTGACACTCGTAACCCATCACATTTTTTGTTGAATCAGTTATCTCCCATACCAGATCATCCATCGGTACCGAATATCTGAAAGCGTCTCCGAAGTTGACATCCCATACTGTCATTTTCTCTTCTCCGTAATCTTTAAGACACTTGTACTGACTTTCCCTCATCATCCCCTTTTCCTCTACTATCTGCATTGCATCAGCACCGGTACGCGTAAACTCTTCAAGAGCCTCATCCCACACAGCCCGATGGATTGCCTTTCCATTGGGATCGTTCACAAGTGAATCCACAAAGAAAGTCTGAGGGTTGTAATAATAAGAGCTGCCCGGAGCGAGCTGCAAAATCCATTTACTGGTTTCCTCTTTGGGATTGCCCTCTTTATCTGCCAATACGTGGATTGCCTCATATTCTGCCTTGAGAGTCGCGTTTTGCCTATTGCTCGCTGTCTCCTCTGCAGCAACATATCCGGAAACGCCAAAACATAGGAGATATATTATCTGTCTGTTCATATCAAACATTTTGGCAAAAATAAACAAAAAAGCTGAATCGATTATCAACAAATGTTGATAATCGATTCAGAAGACAAATATTTTTTCGTTAAAACAACTCTCGTATAAAAAAATGCTATTCCGGAACACTTCCATATTGGTTGGGAAATGCCTGAGATGGCTGACAACAGAATACGATAAGTATTATGGTACCTACAACCGGTATAAAACCGATAAGCCACCACCATCCGCTCTTGCCGGTGTCGTGAAGCCTACGGAAGAGCACACCCAATGACGGCAAAAACAGCAATGCAGACACAATATATGAAATGACGGGCAATCCCGAAGGCGAAGACTCATGAATGCTTTGCAATCCGGAGGGAATGCCGAACAAAAGACCGATTATTGCGGTGAAAAGAATCCACCACCAATACTCACTGCGCGAAGCGCGCCCCGTAAACGTGCAATACTTCGAAAAGCATCTGCTGATTGATTGTCCGAATGTCATAGTTGTAAATATTTTTACAATTATAACCTATATTTACATATTTTTGTTCGCTATACAGACATCGTAATACTTCATATCATAGCAACTGCTGAATGATATTTTGCAACGTTGGATGCTTTCTTGATCGCTTTCCAAGCCTTTCTGCCTATCTCTTCTTCAGCATATTCCCAGAATGGTTTTATCTTCGACAGGATCTGCGAATCGCCGCACAGCGTAGATTCATAATGATGAAGCAAACTGCCATGAAACTTCAGCATCTTCTCCAAACGATCTTCCCTGGTCCATTCCTTACCCTCTTCACATTCCACTATCAATGACGGACGTCCGAGAACTCCTCTTGCCATCATTACACCCGCAATTTCTGGGAAACGTCTCCGGATATCAACAATGTCACGTGGTGTTTTCAATTCTCCATTGAATATAACGGGATGCTCACACATTTTCAAGAACTCTTCAAAACAGTCACAATATAGATCCCCTCCATATTGCTGACGGGCAACACGCGGGTGTAGCGTCACCTGCGTCAAAGGCATATCATTAATCGCATCGATGACTATCTTCCATTCATCCGGTTCGGCATAACCCAGACGCATCTTCAATGAAAACTCTGTTCCCGGAAACTCTTTAAGTAGTTCCGGAATTTTATGATATTCTTCGGTGTTGCGGATAAAACCTGCGCCACGCCCTTTTGCAGTCTGCAACGGGAAGGGACACCCCGTATTAAGGTCGATTCTTCGCGCGCCATTCTTTACAAGTCCTTCCACAAGCGGACGCAATTCAGACATGTCGCGAAAAATCACCTGCGGAACGACATAATGATTCTCATTCAGTTCCGACGTGAAATCCTTGAGATCATGTTTTCGGAACTCTCCCCTCTCAAGACGTATAAACGGGGTGTAGTAACATTGATTACCACCATATATATCCCTGTGGAAATGCCTCCAGGCAGCATCGGTATGCCCCTGAACCGGAGCCACGTCTATCTTAAACTTTGTCATGATTATTTAGTAGGTAAAAAAGCAAAAACCACGGCTGCAACAAGGCATAGATACGACATTGCGTGATTCCACTGGAATTTCTGACCCTGAAAACATATTACCGCAATGATGGTGAAGACAGTAAGCGTGATCACCTCCTGAATGACTTTCAATTGAAATAGTGAAAACGGACCTCCGTTATCCTTGAATCCGATTTTATTCGCAGGAACCATAAAACAATATTCAAGCAGGGCTATACCCCAGGAAAACAATATGACCACAAACAATGGCCAGTTTTTCGATATTCCGCTGGCACTTAGTTTGAGATGTCCATACCATGCAAATGTCATAAAGACGTTAGAAATAACCAATAATAAAACTGTTATTAATGCCGCTTTCATTGTTGTGTAACAAGTTATTCGAAAATATTTGACAAAATTACAATTAATTTTTTGTAATTTTGCAAACGAACATATGAAAAGGATATAATTTTTCATTAATCATGAATATTCAAGAGATTGTAAAAGATATATTTTATGTTGGGGTCAACGACCGAGTTAAACATAAATTCGAAGCGCTGTGGCCACTCCCTTACGGTGTAAGCTACAATTCCTACATTGTGGCAGGAACTGAAAAGCTGGCTCTTATCGACACTGTATGTATCGAAGAGGTTCGCGAATATTTCAACAACATCAATTCTATAGCAGGAAGCCGTCGTATCGACTATCTTGTTATCAACCATATGGAACCCGATCACTCCGGCTCCATACCGGAAATAGTGCTTGCATATCCCGATATAAAGATTGTCGGAAATTCAAAGACCATTGACATGATAAAGGGGTTTTACCACATCGATGATCCCGAAAGATATCTTGAAGTAAAGGATGGCGACACTATCGACCTAGGTGAACATACGTTGAAATTCTATCTCACCCCTATGGTCCACTGGCCCGAGACGATGATGACATATGTCGAAGATCTCAAGGTGCTTTTTTCCGGAGATGCGTTCGGCACGTTCGGTGCTCTCAACGGGGCGGTGATTGACCGTGATATGGAAACTGATGTTTACGTAGCGGAGATGTATCGTTATTATTCCAACATTGTGGGTAAATACGGACGCTTCGTGCAAAAGGCGATCGAAAAACTCTCTGGTCTCGAGTTCTCTTACATTTGTTCTACTCACGGTCCCGTATGGAATGAAAAAATTCCTGAAATCGTTGAACTTTATTCACGCCTTGCAGCTTATAAAAGTGAACCGGGCGTTGTGATCGTTTACGGATCAATGTATGGCAACACTGCTGAAGTGGCTGAGATGATAGCACGAGAGATTTCAGCCCTGGGGGTGAAGCGCATAATTATACACAATGCATCGCATTCAGATATGAGCGACATGATTACCGACGCGTTCCGTTACGAAACACTCATCGTTGGTTCGGCAACATATTCAATGCGCCTTTTCCCGCCTGTCGAAACATTCATGAATGCAATGGAGACTCGCGAAATAAAAAACAAGGTGTTTGCGACTTTCGGCAACTTCACGTGGGCACCTGGTGCCGTTACGGGCAAGTTGAATGAGTATTCCGAACGCATGAAACTCCCTGTCTGCACTTCAATGCTCATAAAACAGTCTTCAGGTGCCACCACCCCGGATGAGGTGCGTGAATTTGCTCGCATGGTCGTGAATGCCATGGAGGCAAAAGAGAAATAGATCTGAGTCATTATGGATATTAAAGAGGAGAAAGAGGTATTGGAAATAGAATCCCATCCGTGGCCACCTTTCATTCCGGAAGGTGCAAAAGTGCTTATTATGGGAACTTTTCCACCGCAATCAAAGCGATGGAACATGGATTTCTATTATCCTAATCGCACTAATGATTTCTGGAAAATATGCGGGCTGCTTTTTTGTGGCAACAAAGATGCACTTCTTAAGGAAGACGGCAAGAATTATGATGTCAACAAGATTCGCGAACTGATGACCGACAAACATATCGCGCTTAATGACACTGTCAGAAAAGCCCGCAGATTGAAAGGAAACGCAAGCGACAAGTTTCTTGATGTCGTAGAACCAGTGCCACTCTTCACTCTTCTCTCCGAGATGCCGGAATGTCAAACTGTTGTTACAACCGGAGAAAAGGCAGCCGGAATAATTGCAGAGCTTACGAACACAGAAATCCCCAAAATGGGAGAAATGGTCACAGCTTCCATTCCTGCCCGTGATGGCAGCGATAGTAATGAAATCCTTGAAATATGGCGCATGCCTTCTACCAGTCGTGCATATCCCCTCGCCGTGGAGCGTAAAGCCGAATATTACGGGCGCATGTTCCGTCATCTCCACATCCTATGACACAATTAAACATTACACATTGAAAATTACTCATTACACATTAAACATTAAACGAAGTGCTTGACATGATACCTTTGGCGATCTTTGACGCCAGTGAATTTTTCCAATGGTTTGTTGACCATGCGAGTTATCTTTTTGTATTCATCTTTATGGTGATAGAAAGCAGTTTCATACCCTTTCCATCTGAGGTAATTGTCCCACCTGCCGCTTATCTGGCTTGCACCAACACCGGAGTTGGCAGCAATATGAATATTTTCATGGTCGTTGTCGTGGCAACCCTTGGAGCTCTTGTTGGAGCATTTATTAATTATTACCTCGCACTTTGGATTGGACGCCCTGTAGTGTATCGTTTTGCGGACAGCCGTCTGGGTCATGCGTGCCTGATCGACAGGGCGAAGGTTGACAAGGCTGAGAAATATTTCGACAAACATGGCGCGGTCTCCACATTTGTTGGCAGACTTATTCCAGCCATACGCCAGCTTATATCAATCCCCGCAGGAATATCCAGAATGAATGTGGCTCAATTCGCCATCTTCACATCTCTTGGGGCATTAGTTTGGAACGCTATACTTGCAGGCTTAGGCTACTGGCTCTCCCTTCACGTATCTCCCGATATGCTCTTTGAGAAGGTAGAAGAATACAACCGCTATCTCACCTGGGCAGGCTACGGACTCTTTGCAATCTGCGTGATCTATATCCTGTACAACGCTTTCCGCAAAAAGAAATAGAATTACATAAAAGAGTTTATCAGATGCAAATATGACTGAGCGGATATTTATTCCCATCAAACAAATAAACTCATAAACTGCATACCGAGCGATTAAACTTATAAACTTATAAACTTCAACTTTCCGCTTGCGAAAGTTGAATTAACAAAATAAAATCGATTTATCCTTATCCGATAAATCGATTTTTTATTTTCAGGCGAAGCTGGTTGAGTGAAGGCTCCTTGGTGCTTCGTATGTCGACAGAATCTATTTCCCCGGATAAAACGTCTCAAAGGTAGAATCGTCGTAATAAACGGTGATCTGGACAACTTTTCGGGGATTTTTACGCATTTTTTCTATTTCCCTCTGAAGTTCCGAGTTTTTTAAATCTGCCTGAATCCCGTTATTCATACGGGATGAAGCAATATTTTGACCTTCATTTAACGCCGCGAGAGTGGAATATTTGTCAAAATCCGACTCTCTGGGCGAGTTTTTAGGCTGCTCGCTAAATAAATTAGGAAGTCCATCTTCAGACTGCTCTTCATTCGGCAAGGGCATCAACATTTCCCCTTCACCAAACAAAAGCCACAAGACCGATAGGCGAGGGAACGCCGTGTGAATCTGTCCGACTATGACATCGGATATTTTCTTATTTCTCCCTGTTAGGATCTGTGAAAGGCTTGGACGAGGGATGCCGCACTGATCAGCAAACTGAGAGTTGGTAAGACCCATCTCATCCATGAACCCTTTTAGACGAATTGCAACATTATCCTCAATCATAAGCCGTTTTTTGATTTATAAATTCAGACTGCAAATGTAACTATTTATTTGCAAATTGCAAATTCTAAACAGCAAATTTTAAAATTTAATTCTTTGAATTTATCTTTTACCAATGTAATTTACAATTTGCAATCATATATGTAAATCTTCTAATACTCATAGGTTTAATGCAATTATCAACTATTATTCAGCAATATAGTTGCAATTAAACAATATGCGCCGTATTAAATTCTAAATAATAGACAAATTCCATCAATCTACTTTAACATTTTATTATAACATACATTAAATCATATATTTAATATCAATGTTAATGGATATTAACGACCATTATTTGCATTTTAATTCAATTTGCAATTAATAATTTTAATGTATTTGCATTATAATATCTTCAAATAGCTCCAAAATATGAATTATGATTTGTTATTTACATACGGAACAACAGCAGCGATTTACAGAAATTAATTCAAATATCTACATCCATTATTGTAAATAGGCTGGCTGTTTGAATTTCTCATTATCATTATGTTCCAATTTGACCAATTTGCAAATCACTCAATTAACCGCTCCCTCATCTATTTTTTTAAATAGAAATTTTTCTGAGCATCTTTTACGCGAGAGTTCTGTAAACCCGTATAATCAATCATATTTTGATACATATTCAATTCTCAAAGCCTTATTTACATAACAAAACAGAGGTAAAATCCCCATATCCATGATTTTACCTCTGTTTGCAAATTTTAATTTAAATTCTCAAATTAGAAAATTATATTTGAAATTTCAATTTTCATAGTTTCTAATCGAGCATAAGGTTGATCGTTCCTGCCAATGGAGGAAGAGAAAGCACCTCCTCTATTATTGGATCGGAATCAGGACGACGGAATAATATCTCCGCCACTTCTTTTCGATTCATGACATCAACAGGATTTTCCGATTCACCATCTGCAGAAGATATTTCTTCGTAATACAATTTTCCATCTTTAGCTCGGAATCTCTCAAATTTACCGTTTTTATCATTTTTCACGAGAATCGAATATTTTAAATCGCTCCTCTCTCCGGCTTGAAATTTTAGAATCTCGTGAAGATTCAAAATTCGAGCCATCCCATACACTTCCGAATGGGCAACCGGATCATATACGCGTTCACTCATACCAACAGCTCCGGCAGCCGGAGCCTCCGGCAAAGCCGCGCCATAATATGGCGACCAGAGTCCTGAAGATTCCGACTTCACAGGATAGCGACAAAGCGTTATGCCACGCAAAGGATAATCCTTTTTGATTTCACTTAACATCCGATAATAACTACACCTGTCGGCGGCAATAAGAAGATAGACCGATACGGTATTCTCACAGATGGCAGTAAAAGCGACTCCGGTTATCCGGTTTTCATAATTCAGACAATAATATAAGCAGCCCTCGGAAATGATACATTCTTTGATTGCCACAGAAAGATCTTTGGAACTATGCAAGATCCCCAGATCTTTTCCTGAAAGTTCCCATTCCATTATATAGGATATGACACGATCGATCTCGTCTTCCGTTAATACAGGCATATGAGATATCTTCTTACATATGATCCGTTCGCAATAGCGCCGTTTTATTCCGCTCACCCTATCATCTTCTCCATTCAGTATGTTTTCATATTCGAGGTTAAAATCGTGAACAGACGTATATCGATCCTTTATACGATAAAATGCATTTACAAACCCATGATCTTTATAATACCGTTGCAATCCTACATCAGCAGGAATAAGAAACAAGAATGAATATTCGGAGGTCAGCATCCTCTCGGCGAGCCTGTCTATCATGCCGCTCATGATACCCTTTCTGCGATACTCCGGATCAGTGGCAAGTCCACATAGATACAAACCATGCAACCGGTTCCTCCCGTTTCCAAAACAATACGGCACAGCCATCATTGCAGACACAACTCGCCCGTCTCTCTCTTCATATTCCACAAATTCGGGATTGAAATACGCATCAAAAACGAGATTTATATATTCATCGGAATCATGGAAAGTATCCTTCCACAATCGCATCATTTCTTTTCTTATATCGGCATCATTCATCATAAAAGATATTGACAAGTGTTTGTTAGATATATTAGAGATAGAAGTTAAATACTTGCATCCATTCCTTATCAAGAAAACATGTTTTTACCGATATTTGTTTCAAAAAAATTCGGATCGATATTGAGAATATCGACCCGAATTATTCATGATTGATTCGAAATAACGGTTAGAGGAGTTTACGATGCTCATGTTTCTCGATGGCACGATGAACTTTATGAATTTCCTTCACCATGCATACCCCCACAGCAACAGTTGCTGCAGAAAGAACAACTTTCGCAATCTTCAATCCTAATTTCACGCCATAATGACAATGGCTATGTTCATTCTCGTGACTCATAATAATTGTGTTTTTTATAGTTAAAATTAAGCCATATCGGAGCCGGATATTTGAAATCTTCCGAAAACCGAATTCATCTATAAGAACACCCCTAATCTTTCTTTAGTTCATTCGAACTTTTTATATGGTCAATGTATTTTACTATAAAGGAAATTCCACAAAGGGAAAGTGTTAACTATGTCTAATCATCGACCCATAACGTTCGACCGTGTGATTCGGGTGCTTGTAACGCTCGCTGTGCTCGGCGTGGCGATATGGCTGATCGACATATTGCGCAACGTGCTGCTCCCGTTTTGCGTGGCATGCCTGATTTCATATCTGCTCGAACCCGTGGTGGAATTCCAGCAGAAACATCTGCATCTCAAACACCGGTTTATTCCGGTGCTCCTCACCCTTCTTGAAGCGACCTTGATCGTCGGTGCACTCGCCTATTTTTTCATCCCTTCAGCTATTGATGAAATCACTCAGCTGGATGCCATAGTGAAGACAACCTCCGCCAACGATGCAGCATCCTCCATTCTGCCCCCGGAGATTTATGAATACTTTAAAAGGTATTTCAGCTACGAAAACATATCGCAGTATCTGAGTGGAAGCCGCATTGAAGCCGTGCTCAATAAAAGCACAACGGTGCTTGCTGCCACTATTGATTTTCTCATGCACACAATAGAATGGCTTCTGACATTCATATACGTGATATTCATCCTCCTCGACTATAAACGTCTGATGCGAGGTTTCAGACTCGCCGTGCCGCCTAAATATCGTAAAAAGACATATCCCGTGCTCGACGACATAAAGGATAATATGGACCGATATTTCCGCAGCCAGGCAGTAATTGCAGGCTGCGCCGCAATATTTTATTGCATTGGATTCTCAATCGTTGGTCTGCCACTCTCAATTGTGATGGGAATAACGGTAGGGATTTTGTACATGATACCATATTTTCAGTATGTCACCCTTATTCCTGTGATAATACTGTGTTATATCTATTCCATGACGGGAGCTTGCGAATTCTGGCCCGAATTTGGGAAATGTATCGCTGTTTACGTCATAAGCCAATGCATATGCGACTATCTCCTCACCCCGAAGATAATGGGCAAATCCCTCGGCATGAATCCGGCAATAATCCTCCTCTCTTTATCCGTCTGGGGCACGTTGCTGGGCATAATCGGCATGATAATCGCTCTCCCCGTCACTGCCCTTTTGATTGCTTATTATAAGCAATATGTCCTCGCCGAGCCGTCCGACTCAACAGAGCCCGCTCCCCCATCCCCATAAATCCCCATTCAGCCCCATTTAGCCCCATTTTTAAACACAAAAACATATGGAAAAATTCACATTCAAAGGAGGAATCACCCGTTACTGGTGGATGCCCTTGATCACCGGGCTCCTCTCAATCGCAATCGGAATCTGGTGCCTTTGTAGCCCGGATTCATCACTGCCCGTGCTCGCTTATGTTTTCGCAGCGGTAGTAATCGTGGCAGGTGTAGTCAACATCGCTTTTGCCATTGCCAACTCGCAGATAATGCCGGGATGGGGATGGTCGCTTGCTCTCGGCTTGATCGAGATCATTGTGGGAATATGGCTATACACCCTTCCTGAAGAGATGCTGATTATCACTTTTATCTACACAATTGGTGTCTATCTCATTTTCATCACGATCAATGCCATTTGTGAATCATGCATGCTTTACACCTACTCTTCAGGCATGACGGGCTGGCTCCTCGCCCTGCTTCTGATCACACTGGCGTTTTCTGTTATTTTCCTTGCAGGTCCGATCGTAGAAGGCGTTGCCGTTTGGTTATATATCGGCATCTCTTTCATAACCTTCGGATGCTACAGGATTGCATTGGCAGCCAAACTAAGGAAGCTCAACCATGAAGTCCGATTCTGACACATTACTTCAAAACTTCAAAACGAAATAAAGCCGCCCTTTGGGCGGCTTTATTTCGTTTTGATATATATCCAAAGTTATTAATCTCTTCTGAAAATATCGCGAGTATAAACCTTTTCCGCCACATCGTCAAGACAGGCATCATATCGGTTGGCAAGTATTGACTGAGACATCTCCTTGAATTTGTCAAGATCATTCACCACAAGACTTCCGAAAAATGTTGTGCCGTCTTCAAGAGTGGGCTCATAAATAATCACGGTTGCACCCTTCGCCTTGATACGCTTCATCACTCCCTGAATCGACGACTGACGGAAGTTATCGGAATTAGATTTCATTGTGAGACGATACACCCCTATCACACATGGTTTCTCGGGCGCCATCCCATATGTATTGGAGGTTGTGTAATCATAATATCCTGCCATGCGGAGCACCTGATCCGCTATGAAATCTTTACGCGTGCGATTACTCTCCACAATCGCTGTCATCATGTTCTGAGGCACCTCCGCATAGTTCGCAAGCAGCTGTTTTGTGTCTTTGGGGAGGCAATAACCACCATAACCGAAAGATGGATTGTTATAATGCGAACCGATGCGAGGATCCAGCCCAACACCCCTTATGATAGCCTGGGAATCGAGACCTTTTACTTCGGCATAGGTGTCAAGTTCATTGAAATAGCTCACACGCAATGCCAAATAGGTATTAGCGAAAAGTTTTACTGCCTCAGCCTCTTTCAGACCCATATAAAGAGTGTCGATATCAGGTTTGAGAGCTCCCTGCTGCAGAAGTGAAACAAATATGCGTGCCGCTTCATCAAGAGATGGGATATCGGCAACAGCTTCAATCGCTGCATTCTCTTCAATGAAACGTTTATCTTCGATAAGTTTGGGAATGCCGGCAATAATTCTTGATGGATAAAGGTTGTCGTAGAGAGCCTTCGATTCACGAAGGAATTCAGGGAAGAAAAGAAGATTGAATTTCTTCACCCCTTTGGCTGCATATTTCACATAAAGCGAACGACAATAACCCACCGGGATTGTAGACTTTATCACCATCACGGCATCCGGATTAACCGAAAGCACCAGATCAATTACATCCTCAATATGATGAGTGTCAAAATAGTTGGTATGTGGATCATAATTTGTCGGAGCGGCGATCACTACAAAATCGGCATCGCGATAAGCAGCTGCCCCATCAAGCGTGGCGGTCAAATCAAGCTCCTTCTCGGCAAGATATTTTTCAATATAGTCATCTTGAATTGGAGAAACCCGGTTGTTGATTTTTTCCACTTTTTCAGGAATCACATCCACTGCCGTCACATGGTTATGCTGCGACAGCAGAGTCGCGATGCTCAGTCCGACATAACCGGTGCCGGCAACTGCAATATTATATTTCTGCATTTGTATATCTAAATTATAATTATCGATGGGCTGTCATACTGAACTTAAAGTTCTATCTCTGCAAAATTAACAAGAACTCACGGCAAAAACAAATCGGGGGAAAGATTTTTACAAATCCTTCCCCCGATCGCCATTAATCAGCATTTATTATTTCACATTGTCTTTATGTCGCTCCTCTTTTTCCTCTTTCTCGGGATTTGCGAAAGGTGCATCCGTGGGCGACGGCAAGCGTTTGTCGGGTGTGGAAATCTTCATCTTGATTTTGGTCCAGACACAATTCGGAACCGAACGCCATAGCCCAACGAGAATATTCCATCGCCAGTCGATAACCGCCACTCTGGGACGCTTCACTATTGCGCGGATGATAAGAGGCACCGCATAGTCGAGGTTCATTTCAAGCGGATATTTAAGTCCTTCGACAAGCAGCGGAGTGCGTATCCAACCGGGGCGGATGTCTGTAAACGAAACCTTCGCACCCTCCTCTGTGGCAAGTTGCTCAAGAGCCACCATGTATGCCTGCGCTCCTTTTTTGGATGCTGAATAAGCAGACAGACGACCGATTCCGTTTGTTCCCGCCACACTCGTTATGGCAGCAATCCTTCCCGAGCGGTGATTATCGCGGAAATAGCGGTATGCAGTCGACAACATCCTTGCGAAACCGCCAAGATTTGTGGCGATGATGTTGACCTCTCTCTGAGGATCAAGAGCGAGGTTTTCATAACCTATACCCGCAACATGGAAATAGATATCCATGCCGCCCAACTTCTCTATAAGCTTCCCGAGCAACTCGGGAGCGTTGGCATGTGTGACATCTATAGATTCATACTCCACCATATCGGGATATTTCTTTTTAAGTTCCCGCATGGTTTCGGTGTGGCGTGCCGCCATACCTACTTTCACACCTCGTGAGGCAAATGCCTCTGCAACTCTGAGTCCGATGCCTGAAGAGGCACCCATTATAACGATTCTTTTCATACCCATATAACAAAAAGGCAGCCCTCCTTGTTGCGGGCTGCCTCATTATCCTGTAAAAAGAATTTAGAAGTTTCTTAATCAGAAATGACTCGATCCGTCGAAACAATGCGTGCAAAGCTTACACTTCGGCAAACCGATGCTCTCAACCAATGTTTCGATAGGATTGAATTTTAGGGATGTGAGCCCGAAACGTTGACGAATCTTCTCCACCAACGCCTCATATTGCGGACTGCCGGTTGTTGCATAAAGATCGAGGTTTTTCCCAGGATCCCCCTCAAGTTCCTCAATTATGCGTCGGGTAAGAAGCTCCATGTCTGACTTCGAAGATGTGAAACCGAGGTATCGGCAACCATAGATCAGCGGGGGACAGGCTATGCGCATATGCACCTCCTTTGCTCCATTTGCATAGAGTTCGGCAACGTTATCGTTAAGCTGCGTGCCGCGCACGATCGAATCATCGCAGAACAATGCACGCTTACCTTCAAGCATGGCATGGTTGGGCACGAGTTTCATTTTTGCCACAAGATCACGCATCGATTGGTTTGCCGGAGTGAATGATCGCGGCCATGTAGGAGTGTATTTTGAGATGCATCGACGATAGGGCACGCCATGTCCTGAAGCATAACCCAACGCCATTCCGACTCCGGAATCAGGAATGCCACATGCGCAATCCACATCTGTTTTATCTGTCTTGCCCATCGCCTCTCCGGATGCAAAACGGGTTTCCTCAACGTTTACACCTTCATAGCATGAAGTCGGGAATCCATAATACACCCACAGAAAACTGCATATCTGCATCTCTTCGAGAGGTGCACTCAACTGTCGCACACCGTCGGCAGTAAATTCCACAATCTCTCCGGGTCCGAGATCGCGCATTATCTTATATCCCAGATTCGGGAAAGCTGTTGTTTCGGAAGTAGCGGCTATTGCCCCCTCTTTATCTCCAAGAATGATGGGGGTGCGTCCGAGTTTGTCGCGCGCGGCAATTATTCCATGTTCCGTAAGGATCAGCATCGAACATGACCCCTTGACCTTGGCATATACATTGCGGATGCCTTCAACGAAATCTTTACCTTGATTGATCAGCAATGCCACAAGCTCTGTCTGGTTTGTTTTTCCGGAACTGAGTTCTCCGAAATGCACTCCGACATCGAGCAATTCTTTTTCCAATTCATCAAGATTGGTGATATATGCCACCGTGACGATTGCGAATTTCCCGAGATGGGAGTTAATAATGATTGGCTGGGGGTCATTGTCACTGATGATTCCGATTCCATCGTTTCCTTGAAACTTCTCAAGTTCGGCTTCGAACTTGGTGCGGAAATAAGTGCGTTCAAGACTATGGATTGAGCGGCAAAAGCGCTTCTCGGTGCTGTCGTAGGTAGCCATACCCGCACGACGAGTGCCGAGGTGTGAGTTGTAGTCAACTCCGTAGAAAAGATCGGTTCGGCAAGGTACTTTGCTTGCTACTCCGAAAAATCCTCCCATGATGTAGAAACTTTTTGAATTTTAAGCCGCAAAATTACAAAAAATCTTCCTTTGCAACAATACAAATCTTTCGTAAAACGAATTAATTTTTTCGATAGTAACATTTTCCGGTTCTAATTCGTTATAAAGTTTAGATATAATATAGATTCCACCAAATGGACGAAAAAGAATTTTTCGATCACCTCGCTCCCACTTGGGACGACAATGAGGTTCTCTCTACACCTGATAAAGTAAGATTCGTGCTCGGTTACATTGACCTGAAACCGGGACTAAGTGTTCTTGACCTCGGCACCGGCACCGGCGTGCTTCTTCCTTATATTGCTGAAAAAATAGGAGGGACAGGCTCAATTACGGCGGTAGATTATTCCACAGGCATGCTGAGCCGTGCCCGCGAAAAGTTTTCAGGATTGGTTCCCACACCTGAATTTCTGAATCTTGATCTTGAAAAAGACAACATACCAGGAGAGTATGACCGCATTATCCTTTATTGCGTCTATCCGCATCTGCATGAACCTTTCGAGACTCTCAAATGGCTCCGTTCCGTGTGTCTGAAAGAGAACGGAATCATAACGGTGGCATTCCCGACCGGACCGGATTTCATAAACAATGTGCACCGCGAGAAACATTCGGAAAGTGATATTCTCCCTCCAGCCGAAAAGCTCGCGGAGCAAATGCGGCTCTACGATTTTGATGCAAGGGTAGCACATGCCGACAACGACAGCTATATAATCAATATCTACAAATGAAAATTTACGACTTAATGACATGACAACTTTACAACGTATTCTGGCGTTTGCCGTCTGCCTGCTGATGATGACCGGGGCAGCCATCAACACCAACAAATCTATCTTGGGAAAAGATCTGACAAAAACTGTAGAAAAGATTGATTCCGCAGCATCTGTGGCTGAAATATACCACATCGATGAAGCGGGAAATTCAGTAATTGAGACGTCTTCACTAACCGACATAACGGGATATTCCGGTAAAACGCCGCTGAAGATTACAATCTCAAAAGATGGCGTGATTAAAAATATAGAAGCTTTGCCGAATACCGAGACACCGGGATTTTTCAAACGTGCCTCGGCATTGCTCAATAACTGGAAGGGGAAAAGCGTAAATGACGCGCTATCCATGGAGGTTGATGCCGTGAGCGGCGCCACAATGTCTTCCGAAGCAATAAAGGAGAATATGCATCATGGACTGCAGTTCTATCTCGATGAGATCGGATCAAAGAGTGTGATCGAAGAGAATTCGAGTAATATGCCTCTGCGCTTCTGGTTCGCACTTGTCGTGACCCTTGCGGCGTGTGTTCTACCTCTTTTCATAAAAAACAAGACATATCATTTGGTGCAGATGTGCCTCAACATAGTAGTGCTTGGATTCTGGTGTGGTGAGTTCATATCATATGGTCATCTTGTCAACTATCTCTCCTCTGGCATTGGAATATGGAAGGGGATAATACCTATCCTCATGATGATTGCCGCATTCATATATCCTGTGTTTGGCAAGCGTCAGCATTATTGCTCACACATCTGCCCTCTCGGCTCCCTCCAGCAGCTTGCCGGAATGTGCAGCACGCACAAGATCAGCATGTCTCACAAGCTCACCCACTCTCTTGAATGGTTCCGCAGAATATTGTGGGCAGTGCTTATGTTCTGCCTGTGGATACCGGTGATGACGGAATGGATGGATTACGAACTTTTCTCAGCATTCCTCGTGGAATCAGCCTCTACCATCATTCTGATTTGCGGAGTCGCAGTGGCAATCCTCTCAATATTCATTCCGCGACCTTACTGTCGCTTCATTTGCCCTACTGGCACGCTGATGAAAATACAGGAAAACATGTTTACCGATCACAAATTCTAAACAAACAGAAATATGAAAATTCAAACGCTTATTATAGTCCTTCTCGCACTCGGACTCGTTTTCGTATCCTATAAATGGGCAACCGCTTCAGCAACTTCCGATAAAGAAGAAAACACAGAAAGCAATGTCGCGCTGGAGAATATCATGACGCGCACAAGTGTAAGATCCTACACTGCCGACACAATCAGCAGCAACGACATCGAAACGCTGCTTAAGGCGGCAATGGCAGCCCCGACCGCAGGAAACAAACAACCCTGGCGCTATGTTGTGGTGCAGAACCGCGCTACTCTCGACAGCATCGGTGCGAATTTCGGTTCAATGAAGATGGCAACTCTGGCTCCCCTTGCTATCCTTGTATGCGGCGATGTGGATGCAACTTTCCCCGGTGATGGCAGGGATTACTGGATTGAGGATACTTCCGCAGCTATGGAGAATCTTCTCCTTGCAGCGCATTCGATAGGTCTCGGGGCTGTATGGTGCGGCATTTATCCTATGCCTGATCGTGTGGCAGCATTCTCCGAGATGTTCTCACTCCCGGAAAACATCAAACCTATGGGCATAGCGATGATCGGGCATCCCGATGGCTCCCACACACCAAAAGACAAATGGAAGCCTGATTACGTTAAATACGAATCCTGGAAATAAGAGCGGATTCACACGAAGATATAATTCAAAGATATAATTTATGAAGCGGCAGCGATTTTCGTTGTCGCTTTTTTTGCAGCTATCTTCGAAACAAGAATACTCGCCTCATAAAGCAACTGCATCGGAATTGAAACAAGCATCAGCGTAAAGACATCTGACGTTGGAGTGATTATTGCAGCAGCAATAAGTATCACCACTATGGCATGACGCCTGTAGGTGCTCAAAAATGAATGCGTGAGCAAACCTGCTTTAGTGAGCAGCCATGCGAGCACAGGCATCTCGCACACGATCCCCATGCAGAGACATAGCATTACGAGCGTGCTCATGTATGATTCAAGAGAAATCATGTTCACAACATCTCCTGCCACCTGATATGTACCCAGAAATCTGAATGTCATGGGAAATATTATGAAATAGCTCAGTGCTGTACCAAGCAAAAACATAAGGTAACCTCCTGTTACTATTCCGGTGGCGTATTTTCGCTCCCTGTCATAGAGAGCGGGCGACACGAATAGAAACATCTGGTAAAGAATATATGGTGATGCGGCGAGGAAACCGACACAGAAAGCCGTCTTCATATGAATGATAAACTGCTGAGCCAATCCGGTGTTTATCAGGTTCACGTCGAAATTGGTATCATATGGCATACCGAATTCGGCACACAGATGGGCAATCATTCTATATGTCACAAAATCCTGATACTTGGGAGCAAGAACAAACGCAAACAATTGCTCTTTGAATATAAAAGCAATTATTGCGCACACGGCTGTCACGGCAAGACTCTTAAGAATCACGCCGCGCAACACGTCAAGATGCTCCCAGAAACTCTGTTTCCCGTCGCTCTTCCCCATTTATTCCTTATCTACATCCTTTATCTCCTTCTCAACGTCATTCATCCCTTCTTTGAAGGAGCGGACACCTTTACCGAGTCCCTTCATCAATTCCGGAATTTTCTTTCCTCCGAATAAAAGAAGAATAACGAGCACAATCACGAGCACCTCGGGCATGCCGAGACCTCCTATAAATAAAAGTGTTTCCATATCAGTCTCAATACTTTTTACTTCTTACTTCTAACTTCTCACTTCTAACTTCTAACTTCTCACTTCTCTTAAGTTTTTCCACCACTCCGTCGATACGGTGAAGCTCTCCGGGGATGTCGATCGACTGCGGACAATGCGGCGCACACTGACCGCATCCGATGCAATGACTTGCCTGACGCAATTTAGGAACGCTCCTGTCATAGCCTATCAGGAATGCCCTTCTCGCCTCACGATAATTCTCACTCTGCGTAGATGCCGGTACATTCCCTTCATTTATGCATTTATTGTAATGAAGCAGGATGGAGGGAATATCTATTCCGTAAGGACAAGGCATGCAATATTTGCAATCGTTGCAGGGAACGGTGGGATATTGCATCATCAGGTCAGCTGTTTCGTAAAGGAATGCATTGTCATCATCCGTCAATGGTTTTAACGGGCAGAACGAGCGCAGATTGTCTTCAAGATGCTCTTTATATGTCATTCCGCTCAACACTGTCAGCACGTCAGGATGCGATCCGGCATATCTGAAAGCCCACGATGCCACACTTCTTTCCGGCTCACGTTGCTTGAGACGCGCCACAATATGGTCGGGCACATTTGAGAGTCGACCACCCAAAAGCGGCTCCATGATTATTGCCGGAATATTGCGCTTCGCAAGTTCGCCGTAAAGATATTCGGCATTGGTATTGCGTTCGTTCACCTCCTTGGCATGCTTCCAGTCGACATAGTTAAGCTGGATCTGCACGAAATCCCATTTATATTCATCATGTTTGGAAAGGAGATAATCGAACACCGCCACATCCCCGTGATAAGAGAAACCTAGATTACGTATTCGTCCCTCTTCACGTTCCTTCATAAGGAAATCGAGCACGCCATTGTCGATATATCTTTTCTCAAACTCCTCCATCCCGCTACCCATACCGACTCCATGCAGTAGCATATAGTCGATATAATCTGTCTGCAATTCTTTCAGAGAATTACGATAGATATCCAGAGAAGCCTCGCGACTCCATGTGGACGGTGCAAAATTCGAAAGCTTGGTTGCGATGAAATAACTGTCGCGGGGATGACGACTCAACGCAATACCCGTGGCATGCTCCGAACGACCTTTGCAATAGGCAGGTGACGTATCGAAATAGTTTACTCCATGCTTCAGGGCGATGTCGACAAGATCATTGATCGCATCTTGATCAAGTTCATCAGTTGCATCCCTTCCGCTCTCTCCTGAAAGCGTGGGCCAGCGCATACATCCGTAACCGAGGAGAGAAACCTTCTCACCCGTTTTAGGATTAGTGCGGTAAGTCATTTGATCCTCCGGGATCTCAGCCGTTGCAGTTCCGGAGGCAGATATTTTCTTCCCGGCAGTGTTGCATCCCGTGAGGGCAAGTCCCGTCACAGAAGCTCCCAATCCCAGGCGTTTCAAAAAGTCACGACGATTTATATTGTTCATATTCTTTTCCTTTTCCTAAAAACTAAATAGAATTCCTCTCACCTTGTCCCTATAACCTTCACCCTATTACCTTTTCCCTTTTTAAACAGTATGGTGTCTCTCATTTCCCTCCACATATATTGCGCTGAAAGGACGCGACGGACAAAGATTCTCGCAGGCACCGCAACCGATACACCGCTCGGTATTCACCACCGGTATTTTCACCGAGTTCTCATTATTCGGATCTGATGCGACCATTATAATAGCTCCGACAGGACAGTGACGCGCACAGTTACCGCACTCAACACCATCTGTCAACGGCACGCAATTCTCTTTAACCCACACCGCATGACCGATCTGTATTGATGATTTCTCAGCCCTGTCGATCTTTACGATAGCACCGGCAGGACAGACCTCCGAACAGCGCGTGCATTCCGGGCGACAATAACCCCTCTCGTATGAAGACTCAGGCTGCATCAGCGTTGCCAGATCCGTTGAAGGACGCAACACGCCGTTAGGACAAGATGCCACGCAAAGCTGACACGCCGTGCAATGCTCCGTAAGGTTCTTGATACTCTTGGCACCCGGTGGCACAATTCTTGTCTTCCTGTTTGGTTTCTTCTTATCTGTAATCACCGCCAGACCGCCATCCACCGTCTTATCCTGAGCATTGATTGCGGCAGTCGTAGCAACGGCAGCAGTGACAGTCAGGAACTGACGACGCGATTCATTTATCCTCTTTTCGGATGTCTCATTCTCCTCATCCTTAACTTTGGGCTTTCTAAATGTGTAAGAAATTGCACCTTTATGACATTTATTTATACAATCGAAACAGGTGACGCAACGCGAATAATCAATCTTATGTTCTTTGCTGTTGATACAAGCCGCTTTACAATTTCTTGCGCAAAGTCCGCAACTGTTGCATTTTGAGGTATCGATAATCAGACGGAATACCGAATATTTGGAAAGCAATCCGAGAAGAGTACCGACCGGACAGATCGTATTGCAATATGTGCGACCGTTGCGCCACGCCAGGAAACCGAGAATCACGAGTGTCGCTATCGCCACACCCAAAGTTATTCCGCTCCTGAGCCAAACATCAACACTATAGAATGCATAGCTTTCATGATTCTCAGCCCATGTTGCAAAGAGATTGTTGATCCATGCCACGACCGGAGCAAACAGCGACTGGGCTATCCTGCCATACGCACTATATGGTGCCAACAAAACTACTATTGAGCTTATTCCGGCAAGAATCGCGAAAAGCATCACAGCCAACAAAACGTATCTGAGAATGTTTTTAGCCGGAGAATAAGAATAGCGGTTCTTCTTACTTTTCTTACCGAAATAGGCGAATACATCCTGCATGATTCCAAGAGGACATATCACCGAACAATAAATACGACCCAAAAGAAGAGTAAGCACCACCAAAGCAATGATCACACCGAAATTCAGAGCAAGAAGCGCCGGAAGGAATTGGATCTTCGCCATCCAGCCAAACCAGACATGAGCCATGCCGGTGAAATCAACAAACAGTAATGTGACAAGCAATATGCTGACAATCGCCAACGTCACCCGGATTTTTTTCAACATAGTTCGAAATAGTATTATAATAATTTAAGTTTCGCAAGCTTCAACTTAAAGTTTATGAGTTTATAAGTTTAAGAGTTTAACTGATGCAGATGAGATTGCCATTGTTTTATTTTATATCAGACCAATAAACCTATTCACTCTCATAATGCAAAATTAATCTCTTACTTAAGCTTCTCTATTATCAATTTTACGGGATAAGCAACCATTTTTCCCGATAAATAATGACTGCGGCAGCAATGAGTCTGTTATGCGCAGCCGGTTGAGTGAAGGCACCTTGGTGCCCCGTATGTCGTCCATTCCTATATCTCCTGTCAGAAAAGCTTCTTTCTTTAATAATAACCACATTTTTTGTAATTTTGCAGAATGAAATTTTCCGATATCAAAGGCTATCTCTTGGCTGCCCTTGCAGCCGCGGCGTATGGCACAAACCCCGCCTTCGCCATCCCTCTCTACGAACAAGGGATGAACCCGAACTCTGTGCTCTTTTTCCGTTACATCCTCGGTGTACCCTTGCTCGCCGCCATGCTTCTCTTTCGCGGACACAACCTCACCCTCAACAAACACGAACACGCAGCCGTCGGCGTGCTCGGCATACTGATGGCATTCTCCTCCCTTTCACTCTTTGAAAGCTATAAATTCATAAACTCCGGAGTGGCATCGACATTGCTGTTTGTCTATCCCATTCTTGTTGCACTGCTGATGATTTTCTTCTTCCATGAGAAATTCAAATATACGGTAGCAGTCTGTCTCCTGCTGATGTGCTCCGGACTCGGACTGCTGATGAAAACTCCATCCGGAGAGACTCTCAGTCCTTATGGATGTCTGTTGGTGATGGTCTCGGCACTCACCTACGCCCTTTATATAATAATAGTGAATGTATCGCATGTTGTGAGAAACATCCCCACAACAAAACTCCTACTGTACGTACTCCTCTGGGGATGCGTTGTCTTCTTAGCAATGATACCAATGGGCTCACCCCTCTCCGTACCGACAAAAGCCACGGGCTGGCTCAATCTCGCAGCACTCGCGATCATACCCACAGTCTTCTCGCTCGCCTGTACCACACGAGCCATCCAGCTGATCGGCTCCACTCCCACCGCCATCCTCGGTGCACTCGAACCCGTCTCAGCAGTAATCCTAAGTGTTCTGGTACTTGGACAGACCATCACCACACGCGACATCTGGGGCGGCATCCTCATCATCCTCGCCACCACCCTTGTCATCGCCGACAAATCCGTCGACAAGCTCATCCTCAAAGTCCGCAAGATGTTCCCCCGCCGCCACTAAAGGCGCAGCCGACTCCGCAGAGCGGGCACTGCTCGCGAAAGGTGTCTCAGCCGGTTCTGTTCAGCGAGCACTGCTCGCGGCTAAAGGCGCTGCCCGTCGCGCAAAGCCGCCGGTCGTGCGAAGCTGCCGGCATAAATGCCCCATAAGCTATTTTGACAATTCTAAATCTATCTGATTTTGATTGTGATGAAATTAGATGCGTAAGGCAAAGATTTAGAATGGATATATCGAAGCGACGATTCGGCATTGTTGGTTCGATAGAAACAAAAGATCCTTTTTTGTGCGCAGTCTCAGACACACTCAATTAAACCGTATCCACTCAAAGAAACAATATCTTTTACTTACATAAGAAAAAGATAATATTGAAAAACAAAAGGCATTCGCTATCTAAATTACAGTGAATGCCTTTGATTAATTTAACAAATGATACCCTTATTTCATTTATTTATAATTTTAGCAGTTGTTCCATCTGAATAAACAACTATATTAAAACCTTGAATCGGATCAAGATGACGACAACCATTAATATCAATATAATAAAGAGGTTCTTTATATTGACTATCTGTGGTTATCGAATTGACATGACTCGATCCTGTTGTATTGAAAATTTTCTCTTCTCCATAAAATGTTTTATCATTATATTTGGCATAGGCTCTGAAATGATACTCGGATTGTGACAAAAGATTCGATAATGTAATAGTCATGTTATTATCTGCTAAGGCTATATCGGTATTCATTATGCTCACCGGTATAACTACTACTTGTTGTTCATTTCGCGAATTTCCATTTGTCAACCAGTATTCGAAACCTTGTTCTGAAATTTCCTCTGTACCTCGCATAACATACCCGTGGAGCTGTGCAGAATTATGAGTTACCAAGTCAGCTTCATAAGTACGGATTGTTGGTTCAAAATAGCTAAAATCTGATGGATCCAATGTTATCCACTCTCCATAAAAATAAGTTGGTTCACTTGAGAGAGTAGAATTCGTATGATAAAACGGACGAACTTTATAATATGATTGAGGAACCATATTATTAATCAATCCCTCCATTAAACCTTCATAGATTTTCCCATAACTTTCCCTTGATTTTAAAGATTCCGGGGCATCCAGTTTTCGCCATTGGAAACCAACATTCGTCTCAGCATCATCGATATTAGTTTTCGCCGCCACTACAGCAATACCTTCTGCCACTACTTTGGGATCCAGGTTTTCCAGTTTTATGTCTTCGGTTTTAACCTTAAGTTCATAATTTACATAAATATTCTTTTTAGAGTCTGTAAATCTTAAATAGAAGTTGTTTAAACTAATTTAATTTGTGAAATTTTTTAAGGAAAATAACGATAAA
>CAJUDL010000015.1:0-69222 GCA_910585285.1 uncultured Muribaculaceae bacterium
TATAGTGCAAGATTTCATTACTTACATATATCGGTTAATTTTTATTACTTACTTAAGTATTATTTGTTATATTTGTAGATAAGATTGGTTATATAGGATTAGATCAGACCTAAGAGTGTGTTTACTTTTAACACGAATTAAAATTAAATGCATTCTTGGAAATTCTTTAGGTTTATCATAAAGTGTCTTTTTGGTGCTTTCAGCCAAGTTTCGCCAGTCGCAATGTAGCAATTGCTCCTTTCTCAACTCGCTGAAATCCCTCAAAAATCCATCTTTATGCTAACCTAAGTTAAAAGTAAACACACTCTAAAATACAATTATTTATGGCAAAGAAAAAAGATGCCAGGAATATAACTGAAGCATTCAAGGATGCCCGGAAAATTTCGGGGAAACAATTGAGTGGCAGTAAAGATTCGGAGGGAAAGATATCGGAGACTGAGTTGATTGCAGATGATGTTCTGGGTTTCATGTCTGAAATTTTACCTCCAATGCCTGATATCCCCGGAGTAAGCAGGGAAGACAAGGCGAAGATGCTGCTGACGACCCTGCTTGTAAAATTAGGTGTTACACCGGAAGAATATTCCGAATCGTATGGAATGGTAAATCAGTTGTTTGGAGTGTTGGGTAAGACGGGTTCTCGTGCTAATCACCGTGACATGGATTTTGATGATGATTTCTCTACATTTGATAGGTTAGGACCGGGAATGAGAAGAAATTACGTGCCATTCACTACATATGAGCCTATGCCTGATGCGGCAGAAAAGACGTTGGTTCTCAAAATACAGATGAAGGGGGTTACCAAGCCTCCAATGTGGCGCGAAGTTGAAGTTCCGGCTGATTATAACTTTGCTGAATTACATGATGTCATACAAATTGTTACGGGTCTTGAGAATTCCCATTTATGGCAGTTCAACAAATCCGCTTATGATGACTCGCTGCAGATTGGCATTCCAATGGATCATGATGATCCTTACGGGTTTGGTCTTGAATCTGTAACCGATGTCGCTGACGAGACTCCGCTGACAAAATACCTTGCCCAAAAGGGGGATGAGCTGGAATATGTATATGATTTTGGCGATGACTGGGTGTTTTCGGTCAAAGTGCAGAAAGTTATTGACTCTGCGTGTGAATCTCCAAAATGTCTGAAATGGAAGAGTGATCTCAATGCTCTTGAAGATTTCGGAGGACCATATTCTTATGAGGAGATTAGGGAAATCGTGTCAGAAGATTCTGTTTTGACAAAAAAAGAAAAAGACTCCATAGCCAAAAATTATTTAGGCTGGTTTGAGAACAAAAAGGAGTTGATGCAATTCCTTAATGAAAAAAGATTCGATATAGATGCCGTTAATGAGGAACTCTCCGGCATCTGATTTATCGAATGAGGTTCGGTAAGGTTAAAGGTTATAGGGAAAAGGTTAAAGGGCAGAATTGGTACGCCTCAACAATTAGAGTCAACTTAATTATACGGACGCTAAGGCGCGAAGGTGCTAAGTTTGATTCAAACATTGCATCATCCCTCGAAGAGGGTAATTGGTTATAACCCTGCATCGACCGGGAGTTTCTGCAAGGAACGAACCGGTCGGTGTAGGGTTGGACCGATTCGCGTCAGACGGCATCGGAGATGTCGAATAGTACCGCGCAAAGTTTATTAATCGACCTCTCCGAGGCCGCAGCGACGCGACTTATGTCACCCCCACACCGGGTAAGCACTATTTCATAAGTGCTTACCCGATATGGGGTTATAACCAATTACCCTCTTCGAGGGTTGTCGCGAAATCCGCTCTGACTTCTGTGCTTTACCGAGGGTTGTCGCGAAATCGGCTCTGACTTCTGTGTTTTACCGAGGGTTGTCTCGGATGGAGTCTCTAACTCTGTGGCTCTGTCAGCATCGCCAGATGCCTCCGCGCCTTTCAATTACACATTCAACATTTCACATTGAACATTAATTAAACCCTCTGTTTCTCTGAGCCTCTGTGTTTAAACTGTTGTATCAAAAGACTTTAAACAGCCGTATGAATGCTCTTATTCTTCGCTTCTTCTATTCTTCGCTTCTTCGCGTTTTAATTTTGTAGAAGTATTACGCGAGTCAGCCATTAGAGGCGTGCCAATTCTTACTTTTTACCTGCTCCCTTTTACTTTTTACCTTATCGAACCCAGTTCGATAAACAGGGATTTACCCGTGGCTACTTCAAACCAATCTAAAAAATTCTAAAACCATAAAAACCACTCACCTATTATCTTTCCCCTTTGACCTGTTTATCGGACGCAGCCCGATAAACAGGGATATATAGGGATTATATATTAAGGGAGGAAAGTTTACTTTGAGAATAATAATAAATGTTGGTAATCAAGGATATATAGTTTTGAAAGTTTACTTTGAGGTTTTACCGGCAAATGTATATATAAAGAAAGGGTTGTAATTTTGTCCTTGAAGTTTGCGGGATGAAAACATTATGATTTCAGTTCTACGAGTGTTTGGTTCACCACTACAATGAAAAACTCACTTCTTGGAAAATGGCTCGCCATCCGCAACTCCAACCAAACAACAAAATACATTAACCTAAACCAATAATTCATTATGAAAAAAAATCTACTGCTTTTAGCCGCCGCAATGGCAGCAGTCTCCCTCACCGCACAAGCCGAAGTGCAATATGAATTACTCCCGAATTGCAATCCTGGGAAAGGTGTCAAAATGGTATTCAATGCTACATCGGGAGCGTATGAATGTGAATTGGGAGAAAAGGATCTTAAATCAGGCACAATTAAGATTGTGAGTGATGATCAGGAGCTTATAAAAAAATATGGACAAGACTATGGTCTTTCCAATCCCGGTGTTTGGCATACTCAGTTTGGCACACCTTACACGGGAGGAGTTTTGAATGTAGACGAAAGTGCTGAGCCAATGCAGTTGACAGATATGTATCATCAGCTTGGAGAATCTGGTTTTACTCCTGAATATATTGCTTTCGCGGGAGGTGTAAATAATGTGAGAAATGCGAAGGTGCAATTCTGGCCTGAGACAATGAAATTAAAGATTACCGGAGAAGTTTCTGATTATAAAGAATTTGCCTTGGTGAAGCTCCCCGAAGACATAGCAACACTTCCATCCAGTGGGAAATTAGGCACTGTTTTAACTAAACTGATGCATACTGAAAATGGGATATACACAGGGGTATATGATTTCGGTGAAACTCCTGAAATGAAAGAGTTCGTAGTCGCTGCCACAGGCAATTATCATAGACCAACATATGCTATGGATCTATCCGGTATATCAACTCAAGAAGAAGGAAGTGATGAATCTATAAAATTCAGTTTAGCTGCATTTTCTTCAATCGCTGCCCAGAAACGTCCTGCCGGAAATGGTTCTGCAAAAGCTGTGGATAATTTAATTGTATCACCAATAAAAACAGATCTTACAGGTAAATACAATGTGCGGTTTGACTCCAATACCGGGGAGCTGACACTGACGCAGGATCCCGGTGGCGCAACCGGCGTTGTGGAGATGGTGGTAGAGACTGAGGCTCCTGTGGAATATTTCAATATGCAGGGTATGCGGGTGGAAAATCCTGAGAATGGAATGTTTATCCGCCGTCAGGGCAATAAGGCTACGAAGGTGAGAGTTAAATGAATATAAATAGTTTGAACCCATTCCAATTGATAATTTAAGATAGATTCACTGATGAGCCCGCATTTTTTATACGGGCTCATCGTGGTTACACCTTCTCAAAGCCGCGAGCAGTGCTCGCTAAACAGAACCTAAATCAGCGAATATCCGATTCAATTTGGATTCAAGGGAATTAATTCGATTTGAATCAAAGGAAAATAGATTCGATTTGGATTCGATGAAGATAGATTCAGGGAATTTGATTTTGAAAAATGAGTTTGATATGAAAATAGCGAAGAAATATATATTTATGATGGCTCCTGTGTTGGTGGCTATGATGTTGACGGGATGCGGCGGAAGCAATGGCGATGAGCCGGAGGCGCCCAAACCTACCCCTCCAGTTGAGGAAAAGGATGTAAATCCTCCTTTTCGCACTGATGACGGTGAGATCAATATTCTTTTCATTGGCAATAGTTTTACTCAGGATGCAACGGAACATCTCCCCGGTATGCTTGAGGCATCGGGTGTAAAGAATGTGCATATGACACGTCTCTTTCATGGCGGTTACACTCTGCCGGAGTATCTTGCCAATTTCAACAATGAGAATATCTGCGCTGCAAGAAACTATCATCCCGGTTATACGCAATGGAACAGCAATGAATCGCAAGATGATTGTCCTGCTAAGGTTCTGAAATCAAGAGAGTGGGATATTGTGGTTCTTCAGGAGCATACCGGACGTAAGGAAGGTTGGGAATGGCCCGGCACTCTGAAAGACGCTCTCGAAGGATTGCGTAAGAAGATTAATGACGCTCAGCCGGATCATAAGCCTACAATAGTATATCTAATGTCGCAAACCTATAGCAATGGCTCCAATGTGTTGAAGAACAGCTTCTCGGACAATCGCACAATGATGTTTGCAACCACATGTTTTGTGGCGGGAAAGGTGCTTGAACGCACTCCGATCGATAAGATTGTTTCTACCGGAGCCGTCCTGGAGAATCTGCGCACTACGAGTCTGAACATTGATAACGGAATGCAGCTGACACGAGACAGTTACCATATGGATTACGGTATCAGCCGATATGCGGCAGCGTGCGCCGTGTTTGAGACTGTCATCACACCTACCACAGGTAAGAAGGTTGCTGACTGCAATTATCGATATGCCAAATCGAGCACTAAGAATGGTGAATATTCCACTCCTGTGACCGATGCAAACGCCCCCGTAGCGCAAGCTGCCGCCCATGCAGCAGTTGAGAAGCCATTTGAGGTTACTGCGCTCGGATTGTAGGAAATTGCAGGAATTGTTATATATTTGCAGAATAGACACCATTTTATCCGTTATCCATGAAACTCTCATTCCCTATTGTATTTGTCATTGCATTTGTATCATTTTTGCCGGCAATGGCTGTCCCCTCCAACAATGAATTGCTGGTATGTCTTGATTCATTGCTAATAAACCGCAATGATCTTGAGAAAAAACGGCAGTATATCGTTGACGATTACCGGCAAAAATTATCGAATGCACGCAATGTGGATGAGCGTTACAGACTCAATAATATGCTCTATGAGATATATTCTCTTTATAGCATAGACTCTGCGATGAATTATCTCGAAAGAAATTTCAGGATTGCGGACACATTAGGCGACTCACTGCGCGTTGCTGATCTTAAGATCAAGAAATCATTCCTTTATGCGGCAACGGGATTGCTGATGGAGTCGGCAAACGAGATTGCAGGGCTTAGAAGCAACAATCTGCCTCTGAACGCGAGGAAAGCTTATTTTGCTCAAATGGCATATCTTTATGACCACATGGCAAATTATCTTAGAATCAATCCGATCAATTCCAATGCTTATTTCGATAAGTCGAATGTATACAAGGATTCGTTATTGTCGGTAATGGCTAAGGATGATCCCGAGTATTTATGGTATAAGGGATGGAGTCTTCTGGGAGCCTCAAAGGATAAGCGGAATGAGTTTATTCGTGAATTGCATAAGACTCTTGATAAATCCACTCTCACAACTCCCGATGATGCGAAGAATGCATATATTTTAGGATGCCTATATAACAAGAACGGTGATGCTGACAATGCTTTGCGTTATGTTGCTATGTCTGCGATTGCAGACGTTCAGCTGTGTAATCGCGACATAGCGTCGTTGCAGCGTCTGGCAATGATGTGTCTTGAAAGAGGAGATGTGGAACGTGCGCATAACTATATCGGTTACTGCATGGAAGCGGCATTGAAATATCCCAACCGTGTGAGGGCAAGCACGATCGCTCCCTTGCAGCATCAGATAAACGCTGCATACCAGGAAAAACTGCGCACGCAGGAACGTATGCGCAGGGTGTTTTTGATCCTCGTGAGTATTCTGAGTGTTTGCTTTGCAGTCGCGGTTCTTGTTATTATTCGCGAAATGCGTGAGTTAAAGGAGCAGCGTAAAGGGATGGACGAGGTGAATGCACTTCTTAACGCAAGGGTTAAAGAGCTGTCGGAAACAAAATCGCAGTTCTCGGAAGCGAATGATAAACTCTCTTCGCTCAATGCCCAACTTAAGGAGGCAAACACCGAACTCAATGAATCCAACTACGTAAAGGAAGAATATGTGGGATATGTGTTCTCACTGTGCTCACATTACATCAAGCAGATGGATGATTTCAGACGCACAATCAACCGCCACGCCAAGGTGAAACAGTGGGATGATATTCTCACTCTTACCGAAGGGAAGAGCATGGAGAGAGATGCCCTGAAAGAATTCTATAATAACTTTGATACGATATTCCTGCATCTTTACCCTCATTTTGTGAGTGATTTCAATTCCCTTCTTCAACCGGATCAGCAGATATTGCCCAAAGAGGGCGAGTTGCTCTCAACAGAATTGCGCATATACGCGCTCGTCAGACTTGGTATTACCGACAGCGTGAAGATTGCCGACTTTCTGCATTGCTCACCTCAGACGGTGTATAACTATCGTTTTCGCACACGCAACAAGGCGATTCTTCCCAAAGCTGAGTTTATTGAAGCTGTGAAGACGCTTGGACATGTCGTTATCGAATAATGCTTAAAGGAATGTTTAATGTGAAATGGGTAATGGGTAATGTTTAATTGAGGAGGGGAATACTTACATTCCGGGAGAGATTAACGGCGTGCAATCGTTTGAAGATCAGGAAGAATTGGCAATACATTGATTTACTCCTATATATTACCTGCAAGAACAACACACATTATTATAGTATAATTTTGTCATCGTAAACAATAACAACTAACCTATACCAAATGAAAACTAAACGTATTTTAATGCTGCTTTCTGTTCTGGCATTGTTTATGTCAGTTCCTTTTGCAGTATCAGCCGCCCCGATTACGGTGAACGGTACCGTGGTTGACGAAACCGGAGAGCCGGTGATCGGCGCAACCGTAATGGTAAAAGGTACCTCTGTAGGTGCCTCGACTGATCTCGACGGCAAGTTCTCCTTCCAGGCAGAGAAGGGAGCCAAGATAATTGTAACCTCCGTCGGTTACACGAGTGTGGAAGTAAAGGTGCAGCCGGAACTTAAAATCATTCTGAAGGAAGATCAGGCGCTTCTTGACGAAGTGGTGGTGATCGGTTATGGTCAGGTGAAACGTCGCGATGTCACCACTGCAATTTCCACTGTCGACAAGAAAGAGATTCAGAACCGCCCGCTTGTCACGGCAGGTCAGGCACTTCAGGGAAAGGCAGCCGGCGTGCAGGTGATTCAAGGTACGGGTCAACCCGGTGCGGAACCGGCAATACGTATTCGCGGGGCTTCCTCTTTTAATGGCGACAATGATCCGCTATATGTTGTTGACGGAGTTGTAACCAGTTCTATCAAATATCTTGCACCGACCGAAATAGAAAGTATGCAGGTGCTCAAAGATGCCTCGGCTGCCGCGATTTATGGTAGCCGCGCAGCGAATGGTGTGATCCTTATCACTACCAAAGGTGCTGAGAGCGAGAAAGCCAAAGTGTCGCTTTCCTTGAGTTATGGTTTGACGGATGTGGTGAATAAATTTGATGTCCTTAATGTGGCTCAGTATAAAGAACTGCAAGACGAGATTGTCGGAGGTATCGCTCTCCCTGATGGTCTTACGGATCAGACCGACTGGTTTAAGGAAACATATAAGACGGGAAGCACTCAGAACTATCAGGTGTCGATAGCCCAGAAAGGTAAGTCGATGAGTTATTACATCTCCGGAGGATATGCCCGTGACAATGGTATTATCCAGAGTTCTTTCTATCAGCGTTATAATTTCCGCGTGAAAGTGGATGGCGAAATCCGCAAATGGTTGAAGATAGGAGCAAACGTTGCCTATTCCGATGCCATGTCGAATGCCGGTGGTGCTTTCGGCACGGGTGCCAACCGAGGCGGTGTCGTGCTTGCGGTTATCAATACACCGACCTATGCACCGGTATGGGATCCCGAAAATCCCGGACAATATTACTCCAATTTTTATGGAATGGCAAACTATGGCAGCCCGGCAGAGAATCAGGCACGCACAGCCAACACCCGTTATCGTCTTCATTATTTCCTCGCCACAGGCGATCTCCTCTTCACTATCTTGCCTAACCTTACGCTCCAGAGTAAATATACCTTGCGGCGCAACAACGGGCATGACACGACTTTCCTCGATCCGATCTCAACTCAGGCAGGTCGCGATGCCCATGGGAAAGGAACGGATGCCCGCAACACCAACACCCAGCAGATGTGGGATAATATCCTCAACTATAATCTTGAGCTTAAGGCACATCGGTTAGATGTGATGCTCGGCTCTTCATGGACCGATTCGGATTATCGCAACAGCTATATAGAAGGTTCCTGTTTTCGCGACGCGGATATCCAGACCTTGAATGCCGCCAACAAGATATCGTGGGATTCAACAGCCACCAACATCACCGAATGGGGGATCCTCTCGTTCTTCGGGCGTGTGGCTTACAATTTCGACTCCCGTTATCTTGTGACCGCCAATCTGCGTTATGATGGTTCTTCAAGATTGCATCCCGATCGCCGCTGGAAAGCTTTCCCTTCATTTTCGGCAGCATGGCGTGCTTCGGAGGAGTCTTTCCTTAAGAATGTTGGATGGATCTCCGATCTCAAACTGCGAGGCGGTTGGGGAAAGACCGGCAATCAGGGAGGTATCGGTGAATATGCTTATCTTCAGCGCTATGGCTACAATCGCGTGGAATGGTGGGTGGCAGGCAATGAATTCTCAGCGCCCTCCATTAAACAATCGAATCTTCGCACACCAGACCTTACCTGGGAGACAACGACATCTACCGACATTGGTGTTGATTTCTCAATCTTCAACGGTCGCTGGCAATTCAATGCCGACTGGTATTACAAGAAAACTACAAATATGCTTATGACCGTGGCTCTTCCCGCCGGTTCGGCAGTGGCAAGCTCTATCCAGCGAAACGAGGGCGCGATGACAAACAAAGGTTTTGAATTTTCAATCTATTCGCATAATATCCAAGGTGAGTTTTCATGGGCAACTTCGCTCAACATGAGTTTCAACCGCAACCGTCTTGATGATCTTCAGCTCAAGAAGATTTACACATCGGTTAATGCTCCTTCGTCAAATGAAGACATCGTGCGCAATGAGCCGGGGCGTCCGCTTTCAGGATTCTATGGTTACATAGCAGATGGTGTGGATCCTGAAACCGGCGACATGATATACCGGGATTTAAATGGAGATGGTCGTATTTCTGCTTCCGACCGCACCTATATCGGCGATCCGAACCCCGATTTCACATATGGTATGACAAACACTTTCTCTTGGAAAGGTTTTGACCTGAGCATCTTTATTCAGGGATCATACGGCAATGACATCTATAATCTTTCGCGTCATAACACGGAGGGCATGTTCGACGGCAAGAACCAGACTACAGTTGTGCTCGATCGTTGGCGTATTCCGGGTCAGATTACGGATGTGCCCCGCGCAAGCTTCACGCTCCGCAATTCAACATATTTTGTGGAAGACGGCAGCTATCTTCGACTGAAAAATATTTCGCTATCGTATAATTTCAGTGGAAAATGGATGAAGAAAATAGGTCTGTCACGTCTGCAGCCTTATTTTACCGCAACGAACCTTCTTACCTGGACAAAATACAAAGGTATGGATCCGGAGGTGAACCAGTATGGCAACTCCGGCGCGGTGCAAGGAGTGGATTATGGCACATATCCCCATTGCCGCAGCTATGTGTTCGGCTTGAACGTGGAATTTTAACTAACTTAAAATCAATTGAAAGTTATGAAACTCAAATATATATTAATCGGTTTCGCATCAGTCGCCCTGTTTCCCTCCTGTGATTTGCAGTATGATCCGAAGGGAATCTACAGCGATGTCACGGAAGGTGTGAATGAAGAGGGGGAGGAACTTGTATTCAAGACTCGCGAGGATGTTGAGATTTATCTTCAGGATCTCTATGTGAGACCCACTGAGAACAATACACAGTACAACTGGTTTCGCGACCAGATGATGATCTCAGATGCGCATTCCGATAACGCCTATGCCGGCACATCCGGAGCGGAGGTTGTCAGTATAGAAAACAATGCCGTGGATGCCCCTCATATGATGATAGAACGTCTGTGGACCCGCTGGATGGATGATGTCGCATTTGTCAATAAGCTTATCTGCAATGTGGATAACGTGCTTGATGGCTCACTGTCTCAGGAGGAGATAGACAGATACAAGGCGCAGGGAATGATCTTCCGCGCCATAGTATGGTTCGATATGGCAAGGATGTGGGGAAACATCCCTTTGGTGGAGTCGGTTGCCGGGAATATCACTGCAGATAACATTGAAGAGGTATATCCCGCATATTTCCCGGAGCAGAAAACTGAGGAGGAGGCATACCGCAAAATAGAGGAGGATCTCCTTTTTGCACTTGAACATGCTCCCGATGCCCGTGGGAACAAGACCCTTTTCTCAAAGGAGGTGGCTTTGTGTCTGCTGGCGAAGATATATGCCGAAAAGCCGATACGCGACTATTCGAAGGTGGTTTACTATGCTGATCAGCTTGCTGCCCGAGGTTATGATCTTGTGGATGAGTACGAAAAACTTTTCGCCCTTGACGGCAATCCTAATGAAGATCCCTCCAAGAGTGCGATTCCGGCATATTCCAATACGGTGGAATCTATTCTTGAATTCCATTTTATTGTCGGATCAAACAATAAGAACACAGTAACTATTTTCGGACGAGACTGGGCAAAGTGGGATTCTCAGTTCACATGGGCGAAATGGGTGACACCTTCCCGCGATCTCATCGCAGCGTTTGAATCGGAAGGTGATACCAAACGTCTCAACTCAAGTGTGGTGTATTATTCCTGCAACTGGAGCAAATATTATCCTTCCGACAATTATCCGTTTATGTTCAAGTCGCGTTCACGCTATAGCACATGGATAAAATTCCGCTATGCTGACATTCTTCTACTCAAGGCTGAGGCATACATAATGGGACCGAACATGAACCTCAATGCGGCAGCTGACATTATCGACAGGATTCGCGAGCGTGTAGGTCTCGATAAACTCTCTTCGACAGTGCGCGGCAACAAGGAGCTGATGTTAAACGCCTATATGAAGGAGCGTCGTCTGGAACTTGCATTCGAGTGGCAACGCTGGTTTGATCTTGTGCGTCTTGATAAAGTTGAGGAGGTGATGAACGGTCTCCAGAGTCGTGACAGCGGTCATCTTGCCTTTGTGAACCTTTTCAATCAGGATTCTTATCGTTTCCCGATTCCTCAGAGCGTGATAGACACCAATGAGAATTTCGTTCAGAATTCCGGATATTAATTTTTAAGATTATAGATTATGAAATTGCTCAATAAATATATATATGTAGCATTATCTCTTACAGCCGTTCTGACCGGCTGTAAAGAGGATGATGTGAAAGATCCGGGAAATCCGGTGATGGAATATCAGGGACTTCCCGCAACAGTATATTTCGGTGATAACCTTCCATTCACAGTGAAGGCTTCCGATTCTCAGGTGCCACTTTCTACGGTGAAGGCAGAGCTTTATATCGATGGTGAACTTGTGGATACTGAATCCGTGCGTACAAAGGTGAGCGGAGAAACGTATTCTGGCACTGTGGCAGTGCCATACATTCCATATGCTTCCGGCACGAAGGGAAAACTACGTCTCGTGCTTCAGAACATTAATTTCACCACAACGGAAACCGAAGTGGAATTCGATGTGGAATATCCTGATTTCCCATATCTAATCCTGAGGGCGGAAGATAAAACAGAATACAGATTAAACCGCATTTCAAAGAACCAGTATGAAGCAACTGCCGAGTATCCTTCTGACCTTCGGGGTATAATTGTTGCACCGGGTTATGGCGATAACGGAAGGGAACTTACTTTCGGTTTCAAGGGGGAGAACATAGAACAGGGTGGCACATCCAATATAGGTTTCAGAAGTCTTGTGGGAGGAGCTTTTACCATCTCTTTCAATACCTTGACTTATGAATTTGCGCCAAAAGGGGAACTGAAATTTGATGATCAGGATTTCTCAATGATTTCCGGTGCGATATATGGGGCTGACTTATATTTCACAAAAGGTCAGGTGATTGATCCTGTCGGATTTCCCGATTTCGCCGACTGGTGGGTAGATGCGGATTATTTTCTGGTCAGACCCGATGGAAAGTTGCAATTCAATGCCGCTGAAGGAAACTATCGTGTCACTGTAGATCTCGATAATAAGTATTTCACGGTCGTTAAAATTGACAGTTACGGTGAGTTGGAAAGCCTTCAGGCTGACGGTTCGGGAACAATCTGGCTTATGGGCACCGGGGTAGGAAAACCGGATTATACCAATTACCAGATAGGATGGTCGCCTGCGAAAATGGTGCCATTCGCACCCATCGGTGATAAAAAGTTCCGACTTACCTTCATAGCCGGAAAAACACTTAATGCCACCAAGTTTACTCTTAGAATTTTTGATCAACCGGGATGGGGAGCTACTTTCAAACCGGAAAGGCTGAAATTGAACACCGACCAGCTTGTTATCGGCGTTCCAGGTAAGGAAGCACACAATATCTATCTTGCCGATGGCGTAACGCTTGAAGATGGAGCAACTTATGAAATGATAGTCGATCTCTCAGCCGGAAATGATGCCGGAATATTGACCTTTACTAAAAAATGAGTATTATGAAAAAGAATAGCATTAGATACTTCCTTCTCTTGATATTTGCCACCTGTGTCCTTATGGGCGTGCAGGCGTGCGGTGGTGATGAACCGGATTCTCCTAATCCAGAACCTACACCTACGCCTCCTCCTACTTCCGCTACGATGTCGACTGTGATGACTCAGTTGCTGGATCAGACCTCATGCTTGAATCCTGACCAGACACGCATGAATCTTATAAACGAGGTGCAGAAATTCAGCGATGCCTGCTCTAAGGCTGATTATGACAAATATTATAAGTTAACGTCTGCTTCAGAAGCATCCAAGATGGAATCCAATACCATTCTTGAATACTATAAGAAGGCTTTACAGAGAATAGTACGTGAGGTGCAGGCGGAGATTGTGCCGCAGGGTAAGGTTGCAATATGGCATCTATACAATATGGGTTATGTGGTGAAGACTCCAAGTCATTGTTTCGGAATAGACCTTAAACACCGCGAGGCGGCGCAGTTGGTGCCATACATTGAATTCCTCTGCATCACTCATGAGCATGTGGATCATTACAGTCAGGAGATGAACGATGCCATGAAGGTTGTGGGAAAACCCGTGTATTCTAATTTTGTTGACAATGAATATAAAATATCCGGTAAGAAAACCATTAAACCGGTAGATGGAATAGAGATGGTGGTGGCACTGGGTGATCATAGTGCCTCGCTTAAGAATTTCTGCGTTACCTATCAGATTGATTGCGGAGCTGATACCGGTAACAAAGTAATCTATCACATAGGCGATACATACAACGCGGCGCAGCTTTCCAAGACAAAACCGGTGGATATATTCATTCCTCATGGCGGCATCAATATGAATTTCACTCAGGCAATGAATAAGATCGAGCCTAAAGTCACATTAGTATCGCATATCAACGAATTGAGTCACGCTATCGACAATTACCGCTGGCCATATGGCAAGGCATTTGAGAGAGTGGAGCAGTTCGTGCCCCGCATGGCATACGTGCCTGTATGGGGAGAAAAGATGATATTCTAAACAAACTCCAACTGACGAATTGATGAGACATTTGATATATGCAGCTGTCGCGGCAATGGGGGTGCTTCCCGTATTCGCGGAAACGCCGGTTTATCTCGACGACAGCAAACCGATTGAGAAAAGGATTGATGACCTGATGTCGCGCATGACTCTTGAAGAGAAGGTTGCGATCCTACACGCGCAATCGAAATTCTCTTCGCATGGAATTCCACGGCTCGGTATTCCGGAGCTATGGACCTCCGATGGCCCTCACGGCGTGCGCGCCGAGGTGTTCTGGGATAAATGGCAAGGTGCGGGATGGACAAATGATTCCTGCACCGCCTTCCCTGCTCTGACGTGCCTTGCTGCAACCTGGAATCCGGAGGTTAGTGCGATTTATGGAAAGAATGTTGGGGAGGAAGCTCGTTATCGTAAGAAGGACGTGCTTCTCGGTCCGGGTGTAAATATTTACCGCACTCCTCTAAATGGCAGGAATTTCGAGTATATGGGTGAAGATCCTTATCTTGCTTCCGTAATGTGCGCTCCATACATCAAGGGAGTGCAAAGCAACGGAGTGGCAGCATGTGTGAAACATTTTGCACTTAATAATCATGAGAAAAACCGTCATACAACCAATGTCATTGTCTCTGACCGCGCTTTGCAAGAGATATATCTTCCTGCTTTCAAGGCTGCGGTAGATGCAGGTGTCTGGTCGGTGATGGGAAGCTATAACCTCTATCGGAACCAACATGGATGCCATAACAGCTATTTGCTGAATGATATCCTTAAAGGCGACTGGGGGTTTGACGGCGCGGTAATTTCCGACTGGGGAGGCACTCATGACACGGCAGAGGCAATAACCAATGGACTTGACCTTGAATTCGGCACGTGGACCGATGGTCTCAGCAGCAGCTCAAGCAATGCCTACAATAATTATTATCTTGCGGATCCGTATCTTAAACTTCTTAAGGAAGGAAAGGCAGACATGATGATTCTTGATGATAAGGTGCGACGTGTTTTGCGCCTTATGTATCGCACTGTGCTTGATAAAAACCGGAACTTCGGATATTTCCGTACGGAGGAGCACATTGCCGCCGCTCGCCGAATCGGAGAAGAGGGGATCGTGCTGCTGCAAAACAAGGGGAATGTGCTTCCTTTAAACCTTGACAATTCACCGGTGATTGCCGTTGTCGGAGAGAATGCCGTGAAGATGATGTCGTTTGGTGGAGGAAGCAGCAGCCTGAAGGTAAAATATGAGGTCTCTCCGTTGCAGGGGTTGCAATCCCGGTTCGGGGATAAAGCCAGGATACGTTATGCCCGAGGATATGTAGGAAACAAAGATGGTCTCAAGGGTGAATATGCCGATGAAAAGCGTTCTGCCGAGGAATTGATTGCAGAGGCTGTGGATATTGCACGTGGTGCCGATTACGTGATTTTTGTAGGAGGTCTTAACAAGGCGAAGCATCAGGATTGTGAAGACCGCGATCGTGAAAGTCTTGAACTTCCGTATGACCAGAATCGTGTGATCACGGAGCTGGCAAAGGTCAACAAGAATATGGTGGTGGTGAATATCTCCGGCAATGCAGTGGCAATGCCCTGGGTAGATGATGTGCCGGCGATCGTGCAGGCATGGTATTTAGGTACGGAATGTGGGAACGCTCTCGCCTCGATACTTGTAGGGGATGTAAATCCCTCGGGGAAACTTCCTATGACTTTCCCGGTGGCTCTCAGTGATGTTCCTGCCCATGCTCTGGGCACTTATCCGGGAATTTCGAGAGAAGATGGCAGCAAGATAGTTGACTGCAACTATGAGGAGGGGATTTTTGTGGGCTACCGTCATTTTGACAGAAATAAGACAAAACCTCTGTTCCCGTTCGGTCATGGATTGAGCTATACTGAATTCAGTTATGGCAAACCCTGGGTTGACAATAATAGAATCACACCGGAGGGTAAACTTACCGTTTCTGTATCAGTAAGAAATACGGGATCACGTGAAGGCGCAGAGGTCGTGCAGCTTTATGTTGCAGATCTTAAATCATCATTACCTCGCCCGGTGAAGGAGTTGAAAGGTTTCCGAAAGATTAATCTTGCTCCCGGCGAGTCTAAACTTGTTTCTTTCACTATCGACAAGAGTGCGCTCAGTTATTATGACGATGGCAAGGGATGCTGGGTGTGTGAACCCGGAAAATTTGAGGCTATCGTTGCGGCTTCTTCTGCTGATATCCGCGGAAAGGTAGCTTTCGAAGTCATTCCTTATGATGTGAAGAATTCACTTTATCCGAAAACAAAAAGTGAGGATGTGAAAGGGATAATGAGCGATGCCTATTGGAAGAAATGGGATGACAGGGAGCAGAAGCGTATAGATGAGGATATTGAGAAATACAGGAAAGCGGATGCCGAGGTGATACTTGCCGACTGCCGTCCCGGCGCGGAGGTGAAGGTAGAACAGCTGACACATGATTTTGTTTTCGGTGCTCATATCTTCAATTTTAACCAGCTTGGCAGCGCCGATGCCAACCGACGGTATAGAGAGGTGTTCGGGTCTCTTTTCAACGGGGCAACGGTGCCATTCTATTGGAAGACTTTTGAACCACAGCTGGGTCATCTGCGTTTTTCAACATCTGAAAATGACACGGAGGAATTCTGGAATACCTGCAGCGAACCTTATTATCAACCAAACTGGCGTCGCCCCTCAACAGATCAGATTGTTGAGTTCTGCAAAGAGAAAGGAATCAGGATGCACGGTCATGTGCTCGTATGGGGCAATCGGAAATGGCATCATCCGGAGTGGATGGAAAGCTTTCTGGAGGGTGATGAAAAACGGCTTTACAACGAGATGATTGTGGAGCGTGCGGATTTGAAAAATTATAAGGATGGTGATACTTTCAATGAAGACTACGAAAATTTGACACCACGCGAGATTTATAATCTTTTCCCGGGTTTCATCGACCGCATGAGCCGTGAATTTGACCGCCGCATAGAGGAGGTGGCGCAACGATATGGCGACACTATTCCGAGCTGGGATATCGTGAATGAGAGCACTATTGATTATGAGGATGGCAGGATCATTCCCGGAAATGCATTCTGCAAAAGCAAATACGGTTTTATGCCGGGTGATTATCCTTATCGCGCACTGTCGGTGGCTGCACGCAGTTTTCCGAAGAATGTGGCATTAAACATCAACGATTATAAGATGACGCAAGGATATGCCGATGAAGTGAAGGAATTGCTTGGACGTGGCGCTAAGATAGATATTGTAGGAGCGCAAATGCATCTTTTCAAGCCGCAGAACTGTATCGACATTGCCGCCGGAAAGGAGCGTCAGACGCCTAATCAGGTGCGCCGCTGGATGGATATGCTTGGCGAGGCAGGCGTACCGATTCATCTGAGTGAAATCACCATAACGTCACCCGGAGATGACGAGCGCGGCAGGGCTATCCAGGCGGTAATCGCAAGAAACCTGTATCGATTGTGGTTTAGCAACCCGAAAATGATGGGAATTACATGGTGGAACGTTGTTGACGACTGTGGAGCTCCCGGCGAACCGAACAAATCCGGGCTGTTTGACCGACAGATGCATCCCAAGACTGCCTATTATGCTCTGAATGATCTCATCAACAAAGAATGGCGCACGAATCTGACTTTAACTACAGGTAATGATAAAACATTGCGTTTTCGTGGTTTCAAAGGTAAATACCGCATTTCCTATAAAACCATTGACGGCAAGCGCAAAGAAGTTTTAATTAATGTGTAATGTTAAATGTTAAATGTGTAATGGCTTGTAGCGATAAGCATTCGTCTCAAATTTATTTCACATTTCACATTTCACATTACTTTAAGGATTGTATAGGTCTTTGTTGCGGTAGTCGAGGATTTCGGTGGCGGCGCGGAGAGCTTCGCGGGCTCGGGAATCAGGATTGATCTCGATGGCGGCAAGGTAGTCGTTGAGAGCAAGTGAGCGTTTGCCTGCGCCCCAATGTTTCATTCCGCGGCATGTTAATGCTTCGTCATCTTCGGGATGCTCCGCAATATATTTTGTAAGGACTTCGACCGAAACCTCATATGGTGCGGTGCGGAGTCCTATTTTTATTTCTTCAAGTTTCATAATGTGATGCGCGTTGAGGTTACGTTGGATTGCATGAAGAGAGATGCGAGTGTGTCGAATTTTTCGGGACTTTCGGTGGTAAGGAATTCTATTGTTCCCCCTTTGGTGCATTCCCTTTCCATTTCCGGATGCCTTCGCAGATAATCGGCGAGACTTTCCGCCACTAATTCTCCTTGCGGAAGGATACGTATGTGCTCCGGAGTATATTGTCTGATTTTCGGCAATAGGAGCGGGTAGTGGGTGCATCCGAGTATGAGGGTGTCAATAGCTGGATCTTCTTCTAGGATCGCGTCGATATATTTCTTTACAAAATAATCCGCACCGGGTCCGTTGAATTCCCCTGTCTCTACAAGTGGCACCCACATCGGACAGTCTTTTTCCGTAATTTCCATTTCCGGATTCAGTTTTTCTACCTCCATTGCGTATGAATGGCTGCGAACTGTTCCTGGTGTAGCAAGTAATCCTATATGACCGGTTTTTGTCATTTCACTGAGTATTTCTACCGTGGGGCGGATCACACCGAGCACACGGCGATCCGGATCGGTGACAGGAAGCACATGTTGCTGAATGGAGCGCAATGCTTTTGCTGAGGCTGTGTTGCAGGCGAGTATCACGAGGTGGCATCCTCGATTGAAGAGCTCTTCCACAGCTTGGCGTGTGAATTCATACACAATGTCGAAACTGCGGGTGCCGTAAGGGGCACGCGCGTTGTCACCGAGATATAGATAATCGTATTCGGGAAGGCGTCGGCGAATCTCGCGGAGGATTGTGAGACCTCCGTAGCCGGAATCGAAGACACCGATGGGACCGGGTGCTTTATCGAACATAAGCGTGGGGGATTTATGGGGTGTATAGGGCGGAATGGGGCTGGATGGGGATAGGGGAGGGGTGGAAACAAAAAGCGAAGTCGGAGGGACTTCGCTTTTTATTTTGTCGGTTGATTTTCTTATCTAAGTCCGATTTGGATTCTTATTTAAGTCCCAGTTTCGCTTTCACGAGGGGAGTAACGTCTTCTACAGGAGAAGCATAGTAGAGAAGCAAATCGGGGGAGTAGTTCTGGATCATGCCGAAACCATTCTCTTTACCTACAGACTCAATGGCTTCTCTGATTTTTTGTGCTATGGGAGCCATCAGGGTTGCCTGCTGCTGCTGAATGTCTTGATCTGCACTCTGCATGAAGGTCTGGATCTTCTGCTGGTAGTCGCTGATCTCACGAGTTTTGCGTTCGCGGATTGCAGGAAGCTCATCCTGTTTCATTTTCTGGAGCTCATCGACCATGCGTTTGTATTCATCTTCAAGGCGAGTGAACTCATCCTGATATTTCTTCTGTATTTCCTGAAGTTTGGTTGTTGCTGTTGTGGTCTCCGGCATTGCGGACATGATTGTGTTTGTGTCAACGATACCGATCTTGACTGTCTGTGCAGAAGCAAACATAGGAAGAGCTACTGCTACGGCGAGTAAAATTTTCTTTAACATCTTTATTAATAGTATTTGTTATTTCAATTCATTTGGGTTATTGCAGCGCAAAGATAGTCAATTTATTTGGAGTATCCAAGCTTTGCAAGCACTTCGTTGCTTACGTCGATGCGAGGCGAGGCGAAGACGATGCTCTGAGAGGATGCACGATCGAAAATGGTCATGTATCCTTTTTCTTCAGCAACTGCCTTGACGGCGTTGTAAACATCCTCCTGGATAGGCTGGATCAGTGATTGACGTTTCTTGAAGAGTTCACCCTCCGGACCGAAGTATTTGTAACGAAGATCTGTAGCCTCTTTCTCTTTTGCCACGATAGCTTCCTCCCGTTTTTTCTTCTGGTCGTCGGTTAGGAACACCATATCCGACTGATAGTTCTTATACATTGTCTCGGCTTCTTTAGAGAGCTCATTAACTTCTTTCTCCCAACGTTGCGAAACCTGATTGAGCTGCTCGTTTGCCATCTCGTAAGATGGGACATTGCGCAGGATATATTCCATATCGACGAGTGCGAACTTCTGAGCCGATGCGGCGGCGATGCCAACCACGGCAAGACACAATGTGATAAATAATTTCTTCATATCTTTATTGTTTTTTGTCAATTATGACATAGAGCCGTTACAAAAGTTTAACCCTTTAATAATTTTTAAGGAATTAGGAATTAGGAGTTAGGAATTAGGAGTTATTTCTCTGATGATTTAATTTCTCATTCCTAATTTCTCATTCCTAATTTAATTAGAACTCTTGGCCGAGGATGAAGTGGATCTGTGAGCCACCGCGCTGTCCCCAGACTTTGTCGAAACCGTATGCCCAGTCGATGCCGAGATAGCCGAGCACCGAGAGGTAAACACGGGCACCGACACCGGCACTGCGTTTAAGGTTAAACGGAGAGAAGTCTTTCACGTCATACCAGGCGTTGCCTGCTTCGGCAAATGCTATGGCATAAATTGTTGTGGAAGGCTGGAGGAGGAACGGGAAGTGAAGCTCAAGAGTGAATTTCCCGTAAGCGTAACCTTCGTATCCGTTGGGAGTGAACTGTCCGTTTTCATAACCACGCATTGAGATGGTCTCCGTAGCGTAAGTATAGGAACCGGTCATACCGTCACCTCCGAAATAGAAAGTCTCGAAAGGCGTCTTGATGTGTTTGTTGAATGAGCCGAGCAAACCGAAGTCGGCACGAGTCATGAGCACTAACGTCCATTTGCCGTCGGGATCCGTGAGGGGAGTGAATGTCTTGCTCTTGAAACGTAATTTCCAGTATTCTATCCAGCGGTAGAGCTGACTTCTTGCCGCTTCACGAGATTCTGTGTTGGTGTTGTTGTAGCTTGCGTCTTCGGAGAGTTTTGCCCAGTTCTTTTTCCCGAAAAGCGAAGCCGGAGGAGTCAAGGTGAAATCGATAGAGAACTGTGAGCCCCGACGGGTGTATATCGGGTTGTCGATAGATGTGCGTGAAAGAGTCAGACCCAGTGTGAGTGAGTTTGACGTACCGTTTCGCATGTAGTAAAGGTAGTCCCAGTTCTTGAGGTAATACCAGCGGTAAGCGAGCTGAGCCTGGAACTGGAAATAGTCGTCGGGCCAGTTGAGGCGTGTTCCGAAGCCCACGCTTACACCGGCAAGCTGAAGCACCTTGTTGGGGTCGTAGGCGTTCTGGATGGCATAGCTCGAATAGGGGCTGTAATTGGTATTGTGGGAAAACTGGTTGTAATATGCATACTGATAAGCATTCGCCCAGCTGTCGTTGTAGAAGCTGGAGTTGATACCTGTTGAGCGGCTGTAATCAAGAGAGACGGAGAGGGAGTTGGGGCGGTTGCCGCCGAGCCAGGGATCAAAGAAAGAGATGTTGTAGCTCTGATAATACTTGGCATTGGTCTGCGCGGAGATGGAGAATGTCTGACCGTCACCACGCGGTATGATGCCTTTGTATGCCCCGGGGTTGAAGAGGTTCTTCATCGAGAAGTTGGAGAATGAAAGGGCAACCTGACCTGTGACTCCGGTTTGTCCCCAACCGAAGGAGAGCTGCACCTTGTCGTTGGCTTTCGATTCCAGACCGAATACGATATCCACTGTTCCGTTAGCCTCGTCGGGCTGTGGATTGATGTCCATTGTCTCCGGGTCGAAATGTCCGCTGGCAGCAATCTCGCGTGCGGAACGCATCAGTTCGGCGCGGGAGAAAAGATCACCCGGACGCACACGAAGCTCACGGCGGATTACCTTCTCATACAGCTGGTCATTACCATTGATCACGACTTTGTTGATGCGAGCCTGCGGACCTTCGATCACGCGCATCTGCAGGGCGATACTGTCGCCATGCACCTGCTCCTCGATCGGGATGATTGTGGAGAAGAGGTAACCATGGTCTGTATAAAGACTCGAGACGGCATCCTCATCCTCGCTGAGGCGCTTCTTGAGCATCTTCTGGTTGTATGTCTCACCGGGATACATGCCCAAGTAGGCGTTAAGTGTCTCGGTGGGATAGACAGTGTTGCCTACCCATTCGATGTCGCTGATATAATATTTCTTTCCTTCATCAACCGTGAGGAATACATCCACAGATTTGTCATCGTATTTTGCCACGCTGTCGTGGGTGATCTTCGCATCGCGGTAACCCATCTCATTGTATTTGTCGATGATGCGGGTGCGGTCGTCAGCGAAGTCGCGGTCAACGAACTTCTTCTGGCTGAAAAGCTTTAAGAGGTCGCTGTTTTCGTTGGTTTTCTTCATCGTGCGCTTGATCTTGCGGTCTGACATCACTTCGTTGCCGTCGATATAGATCTTATGCACCTTGACCTTGCTGTTTTTGTTGACATCAACGTTAAGTATAACCTGATTTTCTTTAGAAAGGTCGGGTTGCTGGGTTATCTTGATGGCTGCGTTCTTGAAACCCTTCTTAGCGTAATAATCCTCGATGATTTTCTTAGCCTGGGCAATGATGTTGGGAGTGAGCTGCTGACCGGACACCATGCCAAGTCGCTGCTCGATATCTTTTTTCTCACCGCTCTTAACACCGGTAAATGTCATCTCCGACATTCTCGGCTGCTGTTCAAGAGCGATTTCAAGCCAGACTTTGTCACCGGCGATCTTGTCGACGTTTATCTGCACCTTCGAATACAGACCTTGTCGCCAGAAACGCTTTACGGCTGCAGTGATGTCCTCACCAGGAATCTCCACGCGATCGCCAACGGATAGACCTGAATATCCGATTATTAGGTAATCGTCGGAAGAGGGTACCCCGGTCACTCTTATGTCTGCGATCTCGTATGTCTTTGGAATGGGAGAATACACGATGTCGGGATTGTACACCGTATCCACAGCAGATGCGGGTTTGATATCAAGAGCGGATGCCGCGGTGGCAATGCCGAGGCAAAGGAGAGTCATTAATGTCTTTTTCAGATGTTTCATATATGTTCGAAGGAATCGAAAAATCATCGTAAATATAATTTATTTTGTGGATTTCACCTGATCGGAAGTCTTCCCGAAACGTCTTTCGCGGCTTTGATAATCTATCAGCGCGTCGAGATATGCGCTGTTGTCGAAATCAGGCCAGAGCACGTCGGTGAAATAGAGTTCGCTATAAGCAATCTGCCAGAGGAGGAAGTTGGAGATGCGTTGTTCGCCACCGGTGCGGATCAGCAGATCCGGATCGGGGATGGAATGGGTGGAGAGATGGTCGGCGACTGTCTTTTCATCGATAGCAGAAGGATCAAGTTCTCCTTTACGCGCCTTCTCCGCCATTTCGCGGGCAGCGCGTGTTATTTCCCAGCGCGATGAATAGCTGAGACAAAGGAGAAGGTTGAGACCTGTGCATTCGGCTGTTTCCCTCACTCCCTCAAAGAGGCTTTCCCTCACTTCGGCAGGAAGTCGGTCGGTCTCGCCGAGAATATGGATTTTCACATTGTTGGCCTTCAGCTCCGGCGTCTCGCGGCGGATAGTCCAGCCGATAAGGTGCATGAGCGTATCCACTTCCGTCTGCGGACGGTTCCAGTTTTCTGTGGAGAAAGCATACAGCGTGAGGTATTTGATGCCGAGGTCGGAGGAGAAGCGGGTGATGCGGTTAACGCTGTTCACGCCTTCGGCATGACCGGCACTGCGTTCCTGGGCACGCTGGCGTGCCCATCTTCCGTTGCCGTCCATGATTATTGCCACGTGCTGCGGCAGGCGAGCAAGGTCGAGCTTTTGCATCTTTTTCTCTATTTCCTCCATATTGTCGGTCATATGTCAATTGTCTGTCTCAAATGTCAAGTGTAAACGGTCTTGACCGTTTATTAAATTAATCTTTATAATTGCAAACGGCGCATCGTTTGCTGAATTCATAACTAATGGTTATGCTCATGGTGGAATACCAGTCGGTATTTTTCATGAATGAGCTCTTTATGCCATATGGATCCCTGAGAGCCTCGCCGTCGAGCTTGTCGGAAAACGTTTTTTTCATCAGAAACTCAAACCCGATGTTCCAGCGTTCCGATAGCTTGTATTTCACTCCAATTCCCAATGGGATATTGAGGGCGGCTCCCGTTTTCCCGTCAACGCTCCAGAGGGTCATCCCTATTCCTGCAGCAATGTAGGGCGAGATTCGCTTCAGCTTACGGTAGGTCTCGCCCATGCCGTAGCTGAAGAAGTTGAATTCCACCATCTCCCCGAGCTCATAGAAGGTAGTGGAGAATTTATATGTTTCCCCTCCGGGAAACACGTTTGTCATCTGCGAGGAATCTCCTCGGAGACTGCCTGCATAGAAATTTGTCTTGAATGCCCATCGGGGATTGGCGATATAGCGGAAAAGTGCTTCAAAATCCCATCCGGGGTTGCCCCATAGATTTGCGGTGTTGGCATCTCCGAGATATCCTGTCATGCCCACTCCCGCTCCGATATCGAAGCGGTAATCCTCCTGCGCTTTCCCTTTCAAAGGTATGAACGAGAGAAGGAGGATAAGAATGAGGGATATTCCAAACCTGCGGCTCACTGCGTCAGATTACGGGGGTGAAGGAGAGACGTGCAAGCACGCCGCGCCATATTGTATTGTAAAGGTTGCCCTGCGGGTCAAAGCCTCCGAGGAGGTAGATGTAAGGACAGTCCCAGTATATGTTGTCGCCGTCTACCTCAACATTGTGAGAGCGGTGTGCGGCTTTCTTCCATGCGTCGGAAAGAAGGGCTTTCTTTCGCGTGGTCATAACAACGTTGTCGCATTCCGTCATTGTCGGAATCTCTTTGGGGAGCTGAAGCAATTCGCTGCCGGGTCCCCAGTTTACGCCATTGTCGTAAGATATATACACTGTGCGGTTTAGTGTGCCGTCTTTTTTACTGCCTCCGATGATCATCCACACTGGATATTCAGTCTGGGTCCAGCTTGATGAAGTGAACCTGTATCCATAATATGGGATTATGGAGGCTCCCTTCACGGCGGGGATACCTCCTTCGGCGAGCTTGATCCAGTTGTAACCATCGAATGCCCATGTTGCGTCGGAAAGAGTGCCGTCAGCACAGGTTCCTCCGGCGAAGAAACCTACCGGAGATGATGTCCACTGGTTGGCAAGAATCACGAAGTTTGAATAGCCGGAGATCGGGAATTCACTATCTACAGTGGTGACATTTAAATCCTTAAGAGGATACTGAGCGTATTCGAGACCGTTCGCGCCGTTTTTCAGACCAATCGCGGTGTCAAGATATGCCCCGAGCATGGCAGTCCATGTTTCGCCGGTGGCTGTCCATGTTGTGCCATTGCTGCTTTGATACATTTTGCCATCGTTGGCAAGTATCATGAGGCTTGATGTTGTGGCGCAGAGAGAACGCACGTCGGGAGTGAAGGGGAATGTCACTTCGCCCTTCTGCCATTCTCCGTCGAAAAGATTCTCGGATGATGCGAATGTATAGGTTCCGTCGCTTTCCTCAATCAGAGAGACTGCTCTGCCGTTGAAGTCGAGACTTTTCTGATTACGTGGATTTGCAAACCGCGACGGAAGTTTGGACAATGCCTTGTCACCCCATACTAAAGAGTCTGTTTTTTCTTTATGCACGTTTACCTTGATGCGGTAAGTGCGTGAGAGCTGGTCGTTATCCGTGGATAGCGTAAGGGAAACTTTGCCGGTGAAGTCAATGGAATCGGATGGGGAGGTGAGATAATCAACTTCGCCGGTGCGTGTCTTGCCGTCTTCCATTTTTAGAGTGGCTTTGGTGACATAACTCGAATATTTAATGGATGTCACGAGCTTGTCGATCTTTGTGCCGACGGGAAGAGAATCGGCGTTGAAGATAACCCCATTTTCAAGATCAATTGAAAAGAACACGGAGTCAAGGTTTTCCATAACCTTGTCATCGTTGTTAAGAGAGAATGCGGTGACTGCTACGTTAGATGGAGTAAGATAGATTTCCACTTCTTCTGTCTTTTCGTTGCAGGATACTGCCGCAATCATGGTAACGCCTGCCATAAGGCAGCCGGCAAAACGGCGAAATGTATTGAGTATCTTCACTTTGTTATTGTTTGCTTGTATAATGTTTGTCAGCCCGAAGTGCGCAGACGCGCGTTGGGCATGATGTTTCAACTTGCAAATTTAGCATTTCTTGGGGAATTATTCGGCAAAAAGAGCTGTGATTTTCAAAATTAAATCATTTTTAATAAGTTTTAAGCATTTTGGCAGCCGCGAGCGGTGCTCGCGAAACGGAACCGCAGGAGGGTGTTTTCTCTGATCTTGCGGTTTTCTGTCATGGCGATGCCGGAGGGGAGGGCGGGGGCGGGGATGCCGCTGTGGATAAGTTTGGGCGAGATCTCCAGGCGGATTTCATCGAAGAGCCCCTTTTCAATGAATTCGCTCAGGGTTCTCGATCCTCCCTCCACCATCAGAGATGTGATGGAATGGCGTGAGTATAACTCAGATATGTTCTCTTCCAAAGTTTTCGCCGGGTCAAGAATTATCGGATTGCGCTGGAGCACTGCGGCATTTTCCGGGATTTTCTCGGAGCCGAATATTACAGGGCGCGGGGAGTTTCCTGGAAATAGACGCGTTGTGAGGGAGGGGTTGTCGGAAAGAATTGTGTTTGTTCCGATGAGAATTGCGTCATTAAGCGCGCGTTCGCGATGCATTTCAACGAGACTCAGAGGGTTGGATAGTGCAACGGGGATTCCCTTGCCGGTGTGGTCTGTGGCAGCAATGAAGCCGTCTGCACTTTGTGCCCATTTCAGCTGTATGTAAGGACGATGGAGAGTGTGGGCTGTGACGAATCTTTTGTTAAGGTCACGGCATTCGTTTTCGAGCACATTCTCCACAACTTCTATTCCGGCATCGCGGAGCATGCGGACGCCACGTCCGCTTACTTCTTTGAACGGATCAAGCATGCCGATGACCACTCGTTTAAGTTTCTTTTCTATCAGCAGTTTGCTGCACGGGGGGGTCTTGCCATAATGCGAACATGGCTCAAGCGACACATATATTGTAGAGGCCGGCAGAAGATATTCATCTTCCTTCCGCACAGATGCGACAGCATTTACTTCAGCATGCGGACCGCCGTAACGGCGATGCCATCCTTCACCGATAATTCTATCGTCGGGAGCCACAATAACGGCTCCTACCATCGGATTCGGAGAGACGAATCCGGCGCCATGCCCTGCGAGCTCAATCGCCCTCCGCATATATTTCTCATCAATCTCTCCCATATTAAATTATTAAATCCTCTTATTAATTCCTAATTCCTAATTCCTAATTTCTCATTCCTCAAAATCTGACTCCCACACTGAGCTGGGCGTTTTCCACGGATGAAAAGAGCGAAAAATCACTTGATTTGTACCAGTTTCCATCGAGTTTGGCTACTGCGCAAACAAAGAAGTCTCCTAAATTATAGGTCAAGGAGCTTTGCCCTTTGAGTGTGACGGCAAACAGCCCCGCACCCCTCTCTGCCGAATCTTCGTAGGCATGTGTGTAGCCAACGCCGGGGAAGGCGGAAATGTTGAACAGAAGATGGGGGTTGAGCACCCAGTTGAAGCTATAGCCGCTCATCAGACAGTAAGAATTGTAGTGGAAGCGGTATAGGTGCGGGTCTATGCTGAGATATGGCTTCAACACCTCCGGTATTTTGCTGAGATCCATTGTGATGTCGAGATTATTGTAATTGAAGCCGATGATTGCGGACCCTGCGCTCCTCTTTTGGAACTTGGAGAAGTTATATGCCGCACCCATGGCGAATTTACGGTTATTGAAAAAGAAATAACCGTTTAAGCCAATTGTTTTCTGACTCACGCCGGGAAATTCCTGCTTTATAAGATGCCCTTTGTTATAGTCTCCGAAAGTGCGGATGAAGGTTCCTCCGGAGTTTTCCCAGTAGTGACCTTCAATGTTGAAACGGGCGCAGTTGAAATTGAATTCCAACTTTTTATGATTGGAAGGTTTGTTGCCTATGATGTTGCTCATATCGAGAGAGTACCCCACGCTTACAGCCATATACTGCAGGTATGCTCCTGCATTGCAATAAAAATCGCTCATCATGCGCATCTTCATTTTCTTGCCGATGTCCAGGTAATAAGAATCCACCCAGTTGTCGGAAAGCACACGAGCTTTCCAGCGGCGCCCGGTGCCGACTACGTAATCGGTATCGTAGGAGTTGAATGTCTTGTCAGCCCAGTTGTAAACCTTGACACAGAATCCAAGGAATTTAGGATATTCCACGGTGGTGTCGGCAAGGTTCAGCTTCCCCTTTTTCAGTAGATGCCACCAGTTGCGCGATTCCTGCGCATCGTTTTCGGAGATAATGAGGGTTGACTCCTCGGCTTGCGCCTCGGCACAAGTGGCTGACACCTCGGCTGCCGCCTCGGCACAGTATAGAGAGGAGGGAAATGATAATATTAGTATAGATATAATTGATAGTGTGACAAGCGGTCTTTTCATCGGTGGAGATAGATCGTTTAATGTATTCCTCGCTCGTTGAGGGCTTTTTGGTAGAGCCGAGCGTTTTTTGAATGTTCCTCGAATGTGGATGCGAAATTATGTGTGCCTGAAAAATCCTCTTTGGCACACATATAAAGATAATTGCTTGGCTCGCTGTTGAGGATCGCGTCGAGTGTTGTCCGCGATGTGGTTCGTATCGGTCCGGGAGGCAATCCTGCGTGTGCATACGTGTTGTAAGGGGAATCAACTCCAAGATGTTTGCGCGTTACACGTCGGATAGAGTAGTCGCGCAGCGCGAAGCGTATAGTAGGATCCGACTGCAGCCTCATGCCTTTCTTCAGACGGTTGATATAAAGGCGTCCGATGGTTCCTTTCTCTGCGGCTTTATTGGTTTCCTCGTCGGCAATTGATGATATGATTGTGGCATCGGCAGGCGAAATGCCCAGTGCTTCAGCCTTGTTGCGGTTGGCGGTATTCCAGTAGCGGGAATAGTTGCTTCCGATTTTGGCAATCAGTTCGCGAGGGGATGTGGTCCAGTAGACTTCATAGGTGTCATCAAGGAAAAGGGCGAGTGCCTGATTGAATGTGAGGTGGTAGGGTTGGAGGGTGGCAGGGTCGGCAAGAGCCTCTCGCATGTCTGCTTCCGAAAATTCCATTTTCGCTGCGATTCGGCTGCATAGAAGGTCAAGATCGCGGAATCCGTTGATGGTTATGCGGACGGGCGTCTGACCTCCACTGCTTATTCTCCTCATGGCTGTGATTGCGTTCGCACCTGCAGGTATTTCATAGGCTCCGTGACGCGTTGCGAAATCAACGTTTCGCAGCTTGCAAAGTCTCACCACTTTCTTTGCGAAGCCGTTGCCGTAATATTTGGATAGGGTGTCGGTGACATTCTGCACGGTAGCGTTTGCCGGAATGCGTATGGTGGCTGAGGAGTCGGTGTGCTCCATCACAAGGGGATAGAGCATTATTAACAATGCTATTATGATAAAAGCCAACCCCAAAAGAATGTATGACATTCTTTTGGGGAATTTACGGTGTATGTTCTCACGCTGTTTCATCTATTACAAACAGACATTTGTGACATCAGCTTCTTTCTTTAAGCTTCTCAAGTTGCGGTTCGAGGGCACGCAGACAAAGATCCACAGCTTCTTCGAAAGTGTCGGCTGTTTTGGAAGCAAACAGATCGGGTGTCTGGGGAATCAGTAGTTTCACCTGAGCCTCTTTATTCATTGCCGTCTCCGGTTTTACAACCTTGAGAGTCACGTCAGCATCAGAGATAGACTCGTAACGGCGCACCAGCTTGTCGATTTTCTTATTGATGAAGGAGACGAGTTTTTCGGAGATGTCGAAATGAATTGCTTTAATTGTAGCTTCCATAACACTAAGTTTTTATGGGTTAATACTTGTTCCATTCCCGCGTTGGCGGGGTTGGGGTTTCTCAATCGCGGTGGCAAACGGCAGAGACGTTTACCAGCCGTTGTTTACAAAGATAAACAATAAAATTGAAAAATTGCTTATTTTAGATGGAAAAAACTGCCATAGACTATACTTTTTTCGTAAATACGACAAGATCACGGTTGTAATTATGTTTCCCTTTTTGCGCGTGGATGAGCCGCGGAATAGGATTTCTTGAGCTCGTTGAAGGAGAGATGCGTGTATATCTGCGTGGTGGAAAGAGATGAGTGTCCGAGAAATTCCTTTACCGAATCGAGGGCGGCGCCGCCGTTGAGCATGGAGGTGGCAAAGGTGTGTCGTAACACGTGCGGACTTTTCTTCATTGCCGATGTCGACGCCAGCGAACTGTTGACAATGTTATAGAGCGCTTTCTTGCTGATGGCTCCGCTGCGTCCGCATATCAGAGGTTTTGGCGATTCAAGATCCGGATACTTAGCGTCGCGAGCCTTCTGCCAGCATGCGATCTCTTCAAGCAGTTCAGGAGGCAACGGCACAACTCGCTGCTTGGCGCGTTTGCCGGTGACTTTTGCTTCGCGCAGTGAGAAATCGATATCTGCATCCGTAAGTGTGCGTAGCTCTTCCTGCCGCAAACCTGTGGAGTAAAGAATCAGCATCACGATATGTGCGCGATGTGAGGTGAAATCGGAGTGATCGTAGGAGTTGACAATCTCTTCGATTTCCTGCTCTTTCACGAATTCCGGCAGCCGCTTCGGGGCTTTCGCGAGGATGAGGTCTGCTGCGGGATTATGGCTGATTTCGCTGCGTTTGAGGAGCCATCGGTAGTAGGCGCGGAGGCTTTGCGCCTTGCGGCGTAATGTCAATGGCGATTCGGCGGGAGCCAGCGAGCCGAGCCAGGCGCGGATATCGGCAGTGGTGGCATTCTCCACACCGCCTGAAAGCCATTGCGCAAACTGGGTGAGGTCGCGGCTGTATGCCTCGACCGTGTGGCGGCTGCGGTTAAGCTCCAGCAGCAGATAATTCTCAAATTCGCGAAACATAGGCATACAAAGATTCAGCATAAGCTTTCTGATGCTTACGCTGAATCGTGTTATTGAATGCAGATAAAAGCGGCTTTTTACTGCTCAGCCTGACGAAGCTGCTGAACGTAAACGGCCTTCATCATCTTCTTGCGATTGGTCACAGAAGGTTTTTCGAAAGCCTGACGTGAACGAAGCTCTTTTACGATGCCGGTTCTTTCGAATTTACGTTTGAACTTCTTGAGTGCTTTCTCGATGTTTTCGCCTTCTTTTACTGGTACGATAATCATGTTTTGTGCTGTTAATTTTTAGTTTCTGTTAATTTTTTTGGCTCGCCTCCGGAGGGCAACATGCAGGCCCCGGCGGCATAAAGCGATGCAAAATTATACAATCTTCCAAATATGACAAAATTTTTTGCCAATTTTTCGTCGGAAAATGTCTAAATTTTTTTACATTACGTCTGCGGAGGGGTCAACTTCCTCTGCATCCTGCTCATACCATTTGGAATACATGAGATAGTTTTTGGCTATCTTCACGTTCATTTCCTTCGCCTTTTCGGGCTCTACCATTTTGATGAACTTGGCTGGGGAACCTGCCCACATTTCGTGAGGTCCGATTTGCGTGCGGCTGAGCACCACAGAGCCGGCTGCCACCAGAGCACCTTCGCCAACCACAGCATCGTCCATCACCACAGCGCCCATTCCGATAAGGGCGTAGTCGTGGATCTTGGCGCCATGGATCACAACATTGTGACCTATCGAGACGTCGTTGCCTATCTCGATGGTGGATTTCTGATAAAGCGTGTGGAGCACGCTGCCGTCTTGAATATTGACGCGATCGCCTACGCGGATCGAATTGACATCGCCGCGAAGCACTGTGTTGAACCAGATGCTGCATTCATCGCCGATCACAACATCTCCGACGATCGTGGCGTTCTCCGCCAGGAAGCATCCTTTCCCTATCTGAGGCGTGAAGCCTCTTACTGATCTTATTAAAGCCATCCGTTTTTTTAATGTGTAATGTTTAATGTGTAATGTGTAATTAGGTTTTAGGTCTTAGGCTTTAGGCTTTAGAAAGCTTCGCTGAATGGACCTAAAGCCTAATGCCTAAAGCCTAACGCCTCCTACAGTGCTGCGCACTTTGATGCGAGCCATGCCTGCTCTTCGGGGTCGAGGAGTGGGGAAAGCTCGGCGTATACCTTCTTATGGTAGGCGTTGACCCAGTCAATCTCTTCCGGAGTCATGATGTCGAGTTCGATGAGTCGGGCGTCGTAGGGGAAGAGGGTGAGGGTTTCGAAGTGGTAGAAATCACCGAATTCAGTTGTCTTCCAGGGCTCCGTAACTATAAGGTTTTCCGTGCGTATGCCGTATTTACCTTCGAGATACAGTCCGGGCTCGTTGCTGGTGATCATTCCAGGTTCAAGGGGCGTGGGCACATCGTTGAGACGGATGCTTTGCGGTCCCTCGTGGCAGTTGATGAAGAAACCTACCCCATGTCCTGTGCCGTGATAATAGGCTTTGCCCTCAGCCCAGAGGAACTGGCGTGCGAGAACATCGAGCTGTCCGCCGCGTGTGCCTTTGGGGAAGATGGCGCGCGATAGGGCGATATGCCCCTTAAGCACTAATGTGAAGTCGTGGCGCGCCTCGGGAGCAACCGCACCGAGGGCGATTGTGCGCGTAATGTCTGTAGTGCCGTATGTGTACTGGCCTCCGGAGTCTACGAGGAGTAGTCCGTCGCCGGTTACAGGCACATCGCTTTCTTCCGTGGCTTCATAATGCACGATGGCACCGTGTTCGTTCCATCCGAGGATAGGCGCGAAACTCTCATCCACGCATGAAGGATCCGCCAGACGCAGAGCGCGGAGACGCTTGCCGAGTTCCACTTCTGTCAGCTTCCCTTCAGGATATTCCTTTTCCACCATCATGAAGAATTTGGTGAGCGCCACGCCATCCTTGCGCATGGCAATCTTCACGTTTTCTATCATGGTGTCGTTTTTCACGCTCTTGAGCTTGGCAACGTGCGATCCGCCGAACACCGGCGTGCAACCTAAGCAATCATAAAGACCGCGTGAGGTTTTCTCCGGGTCAATGAGCAGGCGTGTTTCCTTGGGGAGGGTCTGCACGAAATCAAGCACGCTCTCGTAAGGCATTACCTCGATATTGTATTTGCGCAGGTGCTCGTCGACCTCTACGCTCAGTTTCTCCTTGTCGATGAAGAGTATGCGGCGCGAATTGTCAACGTATAGATAAGCCACGAAGATAGGGGAGAAGGCTATGTCGCCGGCAGTGCGGAGGTTGGTTGCCCAGGCGATGTCGTCGAGCGCGGAGAGGAGGATCGCGTTAGCGAGCTCACCCTTCACTTCGGTCATGAGACGCGACATCTTGCTGTCTACGGTTTCGCCCACTATTTCCTCTTCATGAACGAAAAGCTTGTTTTTCGGACGCTCCGGACGGTTCTGCCAGATGATATCGAAAGGCGCGAAACTGTCGTTGAGCTTGATGCCGTTGTCGTTAAGTTCCTGCTCTAAGCGTTGCGCCCAGGAGATTGAGAACGTCATGCCGTCGATAGCCACGGTCTGCCCTGTCTTGACGTTTTCCGTAACCCAGTCGATAAGGTTCACCGCTTCCGGACCATCCTCCTTCATCATCTCGAAACCGGTGTCGCGAAGTTGGTCGGTAGCCTGTATGAAATAACGGGAATCGGTCCAGACGTATGCCTTGTCGGCGAGTACTACTGCAGTGCCGTTGGTGCCGTTTTCCGACTCAAACCCCGTGAGCCACTCCCTGCCGCGCCAGTGAAGCGGCGGCAGTTCGCTCTGGTGAGGATCCGTGCCGGATATTATCACGCAATCTATAGCGTGTTCCTTCATCGCCACCCGGAGGTCAGCGAGATATTGCGCATTCTTTTTCATAATAATAAAACAGATTTGCTGGCGAATATACAAAATTTTTGTCATCCCGCCAAAGAGAATCCATTAAGATTATAATTAGAAGTAAGAAGTGAGAAGTAATAAAATAAATAAGAAGTGAGAAGTAGGAAGTAAGGAAGTAAGAAGGAGAATTGGCGCGCCTCGATTCTCAGCAGGGATGTAAATCTCAGTAGGGATGTGAATTTTAGTAGGGATGTAAAGTTAGGATATTTTCGCGTCGACCCTCGAAGAGAGGGTAAATAATTATAACCTCATATCGGTTAAGCGCGTATGAAATAGCGCTTAACCGGTGTGAGGTCACACTCATCGTGTCGCTGCGGCCTCGGAGAGGTCGATTAGTATTTAGAGTCATTCCTGACGCGAATCGACCTGGCGTTTCTAAAAGTTGAATTTTATTAAAAATCTCTTCCGAAGAGATACTAAATTGCTTTGCAATAAGGTGATAAGCAATAAGTTATAGGTAAGAAGTTCTGAATTCCGTAATTCGCGATAATTAAAAAAATAATTAAAAACATCTTCCCCAATTTTTCTATTTGAATATAAATCAGTAAATTTGTTAAAATTTAGTATCTCTTCGGAAGAGATAAGTTTGCTTAATTGACCTAACTATTTGGTGCTTAAGGGTATATTGTAAAAGGTATGCTCTTTCTCCCATGAAAATATGGATACTCCATAACAGTCGGATAGCACCTGAGAAACCCCAATGAAGCTAACTGACAACAGAGATATATTTAAACTTTACGTCGCTATTCTTGTAACTGCCTAATTATCACGTTTATATTGGTTTGGGCAGGAATAGAAGTATTTGTCTTGATTTATCTATGGATAGAGAGGATTGGTTCGTATTAAGAGACTTGAAACGACATAACGCCAAAGATCCTGCTTGGCGCGTATTGCCGGAAAAAGGATTCAACACATTTACGCCAATGCATGAGAGTCTGCGCGTAGTCAAAGGGCGCACCGTGCGTATGCAGGTGCCGGTCATCCCCGACCTTCTGTTTGTAAAAGCCACTAAGCAAGACCTTGACGAGCAGATGATAAGCTCTCCCACATTGCAGTATCGCTACATGAAAGGAGCACCTTACCGCTCACCGATGACAGTGCCGAATGCAGAGATGGAGCGGTTTATCCACGCAGTGCGCAGTGTGAGCGATCCGGTCTATTATCTTCTGGAAGACATCACGCCCGACAAGATCGGCAAGCGCGTGCGTATCGTAGACGGTCCAATGTCCGGTTACGAAGGTAAACTAATGAAAGTCAGAGGATCGCGCAAGCGCAAACTCCTCATCTCCCTTGAGAACTACATCGTAGCCGCCATCGAAGTCGAGAAAGACTACATCGAATTCCTATGATCTCTCAGTTATATTCCCCCTCCGAATTCTTGACAATCCCGATAAAAATTCCTAAATTTGAGGATTAATTAAAAGAATGATTTCAAGAGCATTTGTCTTTTTATAGAGGATTTCGTGAGTCTGCGGGCTCTCGCTGATAAATGAATACTTGCTTATAGGATGAATATGGCAATGCAGGTGGTGAATTCAGTAGGTAGATGGTATATAATGGTTGAACTATGGGCGATTCGGTAATGACGATCTCTGATATAAGGGCATATGTGAATGACTATCGTATTGTCACTGAATCATTTGAATATAAAGGACTTCCAAAAGAAATACTTGATCGTGTAAATCCTGACGATAAATTCGAGCTTCTGGAGAATCGGGAGAATGGAAAGTTTGTTTTCATTCCTCTCTCAAAACAACTGTTGTTATTTCGCGGACAAAGAGAAGAAATTGTGCCATGTTATCCCTCGCTTCTTCGTAATGCACCGGATAAAATAAGAATTTTTGCTGAAAAAGTAAGGCTGGTTGAATTTGAACATCTACTCCTTAGTCATCCATTGGTGAAAGAGATTTTCATTCCCAACCGATGGATTGTCGATTTTGAAGGTCTTGCCCAGCATTATGGTTTGAAGACCTCGGTGCTTGATTTTACAGCATCTCTTGATGTTGCCTTATTTTTCGCCATGACGAAATACGATGGCTTAAAAGATGTATATACGCCCTCCCCGTGTGATGGCAAAGCTATCATTTATGTTATAAATCCGCTCACTTTCGATCCACAAGCGATGCGGAATAACCGTATGCAGATGTATTCTCATCAGCTGACCCCTATCGGGATGCAGCCATTCGAACGTCCTGCAGCTCAACGAGGTTTTTCTCTGCGCGTTGAAAATCCACTATTGATGAATCGGGCGTGTGTATTCGAATTCCATTATACAAAAAGAGAAGCCAAAGAGTACTTTGAGAGGTTTGATAAAGCACGTCAGCTTTGGGTGCGAGATGAATTGATTTCCAAAACAAAGTTGATTAAGAACAAGACTCTGTTTAACACGGTAATGCTGGAAGAGGCATGGAATAGATTTCCGGTTGATGGAACCACAACCACACTTTCAGAAGTGAAACGAATTCTCGGATTGAGAGGCATAAGATTTTCGGAAAAAGCGATGATAAGTCAGTTTTCTCCAAATGAATGTGTGAAGCTTCGAGACAGATTACAGGCACGTATAAATCGGTTGCTACGTCATGTGGTTCAAAGAAAATACATTGAACTTGAAGAAGACGCCCGTTCTATGGGACCTAATGGCGAAATCACAGCCAAAGTGAAAGATATGCGTGATCATCTGTCGCTTGACACTATTTCAAGCATGGCGCTCCTCAATCTTATCTCTCATGGCCGCTCTTACCCGGAAGGGACTCGTCCCGCAAAGCAATATGTTCCGGGTTGATTGGTAGTGTGCTTTTTTTTGCATATTTCGCGGCTATAATTTCAGGAAATACAAATAATTTATAAATTGAGACAGTCTGCTGCCGATAAATTTCGGCGCCAGACCGTGTCGTAATATTGTTGTTGCATGCAGGCTATAATTCTTGCTGCCGGGATGGGAAAACGTCTTGGCGAACTGACCCGTAACAATACCAAATGTATGGTAGAGGTAAATGGAGAGAAATTGATTGACAGAATAATCAGTCAGTTGGCTGGACAAAATCTTTCCAGAATTGTCATTGTGACGGGTTATAAAGGTGATGTACTTGAAGAGTATATTACCTCAAAATATTCAGGATTTCCTAAAATTGAATTTATCCGCAATCCAATTTTTGATAAAACCAATAATATATACTCACTTTATCTCGCCAAGGATGCCTTGATGAGCGAAGACACGATTCTTCTTGAATCAGACTTGATAATAGAGAATTCAATTTTGGAAAGCCTCATTTTACATCCGGATCCGGATTTGGCACTTGTGGATAAATACCAGACATGGATGGATGGCACTATGCTGCGTATAGATGACGATCGTCGGATTCTTAATTTCATTCCTAAGGAGGCATTTCGTTTTGAGGATACGGACATCTATTACAAGACAGTAAATATATATAAATTCAGTAAGGAGTTCTCTCGGAATCAATATGTACCGTTTCTTGAGGCATATAGCAAGGTGATGGGTAATAATGAATATTACGAACAGGTGCTTCGTGTATTGACTTTGCTCAAGAATTCAACAATGAAGGCTCTCCCGGTTGAAGGAAAGAAATGGTATGAGATTGATGATATTCAGGATCTTGATATAGCTTCCACTCTTTTTAGTGATGGTGAAGTGAAATATCACGAATACCATAAACGCTATGGAGGATTCTGGCGTTTCCCGGCATTGCTTGATTACTGTTATCTTGTAAATCCATTCTTCCCTCCGAAAAAGATGAGGGATGAGATGAAAGCAAATTTTGATGCATTACTTGAAAACTATCCTTCCGGCATGGGAATCAACTCCTTACTTGCAGGGAAATATTTTTCTATAAATCCTGAATATGTTGTTGTTGGAAATGGTGCAGCAGAATTGATAAAGACGTTTACAGAACGTCATTGCACAGGGAAAGTTGGTGTGATATTCCCGACTTTTGATGAATACCCGAATCGTTTGCCAAAAGAGAGAATTGTTCCATATATTGTTGATTCCCCCGACTTTTCATATACCGTCAATGACCTTATCGCTTTTTTCAAAGATAAGAAATTGGAGACTCTGTTATTGATTAATCCGGATAATCCATCCGGGCATTTCATGCCTATAAAAGATGTGCTTAAGTTGGCAGATTGGTGTAAAGAAAACAAGATACGTTTACTTGTGGACGAAAGTTTTGTTGATTTTACCGAAGAGTTCGAAGCAAATTCACTTCTTCACAATGATATTCTTGAAAAATATCCTGGAATGTTCGTAATGAAATCCATATCCAAAAGTTATGGGGTACCCGGATTAAGACTCGGAATTCTTGCAGGGGGAGATAATGAATTGATATCACGTTTCAAAAAGGAGGTAAGCATCTGGAATATCAATTCATTTGGAGAATTCTACATGCAGATATTCGGTAAATATGAATCGGAATATACAGAAGCGTGTCATAAATTTGTAATAGAGCGCGAGCGATTTGGAAAAGAAATGAATAAGATCCCTTATTTACGAGTGATTCCTTCACAAGCAAATTATTTTCTATGTGAAGTAACAGATAAATACACCTCTGCGCAGCTCACCCGAAAACTTATAGAACATGACGTTCTTGTGAGTGATTGTGGACTTAAGCGCAATATGCAGGGACGTCAGTTGATACGTTTTGCGGTTCGTTCTCCAAGGGATAACGATAAACTTGTTTCTATACTTAAAAAGCTTTGATCTACATGACAAAAATGGATAAGGTTCTATTGATAGAAAACGAGGATATTCGAAACTTGCACATCTCACCTGATGAGTGTGTGGAATGGACAATCGAATCGATGTCATCGAAATATGATTCGATATTACCTCCCAAGATCAGTATTCATCCCCAAGGCACTGATTTTTTCAATACTATGCCATGTTGTATTCCTGGAGACTATTTTGGAGTAAAGGAAGTTTCACGTATCGCAGGAAGGGAGCCTTCACTCAGTAGTGAAATGCTTTTATACTCAAGTAAAACCGGGAAGCTGTTGGCTCTCATAGATTGCGATTGGATAACAGCGATGCGTACGGGAGCTGTTGCAGCTATTACAATCAGTCGGCTTGCTAAAATGAATGTCAGAACATTTTCTTTTCTTGGTCTTGGGAACACGGCACGAGCCACAGCATTATGTCTTACCTCAATTTATAAAGATGAAAAATTGCATTTTCGTCTAAAAAAGTATAAAGATCAAGCAGAATCTTTCATCGAACGATTTAAAGATTACTCAAATATATCATTTGAAATCTTTGAATCAGATCTTGAACTTATAAAAAATGCAGATGTTCTGATTTCCAGCATCAGCGATGCTAAAGGTCTCATATGTGAAGACGAGAGTCTCTTTAAAAAAGGTATTCTCTTGGTACCTATTCATACCAGAGGCTTTCAGAATTGTGATTTGTTTTTTGATAAAGTATACGGTGATGATAAAGCCCATGTAGAGGGATTCAAATATTTTAATAGATTTAAATATTTTGCAGAAACCTCTGAGGTAATAATAGGTAAGGATCCCGGGCGTGAAAATGAAAACGAACGCATTCTTGCTTATAATATTGGACTTGGACTTCATGATGTCTTTTTTGCATCTCGAATTTATGAAATGCTTCGTGATCGTGTTAATAATTCATTTGAATTAAAAAAAGAGATATCTAAATTTTGGATTTGAAAGGATTATAATGGGAGAAATACGTCAACAGACTATTCATGGGATGAAATGGACAGCCATCGAGAAATTCTCGATACAGGGTGTCAATTTCATTTTAGGTATTATAGTTGCGCGCCTACTTACGCCTGCAGACTATGGTCTGATTGGAATGTTGGGTATATTTTTTGCTATTTCCCAAACTCTAATAGACAGCGGTTTTTCCAATGCATTGATACGGAAACTTGATTGCACTGAAAAAGATTATTGCACAGTATTTTATTTTAATATTGTCATTAGTTTGCTTTGCGCTGCTGCTCTGTTTTTCGGATCCCCTCTGATTGCAAAATTTTTTAATCAACCGGTTCTTGCTCAAATTACGCGTGTATATTGTGTCAACCTGTTTCTTGGATCTCTCTGCGGTGTTCAGTATGCTAAGCTGACTAAAGACATTAATTTCAAATCTCAGGCACAGGTGAATTTTATTTCCGCAATCTCTTCTGGTTTGATAGGATTGTTGTTAGCATGGCTTGGATATGGTGTTTGGGCGCTTGTATGGCAATCCATTATTGCGAATATTGTGCGAACAGTATCGATGTTTGCTATCGTAAAATGGTGGCCACGTTATTTTTTCTCGAAAGCTTCCTTTCGGGAGCTTTTCGGATATGGCAGCAAACTTATGGCATCGGGATTGTTACATACATTGTATAGCGAATTAACTACAATATTTATTGGTAAGTTTTATACTCCCCAGGCTCTTGGAAATTATTCAAGGGGGACCGCTCTCGCAAGTATGCCGGCAGGAATTTTTGGAGGAATAGTTCAAAGGGTCACATTCCCAATTTTTTCGCGTATTCAAAATGATGATGATAAATTGATTGCAGTGTACAGAAAATATGTCGTACTTACATCAATGTTTATCTTTTTTGCAACTATTCTTTTAGCTTCGTTTGCCAGACCTATAATAATGATATTGTTAGGTGAAAAATGGTCTGGTGCAATTGTTTTTTTACAAATATATTGTTTTGCTATAATATTTGATCCTATATGTTATTTGAATTTGAATCTGCTTCAAATAAAGGGTCGTAGTGATTTATTTCTTCGTCTTGAGATAATAAAAAAATTAATTTCATTTGTAATATTATGTCTCGCAGTCCCCTTTGGGGTAATTGCAATCTGTGTATCAAAAATTATTTATACCCAGATTGCCGTTATTATCAATACGTATTATACAGGAAAATTATTTGGTCTTGGATATATGAAGCAGATGCGAGATTTTATGCCGTATCTGCTGATTTCTTTATTATCGTGTGTCCCAGCCCTATTTCTCACGCTCCTATGTCCATGGAATATTGCTACTATTATTATCGGATCTGTAATTTCCTTTGGATTGTATCTTTATATACTATATTTAAAAAAAGATACATATTATAAGGAATTTGTCTCTCCATATGTATCGATTGTTTATAACAAAATTTATATTCTACTTTTTTCTAAAAAATGTAAGAGAGAGTAATATAATGTTTTGATGCTCAGGATAAATAGGTATTATGAACAAATTTATTTCTAAAATCAGATCAAATTTAGTAAAGTTTATATTATGGAATTATAGAATATTGTATATCCCCTTAAGAGTATATATAATTAGAAGAAAATCTGTAATAAAAGTTGCATTTATAATACATAGTCTCGGAGCATGGAAGTCAGAATTGCTTTATAAGGAGATGCTTAGTCATCCCAGATTTGATCCCGAATTGCTTATACTTGCCGTGTATGAAGAAGATGACAGGGAGAATATAAAAAGATATTTGAAAGATAAAGAATATAGATTTATAGATATTACGAATAATAATAATATCAAAGAGACAGGGAAATATGATTTGATATTCTATCAGAAACCATACCATTTCAGTATTCCAGATAGATATAATTTCAAGAAGAATCCTCATAGTTTATTCTGTTATGTCAATTATGGTTTTCATGGTGTTGACGATATTTGGAGTCGAGATACACTGTTATTGAATAATTGTTGGCAAATCTATTATGAAAATATAGCAGCATGGAGAGGATCAAGAAATGTGATGAGAAACCGATGCCGCAATGGAGTAGTGACAGGATTACCTATTATGGATGAACTTCTTATTTCAAAGGAAAAACTTTCAGATCCCTGGGACCCCCAAACTAAAAGGAAAAAAAGAATAATATGGGCTCCCCATCACTCTATAAGTGATAAAGAATATGTAGATTATTCTACGTTTCTTGAGTATTGTGATTTTATGGTTCGGATTGCTTACAAATATCGTGAGGAGGTGCAATGGGCGTTCAAGCCGCATCCTATTCTAAGAAATAAGCTTGAATCTGTTTGGGGGAAGGAAAAAACAGATTTGTATTGGAAAAAATGGGAAGAGATGGATAATACTCAGGTTGAAACTGGAAAATACTTAGAACTTTTTAAATATTCGGATGCAATGATTCATGATTGTGGGTCTTTCACCATTGAATACTTATATACAGGAAATCCTGTTATGTATGTCATAAAGAATGAAAATATAACAAATAATTTTAATGAATTTCAACAGTCTGCGTTTGATTTGCATATAAAGGGGGCAAATTCACAAGATATAGAAAACTTTGTGAGATCCATTATTTATGGAGAGGATTTAAATAAACATAAAAGACAAGAGTTTTTCAATATAAATCTTATTCCACCGAATGGTAGAACTGCGTCTGAGAATATTATAACAGCTATTTTAGGAGATCATTTATGAGAAATTGCTTTGTAATAATTTTTAGTAATGAGATTGGAGTCAAAATTGAATATAAATTCTTGTAATAAATTCCCGTCATCTAAAATGAAACGTAATTCATCGTTTGAGTTATTGAGACTCATACTTATGGCGATGATTATAGTTCACCATATTATAGTTCATGGATTCGGGATAATTAATCTATATTCACAAAAAGAGCCACAATTTACCATCGATAATGCTCAAATACCAATTGCTTTGTTTGTTAATGCATTTTGTATTTGTGCAGTAAATTGCTTTGTGTTGATTTCTGGATATTATGGTATTCGTCCTTACAAAAGGAAAGTAATATTGTTATTATCTATTGTCCTTCTATATACCATCTTATTATCAACCATCCCGTATATTGTTGAGAAAAATTATAAAGAGGCGCTAAAATCATTGCTATTTCTCTCTCATTCCGAATATTGGTTTGTTATTGATTATATGTTTTTAATAGCGTTTGCTCCAATTTTAAATATCTGGTTTGAGACAGGAGATCGGAAGAGTATAAATTATTGTATCATTGCTATAATTATTATGAATTGCTATTTTGGCTTTTTGTGGAATCATACTGTTAATTCAAGCGGATATAATTTAATGCAATTCATAATGATGTATTGTATTGGGAGATGGATTTTTTTGAATGAATTTAGTATGTCTAAATTTTATTCGTTATCAATTTATATCGTTTGTTCAACAGTTTTTAGGATTGGCAATGTGTTTCCTATGGAATACAGGTTGTTTCTATGACAGCTGGAAGATGACATATTATAATAATCCACTTCTTGTGATATCAGCAGTAGCATTATTTTTGTTTGTAAAAAATTATCATTTTGCTAATGACCGGATTAATAGTTATGCTAAAAGTGCATTTTCAATATATCTTGTTCAGTCGTCAATGATTGGAAGTCGGATTGTATATGGATGGGTTAAAAGCCATGCCGTGGATTGGGGAGCAAATATATGGTGGATGGTTATTTTAATTGCTGTAATTATATTGACAGGATCTTTAATTTTTGATGGATTAAGAATTCGATTGTTTAAAAAGTTAGGTTTCTGAAGATATGAAAGAATTAATCGCTGTAATTGTATTATACTTTCCTAATTATGATGAGGTTGAAAACAATATCAGTAAATTTATAGAGGATGTAGATTTGTTGGTATGTTGGGATAATACTCCGATAGATAAGCTTGATGCTGGAAAATTAAAATCTCATAAGGAATTTAAAGAACGTATATTTAATCGCTGGAAAGGAAAAATTATTCATGCCGGCACTACTCATAATGAATATCTACCTTTGGCTTATAATAGCACATTGAAATATGCCATTGATAATGGATTTGCGAATATCATGTTTATGGATCAGGATTCAGAATGGGAGAATTTTTCGGAATATAAGGCTCAGGTGCTGAATAGAATGGTTGTATCTCGTGGAATATATGGCATAAGGACCAATGAATCGTGTGCGGATAATTTTAAAGAAGTAAACTGTGTTATTAATTCAGGGATGATAGTGCCTTCAGATTTATTGCTTAAGATTGGTGGCTTTCATTCGGACTTTAAACTTGATTTTTCTGATATAGAACTATGTATACGTGCGTTGTCTAAGGGAATTAAGGTATATAAGGTGTCAAACATAGGGGGAATCAAACACCAACTTGGTAATTTGGGTAGACGTTCATTTCTCGGTATGCAATTTCAGTCATTTAATTATTCCCCTTTTAGACTTCATGAGATTCAGAAATGTGCAATACTAATGAAAAAGCTACATTGTCATGATGATGTTAAATATGATATAAGTTGGGTTTGGAAAGTGTTTTTATGCAAGGAAATCTTAAAGATTATTTTGGTAGAAAATCAAAAATGTAAGAAATTATGGGCTATGGTAACGGGAATAGCATCAGGTGTAATGTCTCGAAAATTGCATTCAGATGTTAAAACTATCGATATACAATAAATTATAATTATGTGCGCAAAATATTCCTTCATAATGCCTGCATACAAGGCTCGTTTCTTGAAAGAGGCAATAGACAGCATCTTGAAACAAACATTTATTGACTTAGAATTGATAATTGTTAATGACGCTTCTCCTGAACCCGTAGAGGAGATTGTTAAAAGTTATGATGATTGTAGGATTCAATATTATAAAAACCAAATCAATGTTGGAAGCACTAATCTTATTGCGCAATGGAATAAGTGCTTGAACTATGCGAAAGGGGAATATGTGATTCTTGCAACTGATGATGATGTTTATGACATTGATTATCTTTTTTGTATGGATCAACTTGTGTGTAAATATCAAGAATGTGATGCATTTCGTCCCCAAGTCATGGTAGTAGACGATAAACTAAATATAAAGGAAGTTGATGGTTTTATGCCAGAATTCTGTGATAAATCAATTTTTCTATATTATTTTCTTAAACGACATATAAATACAGGTATAGGATTCTGGATATTTAGAAGAAGTCGGCTTCTGGAAAATGGAGGATACTCAGAAATGCCTCTTGCATGGTGCAGTGATGACATGACTGCACTTGCTATGTCAGAAAATGGTGTCTGTTTCTTGTCAAAACCTTTATATAAATTTCGTCATTCAGGAGAGTCTATTTCAACAAAACGGAATGGTTCTGTAGAATTGAAAGAAAAATTACGAGCCATGCAACTTTTTCGAAGACATGTACAAAAAGAAATATCAGAACTGACTGAAAATAAAAAAGATAAATTTGAATATCCGGTTGATCGGGCATTCCAAAGTTTGTATTTTGGAAATATTCAGGAATTAATATTCAATACTACAAAAAAAGGATTATTGCAATCTTGGAAAGAAATTATCTCTGTAGAAGGGATGAGTAAGCGTGGAATGATGATTAGAATGGTGTATTGTCTTCTTAGGTGGTGGTGAATTGCATATTAAATTAGGATGATTTATGGTTTCGATAATTGTGCCGGTATATAATTCCGAAAAATATATCGGTAGATGTATAGATAGTCTTAGAAATCAGACGCTGAAGGATATTGAGATCATTTTGGTGGATGATGGGTCTAAGGATTCCTCTGCACAAATTTGCAACTCCCATGTTAAGGTGGATGAAAGAATAAAATACGTCTATAAATCTAATGGAGGGGTTTCATCAGCTCGAAATCTAGGACTGGATATAGCATCTGGAGAATACGTGATGTTTGTTGATTCAGATGATCGATTAGCGTCTGATGCATGCTTGCTTTTGTCAAAATGTATTTACGAAGGCAAATATGATTGTGTCGTTTGCGGAATCTGGCAGGATTCAGAGAATCTCTGGACGTTTGATGAAGAGCGAGAATATGAAATTAATTCATTAAAAAAGGATTTTCCTCGCCTTTTGGAAACAGAGCTTTTAAGTGTATGTTTTAATAAAATCTATCGAAGAGATCTTATAATCAAGCGATTTAATAATGAAATGTCATTTGGTGAAGATTTGGTTTTTGTGCTTGATTATATTGAGAATTGTAACCATATAAAAATAATAACTGCTCCTTTATATCTTCATAATAATATAAACGAATCATCCTTGTGCCATAATTTTAACGTTAGGCGTCTTTTGGACATTGAGACATATCAAGCCCGGATTATCAGATTTTATGATGGGAATGATTACGATGTTAATAGAAAGTATATAAGAGATATAATATGCTGGTTGAAATTTTTATTTAAGTCTTCTTTATCAGATCATGAAAAAATTCGGATATTACGACAATGGAAACCCAATGCAAATATTTGTGAAATGCATTTTTCGGACATTAATGTCCGAAATCCAGACAGACTAATGCTTAGATGTATAAAATATGGGATACCACGCGTATATCTGTTAGTGGAATCTGTTTATAAGAAACTGTTTAAATTTATTTTCGAGGAAGTTTGAGAGTTATTTTTGAGGTGATTCCGCGAGTTGAGAAAGGAGAAACCTATCGGTTTCGACTGCCGAAACTTGGCGGAAGCAGCCAAAAAGAACCTCAAAATTCACGAAAGATTCTTTATAATGTTTTTTTCGTAATAAATTTAAACAGTTTCTAAGAGGTTAAGAAAAAAAATATGAGCCAAGATTATACCGCAGTGATTCGCACTCTCGGGAAGGCAGGCGATAAGTATCAGGCAACCCTCGACTCGCTGTGTTCGCAAACTATTGCACCAACAGAAATAATTGTCTATCTTGCGGAAGGATATGACGCACCCGTTGAAACATGTGGTAAAGAGCGAATTGTGTGTGTCAGAAAAGGTATGGTAGCGCAGCGGGCTTTGGATTATAGGGAAGCCGTTACTAACTATTTACTCTTTCTTGATGATGATGTTTTTTTACCGCCTGATGCTGTTGAAAAGTTGTTTGAAGAATTGGATGAGGCACATGCGGATGTGGTTGCTCCTTGTGTCTTTGCTAATCATAAAGCCTCATTAAGACATAAGATGGCTGCTGCCATTACATTTAGAGAGATTCCGCTTTTGTTTTCCAGCAAATGGGGGTTTAAAGTTTTACCATCCGCCGGTTTCGCTTATAATAATAAACCCAAGCAGAGGTTTCTAAAATCCGACACGAATGCCGGACCATGTTTTCTATGTAGGAAAGAGGATTTCCTTAAAATTAAATTTAAAGAAGATCTATGGCTTGATGAAGAGTCTTATTCTTTGCCCGATGATCAAGTGATGTTTTATAAGATGACTTTGGCGGGATTGCGCCAAATCACGTCCTACGACAGCGGAATAGTTCATCTTGATGCCGGCAGTTCTGTATCGGATTCATCGCAACGTATATATAAGATAATCCAATCGGAATATCGTAATAAACTTATTTTTTGGTATAAGTATATATATAAATCCCGCAAACATATAGCCAGACTGCCGGCGGTTCTGGCTATTGGATATGCATATGCGATTCAGGGTTTAAAGTTTGCCATGCTTTCTCTTTTAGGGAATTCACAAAAGTGGAATGCATATAAATCCGGTGTCTCTTCGGCTATAGATTACATACGTAAGAATGGGAAGTAGAAAAAAAATATTATTTATAATGCCTTATTTACAAGGAGGCGGTGCGGAAAAAGTTTTGATAGATATTCTTCGCAGAATAGACCGGTCTGCATTTGAACTTACGATACTTCTGATTTATAAAGAAGGAATGTATGTTGATAAAATTCCTTCAGACATTGAAGTTCTCTCACTTTATTCTTGTAACAGTCTTAATCGTCAGAGGCTGTTGAGACATCTTCAGATGTTTGGATTATATCATAAGTATGTGGATTTTGTATATGCTTCGAAAATCAGATGGCTTCTGAGAGGACGGAAATTCGATACGATTGTTTCTTTCATGGAGGGAGCCGCTGTCAGACTTCATTCATACATTCTTAAGAAAGCCTCTCGCAATGTGTCGTGGGTGCATATAGATCTCCTTACAAAGCATTGGTCTAAAGATTATTTCAGGAATGATGCGCATGAGAAGGCAATATATGCAAAAATGGACGGAATTGCATTCGTGTCTTGCGAATCACGTGACAAATTTAAAGAATTATTTAATTATGACAGAAATAATCTGAAAGTCATATATAACCTTATTCCCAAAGAGGAGATAATTGCCTTGTCGGAAAGGGGAAAAATCAAATATGATAAATTCACTATTGTCCTTGTCGGGAGATTGAATGAGCAGAAGTGTTTCAGCAGGGCTATTGAAGTCGCGAACCTTCTCCGAAAAGACAATCTGGAGTTTAATATGACTATTATTGGAGAGGGGGAAGAGCGGGAATCATTACAGGAACTAATCGACAATTATAATCTCAGGGGATACGTAAATATGCCTGGTTTCAAACAGCCCCCATATCCTTATATGAAAGGAGCAGATATCTATCTGTCAGTTTCGAAGAGTGAAGGTTATCCATTGACATTATGTGAGGCTATGTGTCTTGGTTTACCTGTAATCTCAACGAGGACTTCCGGTTCTGTGGAAATTATAGAAGAATCGGAATATGGAGTTCTTGTTGATCATAAGGTAGATGCAATATATGCAAAAGTCAAGGGAATGATGATGTCTGAGTCAATGCGCTCATATTATGCTGGGAAATCTTCTGAAAGAAGTGATGATTTCGACATTGAAAACACATTACTCCAGATCACATCATTCCTGTCTTGGCAATCTGGATATATGATTAAATAATGCTGATTCATTTATGTCATGAAGGAAAATAACTTGAAAAGAGTTTCTGCAATAATCCCGGTATATAATGCCGGTAGGTATTTGCAGAAGTGCGTTGAGAGTGTCCTGACTCAGGATGTGTGTGTTGATGAGATAATCCTGGTGAATGATGGATCAACAGATGACTCTTTTCAGATTATGGAGCATCTGAAGAAGGCGAATCCTGAAGTTATAAAGATTTATGACACCCCTAACCGCGGGGCAGCTATGGCAAGACAATTCGGTCTTGATAAATGTTCATGTGAATTCGTTATGTTTATTGATGCGGATGACACAATTAGTCCGGATTACCTGAAGACATATGTTGACGCGCTTGAAGATGGTGTTGAGGTTGTGATGACCGGTGATTGCAACCGAATATTTACCGGTGAGGAATGTGTCAATTATCTTCTCAATAAAACGAGCTTATGGGGAATGGTGCGGAAACTCTATTCGAGAGATGTTTTCCTTAAGGTTGGACCGGAATGCTTGCAAGTGCCCTCCGGAATAAGGATTGGCGAGGATATTCTTGCAAACATGCGGGTCTTGAAAAATGTGAAGAAAATCAAGACTATTCCATATGACGGATATATAGACGGAGATAACGTTGAAAGTGTGACGCGAAGTCGAGACTGGTCTTTGGAATATGAAAAGTTGCTCCTTGATAACATGGTGAAGGAACTGGGCGGGTGTATTGATCGCGGACAGTTCTGGATTCGACAGCTGAGGGTCTACAGGGCGCTGACCCTAAATTCTACAGAACGATACTCAGATCTATCGGAATTCCTTAGAGAAATAAGATGTAAAAAACCGCAGAATATTGAAATCGGATTTGCTGACAAGGTCTTCCTTTATTTTGGCAACCCCCGGATTCTTAGAAATCTATATCGATTATTTAAACGTGTTTCCGGATGAATGATGCATTAATATCTGTAGTTGTTCCGGTCTATAATGTTGAGAACTATGTGCTGCGATGCCTTGAGTCAATAGCATCGCAGGATTATGAACGTTTTGAAGTCATATTTGTTGATGATTGCGGCAATGACCATAGTATGGAAATTGTTGAGGATTTCATCAGAAAAGATGGAACCGGCAGGTTCCGTATCGTTCGTCATACTGTAAATTCCGGATTGTCGGAAGCAAGAAACACCGGTTTAAAAGCGGCACGCGGTGAATATGTTTATTTTCTGGATAGTGACGATTATATATCATCCGATTGCTTATCGAGTCTGTCGTTGCCGCTAAAGGAGAAGAAATATGATGTTGTGATCGGTGGATATGTGATCGAAACGGGGAAAGAGGTTCTTTACCGCGGATTCGATGCGGATCTAAAGACATTCGAATCAAGTGATGAGGTAATGAACTCATACCGGCAAGGAGAGTGTTACGTGATGGCATGGAATAAATTATGTAACAGGGATTTCCTGCTAAAACATAATCTTTTTTTTGAAAAAGGATTGCTGCATGAAGATGTGGTATGGAGTTTTAAGCTTTATTCCTATCTCGGAAGCGCATCTCTTGTGAACAGATACACATACTACTATCAGATTCGCGAAAATTCCATTATGACAGGTATTGATATTGATCGAGATATCAGCACTTACATCAAGGCGTTTTCTATTATAAATCAATTCATTGAGAATGAGATTGGTGTCGTGACATCTCATGCGTACGAAGTGATAGAAGGTAAGAAATCTTTCATTCTTTACTCATTGCTCGACAGGGGGATGTCTGCAACATACCATAAGTTTTACGGAGCCTTCCATAAGATAAAGGTGATGTCTCCTTTCAGGGCTTTTAAGGATGGTAAGATCAGCTTTTCTCACTTTATGAGAGACCTGAATTATCTGCTCCCGATGCGTCTCGGGCGTTTGTATAAACGTATGTTCTATTTTATTTTTTATAAAATGACAGGACTTAATTCCAGATTGAGATGAAAGAAGGTCCATTGGTATCTGTGATAATCCCGGTGTATAATGCCGAAAAGGCATTGCCTGTGTGCCTGTCGTCTATAGAAAGACAAACATATAGGAGTTTGGAAATTCTGTTCGTAAATGATGCAAGCACGGACGCAAGCGAGCGGCTGATATGTGATTTTCAATCAAGATTGGAAGATACCGGTATAACTGTAAAGATTATTTGTCAAGATGCTAACCAAGGAGTGGCTTCGGCTCGTAATAAAGCCTTGGATATTGCGGAAGGTAAATATGTATATTCCATTGATTCTGATGATTATCTGGATGCTGAAGGAATCGAGGAAATGGTGAAAGCCGCGGAACGGGAGAATGCAGATTTGGTTGGAATTGATTGGTATCTCACTTATGCCCAAAATGAAAGGCATGTCCGGCAGGCACAAGCTACGTCCGGACGTGACGTTTTTGCAAACCTGACTTCCGGCGTTTCGCGCTGGAATCTTTGGCTATGGCTGATAAAGAGGGAGATTATAGAAAAAAATGCCTTTAGGTTTATTCCGGGAGTGAATATGGGAGAGGATTTACTGATGATGCTTAGGGTTTCTCTTAATGCCGAAAAAACAGTGATGATCAGTAAACCCATGTATCATTATGTGCAGACAAATACCACAGCCTTGACTAAAGAATGGAGTGATAAATATGTCTGGCAGGTGGAAAAAAATGTGTTGGCTGCTGAAGATTATATTATGTCTCTTCCAAATGCACATCTGTATGTTGAGGACCTTATGAGACTCAAACTTAATATCAAGTTGCCGTTGCTGATATCTTCGCATAGAGAGGATTATGAGAGATGGCTAAACTGGTTTCCTGAGGCTAACAAATATATTGCGTCAAATAAAAAAATACCGTTTAGAACAAAATTTATCCAGCTTGCCGCTGTGAAAAGGCAATTTTGGATTTTAAAGGCATATCATAAAATAGTTACGAAATTTATTTATGGTGTGCTTTATCGCTAATTCGGAATAATTATGATTCGAATTCTTCAAATACTTTTTGCCGGCATAATTACGGATTTTGCCTTGTTTCCGGCAACGTTTACTTTCTTCCCGGTTGTCAATACGAAAATGGTTTTGGCAATCTTTGGTTTTTTCTTGTACTTATATGATAGAAACCGTTTTAACCAATCCGAATTTCCACAAGGATTCGTAACGGCGTTCATATGGGCTGTTGTCGTTTCGTTTATAGGCTTCTTTTCAACTATAATAAACGATGCCGGTGATTATACGTATGCCACTTATGTGGTGTCCATGTTGGTATGGTGCGCGAGTTCATATGTGGCAGTGCGCGTGATAATGGTAACGGAGGGGGAGTGCAATGTCCGGGTGGTTGCCAATTATATAATAGGGGTATGTGTGGCGCAATGTATCTTGGCTATGGCTATAAAATATGTCCCCTGGGTAGGTGGCATTGTCGATTCTCTGTCGACGGATTATTATGCTCGTGATCATGGTAGACTCTACGGATTTTCATGTAGTCTGGATGTGGCTGGTACGAGATTCGCTTCCTGCCTCGTCATGCTGAGTGTGCTTATCGTATCGGAGTTGAAAACCGGTATTACCCGTGCAGCCATATTTTATTTTATAGCTATGGTTGTAATAGTTGTAATCGGGAATATGATTGCGAGAACTACTATAATTGGTGTGATTTTCTTAATTGCGTATTGGATATATGTAAGTGTTAGGAAAAAGGAGAATTCCGGTTTCCGTGTTGAACTGCTATGGCGCTCGCTAATTATAGTGTCAATTATTGCGGTCGGGATAACGGTGTATCAGTATAATACAGATAAAAATGTGCAAGAAGACATTAGGTTCGCATTTGAAGGTTTCTTTTCTCTTGTTGAGAAAGGAGAATGGCAGACTACCTCAAACGATCGTCTTGCAACAATGGTGGTATTTCCCGAAACATTAAAGACATGGATAATCGGAGATGGATATTTCAATAATCCGCTGGATGAAAATCCTTATTTCATCGGCAAAGGTATTGGATCCTATTACATGAATACCGATATCGGATATTTGCGTTTTATTTTCTATTTCGGGCTGATTGGAACTGCCGCGTTTTGTATTTATTTTTGGCAAGTTGCAAAAGTTTGTGCAACTCGGTTTGTTAACTATAAAGCTATGTTCTACATGCTGTTGTTGCTTTGCTATGCGATTTGGTTTAAGGTGTCGACAGATATATTTGTTGTTTTTTCATTTTTCTTGATGATTCCGGATTTCTCGGTAGGATACGACGAGAAAGGGATAAAAGAAAAACGATTATAGAATAGATGGTTATAAAAAACTCCGTGACATGAAAATTATCTATTGTATACATTCTGTTTATAATCCCGGAGGGATGGAGCGCGTGTTGCTGAATAAGGTGCAGTGGCTGTGTGAGAATACTGACTGGGAGATCAAGATTGTCACTACCGACCAGCACGGGCGTCCTCCGTTCTATAAATTCCCGGGTAAAGTCTTGTTTACGGATCTCGGTATTAACTACAGCGAGGATAACATACTTTCTCCTCTTGGGAAGATTTCCGGATATCTTAAGAAAAAACGTCTGCACAAGAAACGTCTAAAAGAATATCTTTCGGAGGAGATGGCGGATATTGTAGTGTCGTTGTTTCCTTCGGAGTCTTCGTTTATTCCGGATATCAAGGATGGAAGTCGAAAGGTTCTTGAGCTTCATTTCAACAGATTCTTCAGGATCCAATATGGTCGTAATGGTATTTTAGGAATTATAGACAGAGTTCGGACTTTCTCGGATACCAGTCTGGTAAAGCGGTTTGATGATTTTGTGGTGCTCACGAATGAGGATGCAAAATATTGGGGGCAATTGGATAATATGAGCGTGATACCCAATGCTGCGTTAAAACTTGGCGATTGTTATTCCGATTGCACAGAGAAAAGAGTTATTGCGGTCGGGCGCTTGGACTATCAGAAAGGTTTTGACCGGTTGATAGAGGCTTGGGATCTGATGCTGCAACGTCACCCGGAATTGCGCGACTGGCATCTTGACATATTCGGTCAGGGCGAATGGGAAGAGATGTTGCGGGGGATGATAGCGGAGAGGAAGTTGTCGGATTCTGTAACAATCCATAAGCCTGTTAAGGATATTGCGGAAGAATATCGGGAAAGTTCTTTGCTGGTGATGAGTTCCAATTTTGAGGGTTTCCCTATGGTTATGCTGGAGGGGATGGGTATGGGACTACCGGTAGTGTCATTTGCATTTAAGTGCGGACCGCGCGACATCATCGAGCCGGGAGTCAACGGATTGCTGGTGAGGACGGGCGATATAGAGATGCTTGCAGATGCCATGGCGCGCGTGATGGGGGATGACGCCCTGCGCAAGCGCATGGGCAAGGAAGCGCGCCGCGTCACCGACCGCTTCTCCGAAGCTGCCGTGATGCAGCAGTGGCTTTCGCTTTTTAAGAATGAGGAATGAGGAATTAGGAGTTAGGAATTAAGTTTGAGGCGGAAGATTGACTCAGATTATAGTCGCGAATTTTGTCTCAAATCGGAGCGACGGTTGCTTGCAACTGTCGCACAAACAAAGGATAAAATTCTGCTATCTTGTCGCGAAGCGATGATGCGAAACGATGTCGCGATAGGATGCTGCAGTTGCAAGCAACAGCAGCTACGATTCGACGCCAACAACAGCTTCGACCTGACGCGAAGCCTCACCGCGACAACCAATTTAATGTTGCTGAATCAAACTCAGTGCTTCTTTAGGTCGTTTACGACCCTCTGAGCCGATAAAACCGGAGCGTAAGTTATGCATCAAACACTCTGTACCTCTGTGTCTCTGTGTTTGTATTTTCGCGACAAATTTTTTTTGAAACATTAGAACAATAGAAACAATAGTTTGAGGCGAATTTTTCAGACAGGAGAACAGTAGTAACAGTAGCCGGATGCTAATCCTAATGTTTCTAATGTACTAATGTTCAAAATAACACGGAGGCACAGAGTAACAGAGCATTAGATTAATATGAAATCTCAAGACTAATGAACTGGGCACGGAGGCATCTTTCGATGCTGGCAGAGCCACAGAGCTTGAGCGTCAATTATATCATGTCAATCCTCATAAAACATTACTTATTTAATGTTGCCGAATCAGACTCTGTGCCTCCGGAGGTCGTTTACGACCCTCTGAGCCGATAAATAGAGTATACGTTGCATATTTCGTATCCAAACCTCTGTACCTCTGTGTCTCTGTGTTTGGATTTTCGCGACAAATTTTTAACATTAGAACAGTAGAAACAATAGTTTGATTCAAAAGTCTAATGTTTCTAATGCAACTAATGTACTAATGTTAAAAAAACAATAGAACAGTAGAAACAATAGTTTGAGAAAAAACCTAATGTTCCTAATGTACTAATGTTGAAAATGGAACTGACGATAGCGGGATTCAGTGTGCGTTTGGTGCTGGGTGAGGAATTCGAAGGATTCCTCATGCCCGAATCGTGGAAACCGTTCCTTGGGAAAAAGGGAAAAGGGAATAGGGTAGAGGGAAAAGGGTTGGAGGCGCAGCCGGTTTTCACGATGCGTGTGGAGACGCGCCGCCGCGATGAGGCTCGGGTGGCAACCGCCGGTATGCGCGAGGTCACATCCTCCTTCAATGACCTTGGCGTGGCAAGGCTCTTCACCGATGGCAGCCGGTATGTGGTGGGTGTCGCCCCCCTCCCGGAAAGCGGGCTGAGCTACATGGAGCTCTCCGAAGATTTTTCCACCGCCACAGTGCGCATGCGCAAAGGCGATACTCGCTTTGCCTTCATCCTCGACTCGATGATGCGCATATGGTTTTCGCAGGCAATCGTGGCTCATCGCGCCTTTCTCCTCCACGCCTCCGTGGTGACAGCCGCCGGCAAAGCCTACCTCTTCATGGGAAAGAGCGGCACAGGCAAGAGCACACATTCGCGTCAATGGCTGTCCACTTTCTCAGACACTTCGCTCCTCAACGATGATAACCCGGTGGTGCGCATCTCCGATGCAGGCGTAGTCACAATCTACGGCTCCCCCTGGAGCGGCAAGACACCATGCTATAAAAACGAGTCGGCGCCGGCAGGCGGTTTCGTGCGACTGCGCCAGGCTCCTTACAACGAATACACCGCGCTCGAAGGTGTGGATGCCTTCATAGCCATCCTCCCCGGTGTGTCGGTGATTAATCACAGCCGCCGCCTTTACGGCGCGGCATGCGCCACGGTGATCGACACCGTCGGCGCGGTGCCTGTCGGCAGCCTCGCCTGCCTCCCCGACAGCGCCTCCGCGCTCCTCTGCCGCCAAAAGCTGACAACACCAGAACGATAATAAAATTTTAACACCAGAACGAATAATTTTTTTGAACATTAGAACAGTAGAAACAATAGTTTGAGGCTAATTTTTAACATTAGAACGAAAATAATTCTTTAAACAATAGAACAATAGTAACACTAGCTTGAGAAAAAATCTAATGTTCTAATGTACTAATGTTAAAAAACAATAGCGCAAGCGGGGATTTAGATTCCCTAAGGTTTCTAGTGTTAAAAAATAAAACATGATAATGAAAAAAGGAAAGATTTGTATGATGCTCGGGCTGCTGGCTCTTTGCAGCTGCAAGCAGCAAGAGTATCTTTATCTTGCAGATATGGTTGACGACGCCGGCTACGTGGTAGCCAACCGTCACACCACCCGCATTCAGGACGACGACCGTCTGCGTATCACCGTCAGTTGTAAGAACCCGGAGCTCGCCGCTCCTTTCAACGTCAGCTCCTCAGCCGTGAAGGTCGCTGCCAACGGCACGGTGCAGGCTGCCTCACAAGACGAGAACGTATATCGCGTGAACCGCGAAGGCAACATCAGTTTTCCGGTGCTCGGAGAGCTGCATCTCGCCGGACTCTCCCTCATTGAGGCTTCCGAACTGATTCGCAACCGCATCATCAGCGGCAACTACATCAAAGACCCGATCGTAAACATCGAGTTCAAGAACTTCCATTATACCGTGCTCGGCTCCGTTGGGGGTAACGGCACATACACTGTCGACGGTGACAAGGTGACCATCCTTGAGGCAATCGCCAAAGCCGGCGACCTCGACGCCAACGCCGACCTCGAGAACATTGCTGTAATCCGTGAAAGCGACGGCAAGCGTCAGCTCTACAACGTAGACATCCGCAGCACCGATCTCTTCAACTCCCCGGCATTCTATCTCGCGCAGAACGATATAATCTATGCGCGTCCGAAGAAGAAGAAAACCGACGGCAAGGCAGTAACCCTCCAATGGGTAACCGTCGCCCTCTCAGCCATCTCCGCGATCAGCACAGTGATGTGGGCAGTCAATTCTTTTAAAAATTAGGAATTAGAAATTAGGAATTAGGAATTAGAGCCATTCGGCGAAAGCAATATCCTAATGCCTAACGCCTAACACCTGATAAATAACATTTGCCTAACACCTGATAAATAACATTTAACATTACACATTAATTTAAGTGTCAACAACAAGCAGCAAACGGGTGAGCGCCGACAAGGGGCTCAATATCCTCGATCTTCTTAAATTTCTTCTCAGCCGGTGGCCCTGGTATCTTCTTTCCCTCGCCATCTGCTGCTCCCTGGCGTGGTATAAGAGCGCCACGGATCCCTTGGTGTATTATTCATCGGCAAAGGTAATAATCAAAGACCCATCCAATAAATCGTCTGCCGCCGGTCTTGACCGCTATTCCAACGCAATCAACAAGGTGAACGTAGCCAACGAGATCCTGCAGTTCCGCTCCAAGCGGCTGATGCAGGAGGTGGTGTCGCGTCTCAACGCCGATGTCTCATACACCACCCGTCGCGGTCTGCGCGACGTGAACATCTACGGGGAAACACCCTTCACCGTCACCTTCCTCGACATGAAGCCGCAAGGCGCGGCGAGCATGGTGCTGACACCCCTTTCGCAGAAAGAGGTGTCTGTCCGCATCGTTACCGACGGCAAAGCCGGTAAGGCGATGAAGGTAGAGACCGGAAAAGTGTATAAGATAGGTGCTCTCCGATTCATGGTGAGCGGCACCGGCTCGTATTCTCCCAAATGGGCAGGCAGCGATATCGAGGTCGTGAAGCGACCCATCAGCGGAGTCGTGGCAGGCTGGCTTGCCAATCTCGGCATCCGGCAGGAAGACGATGAGGCGACAATCCTCAACCTCGCCGTGAAATCGCCCAACTCACGCCTTGGTGCCGACATCATCACAACCCTCATCAACGTCTACAACGAGGAGTCGATCAACGATAAGAACCGCGTGGCTGTCAATACCGCCGACTTCATCAATGAGCGTCTGAAGATCATAGAGAAAGAGCTCGGTGGCGTGGAGGATGACATTCAGGAATACAAGGTTCGCAACAAGATCGTGAGCATCGGTAGCACTGCCGGTCGCTATCAGGCGGAATCGCAGACTTACAACGCCGATGCGTTGCAATATGAAACGCAGCTCCGCATCGCCATGTATATCAAGGAATATCTCACCGATCCGGCGCGCAAGTTCGACCTTATCCCTACCAATCTCGGTATCAACGACTCGGCGATAGACTCGCAGATCTCGCAGTTTAACGCAATGAAACTGCAGCGCGACAAACTCGCCGACGAATCATCGACCAACAACCCAGTGGTCGAAGAACTCAACAACACCTTACAGGTGCTTCGCCTTAATATCGTACGAGCCCTCGACAATGTGATCCTTTCCATCAACGTGAAGCGTCGCGACGCGAAGGGTTATGAGATGGCGGCGGAAAGCCGCGTGGCTTCGATTCCCCGCATGGAGCGCGAAATGCTCTCCATTGAGCGTCAGCAGAAGATCAAGGAGCAGCTTTACCTTTTCCTTCTCAACCGCCGCGAGGAGAACGCGTTGACCCAGGCGATGGCTGACAACAATGCCCGCATCATCGACGACCCGCAGGAATCAGGTGCCCTTATCTCCCCCGACAAGAAGAAGATAATGCTTCTCGGAGGCGCGGCAGGGCTCTTCATACCCACGGTGGTGTTCCTGCTGATGCTTTTCTTCGACACGAAAGTGCGCGGGCGCCGCGATGTGCGCGACGCAGTGTCGGTGCCCTTCCTCGGTGAGCTGCCTCTCGACCGCGAAATCGATGAGCAACTGAAGAAAGGTATGAAACTTTCGGAGATTACCTCCGACCGCAACTCACCCACGGGTGAGGCGATGCGCGTGCTCCGCACAAACATCGACTTCATGACGCGCCGCGACGGCAAGAAATCGCAGGTGATCATGCTCACCTCCTTCAACGAAGGAGCCGGCAAGACCTTCACCGCGCTGCATCTCGCCCACGTCCTGATGGGTGCCGGCAAGCAGGTGGCGGTGGTCGATCTCGACATACGCAAGACAACCCTGACAAAACGCTTCGGCGTAAGCCGCAGCCATGTCGGCGTTACGGAATATCTCTCCGACCCGCAGGTATTGATCTCCGACATCATCGTTCCCGGTGATGGCAGTCCGGATCTGGTGCCTGCCGGCACGGTTCCGCCGAACCCTGTGGAACTGTTGATGGACAGCCGTCTTGACGGTCTCATCAACTATCTGCGCAAGATCTACGACTTCGTAATCCTCGACAGCGTGCCTGTAGGCATCATGGCAGACGCCACGGTGGTGAGCCGTGTCGCAGACCTCACCGCCTTCGTGGTGCGCGCCGGCAAGCTCGACAAGCGTCAGCTTCCCGAGCTCGAAACCCTCTATGAAGAAGGCAAGCTCGGCAACATGGGCATCGTGCTCAACGGTGTCCGCGGCGGCTCCGCCTACGGCTATGGCTACGGGTATGGGTATGGCTATGGTTACGGATATGGCTACGGATATGGTTATGGTTACGGACACTACGGCTACGGCGCCAAGAAGCGCCGCCCCTGGTGGAAAAAACTCTTCCGCAAATAAGGGTTTTAACATTAGAACAATAGGACAATAGTTCCTTTAGAATAATTAGGAATTTGGAATTAGGAATTAGGAATGAAATTTGAGGCGAAAGATTGACTCAGATCGGAGCAACAGCAGCTACGATCCGACTCGAAGCTTCGCCGCTACCAACAATTACACATTAAACATTCAACATTACACATTATTCAAGAAATCCTAATGTTTCTAATGTTCTAATGTTCAAAAATAGAATTAGGCGTAGCCGGTTGAGTGAAGGCACCTTGGTGCCCCGTAAGCTGTCATGCTAATAACATCAGAACGCGAATAATTTTTTTAACAATAGAACAATAGAACAATAGTTTGATGCAAATCCTAATGTTTCTAATGTTCTAATGTTCAAAATAACACAGAGGAACAGAGCTTTAGGATAATGTAAAATGTTTAATTATAAGACGCGGAGGCATCTTTCGATGCTTACAGAGCCACAGAGCTTGATCCCCGCGTCAAGTCATTACACTTTTAACATTACACATTGCTCATCCAACACTGTCGAAACAGGCTCTGTGTCTCTGCAGGTCGTAAACGACCCTCTGAGCCGAAAAATCTGGAACAAATGTTGCGTATCAAACACTCTGTACCTCTGTGCCTCTGTGTTTGACTTTTAGCGACAAATTTTGAACAGTAGAACAATAGCTTTATGCAAATCCTAATGTTCTAATGTACTAATGTACTAATGTTAAAAATTACCTATAGCTCTAATGTTAAAAAACAACAACAACGACAATAATTCAAAAACAGCATACAATATGGAAATGGAAAAGAAAAAGAAAGATTATGAGGCACCCGACATCAAGGTGACTCAGGTCGAGATCGAGAGCTCGATCTGCAACGGCTCTATTGAGCCGGAGGTGCAAACAACAGAGGGCACAAGCACCGTCTCGCAGGATGTGAGCACCGGCTTTGAGGCAGATAATAACTTTGGTTCCGGAACCTGGGATAATCAGACGACCAATTAATATCTTCTAAAAAAAAATTGATGATGAAAGCAAAATACATATACATAGCATCTTTGGCAGCATTAATGCTGGCTGGATGTAAGGATGACGAGATCATCAACCGCCCGGATGTCAGCGGCAATGAGGTGCAGTTTGGTGCTTCTTTGGATCCCGTGACCCGTACCGAATATGGAGAGAGAGAAGGCAATGCTTATCCAATCTATTGGAATCACGGATCAAATCTTGATAAGATCTTTATCTTCTCACCTGATGGCCGTCCCGGTTTTCAGCAGGGGTATTATGAGGTGCAGCCTAACGACGCGGGACAAACTTCTGCTACAACTGTGGTGCGTACAAGTGAAACCGGTGTGCAGTGGGGCAGCGGTGAAACCAGTGACTTCTACGCGTTTTATCCCGGAAAAGAGTCTTTCGGACTTCAGGTTAATGGTTCAACTTTGACCGCTACATTACCCGGAGAACAGATGGTGACTTTCGCTGCGGATGCATTCCCGTCTGATCCTACAGCTCAGGATATCACTATTTTCGGCACTCCGGATATGAACAACTGCATGATGTATGCCCAGACCCCCAATGTGCCCGCTGGTGCGGATAATAAGATTTCGCTACAGTTCAAACCGTTGTCGTCAGTACTTGATATTACCATTAACGGTACGGATGATGAGACAAACTTTTATGTCCCTGAAGATCCTACATTGCCTGGAAGAACATGGGCGCAGGTAACGTCAATAGAAGTGGAATCTAAAAATCATCAGATATCCGGAACATTCAGTTATGATTTCGCAAATAATACTTATACCGCGAATTCCGCGCAGGCAAAGGATAAGGTGATACGTGTGGATACACGAGTTCAGAAGAAAGATGCTAATGGGAAAGATATTCTCGAAGGAATCACTTTGTATAAGAATCAGAGATTGAATGTCAAGATATTTCTTCTTCCAACTGCCGATCTGAATGATCTGACTATCACGGTGCATACCGCAGACAATCGTGTGTGGATAAAGGATCTTACTCCAACTATGGGACAGTGGAAGACAAGTCAGATAAACCCTGTTGTTCTTCCTAAGCTCAATCTGAAGAACAAAAAGTTTGACTATTCTGTATGGATGTCACAGCTTGATCCGAATATCATGGCATCCGAACTTTCGCTTCCCGGTAGCTGTATGTCGTTTGTGTCGAATGCATCAGGATTAAGTGATGGCCAAAAAGTTCAGACTTTGAACTATGAGGAGCAGTATAATCAGGGTATCAGGGTTTTTCAATGTCACGCATATTTGAAGAGCGGTGAGCCTGGAGCTGATGGGTCTGACGGGAAAATTATGATAAGGGTCGGAGCAACTGACACAGGAGTTGGATTTTTTGATGTGATTAAGAATTTATGTAGATTCATGGCGGATAACCATTCGAATGAGTATTGTGTGGTGGTTGTTTCCGATTATATAAATTCTGGAGAACCCTCTCTTAGCTCTTTCTACGCAAGGTTGAAAGAGCTAAGTCAATGGCCTGAGATTGCTCCTCTTTTAGCTGATAATGTAACCTCTAAAACAACTCTTGGAGAATTAGCCGGAAAGGTTATTCTGAAAATTCAGCTAAAAGGTGTAACACAACCTAATATTCAACCTGTGAATATGCAGGAAGCATTATCTTGGATAAATGCATGGGATCAATTAGAAGGTTCAAATGCATTACTTTCTCAATGGGTAGGAGGCGCACGTTCGCGAGTTGTTTATGCTCGTTCGGCATATGGAACAGTAGGTGGCGGCTCATATGTGAATTTCAGAAATTTAAATGATGGATATACGCAGAATTCCAGCGTTAAACCATCTGACAATCCCAATTATTATCTAAGTAATGCATCCGGTATAAAAGGGGCAGCATTAAGAAATATACTGGTTAATACGAATTGGGATGGACCTACGCGGGTTTATGACTATTATTGGCCAACTGGTGTCAGGAGTGGTTTGAGTACTATTTACGCTGTAGGAACATCTTCTCTAATTGAGAAACCGGATGATAATACGCTTGCTTCTGATTTTTGGTATATATTTGTTGAACATGACGAGGCTTCCTATATGACTTCCATGGTTAGTCAGTTGTGTAACGCTATTAATAATACATATAAAGGGTATAATAACAAGCGTTATATGAATTATGTTGGAGGCACGGCAGGTAGTGCAGCGGATCTGACCACTGTTTCTAATACATTGTATGAAAACTGGTGGAACGCAATAGCTAACTCCGAAACAATCAATGGCACGACACTAATGAAGAAACCATGGGGATGGGTGTTGTTCAATCTCGTGGGCGAAACTATGGGTCGCATGATCAATATCGAGGATAACAGCATTGCTGCTTCTGCAGGGTCTACGGGTACATGGATTACTCCGGTTCAGCGAGTCATCATGCATAACAACGACTTCATAATGACAAGGGGACAGACAACTTCGAAAGTCGCGCCCCAGGGAGATTCCAAACTTACTCCATCAGCAGTGTCGTTGTTCTGATGATATAAGACTTTGAATCCGTTTATAATCAGATATTTTAGTGGAGCGTGGAGCCGCTGTGGAGCGACTTCACGCATACACTTTTTTATAGCATTACAACGTATTAACCTAATAAATACCATATTATGAATAAGAATCTAACCTTCCTGTCAGTGGCGGCTCTGTCGCTGATGGGGGTGTCTTGCTCTGCGGAGAAAGATTTTCAATTCGAGAGCAAAGGTAACACCACCATCTTCGCGCAGAGTGAGGAGGTGGGATGCCAAACAAGAACCGCAGTCGATAACACAGAATATGAAAGCGGTGAGATCGGCATCAATTGGATTGCTTCCGACAAGATAGGTGTTTTCGGAAATGCCGGAAGCGCTAACGTGGCTTTCAGCAATAACATATCTTACGAAACGCCTTCAACCACTTTCAGCGGTGATCTAAAATCAGGAGAAACTCCAGTATATGCATATTTCCCTTATTCGGCAACTGCCGGAAATGATGCTACGGCTATCAAGGGAAATCTTTCAATTGAACAGAAATATAATTCCGGGACTCGTGCTCTCGACAGCGATTGGAAAGTAGGAAAGGCTGTTGACGGGGGAAATAAGTTCTCTTTCACTCATATATTTCCGTTCCTGCAGTTTGTGGTGAATGCTCAAGGCACAGAACTCGCCGGAGAAAGACTTGAAAGCGTATCGCTGAAGATCGAAGGAACCCAGTTGGGGGGTACATTCAGTTATGATCTGGTAAATGACAAACTCACGGTAGATCCAGATGCAACAGCGAATACCGTGACAATGCAGTGGACTGATGCTCCGCAGCTTTCCGCAGCTACATTCTATGGGTATATGTCTTGTATGCCGGCAGATCTCTCCGGCAAGGAGATTGAAATAACTTTGCTTACGAATTATCATAAGGTTGTGTTTACGGCTCAAAGTAAAGCCGGAGCGTTGACTCCTAACAATTACTATACTGTGCCATTGATTCTCAGCAAATTCAAAGATAGCTGGACAAAAACCGTGCGTGAAGATAAGGTGCCCAAAGGTGAGTATGTTTCCGCGCTGGAGAGTAAGCTTGCTTGCGCAAACTGGGTATTTTCCTGTCCGGATACACCTTTTATGCATAAGATCCGTGTGCCGGAAGCAGGTGCGACGATTAATGTATATGGGTTGCCCGAAGGTTTGACATGGAATGCTCGCCGATCTTTGGTTGAAGGTAAGGTTGCTGCTGAAGGAGAGTACATATATACCGTAGCTGTCACCAAACCTAATGGAGAGGCTTATACTGAGGGTGTTAAGCTCACTGTAAGCAATTCTCTGCATCAGCCTACGCCTCATATGGGGTGGCAAAGCTGGAACGTGCTTGAGATGAATATCAGCGAGAGCTCTTTGAAAGAGATAGCAGACGCGCTTGTAAATAATGGATTCAAGGATGCCGGTTATATCTGGCTCGGAATCGATGATTCTTGGCAGGCGACAGATGGATCCCGAGATGCGAGTGGAATGCCTCTGGTAAATTCTACCAAATTCCCCAACGGCTTTAAGACCGTAACTGATTACATACATTCAAAAGGTTTAAAAGCCGGTATATATTCAGATGCGGGAACTCTTACTTGCGCGAGTGGATCTCAAGCAGGTGGAACTATGCTCGGTGCATATGGCTATGAAGAGGTTCATGCGAGATACTTTACGGAATGGGGTTTCGATAAATTGAAGGAAGACTGGTTCTGGAGTGGACATGGAGATAATAATGGTGCACTTGATGCAAGCAGCACACCGTTGGCATTCGAGCTTTACAAGAAAATGGGTGATGGCATCAAAGCCAACGGAAACAAGATTCTCCTCTCAATGTGCGAATGGGGATTGCACGAACCCTGGAAATGGGGACCGGAAGCAGGTGCTTCCTCATGGCGAATGAGTTATGACCTTCGTGATGGCTGGATGGGTGCAGTCTCTCAAAATGGGAATGCGAACAGCAATAGCGATAATAGCGGAGGGATCGGTCTTTACAATACCATTCATTTGATGCGTGATCTATGGCCCTATGCAGGCGTTAACCGCTTCAATGATCCGGATATGCTTTGTGTCGGAATTCGCGGTACAGGATCTTCTTCCAATGATTTGGTGTATGGCGTAACGAAAAGCACATCCGGGTGGCCTAAAATTACCACTTACAAAAAAGATGGAAAGACATATACCGGTATGAGCGACGCTGAGTATGAGACAGAATTCGCTATGTGGTGTATGTGGTCGGCTCCTCTGTTGATGACTCTTGATGTGCGTAAAACAGATCTCAATGCTCATGACCTTGCGCTGCTGAAAAATAAGGAACTGATTGCCATCAATCAGGATCCGATGGGGCAGCAGGCGGAATATATTAAGGCTGATGGCAATGTGTGGTATTTCTGTAAGGATCTTGCCAATGGCGATGTGGCGATTGCTGTTGTGAACCTTGGCGATTCATCAGCTTCATATTCGATCGTGAAAGGCGACTATGATGCTTTATATGAAGGATCTTCTTATACTTCTCGTGAATTGATATCTTTGAAAGATGGCACTGTGCTTGATGCGTCGTCGCCGATTACCGGTACATTGGCTGCTCATGCCACAGTTGTATACAGACTCAAGAAACAATAATTCAAGAAACTGTTTCTAAGGTTGGAAGAGACTGACCCTCTCTTTCAATCACCAAATTTAATAAACATTATAAACAACAATTCATTATGAAAATGAAATTGGTAATGGCAGGGACGCTGCTCGCGTCGCTGACCGCAATGCCTCTCGCCGCCCAGACCCGGACGGAGGTGGTTGAGGTGATCGAGGATGTGGAGGCTACCAAGGGCAGCTCCCTTACCTCGGATTTCAAGAGCAACTGGTTTATCAGCGCCGGCGCGGGTCCGCAGGTCTTCTTCGGAGACCACGACCGTCAGCGCAAGTTCGGACAGCGTATCTCTCCGGCGCTCGACATCGCCGTGGGTAAATGGATCACTCCGGTGGTGGGGCTCCGCCTGATGTACAGCGGTCTCTATGCCAAGGGTGCTACACAGAACGGCATTTTCTCTACCGGTCATCCGATTGATGGCAAGCCATGGCATGGCTACTGGCTGGAGGATTCGAAATTCGATTTTATGGATCTCCATGTTGACGTGCTCTTCGACCTCTGCAACTGGATCGGTGGTTACAATCCGAAACGCATCTACAGTATCGCGCTCTATGCCGGCGCCGGATTCGGCTATACTTGGAACCGTCCTCACCAGAATGCAATCGCTGCCAACGTGGGTCTCTTCCACATGTTCCACCTCGGCAGGGCATGGGATATCAACATTGACATGCGCCTCTCCGGCTTTCATGACGGCTTCGACGGCGCAAACGGCAGCCGTCCGTTTGATGGTCTGACAACCCTCACCGCCGGCGTGACCTACCGCTTCGCTCCGCGCGGCTGGAAGGTGAAGAGAGAGGTTGTGACGGTTTACGACAACAGTGCTGTTAACGATCTTCGCAACCAGGTGGCTCGCCTTGTGGCTGAAAACGAGAAACTCGAGAAGGATGCCAAAGCCGGTAAGAATGTTTCGCACAAGACTGTGGAATATATCGGTGGTGATTACCTGATCTACTTCCCGATCAACGTGAGTGAGCTTAGTCTTGCCGACCGTGCGCAGCTCGAGCAGTGTGCCACTGCGATCAAGAACGGTCCGAAGGGAGCCAAATACCTCATCATGGGTTATGCCGACAAATCCACCGGTACGCCGGAGGTCAACGAGATCCTTAGCCGCGCCCGCGCAGAGTCAGTGCGTGCCTGCCTCGTCAACGAGTTCGGCATTTCCGCCGACCGCTTCGACGTTCGCTGGAAGGGCGGTGTAGGCAACATGTTCTACGACGATCCGACCCTCAGCCGCGTCGTAATCCTCAGCCCCGTGAAGTGATCATATCTTCAGAAGAATTATTCGAGTCGGTTCGCGCTGCCGCAGCCGACGGCGAAACAGTGACGCTGACAGTCAACAGCGGAAGCATGCGCCCTTTCCTGGACGCAGGCGACCGCGTGACGCTGTCAGCGTCAACTGTGTATAAGCCGGGCGATATCGTGCTGGCGAAATGCGAGGCGACTGAGGGGAGCCCGACGGTAGGAGGGAGCCCCGGAGGACAGGGGAGCCCCGGGGGGGATGGCGAGGGGAGCCCCGAGGGGGCTCGGTGTCGCACTTGCGTGCTCCACACGGTGTTGAGGCACGAAGGGGAGACGCTGATATTGGCAGGAACTGCCAATATCTATCAGCGGGAGCGGGCGCGCGTCGCTGATGTGGCTGCGCGCGTGGTGAGCGTGGAGCGCATTTCGCATCGGGGCTCGCGCAAAGCGCGCAAGCCGGGCGCCGCTCCGCGCACGATCAATGCCGCTTCGCCGCTTCGCCGCTTCCTCCTCCGCTCCTGGCCCTCCGCCCCTCTCCTCCGCCGCATCCTCCTCCGCCTCTATTATATCTTCTCTCCTTCCAGCTCAAAATAGAGTCGCTTTCCCCATTCCCATAAATCCCTATTAAGCCCCATTCCGCCCTATCCAGCCCCATATCCCCATATCCCCCATAAAATATGAAAAAATTCCTCTATATGCTGCGCTGGCTCCGGCGCGAAGCGCACGGAGTGCGCGCGTATTCCGCGCTCGTAGCACTTGCCGGGATGGCAGGTATCGCCTGTTCCCTCTTTTTCGTGTGGACCACGAAGCATGTTATCGACATCGCTACCGGCGTTTCCGAAGATTCTTTTGTGGCAGCAGTGGTGATGCTGTTGTCGGCGCTTGCCGGGCAGCTCCTTTTCAGCGCAGTCAGCAAACGGGCGAGCGCGGTCTGCACCACGCGTTTCTCAAACCGGCTGCGGGCGCGTCTTTTCCGCTTGATGCTTTTTAGCCGCTGGCGTGGACGCGAGCGTTTCCATTCCACGGATGCGTTGGGGAGGTTGATCACGGATGTGGCAACGACTTCGGGGATGGTAGGGTCCACCATTCCGGGAGTGGTGGTAACGCTGACGCAGCTTTTGGCAGCGTTCGTGTTTTTAATGTGCCTGAACGCGAAGATGGCGGCGGTGTTGGTGGTGATCATGCCTGTGGCGGTTGTCTGCAGCAAGCTCTATATGAAGCGCAGCCATCGGCTTACGCGACAGATACGGGCACAGGAGACCGAGATCAGCCGCGTTTCGCAGGAGGGACTGCAACACAGGGTGCTTATCGCTACGCTTAAGAATCCGGAGAGGTATGTGGCGAAATTCCGAGAGGCGCAGGAGAAATTCTATTCTCTTGTGATGAAGCGTAACAGTATCTCGCTTTTCGCTTCAACGGCGGTGACCGCCGGTTTTATGGCAGGATATACGGTTGCGTTTCTTTGGTGCGCGAACGGTTTGATGACGGGAGCGGTGACCTTCGGTATGATGACGGCGTTCCTGCAGCTTGTGGCGCAGGTGCAGCGTCCGGTAGTGGATCTCGCGGGGAAGATACCGGCATTCGTGAATGCCGGCGTGGCGATTGAACGCATTGATGAGGTAAGGGAAGAAGCTAAAGTGCCGGAGGAGACATCTGACGGCACCCGGGCACCAAGAGTGCCCGGGGAGGTGAGACTCGAGGATGTGGGTTTCGCTTATCCGGATGGCGAGGGGGAGGTGGTTGCCGGGGTGAGCCATGTTTTTGCTCCGGGATCGATGACGGCTCTCGCCGGGGATACCGGTGCCGGAAAGACTACGCTGCTGATGCTGATGCTCGGTTTTGCTTGCCCGACAAAGGGACGCATTGTCGGCGCTGGGGAGGAGATGGTTTTTGTGCCGCAGGGGAATTCGCTGATGAGCGGTACGGTGAGGGAGAATCTGCTGATGGCGGATCCGGAGGCGAGCGATGCGCGGATGCGGGAGGCGCTGCATGCGGCTTGCGCTGATTTCGTGCTTGAGTTGCCGGAGGGGCTTGACAGCAGTTGCGGCGAACGAGGAGGAGGCTTCAGCGAAGGGGAGGCGCAGAGGATTGCGATAGCCCGAGGTCTGCTCGGGGAGGGAAGGGTAATGCTCCTCGATGAACCGACTTCGGCGCTCGATCCGGAGACGGAATCGCTGCTGATGGAGCGCTTGCGCGTCGCCACAAAAGGGAGGACCTTGATAATCGTGACGCATCGCGAGCAGGCGATGGCGGCATGCGATGGGATTCTGAGATTGCGGAGATAGGGCGTGATGGGGCGAGATAGGACAAGATGAGTGTAAAATATACAATTTTAACAAAAATTTAAAAAATTTGCAGTAAAAATTGTTGTTTGTGTCATAAATATACATTAACTTTGCATTGCAAATTAAGCCGGAGGTTATCCGGCAGTGATAAAGATGGCAAGTCAAAAAATCTTTTAAGTAATAGTGATATAAATTTGTAAGTTAGTGGTTGAGTAGGACTGACGTTTGCTTGTGAAAGTCGGCAAAGTTTAAAAAATCACAGAGCGGCAGGCAATTGTGAAATTGCGTGCCGTTGTTGTTTCTTATAGTATGGTTGTGTATTTGGGGAATTTTAAGTACTTTTGTTTCAAAAACAGAACTAATCTTGATTCAATGAACAATGAGGTGAAAGTGGTGCTTTTCGACACCTTTGAATCTTTCGAGAATCTTCTTCCTTTGTCGTATACTCGTCCTGTCGCGGATTTCAGGGTGGGAATAATGACTATTCG
>CAJUDL010000015.1:69232-74333 GCA_910585285.1 uncultured Muribaculaceae bacterium
AGATGGGGATGTATGGGGATGGGGAGGGGCGAGGGTTGGTTTTTTACGAAAAATTAGCTATTTTTGCTTTTCTAATTAATCAACTTTCGCTGGCGAAAAGTTGAAGTTTATAAGTTTAATGCGCAAAGCGCGCAGTTTATAAGTTTATTTGCGGCTAATGGACAAAAATATGAATATCGTGCTTTTCGACTCTTTCGAGTCGTTCGAGAATCTTCTCCCTTTATCTTATACAAGGCCTGTGGCTGATTTCCGTGTGGGCATTATGACGATCCGCGAGAAGTGGATGCGCTTCCTGCCGGGACGCTATTCCTATCTGACCACGGAGTATCTCCGTGAGAAATTTCCGGTGGAGGTTGCCGATAATGAGCCTGTGCTCTTCGTGGCTGGTAACGTGCTGCCGGATGCCGCGCTTGCTGAGGCTGTGGAGTCGTTGCCGGAAGGGGAGATGCTTACGGATGCTGATGGAATTGTGGCTTTCCATGGTTCGCTTGCCGCTTTGCGGGAACTGAAGGGTAAGCGCGAGGCTGGTGAGAAAGAGACTGAGAAAAAAGAGGAGCCTGCGGCTGCCTCCACAGTGTTGACGGAGGTGAGGAGGATTCGCTATGTCTTTGATGTGTTCGGGATGAACGGGGAGGAGATCCGTCGCGATTACGCATTTCTCGCGAAAGGGGAGAGTAAGGTCGCGCCCGACAGGTCGGTGACCATTATCGGACCGATGACCACCCCCGAGGGACTTCCCTCCTTATATATAGAGGATGGCGCAAGCGTGGAGGGGGCGATCCTTAACGTTAAAGATGGTCCTATATATATAGGAAAGAATGCAACGGTGATGGAGGGTGCTTGTCTTCGCGGTCCGTTGGCGCTTTGTGACAATGCGAGCATCCGCATGGGCGCAAAGGTTTATGGATCCACCACTATCGGACCTTTCTGCAAGGTAGGTGGCGAGCTCGACAACGCCGTGATGTTCGGATACAGCAACAAGGCGCACGACGGATATCTTGGGAATGCCGTGATCGGTGAATGGTGCAATCTCGGCGCCGGGGCGAATGCGTCCAACCTGAAGAACGATTATTCCAAGATACGCATCTGGAATTATCATACCCAGCGTTTTATGCGTACGGATCTACAGTTCTGCGGACTGATAATGGGCGATCACTCCAAAGCCGGCATCAATACAATGTTCAACACTGCCACTGTGGTGGGTGTCGGGGTAAACCTGCATGGATCCGGGTTCCCGCGCACGTTCATACCGAGTTTTTCTACCGGTTCGCCGGAGGGAGGCTTCGAGAACGTTGTTATCGACAAATTCATGGAAACCGCCGGCAAAGTGATGCAGCGTCGCGGGCTGACGCTGACCGACACCGACCGCCGCATCTTCGACACCATCTACCGCTCCGCCGCCCGCTTCAAAATCTAATTTCTAACATTGGAACCGTAGAAAGTTTTAACATTAGACCCACAAAAAAATTAACATCAGAACGGAAAATTTTTTGAACATTAGAACAATAGTGACATTAGTTAGATTCAAAAGGCCTAATGTTACTACTGTTCTAATGTTCAAAAAAAATTGTTGTTGCAAAATATAGATTATGATGGAGATGAATTCGTCGTTGATAGAGAAGGTGAAGCAGTGTGCTTATAATGTGCATCTCGCTTTTGCCCCCGGTTATTTAGAATCTGTGTATCATAATGCATTGCTTATAGAATTGAGGGATGCGGGTCTCGAAGCCAAGTCTGAAGTTCCGATAAAGGCATATTATAAGGGGTATGTTGTCGGAGAATTTAAAGCCGATATTCTAGTGGAGGGAAGTCTTATATTGGAACTCAAGGCTGTGGGAAACTTGACTGTAAATCATGAATGCCAACTTGTAAACTATCTAAAGGTAACGGGTATATCGCAAGGAGTTCTTATCAATTTTGGGTCTGACAAGTTTGAAATGAAAGTAAAGTATAAGAATTTTACACCTCAATTCTAATTTTTAACAATAGGTTAATAGAATATTTATAAGTAAAGGTTATTGATTGGTAGCTAATGTTAAAAACAGTAGAACATTAGGACAATAGGATATTTTGTTGCATTGTATCTAATGTTCTACTGTTGCGCTGTTCAAAAAAAAACAATAGAACAATAGAAACAATAGTCAGATGCAGTTACATCTAATGTTACTACTGTTCTAATGTTCAAAAATAACAGTAAATGTGATGGGAATGGGGTATCTGACTATTGTTCTAAATGAGCATTTATGCTCCTGATGTGAAATGTTGCATTGCATCTAATGTTACTACTGTTCCGCTGTTCAAAAAAAACAATAGAACAATAGAAACAATAGTCAGATGCAATTACATCTAATGTTACTACTGTTCTAATGTTCAAAAAATGGGGCAGAATTATGAGTATATAGAAATTTTTTATTAAAAGTTTGGCTAATAGGCTAATTTTTAGTATCTTTGCATCGCTTTAAGAGTAATTCTGCGGCATTGAGCGGCTAAATAATTGAAAGGCAATTATTTAGTGCGCGGTTTGATGTGTGTCGGGGTTGCTCGGTTTTAGCAAGAATAAACAGTTACAAACCAAATAAATCAAAAAAAAGAGACTAAGAATGCCAACAATTCAGCAATTAGTAAGAAAAGGACGCAGTGTTCTTAAAGACAAGAGCAAGTCGCCCGCATTGGATTCCTGTCCTCAGCGCCGCGGTGTTTGTGTGCGTGTGTACACCACCACCCCTAAGAAGCCTAACTCGGCTATGAGAAAGGTGGCGCGTGTTCGCCTTACGAACGGCAAGGAAGTGAACAGCTACATCCCCGGAGAGGGTCACAACCTTCAGGAGCACTCAATCGTGATGGTTCGCGGTGGTCGTGTGAAGGACCTTCCCGGTGTTCGCTACCATATCGTGCGCGGCACACTTGACACAGCAGGAGTTCAGGGTCGCACCCAGCGTCGTTCCAAATACGGAGCAAAGCGTCCTAAAGCAGCAAAGAAATAATTAATAATTAATGGTTAATGATTAATAATTAATAATTGATTGAATCGAACGAACTATTAACTATTAATTATAAATTATTAATTAATCAAAATCAAACCACGGTTTTTGATTTATTGGATGGCTATGGTTGAGTAAACTCCGCGAGAGAGCGGTGTTGAAGATTGCAAAAGCAGCCAAAAACAAAAACACTAAACAAGCAAAAATGAGAAAAGCAAAGCCAAAGAAAAGGGTTGTTCTTCCCGATCCCGTTTTCCACAACGTCAAAGTGACAAAATTCGTGAACCATCTGATGTATGACGGCAAGAAGAACACAGCTTTCACTATTTTCTACACTGCATTGGAGACTGTGAAGTCGAAAATGCCCAATGAGGAGAAGTCAGCTCTCGAGATCTGGAAAAAAGCACTTGAGAACGTAACTCCCCAGGTGGAGGTTAAATCACGCCGTGTAGGTGGCGCAACCTTCCAGGTGCCTACCGAGATCCGTGCAGACCGCAAGGAGTCGATATCGATGAAAAATCTCATTATCTTCGCCCGCAAACGCGGTGGCAAAACGATGGCTGACAAGCTTGCAGCAGAGATCGTAGATGCCTTCAACGACCAGGGTGGCGCATTCAAGAGAAAAGAAGATATGCACCGCATGGCAGAGGCTAACCGCGCGTTCGCACATTTCAGATTTTAATTTTGAGATAAGAGAAAATGGCAAAACACGACGATCTTAGATTAACCCGCAATATTGGCATCATGGCTCACATCGATGCCGGCAAAACCACGACTTCAGAACGTATCCTCTTCTATACAGGTCTTACACACAAGATCGGTGAGGTGCATGACGGCGCTGCCACCATGGACTGGATGGAGCAGGAGCAGGAGCGCGGTATCACAATTACTTCCGCCGCTACCACTACTTTCTGGAAATATAACGACGACAAATTCAAAATCAACCTGATCGACACTCCGGGACACGTTGACTTCACTGTAGAGGTTGAGCGTTCACTCCGCGTGCTCGACGGCGCTGTGGCTGCCTTCTGCGCAGTGGGCGGTGTTGAGCCTCAGAGCGAGACCGTTTGGCGTCAGGCTGACAAATATAATGTTCCCCGTATCGGCTATGTGAACAAGATGGACCGCTCGGGTGCCAACTTCTTCGAGGTTGTTCGCCAGGTGAAGGAAGTGCTCGGCGCTACTCCTCTTCCCATCCAGATTCCTATCGGTGCGGAGGAGACTTTCAAGGGCGTTGTTGACCTCGTGACCATGAAGGCTATCTTCTGGCATGACGAGACAATGGGTGCTGAATACAGCGTAGAGGAGATTCCCGCAAATCTCCAGGCTGAGGCTGAAGAATATCGCGACAAGATGCTTGAGACTCTTGCCGAGCTCGATGAGAACCTCATGGAGAAATATTTCGACGATCCCTCAACCATCACTGTAGATGAGATCAAGGCTGCCATCCGCAAGGGCACACTTTCAATGGCAATCAACCCGATGATCTGCGGTTCTTCATTCAAGAACAAGGGCGTTCAGACTCTTCTTGACGCTGTCTGCGCTTATCTTCCCTCTCCGCTCGACGCAGGCGCAGTTGAGGGCACATTGCCAGGCACAGACGAGGTCGAGACCCGCGAACCGGATCCCGATGCTCCGATGGCGGCTCTTGCATTCAAGATCGCCACTGACCCCTATGTGGGCCGTCTCTGCTTCTTCCGCGTTTACTCGGGTGAGATTCCTGCAGGAAGCTACGTGCTCAACAGCCGTTCAGGCAAGAAAGAGCGTATCTCACGCCTCTTCCAGATGCACTCCAACAAGCAGAACCCGAAAGAGGTTATCGGTTGTGGTGATATAGGCGCAGGTGTTGGTTTCAAGGATATCCGCACCGGCGACACTCTCTGCGACGAGAACCATCCCATCGTGCTTGAGGCTATGGAGTTCCCGGATCCTGTGATCGGTATCGCCGTAGAGCCCAAGACTCAGAAAGACCTTGACAAGCTTGGCGTGGGTCTTCAGAAACTCGCTGAGGAGGATCCCACCTTCCGCGTGGAGACCAACGAGGAGACTGGTCAGACTGTGATCAGCGGTATGGGTGAGCTTCACCTCGACATCATCATCGACCGTCTGCGTCGTGAGTT
>CAJUDL010000016.1:0-2485 GCA_910585285.1 uncultured Muribaculaceae bacterium
GCTGTTGCTTTATCGCTTTGGATATAAGCGTGATTAGCATTTACTAAACCACCGGTTTTAGTGAAAGAAGATGTTTCTCCGTCATGGGCGATAGTATAATGCTCTGCATCTACTGCAGTCTCTACCAGCACACCGGTGAGAAGACCATTGTGATGTTCTGTTTCGTCGGTAGCAACTGGAATACCTGTGAAATTATAGGTATTTTCATCTATCATCTCAACCGAACGGGTTGTAGATTCAACTTCAGCACGCATCACAACATAGGGAGTGTTGGCATTGATGGATGATTCCTCGCCGCCAAGTGCCAGGACATGATAAGATTCGGTGCCATTGTTCCAGTCGAATTCATTTACGCTATAGAAATGGAGGTTTTCTGGCATATCCTCACTCTCTACTCCGAAAGGAAGAATGATGGTGTCATATTTGCTACCCTCCATGGTCCAGGTGATTGTTTGCTCTCTACCAAGGAAAGTGAGTTCAAAATTATCAGCCTTAAACCAGGGACCCATTACAACAGGATTCAGATCAGGATCAAATTCTCCATTTGGCGTAGGATAGAGTCCTATAAGGATATCTTTAGAATCTTCAGTGATTTCAAAATTTACTGAGATTGAATCGAAGATACCTCCATTAGAAGTTGATAGCATCTCACCAGGTACATTGTCAACAGCAAGGAAAAATCTATTGCCGGCATCCGATGCTACTTTAGCGGAAAGACGATATTTTCCGGAAGGTACACCTTTTATTACCTGAGATAGAGGTGCGGATTTTCCATTTATCCAGCTGTTGCAGATGTAATCACCATCAAGACCTTCAGTCTTATATCCGTCTTCTATATTTCCTTTCGTAACTTTTGTATCTGCCACCGGATCCATGTTTATAGTCCATGAAGTGAAATCACCAAGTTCAAAGCTCTGGTTTGTTATAGCACCGCTCATATTCGCACCAATTTTAGTTTGTGAGAATATAAGTTTACGGAGACGAGAATACAATTCTTCAATTTCGGCGAGACCATTGCTGCCATTCATTGGATCTGCTACGTGTCCACTTTCTATATGTTTATCATAGAGATCTCGGTAGTCGGATGGATCCCACTGATTACGATATTTTTCGGGTAGTTTAGCGGCTAACTGGTTGGTTCTGTCTATAGCTTTTTGCAAACGGTCATAGAAGAAGCAAACTTTTTGATCACCATGACGAGTAAGTTCAAATTTATCTACCTTATACCAATTTCCGCCAAAGTCATCATATGAACCATCTGAATTACCTCCGCGAATGGAGATCGTTACTTCTGTGGTATTTGCAGCTACATCAAAGTCAAAACTTACTACCTGACCGTTTTCTTTAGCTCTTTCAATTTTGATAGCTTCAGATTTTTGTCCGTTGGCTTCAAAATAAACATAGCTACCTTGATCGGCTGCAACGGTTGCGCGTAATCTGTAATGACCAGCCGGTAAATTAGGAATAGTTTGAGATAGAATGGTTCCTCTTCCATCCTGCCAAGTATTGAAAAGATAAGTGCCATCACATCCCGACATGGTATATGTGCTGTTGGAATTTTCCTTTACACCAGTGTCTCCTGCAAATGTGGCATCCCAACCTAAAGTATTGCCAAATTCAAAACTCGGATTGATTATAGCATAAGTATATGATACTCCAGCAGTGTTTTCCTGACTGTAAACCTTTTCACGAAGAAGATCATAAATCTCATTGAATTCCTTCATGCCATCACCTTCTATGGCGAAATTATCGATCAATTCCTGATATTTTGAAAGATTCCACTCCTGATTATAAGGTTCGCCCATTAAATTGACTTTTTTTGTGGCATCTTTCATGGCAAGTTTTACAATTTCATAAGAAGTGGCATTTTCTTGATCTCCAACACGTGTAATTGTAAAATTATCTGCCGAGAAAGCCTCATCACATTTCACACCAATGGTTTCAGTTCCATTGAGAATAATAAATTTGATAGACACTTCTTCAAAAGAACCATTCTCTGCGGAAGATGGAGAACTTTGACGATCTCCTGCTGTGAGTACTGCTCCTTTTGATAAATATGCTTTAAGTTCATACATACCTCCAGGCATAGTCACTTCAAAATCATAAGTGAGAGCACCTCCATCAGCAGTCATAATATACTTACCATCAACAGAACTATCTTCAATTACTCTTGCATTGTTTGCAGCTGAAACATTCCATTCTGAGATATTTCCCATTTCAAAAGAATTATTCAAAATGGTATAACGCATGTCTGCAGGTATCTGATACTGTTTTGTAGCAGCTTTGGCAAGAGCTAAATAAGTGTTATGTATCTCTTTTGTGCCATCACCTGTGATTAGTCTGTTTTCCCATGCATCTTCTACTGCGCGATTATCATAGGTAGTGAGATGCATTTCTTCAGCTTTATTTTTAGCATCGTCTATTGCCTCTTTTACGCGATCGAGACTTTCAAGAACTTCAGCTGTAGGACCATAATACGTTAAGA
>CAJUDL010000016.1:2585-72134 GCA_910585285.1 uncultured Muribaculaceae bacterium
ATTATCAGTGTCATTACGGCTGAAATTAGCACCTTTTATCATGAAAGTTGCATCCATTGGATTGGATTCAGATGCTTCTTTTCGAAGAATCTCAATCAATTTTTGAGGAGTAATTAATTCCCACTGTTGAGCAGAGTCTTCTATGTTTATATCTGTAGTTTGAACCAATTTATTGTTATCAACCGTAAGAGCTCTGCCATTTAAAGTTATAGTATATAATTGTGTTCCATCTATACGATTAAATACAAAAGGAACATGATACTCTTCACTTGCATCCATATATAAATTGGATCCAAGAGTAGATAGGGTTGTGTGGATATAAAACTCATTGTCTACTCCAGTTGGTTCTAAAGTAATTCTGTTACCAGTTCTACCAACTATGGCACGCGTGCCATAATTTGCCCCTGCTGCTATAAATTCTCCTGTGTGAATATTACGAATATAATATTCACCATTTGTTATGGCTTCTCCTGTATTTTCCATTTCAAATTCAATGACAATAGGATAGTGGTCGGAGATTTCTGACCCATTAGGCCAAGTAAAATCAGTATCTTGCAAATAGCTTTTTGCAGTGAGAGTTACACCAGTTGCATCAGTGTTATTGATATAGAAAATTTTGTCAACAACCTCTCCTGTTTGGAATGCTTCATGATTTGTTCCATCAAAAGGTTTTGGTACCATTAGAGCAGGATCTCCTATATTAGGCATCACTCCTTTTCGAGGAAAGTCTATCCACGGATCATGCATTTCAAAACGAGGATCAGCATTGATGCGGTCAAACATCAATCCTTTTATATTGTCGCGAGTATAACGACAATTGGTGTCACCCATAATTAATATTGGACGTTTGTTATCACTCGCAAGAATCATGTCTACTAACTGATTCATTTGCACCTCACGTGCTTCATTATCCGCGTCCGTGGTTTCTGCGTCCATATGAAGTATGTAGACATCCAATTCCAATCCGGGTGCAACTTTAACAGTATAATACCTAAAACCCTTTGCTATAAGTTGATCGGAACCATCGGATGTAATTCCATTTCGCTTATTCCAAAGATACCATGCTTCATTAGAAACACTTATTGTGGACCTCCAAAGAAGATTAAGACCATCCGTATCAAACCATTTGTTTCCAGCAAGATAAGGAACAACATTTGTAACATTAGAAGGAATTTCTCCACGGAAAGTCCCATAATTATAAACCCCTTTTAATTCTGACATAAGTTGGGTATTATAATTAAAGTTTTCTGAAACTCCGAAAAAATCCCATCCTTTCTGAGATACAAGTTTACTCATTTGTAAAGTCCCTTCTTCTTGAGGACCTTCAGGGTTGAGATTCACATCTACAATTCCTACAGCTTTTACAGATGGTGGTAAGCCGTCTACATTAAGACAAGCTACCTTAAATGTCTTCTTTTGGGCAGTCATAGGGAGTGCCATCAGTAGACATAAGAAAAGAATTAGTTTTTTCATGTTCGTTTAATTGGTATTGATGTTAAGTATTTTGGTTATTTATAAATTTCAAATCGAAAATATACGTATATGAGGAGACTCACCTCTGTCTCTTGGAGACGGAAGTGTCACGTGTAACTATAAGAATGATAGATTCTTAAGAAATATTTTTCGGGGGGGGTAATGCGTTGATTGCCAATTAGATACAAGTTGTGTATCCAGCTATTGTCATATGCTGTTGTCATTGAGTCTGGCATTACTTGAGATTATTGTCTAAGAAACTGTTTAAATTTATTTTAGAGGAATTTTGAGGGTTGTTTTTGAGGTGATTTCGCAAGTTGAGAAAGGAGAAACCTATCGGTTTCGACTGCCGAAACTTGGCGGAAGCGACCAAAAAGAACCTCAAAATTCCCGAAAGATTCTTTATAAAAAATTTACGTAATAAATTTAAATAGTTTCTAAAGGTTAACGATTTACATTCGTATCGCAAAATAAGTGTATTTTTTACAATTATCCAAATTAATGATAAATTTTCTCATAAATCTTTGCCAAACATAATATGAAGTTTAAATGGGATGGCATCGGAATATTTTTTATTCGACCTCTTCGAGGCCACCGTAACGCGATTCGTGTTACCCCATACCGGTTAAGCACTATTTTATAAGTGCTTAACCGGTATGGGGTTATAAATAATTATCCTCTTCGAGGATTGTCGCAAAAGTGACTATGAATTCCATCCCTTACCTATTACCTTTACTTTTTATCATATCGAACCGAGTTCGATATGAGGTTAAACCTTTTGGAAGTTGAGGTGTCTAAAGGAAAATATAAAGATTGAAAGTTATGAAAAAGTTTGTACTCATATTGATGATGGCGGTGGGGATGTCGATAGCTGCTATGGCTGCCGATACGAAAGCTGCTTTTCCAGGTGGAGAGAATGCTCAGACTGAGTTTATAAACAAAACTCTTGTTTATCCTGCTGATGCTAAGGCTAATGGCGTGGAAGGAATTGTGGTAGTATCTTTCACTGTCAAGGCTGATGGATCAATAGGCAATATAAAGATCAAACGTATGGTTGATCCCGATCTTGAAGCAGAGGCAATTCGCGTGGTGAAGAAGATGCCGGCATGGACTCCAGCCACCAAAGATGGTAAACCGGTTGATTCAACAGCTGAAATCCCCTTCAAATTCTCGATCAGCGACTGAGGGCATCTGGGAAGATTTGAAGCAGTTCATCGATGATTCGTTGAGCTGTGGTGTCGCCTAAAGCGGCGGCACGATCGTAGTATTCAATGGATTTTTTGTAATCGTAGCGTAATATGTGGCCATGCGAATATGCATCAGCCACTTTTTTTATTGCTCCTGCAGATGCTGAATCTCCCGGATATACGGCAAAATAATCGGCAAGTTCCCGGATTGCCGAGGGAGAATGATGTGCGGCTGCATAATCAAGAAGTCTGAGGGCTGCGGTAGTATCTGCCTGTAGTGCCGGAGCACCTATGAGAAGAAGATGACCGAGATTGGCAGATGCTTTCGGATCTCCGGCATCACTTGCGCAACGAAGAAAAAAGAGGGCAGAATCTCGGTCAAGACGTGTTCCCATGCCTTGCCAGTAAAGGAAACCGAGGTAATTCATTGCACGCAGTGAGCCGTTTTCGGCTGAATCCCGCAACGCCGCAATGGCGCAATGTTCTCCCGCTGCCGCCCTATCTTCCACCTCTCTCATAGGTGTGCCGGGAAGCAGTGCAGAAGCACATAAAGTCATCAATATGTATAATAATGAGCGCAAATCAAATTAACCATTAATTATTAACCATTAAGCTATCCTTTAGGAGTAAGCGTTACGAGCGGCACGAGCATTTCCTGCAGCGAGATGCCTCCATGCTGGAATGTGCCGGTATAATACTGCACATAATAATTGTAATTATTCGGATAAGAGAAGAAATCCTCATTGCAGGCATAAATATAAGAACTTGAAAGATTTGGAGCAGGGAGTCCGAAACGTTTGGGATCATGCATTTCATAAACCTGACGCGGATTGTAGCTCAGATTTTTGCCAACCTTATATCTGAGGTTTGTATTGGTGTTTTTATCACCCACTACTTTCACAGGATTATCCACACGAATGGTGCCATGGTCTGTTGTGAGGATCACACGGTAACCGAGTTCAGCAAGTTTGCGGAAAATATCTACAGCTGAAGAATGGCGGAACCAGCTTTCTGTAAGTGATCGGTATGCGGCATCGTTGCTTGCAAGCTCGCGAATCATCTTGGATTCCGTTCGTGCGTGTGAAAGCATATCTATGAAGTTAAGCACCAAAACCTGTAGCGGAATATCCTTGTTTGCCGAAAGTGACTGCACGAATTTTTCTCCTGCCGAAGAATCATTAAGCTTTGTATACTGAAACTTATCCTTACGGCGGAAGCGGTCGAGCTGCGTTTGCACAAGTTTCTCCTCATGGATATTAAGACCCTCATTCTCATCTTCATCCACCCAGTATTGTGGGAACATAGTTGCTATCTGCAATGGCATCAACCCGGCGAAGATGGCATTGCGGGCATATTGGGTAGAAGTAGGGAGGATTGTAGTGTAAAGTTCTTCCGATATGTTGAAGAATTCGGAAACAAGGGGCTGCACAACCTTCCATTGGTCAAGACGGAAATTATCCACAAGGAAAAAGCAAACTTTCTCGCCCTTGTCGAGCAATGGAAACACGCGATGCCGGAAAATTTCATGACTCATCAGCGGATGTTCCCCGCCTGTCACCCAGTCTTCGTAATTGCGCTTGATGAATTTACAGAAGTTGGAGTTTGCATCGCGTTTTTGCATCAAGAGCATTTCAGCCATGGAATTATCAGTTTCAGCCAATTTCAGTTCCCACCTCACAAGTTCGCGATATACCTCCATCCAGTCGGCAACTGAAGCAGCCGAATTTATGAGGGATGACAAGCGCATGAAATCCTGCTGATATTCCGATGAAGCGCGTGTGGCAACAATCTCGCGGCTATGCAGATTTTTCTTGATCGAGAGGAGTATCTGGTTGGGATTTACAGGTTTTATGAGATAGTCGGCAATTTGGTTACCTATTGCCTGATCCATAATATTTTCCTCTTCACTTTTGGTAATCATGATCACCGGAATGTCAGGATGCGAACGATTTATCAAGGCAAGCGTCTCCAGCCCTGTTATGCCCGGCATATTCTCATCAAGTAGAATAAGAGAGAAGGGTTCCTTTTCGAGCGCGTCGAGCGCATCACGACCGTTTGACACGGTGGTGACTTCATAGCCTTTGGCTTTCAGGAAAAGAATGTGGGGCTTAAGGAGATCTATCTCATCATCTGCCCAGAGTATTTTATCTGTCATAATCAATGATATTTATTGTGGCACCAAGGTGCCTTCACTCAACCGGCTGCGCCTCAGATGGAGGAGTAGGTTCAGGTAGATCAGCAGGAGCAGGCGGTTCTGCCTCAAAACGGAAGTATTCTTCGAATGAACGTCCTTCGTTCAGAAGAAGTTCAAAATTGTGTTTGCTGATCATTATGGGTCGCACCCCTTCGGGAAGTTTAAAATCATTCTTTGTCATTACGGAGCGGTAATGCTCAAGTTCTCGCAGGTTGGAGAAGCCCTTTATCACGAGCATCCCTATCTCTCCGAAACTCATAGGCTCAAGATCAAAATCTTTGACCACGAATGATGAGAAATTGAACCGAGCCACATCATAAAGAAGAGCGTTTGCATTTACTGAATCACGTGGAAACGCCAATACCAGATATTGAGGCGACTCCGGATCCCGTTCGAAATTGGCGGGTTGTCCGTCACTTCCCATGGCAGTTGAGTCGTTAGAGAGACTCATGCTCCATATCATGCCACGCGAATTGGATAAACCTGAACGGGGCACGCGTCCTGCCTGCAGACCTTTCATTATGCTTCCTGCCATCGGAGTCATATCCGTGTCGGGCCAGCGTTCGAGAAGGGTTGTGAGACGTTCGCGGAATTTATCGTTGTCATTTTCCGTCAAGTAAGAGAGAGCATCTATGAATACGAATTTGGGAAGAATCTTGGAAAGCGGATAATCTTTCTCCATTTCCGCCGTAAGGTTATGCACCGTGCGGTTGTCGTCAGATAGATATGCATTATAGGCTTTCTCGTACATCTCCTCCTGAATGAGGTTCATGCGGCGTAGATTTTCAAAATAGTTGGGATCACGCATCGCCATGCCGTAAGGAGATTCCGGAAAATCCGAGAGGATCTTCTGTCTCCATTTCTCAGCCTCTGCCGTATCGTTGCGACGCACCGCCATAAGATAGAGGTTATAATATACATCAAGGCGATATATATTGTCGGGATACCTGTCTTCGAGGCGTAAGAACTCAGTGCGGGCTGCTGGATAATCTTCGAGTTTATCTTTGAGAATTAATCCCATGTTATAGAGACCTTCCTGGATGATGTCGTTGGCATTCTGTCGCTCCTCGGGTGTTGATGGAATCTGAGACAGGTAGAATTCTATATTGTGGGGGTCAGAAGCACCTTTATCAGCGGATTCCTGTTTGTTTTCAGTGTTTTCTCCTGATGTATCTTCAGCTGCTGTTTGAGTATTTTCTTTTGTTTCCTCATTTTCTTCCGGAGTATCGAAAGAGAATGAAGATTTATTTCGACGACGCCAGTCATCCTCAAGACGGCGAGAACCCCAGCGTCGCTGGAATTCGCTTTTTCCTTGCGATTTGGTCATGGCATTATAAAAATACCAGGATTTGTCGCCGTTATTCACAAATCCCTGGGGAGCGGCATCATTACGGTTGATGCCGCTGGGTTGTTGTCCCTCACGTTCTGCCATTGCGGCTTCCCGTTTGGCTTCCTCTGCTTCCTTTTTCTCGCGTGCGATCAGTTCGTCAACGAGTTTTTGTGCCACAGCCTTTTGCTCTTCGGGTGTCATGTCGGCAAGACGCAGTAATGAATCCTGCAGCTGTACGTTGCCTGAATACACCGCAAGTTCGTCGAGCACATCACTTCGCAGTTTTAGTGTCTTATAATCTGGATAATTATCAGGAAGCTGGGGAATAGCTTCCGCATAGCATGGTTGTGCCTTCACGTAATCTCCTTTGGAGAAATATATGTTTCCCAATGCAAGTTGGGCGAGCGCACGGTCGATGCCGTTGCGTGTAGATTTCTCTACAGCCAGACTATAGTTCGCAATAGCGTTGGCTGAATCTCCTTTCGACAGATAAAGATTGCCAATTGCATAATAGATCTGGTCTGCAAATTCCTGATTGCGAGCGTAACGGGTCATTGCGCGGAGTGAGGCAACTTCTTTGGAGATATTCTTTCCGGTGAAAACTTCGCTCTGTTTGATGCGAGCATTGAATTTAGCTCGATAAGATATTCCTTGTCCCTTGCCTGCATTTTTATAGGCAATATATGCATTCTTACGGTCGCCGATGTGGGAATATAGTTGCCCTAAGAGAAACCATAGACGGTTTTTTTGTGTACCTTTGGCTTGACGGGCAGCCTCGCGCAGATAGGGTATGGCATCGGAATATCTGTCGGTGCGGATAAGTAGATTTGCTTCCGCACGATTATACAGATTCTTCAGTTCGCGGGTTGTTAAATCTTTTTGCTTTACAAGATGAAGGGCATTCTCTGCCTCATAGTTCCAATCAAGAGCGCAATAGCTGAGTGCCTGCCAGATACGGGCTTCGGTGACTACTGCCGGAAGCCAAGTGAAATGTTTGGCAATATACATGAAAGTGGCAGCCGCTCCGGAAAAATCACCATTGTAATATTGTCCTTTCCCCATTGTAAGCCAAGCATTGTGGAGGAATGGATTGAATTCATCGCGGGCGCGAAAAGCCTTTTCTTTAGCAGATGCTGTGCGCTTGGCTGGTTTTTTCTTTATTGAGTGGAGTTGGATTGCTTTTTGCATCTTTTCGATGGTGCGTTTGAAATCGCCTGTAGGCTGCGGCATTTTCTGATCCGCACGAGCTTCGGCAGGATGAGTGAAGAGGCGCCGGGAATAGTCATCCTCATAATCGCGTTCCATCTGCTGGAGTTGCTCCACATAGTGCTCTTTCCCGTTGAAGTAAACGTTATAGCGAGTAGTGAAAGCCTGCCAGTTGCGAGACATAGGTGTGTTCTTCTTCGTTCCGCAGGATGCGAAGAAGAGTACACTCAATAATATGACCGACAGAAATCTTAAAGCTCTCACATTAAGAAAACGAAAATCGGACAGATTAATTATAATATGATAGCCGTGGATAAGTATATAATGTCAGGGTACGGGATCGTAGCCGGAACCACCCCAAGGGTGGCATCGGCATATACGTTTGATTGCAAGCCATGTTCCTTTTAAAGGACCATGTTTCGCTATCGCTTCGATTGCGTATTTGGAGCAGGTAGGTGTGTATCGGCAAGCAGCAGGAAAATGGGGTGAAATGGCTCCTTGATAGAACTTGATGAGAAGAATGAGAAAACGGCGCATTTTAAATAATGTGTAATGTTTAATGTGAAATGTTTAATTTTTTGAGAACCTATGTTTGAATATCTGATGATTTGAGAACCGATGTTTGAATGGCTAATGATTTGGGTGTCAATGATAATTACACATTACTCATTTAACATTTAACATTAACTTTCGGAGAAGACGTTTCATTTTTGATTCGATGAGAGAGTAGGGAAGATTCTGATCAGAAATATAAATGAAAGCGAGTGAAAGGGTGCCTGCATTGGGAATATTTTCTGCAAGGTCTTTTAAAGGAAGACGATTGATACGGTATGCCTCACGGATGCGGCGACGCATAAGGACTCGGTCAACGGCATGGCGACGTTTCTTTTTAGGTACCGTTATGAGCATCTGGATATTACCGACTTTTTGTGGTATTTCGGCTCTGAAACTGTTGGCAAGCGTGTCGGCATCGACCAGTCGCCAGGTAAGACGCAAAGGGAAATCGTAGAGGGTGTTTCCTTCAGTGAAAAGATCCTCTACAAGGCGTTTATGACGCAATTTCTCATCTTTCCTTAATGTGTATCTCACTTCAAAGTGTGTTTGAATTTCTTAGAAATTCCTTGAGATGATAAATTCGAAAATGTCCTTGAAACATTTTTTTGATTCGGATTCCGGATACGAGTCTATTATGGAATCCGCTTCTTTTTGCATATTGCGCATCACGTCGAATGCATAATCAATACCTCCGTTGTCTTTTGCAAATTCTATAAGGGCATTTATTTCATCTGTATTAAGATCTCCTTTAACCAGCATCTCTTTCATGGAAGAGCTATCTTCTTCCGGAGCATTGTTGAGGGCATAGAGCAAAGGGAGTGTAACCTTTCCTTCACGAAGATCATTGCCGGTAGGTTTCCCAATCTGAGGATTCGGAAAATAGTCGAAAATGTCGTCCTTGATCTGGAAGCAGAGTCCGAGCAATTCTGCATACTGCACCATCGGGGAGTATTCGTCAGATGTAGCGCCTGCTGCTTCCGCTCCCATTTTCACGCAGTTCATAAAGAGTGAAGCCGTCTTTTTGCGGATCATCATGAAATAGCTCTGCTCATCGAAATGATGTTCCCGCACATTGCAGATTTGATCGATTTCTCCAAGCGAGAGTTCCTTACCGAGTGCGGAGAGCGCGGAGATGATTGTGAGATGACCTGTCTTGATACCGGCTACCAGAGCGTTGGAGACGAAATAATCGCCTACAAGCACGGCTATATGGTTTCCCCAGGTAGCGTTGATTGTGGGTAGACCCCGGCGTAAGGATGTTTCGTCAACTATGTCGTCATGGATAAGCGATGCATTATGAAGCATTTCAAGAGCGGCACCGGCTTGCAACACATCTTCGTTGACACTGCCAAACAGTTTGGCGCTAAGTATAACCAATATAGGACGTATCTGTTTCCCTTTCTTCTCAAGATAAGAAGAGACGATACTGTTCATCAGCTCATTAGGTGTATCCAAAGTAGAGGAGATGATCTGGTTCATCTCCTTAAGTTCCGCACCCAGATAGGATTGTATTTTCTCCAACTGCTCCATAAGACTGCAAAATTACAAAAATATTGTCAAATCCGTTTAAGATTCTGGAAATATTTGCATAAGATTGCATGTTGTAGGGTAAGAATGGGAAGGGAAAATAAAATGGTGAATAAGTTTATTCGAGCCGGTCGGGGATTAGGGTTATTGCCATATCTTCGGTGATGAGGGTTACTTTACCGGTGGTTTCATCGAGGTAGAAGACAGAGAGTGTGGTTTCAAAGGGAGGGATTGGTTTGCCATCGATTGTGAATATGTCTTGGGAGATGGTGAAAGAACCGTTGTCGTTGGGAATCATCTTGTTGATTTCCTCGCCGTTGTAGGTATAGGAAATATAGAAGAACCGCTGATGGTCGGTAGGGAAATCGGTCTCTATTTTCAAAGAGTCGGTAAAAAAGAAATGATCCGAGAGCGTGGCGCGTAATGCCACTACATTGGAAGAACCTATACCTCGCGAAGAAAGGTGCTTGACTCCGCTGATATAACTCTGTATGTTCTTGGCTTTGGATTTCTGATATTGTGATGCAACGAGGAGACGTTGCTCTCCGCTGGCTGTGTCAATGATTTTCATTGCCTGTTTGGGCGATGTCCATTCCACAGATGAAGAGGGGGCGAAAATATCATTGACCTTAAGTGATTTCCCGTTGATTTTTATTGTAGGGGTATTGAGGAAGACTATGCGATAGTCTGCATATGCCGATAAACTTACAAGAATGCCCAATACTAAAAACAGAATTCTGATCATAATGCGTAATGTTCGTTAAGTTTTTGACAATAAATGGAATATAGAGATAGAAAAGTAGTTGCCAAGAGTGTGTCATGAAATTCAGTGAAGATCACGAAATGCGCAAGCTGCAATAGAAACAGGATTGCTCCGACACCAATGAAACTCAGTATGAAATTCATAATCGGCCGTGGATTCCATCCGATCACTTTCCATAGCGTGAGATTCATGATAATAAAGTAAGCAATAATGAAATATACTATGAAAGTCAACAGCATTGACCATAGGTTTATTTTAGTCTTCCCTTCTTCAAGAGCTGTAAGGGCATTTATCACAATTGCCGGTCCGGAGATATAACCGACATAACTGTCGTGGATGTCGTTCATGCAATAATCGCCTATTATGATTCTTTTTCCTTTTACAAGGTTTCGGAGCTCTTCATCGGTCGATACATCCAGTATATCCGTGCCAAGATTATACCATACCTTGTCTCCCTCTTCGGTATAAGAATTTTCCAGCGATACCGGCAACGGGAGAATCATGGTGGTGTTATCGAAGATTCCCGGCTTATAATTCTTGACATTATGAGAGTTATTGAAGAGGGTTTGCGCCATGGATGGAATTCCGTCACCACCGGCGAAGTTATATTTTGAAAAATTATTGGAGATGAGATTGACGGCATAATCTCCATTGGAATGCAGTTTTTTATCTATGAGTGGAGAGATAGTTCCATCAGAATGCACCGGGACTGTCAGGCGTTTCATTCCGTTGATGCATTTGAAAAGAGCCGTGTCTCCTTCAGCAGGCATTGAACTGTCGAAGAATATGTCGATGGCGATAGCTGCATAATCCGCATCCTTTATGCGGGAAAGGAAGTCGAGAAGCTTACGGCGGTCTGCCACATCAATTACACCGCAAGGAATGCCATATTCATCATTGACTGGCGTTAGCTGCCGGTCAAAGCTGATGTTCACAGGGAGGATGTCGGATGGGATGGGTTTTGTCTTGCCGCCTGTAAGCATAGAGGCAAGCTGCAGCTTCTTCATGGTCAAATCCTCGTTGCCGAAAGAATGAGGTATGCGGTCGCATATGATTGTAAGAATAAGAGTTATGAATGCTGTGATAGCAGCCACACATAATCTTGTATTCCTGCCGGAAGTGAACTTCAGGAAGCGAAGTATAGCATCAAGAACCAGAGATTCTATTTTGCTTAAAAAGTTGATTATGTTGTTTCTCTTATTCTTTTTATTCATTAGCGGGAAGAATTTATTCCAAAGTTAATAAAAATCTGTAAGTTGAGGAACGTAATGGATGGAATTTGAAAAAGAATTGCTAAATTTGCAGGTTGAAGCGAGGCCTCGGGATATACATCGGGGTCTGACTACGGTCTAATATCATTCAGAGATGGTATATAAATATGATTGCTTAGTGATAGGTTCCGGCATCGCGGGCATGAGCTTTGCGCTCAAGGCTTCCCGCGCGGGAGCCAAGGTGGCGATGATCTGTAAGACATCCCCGGATGAGGCAAATACATTCTTCGCTCAGGGCGGCGTTGCCTCAGTGACCAATCTCGAGGTCGATAATTTCGAGAAACATATCCATGACACAATGGTGGCAGGCGACTGGCTAAGTGATCCTGCGGCTGTGGAGAAGGTGGTGAAGAATGCCCCCTCACAGATCCGGGAGCTCATAGGCTGGGGCGTTGATTTTGACAAAAATGAAAACGGAGACTTTGACCTTCATCGCGAAGGTGGGCACTCGGAATTCCGTATTCTCCATCATGCCGACAATACCGGCGCGGAGATTCAGATGAGTCTTGTTGAGACTGTCAAGAAAGATTCCAATATTGACGTATTCACCGACAGGTTTGCCGTAGAGATCATCACACAGCATCATTTAGGAAAGGTTGTGACGCGCCGCACTCCAGACATTACATGCTATGGAGCGTATGTGCTCAATCAGGAGACAGGAGAGGTAGATACCTTTCTTGCCAAAGTAACGGTAATGGCGACCGGAGGTGTGGGCTCAGTATATACCACCACTACCAATCCTCTCATCGCAACAGGTGATGGCATCGCTATGGTATATCGTGCCAAAGGCACGGTGAGCGATATGGAATTTATTCAGTTCCATCCTACGGCTCTTTATCATCCCGGCGATCGTCCCAGTTTCCTTATTACTGAAGCGATGCGTGGATATGGTGCCGTGCTCCGCAATCTTGACGGCGAGGAGTTCATGCAAAAGTATGATCCACGGTTGTCGCTCGCTCCTCGCGACATTGTGGCGCGTGCCATCGATTCCGAGATGAAACTCCATGGCACTGACCATGTCTTCCTGGATGTGACTCACAAAGATCCGGAGGAAACCAAGCGTCATTTTCCGAACATATATGAGAAATGTCTTTCGCTTGGCATAGATATTACGAAAGACATGATACCCGTTGCTCCTGCCGCTCATTATCTATGCGGCGGCATAAAGGTGAATCTTGATGGCGAGAGTTCCATCAACAGGCTATATGCTGTTGGAGAATGCTCATGCACGGGTCTTCATGGAGGGAACCGACTCGCATCCAATTCGCTGATAGAGGCTGTGGTATATGCCGATGCTGCGGCACGCCATGCCATGGAGCATATCGGAGAATACGACTGGCGCGATGATGTGCCTGAATGGAACGACGAAGGCACGGTTCATCCCGAAGAGATGGTGCTCATCACTCAGTCTGAAAAAGAGGTGAACCAGATAATGGGATATTATGTTGGAATTGTGAGGAGCGATTTGCGGCTGAAACGGGCTTGGAATCGTCTTGATATCCTTTACCAGGAGACGGAAGCTCTCTTCAAATGCAGCAAACCATCCCGACAGCTCTGCGAACTTCGCAATATCATAAACGTGGCGTATCTAATCATGCGTCAGGCGATGGAGCGGAAAGAGAGTCGCGGACTCCATTACACTGTAGATTATCCTCATCCCGAAACTCCGAAGGTTTGATCATGGGGTATTATCAATAAAAAGAATGAAAAAAAGAAGACTTCTCCACATATTGCCTGCTGCAGCACTTTTTGCCGCAGCAGGGCTCACATTGTCGGCTCAGAAGAGTCACGACGCATCGCTGGCGCGCAATCTTAATAATTTCAACTCGATTGTTAAACAGGTGGAACTTCACTATGTGGATACCATCAATACCGATGAGAGTTTCAAGGCGGCGATAGAGGCATTTCTTGCCTCAACCGATCCCTATACTGAATATTACAGTGCCGATGATCAGGAGAAGTTACAGAAGATGACCACCGGAGAATATGGCGGTATAGGCAGCTATATCATGCAACGCAACGGAGGATCTTACATTTCCCAGCCGATGGAGGGGAGTCCGGCAGCCAAAGGGGGCTTGCGCCCGGGCGATCATATAATAAAGGTAGACACTACGGATGTGGCAGACAAAGGTAGTGAATTCGTCACCAAATTGCTGAAGGGTGTTCCCGGCACTCCGGTGAAAGTCACCGTGAAGCGTCCGTATGTGGTCGATTCCATCCTCACTATGGAGATAATGCGCGCTAAGGTGCAGGAGCCGAGCATGAGTTTTGACACCATTATCAACAATATCGGTTATCTTCGTCTCACGAGTTTTATCGATAAGACTCCGGCTGAAGTGCGTAAGGTTCTCGAGCGTTTCAAGGAAGATAAGGAGCTTCGGGGCGTAGTGATAGATCTGCGCGGCAATGGCGGAGGTCTGGTTGAGAGTGCAGTGGATCTTGTGGGGTGCTTCGTGCCCAAAGGCACTGAAGTTGTGCGTACCATCGGGCGAGATCCTCTTCAGGAAAAAATCTATAAGACTACGCGTAAGCCGATATTACCAGACACCCCTCTTGCTGTCTTGATTGATGGAGGGAGTGCCTCTTCATCTGAAATTGTAGCAGGTTCGTTACAAGATTTGGACAGAGCTGTGCTGATTGGATCCCGCAGTTTTGGCAAAGGACTGGTGCAGACCCCGTTGCAGCTTCCTTACGGAGGTTTGCTTAAAGTGACGGTTGCCAAATATTATCTTCCTTCAGGCAGATTGATACAGGCTGTGGATTATTCACGCCGCAATCCCGACGGTTCTGTGGCACGCGTGCCTGATAGTCTTACGAATGTCTACCACACTGCCAACGGCAGGGAGGTGCGTGACGGCGGCGGACTGCGTCCGGACACTACTATTGATTGGGGTAAGGTGAATCGTCTTGTCTATAACATTGTTGCCGACAACTGGGCTTTTGATTACGCCACAAAATTCACAGCTCAGCATCCTTCGATAAGTGAACCGAAAGATTTCGAGATTACCGATGATATGTATGCCGACTTCAAGAAATCCATCGATCCTAAGAAATTCAAATACGACAAAGTGTGCGAGGAGATGGTGAAAACATTGCGTACCACAGCAGAAACCGAAGGATACATGAACGATGATACAAAGGCTCAGATTGACAAACTTGCAGAGCTGCTGACCCATAATCTTGATCACGATCTTGACACTCACAGAGGTGAGATTTCGGAATACCTCGGTTCTGAGATTGTAGGAAGGTATTATTACGATAAAGGGAAAGTGGCTTACGAACTGAAAACCGATAAAGCCTTGAAGCTTGCTGAAGATATACTGAAAAATAAATCAACCTACGATGGCATGCTCGGGAAGTAGTGATGCCATGAATTGATTCAAACTGCTTCTTAATCTTATGGAATTAAGGGAAGCCGATAAACTTTTTGCAACGGAAGCGCGCACTGCAGCCGTAGAGAAAGCCTTGGGCGACAAAAAGATAAAACGGTTGCTCCTCTCCGGACTGGAAGGGAGTTCTGTCGCTATGCTGTTTGCGGCATTGAAGCCGCAGAAACATCCGGCACTGATTGTTGCCGATGATTTCGACACGGCGGGATATATCTATAATGACCTTTGCCAGATTCTTGGACCGGAGGCGGTGGGTATTTTCCCAAGTGGTTACAAACGGGATATCAAGTATGGTCAGCCTGATGCTCCATCGCAGATTCTGCGCACGGAAGTGCTCAATGCGTTGGGCGACAAGAAGAGCCCGTTAAGATATGTGATATCATATCCTGAAGCATTGGCAGAGAAAGTGGCGGATGCCGCCACGATTGCCGACAACAGTGTGTCGCTGAAGGTGGGAGGACGAATCATATTGTCGGACCTCACCGGAAGGCTTCGCGAACTCGGTTTTCGTGAAACGGAATATGTATATGAGCCGGGGCAGTTTGCCCGCAGAGGCTCAATTGTGGATGTATATTCCTATTCTTGTGAACTTCCTTATCGAATTGATTTCTTTGACGATGAAGTTGATTCGATACGCACTTTCAATGTGGAGACGCAACTTAGTGAGGAGAAGCTTGAAAGCATCAATGTGCTTCCACCCTCGTCTTCGGAGACATCAGAAAAAGGTATAAGTCTTCTTGAATTTGTGGATGATGGTACATTGGTGATGTGTCAGAGCCCGTCGTATCTTCTGGAGCGCGTAAAAGGGGTATCGGAAGAAACCTTTTCCTCAGCTGCGCTTATAGCTGATGAGGGTGATGCAAAAGCGATGGAGAAAGTGGTGGATGCTGAGGCTTTCATCCGCAGGTTTGCCGGAATGAAGGTTGTGAAATTCGGATCGCAAGGTTCCGATGCCGATTTCCGGGCGGATGCCGTCATTTCGTTCAATTGCGGTCCGCAGGCTCTCTATCACAAGAATTTTGAACTTATATCCGATAGTTTCCTGAAATTCCTTGCCGACGGTTATAGGATATTCATTCTGTCTGATTCTCCCTATCAGGCTGAACGGCTGCGGAATATTTTCGAGGATAGAGGAGATAATATACCTTTCACTGCCGTTGACCGCACACTGCATGAAGGTTTTGTGGATCACGACGGCAAGAACTGTTTCTTTACAGACCATCAGATATTCGACCGTTTCCATAAATATAACCTGAAGAGTGACCGCGCAAGAAGCGGTAAGCTGGCGCTGTCACTTCGTGAGCTTAACCAGATCGAGATAGGCGACTACATCGTGCATATCGACCATGGCATTGGAAAATTCGCCGGTCTTGTGCGCACGGATGTCAACGGTAAGCCACAGGAGATGATAAAACTCCTTTATCAGAACGACGATATTATTTTGGTGAGCATTCACGCCCTTCACAAACTCTCGAAATACAGAGGTAAAGAAGGTGTGCCGCCGAAAATCAATAAACTCGGCAGCGGTGCATGGAACAAGCTCAAGGAACGCACTAAAACCAAAGTCAAGGATATAGCCAGAGACCTCATCAAGCTTTATGCAGCACGGCGAGAAGAGAAAGGACATGCTTTCGCTCCCGATTCATATCTGCAGCATGAGCTTGAAGCCAGCTTCATATATGAAGACACTCCCGACCAGCTCAAAGCCACACAGGCTGTAAAGGCTGATATGGAATCACCCAAGCCGATGGACAGGCTTATCTGCGGTGATGTGGGCTTCGGCAAAACAGAGATCGCCATCCGCGCTGCCTTCAAGGCAGCTGTAGACGGCAAACAGACGGCTGTGCTTGTTCCAACCACAGTGCTGGCTATGCAGCATTACCACACTTTTGCGGATCGTCTCAAGGATCTCCCCGTGAGGGTTGATTTTATATCTCGTGCGCGAAAGCCCAAAGAGGTGAAGCAGATACTTGCCGATCTTGAGGCAGGTAAGATAGATATCCTCATAGGCACCCATAAGATTATTGGAAAAGGGGTGAAGTTTAAGGACCTCGGATTGCTAATAATCGATGAGGAACAGAAATTCGGAGTTGCGGTGAAAGAGAAACTCAAGCAGTTGAAAGTCAATGTCGATACGTTGACAATGAGTGCTACGCCTATTCCTCGTACGCTTCAGTTCTCCCTTATGGGAGCTCGCGACTTGAGTTCGCTGAACACCCCTCCGGTCAACCGTCAGCCAGTAGTCACCAACGTCAGCAGTTTCGACGATGATGTGATAAAAGAGGCGGTGGAATTCGAGCTAAGCCGGAACGGACAGGTATTCTTCATCTCCAACCGAATCGAGAATTTAGCTCATATCGAGAATACGTTACGAAGGTTGATTCCTCAGGTGCGTGTTGTTACAGCTCATGGTCAGATGCCTCCGGAAAGGGTAGAGCAGGCGATAATAGATTTTGCCAACAGGGATTACGATGTGTTGCTCTCGACCACTATTGTTGAAAACGGTATAGACATGCCCAATGTCAACACCATAATGGTGAACAATGCGCAGAATTTCGGACTCAGCGAGCTGCATCAGTTGCGCGGCCGTGTTGGGCGTAGTTCGCGGAAAGCATTCTGTTATCTCCTTGTGCCACCAGGATTGCCCCTGACACCTGTAGCCCGCAGACGACTGCAGGCAATTGAGAGCTTCAGCGATCTTGGCTCGGGAATACACATAGCGATGCAGGATCTCGATATACGCGGTGCCGGCAATCTTCTTGGTGCCGAACAGAGTGGCTTTATTGCCGATCTTGGATATGAGGCATATCAGAAGATTCTCAAGGAATCTGTTTTAGAGTTGAAAACTGAAGAATTTGCCGATACCTTTACCGATGTTGCAGCCGGGCAGGCTGAGGAATTTACTGCCGATTGCACTATTGAAAGCGATCTTGAACTCCGGATTCCGGCAGAGTATGTGCCGCAGGAAAACGAGCGCATTACGCTCTACCGGCGTCTTGACAATATGGAGCGTCTTGAAAAGCTGGAAGAATTCCGGGCAGAACTGCGCGACCGCTTTGGCGAGATACCCTTCACCACTGAAGAACTTATCCGTGTAGTTCCTCTGAGAATGTCCGCCCGTCGCCTTGGCATAGAACGTCTGGTGCTTAAAGGAGGAAAGATGCGTGTCTATTTTGTCGGTGATGACAATAAAGCCTACTATAATTCCACAGCCTTCGGCAAAGTTCTGATGTATCTGCAACAGAATCCCCGACTATGTGAGCTGAGGGAAGTGAACGGAAAAAGATATATAATGATAGACAATGTGCCGGGAGTATCCGATGCTCTTGATATCTTCAATATTATAGAAAATTCTAATCCCATCTGATCTGACTTCATAAAATTTGTTACTTACTTATGCATAATTCCTGAAATTTCATTAACTTTGGGGAATTGAAATTTCATCACTTATACATATCGTTTAAATTTTGTTACTTATGATGAAATATAAAAGAGTACTGTTAAAACTCTCCGGAGAATCTCTTGCTGCCGGTCATGGCACAGGAATCGATACCGATCGTCTGAATGCATATGCACGTCAGATTAAAGAGATGGTTGAAGCCGGTGTAGAGATAGGGATAGTGATTGGTGGTGGCAATATCTTCCGTGGTCTTTCGGGAGCAGGAAAAGGTTTTGACCGTGTAAAGGGTGACCAGATGGGAATGCTTGCCACTGTGATCAATTCATTAGCGTTAAGCTCAGCCCTTGAGGCCATGGGACAGCCTGCGCAGGTGTTTACAGCTATAGCCATGCATCCCATAGGGGAGCATTATTCTAAATGGCGTGCCATAAAAGCCATGGAAGAGGGGAAGGTTGCCATCATAAGTTGCGGCACAGGGAATCCTTATTTCACCACGGATACCGGTTCTGCACTTCGTGCCATCGAGATTGAAGCTGATGTGATGCTCAAGGGCACGCGTGTTGACGGTGTTTATACTGCCGATCCTGAAAAAGATCCTTCAGCTGTGAAATTTGATGAAATCACGTATGACGAAGTGCTTGCACGCGGTCTCAAAGTGATGGATCTCACAGCCACTGCATTATGTAAGGAAAACAAGATGCCTATCTATGTCTTTAACATGGATATAGAGGGCAATCTGAAGAAGATGCTTACCGGCGACAATATCGGAACGCTCGTCAAGAATTAGATATTAGGCTTTAGAACAATTCGGCGAAGCTTTCTAATGCCTAAAGCCTTAAACCTAAAACCTCATTAAACATTACACATTAAACATTAAATATAAGATGGAAGTAAAAGAATATCTTGGTAATGCTGAGGATAATATGCAGCTTGCCGTTGACTATCTGGAGGACACGCTTTCGCATATCCGCGCCGGTAAAGCCTCTGCCCGTTTGCTTGATGGCATCCGAGTGGATTATTACGGTTCGCAGGCTCCTATCTCAAACGTTGCCAACATCAGTGTTCCCGATGCGCGCACAATCGCTATAACACCTTGGGAAAAATCGATGTTCAAAGAGATTGAGAAAGCCATTATCAACTCTGATCTGGGCATCACCCCCGAGAACAATGGGGAGGTAATCAGGATCTCTATTCCACCTCTTACCGAAGATCGTCGTAAACAACTCGTGAAGCAATCTAAAGGTGAGGCTGAGAATGCAAAGGTTTCAGTGCGCAATGCACGTCGCGAGGCAATCGAAGGGTTGAAAAAAGAGATCAAGAATGGTCTGAGCGAGGATGTGGAGAAGGATGCCGAGAATGACGTCCAGAAAATCCATGACAAGTATATGAAGAAAATTGACGCCCTCTTTGCTGAGAAAGAGAAAGAAATCCTGACTGTGTAAACTTTATAGGTTTATAATACTGTAAACTAACTGTTTATGCCTGAGTTAATCAGCATAATTGTGCCGGTTTACGGCGTGGAGAAATATTTGCGCCAATGCGTTGACAGCGTGTTGGCGCAAACTTATTCTAACTGGGAGCTTATCCTTGTAGATGATGGTTCAAAGGATACTTGTCCGGCAATATGTGATGAATATGCCGCAAAGGATTCTCGCATAAAAGTGATACATCAAGAAAACGGAGGATTATCATGTGCCCGAAACGCAGGTTTAAAAGATTCCTATGGCAGTTTTGTAACATTTTTGGATGCAGATGATGCATTTCATCCTCTATTTTTAGAGATATCGTTAGATGTTATTAATAGGATGGGAGCTGATGTGTCTTGCGTATGTTTCACAACAAATGAATTTTCGGTAAATTCTTATAAATCCGATAGATCTTTTGGATGTGTTGAATATATGTGTGATATTTTTTATCAAAAAAAATATGATTGCACGCATTCTGCATGGGGTAAATTATACAAACGAAATCTTTTGCCGAAACAACCTTTTACTGTTGGTATAGGATATGAAGATCTGGATGCTTTTTATAGATATTTTCCTCAGTTCGAAAAAATTGCTGTAAGTTATCGTAAATTGTATTATTATCGTCAGAATCCAGAGAGCTATTTGCATAAATTTAATATTGGGAGGGCAGATGTGCTGGATGTGACCGATAGAATAGTTGAATATTTTGGAGAAAAAGGGGAATATCCTAATAAAGATCTTCTACGGGCAGCTAAAGATAGAAGAATGAGTGCGCATTTTAACATATTCTGTCTGATGTCTGTGAATAAATATCATGACAATAATCTGGAGAAAAGATGTTGGAATGTCATAAAAAAGGAGAGATTAAACAGTCTCTTAAATCCCAATGTAAGATTAAAAAATAAAATAGGTGCATTCCTTTCATATTTCGGCAAGACCCCCCTACGCATCCTCGCGCGTTTTATCTATACCTAACCCACTTATTACCTTTACCCTTTTCCCTATAACCTTTTCCCTTGTCATAGTGCCCCTTGCTCGATAAGGGTGGCGATGCGGTCGATCATCGCATCATCTTTGTTTTTCTCGGGATGAAAGCCGGCTTTCATATTCATGCCGAAGAATCTGCCGAATGTTTGCCAGAAACCGGCGCGGAATGAACCTAAAAAAGCTTTCACTATATTGAATGACGACTGGTCTGTTTCCCTGTTGATCAACTTCAGCAATACCTTACCTTGGTTTTTTGTCATTGTTTTAACCACGGGTTTATATTGCTCGAAAATATCTTTCTCAAGGCGTTTCAGATGGCGTTCGCGTTCCTTCTTGTCGGGAATGGTCTGAATATACTCGTATGTTTCGCATAATGTTGCGAATGCCAATTTGGCATATGGAAGAGTCTTGCGAACATCTCTGACTGTGCGCCAATAATATTGTTCCTGTTTCTTATTCTTGAATTTGAGGGGTGGGAAGACCACTAAATCGCGAATGAAGGTATATCGGCAGGTATCGCCATATTCATCCACAATATATTTATGTCCCTTATAAGCTTTGACTTTAAGACGTAACTCACCACCTTCCTCCTGGGCTTGAGCATATACCGGCGAGGAGAAAGAGAAGGTGGCAGTAACTGCAACCAGAATCAATATGAGCCGTCTAATCATCAAAAATTACAAAAGCCGTGTTTTTCCCTAAACGGAAGAGAGAGTCAAAAATTGAATAATTTAAGTTAACTTTTGTTTCCAATTCCCCTTTAAGCTGTCTAAGCCGTTGTGGATTTATTAAATTCATTTCATCTATTGCCTTGCGAATGGAATCCACATCAAGAAACCTATAAACGAACTCAAACAATTCTCGGTTAAATTCTCCCAATGAGCCATTACTCTTCTCTCTGTAGATTTTCTCAAGCTCAGGGAAGATATATGGAAAATAAGGAGTCTTGCCATACGCGGCATTTATGGCGCCCAAATGTTCTTGCCTCCATCTTCCATGATCGGAAATCATGATTTTATCAAGGTTTATATCTGAACGTTTCAATATGCCGCTCCCTCCAACAACGGGAATTGACAAAATCCTGTCTCCCTCAATAATGGTTCGGGCAAAACCTTTTCCCGGTGAGACACGCACCCCTGCCAGAATCTTACGTGTCATAGATAAATCGGGAGCGAAGGGAATCTGGCTGTTCATTCCCCTCGCATGTTTTTACCATCGGGATTCGGATTGGCGAAAACTCTGTTCCAACGAATCTTTCCATCGAAAAGACCGCGTTCCTGATCAAACGAGGCAATGATGAATAATGGAGAACCCACGATGTGATCTTCCGGCACAAATCCCCAGAAGCGGCTGTCGGCAGATCTGTCGCGGTTATCACCCATCATCCAGTAATAATCCATCTTAAAGGTATAATATTCTGTTTCCTTACCGTTGATGTATATTTTACCATCGCGCATTTTCAGATCATTACCTTCATATGTGCGTATTGCACGCTCATAGATGGGATAATTTTCCGGTGTGAGATGCAAAGTCACACCCCTTTCAGGAATCCATAGTTCACCCATGTCGGTTCTGGTCCAGCCATAATCAGCTCCAAGCGGGAATATACCTCCCAATTCGAAAAGTCCGCTCTGGCTCTCTCTTTGCAGAGGACCTATAACCTCATGCCATTTCTCAATTTCTGCCTTCATGGCGGCAGTAAGTGGGACATCATAATATGAGAATCCAGCCGCCTCATTGCGTGCCGGCATACCACCATAGTCTTCCCCTCGAACACCGAGTTCATGCCATTTCTCAGCGGAAATGGGTCCGTTTACAGGCACAATATAGTTATATTGCACGTTCTCCGGTTCGGGAAGAGGCTTGCCGTTGATATATATTGTATCTCCCGCTATCTTCAGACGATCGCCGGGGAGTCCGATTGCTCGTTTTACGTAATTCTCACGGCGGTCAACCGGTCGCCACACCACTTCTCCGAAGATGTTGCTGTTAGCCTTCATATAAGCCAACGGATCCTCTATTCCTTCTCTCCGCAATTCATAGCTGATCTGATAATAGTCGGGATTAGGGATTTTTGTTGCAACCGTGTCTCCCTGCGGATAGTTGAAGACCACAATGTCTCCACGCTTTATCGATCGGAATCCCGGCATGCGATGATAGTCGAGTTGGGGCTTTTCGAGATAGCTTTTGGTGTTTATTATCGGCATGGTGTGTTGCGCCAGAGGGAAATGTATAGGAGTTTGAGGCACACGCGCACCATAGATGGTTTTGTTTACCCAAAGTCGGTCGCCCACAAGAAGTGATTTCTCAAGACTTGAGGAAGGAATTTCATATTGCTGACCTACGAAAGCGAATACGAAATATATAAGCACGAGTGCGTACACGATGGCATCCACCCATGCCATCACTGTGCGTGTGGCTCCTTTTTTCTTTTTCCACCATCCCCAAGGAATAAAGTTGGTGATGTATATGTCGAGTAATATCAGCCAAAGAAACAGCAGCCAGGGATTACCCATAAGAATAACCCATAGGAAGAAAATTGCTGAAACTATGCCGAACCGTATCCAGCGTGTGGTCTTGATATGTCGAAGACGCTCTATTATAGACATTTCGTATAATGTTTAATGTGAAATGTTCAATGTGTAATGTGAAATGTGTAATGGGGTTAGCGTCAGCTTAATTAAACATTTCACATTTCACATTAAACATTATTTAAAAGTTAAAGACTTCATTGATTGTGTGGAATCCTTTTTTGTCGGCAAGCCATTCTGCTGCCAAAACAGCTCCCAAGGCAAAACCTTCCCTCGATTTGGCACTATGGGTGATAGTGATGCTGTCTACATCAGAATTCCAGTCGATTGTATGAATGCCGGGAACCTCGCCGGTGCGTATATGATCGATTTCCATAAGTTCCCCGTTATTGTCAGAGCTTATTTTGCAGCATGTTTCAGCTCCTTCGGGTTCGCACCAGCCGGAAATACGCTCTGTCTCTTCGATGATCTCCTCAGCTAACGTAATGGCTGTGCCGGAGGGATGATCGAGTTTGTGTATGTGGTGAGTCTCAACTATATGGGGACGATACTGAGGGAAGCCGTTCATTATCCTTGCGAGATATCTGTTAACAGCCATGAAGATATTTACTCCTACGGAAAAATTGGAGGCAAAGAGGAACGTATTTTTTCCATCTTCACATAAATCCTTGATTTCCGGCATTGCATCGGTCCAGCCTGTTGTGCCGCAAACCACAGGCACTCCTTGTTCGAATGATTTGCGAATATTGCCCACGGCTGTAGCAGGAGTGGAAAATTCGATCACGCAGTCAGCCGAACGAAAGGCATCGCTGTCGAAATCCGCAGTGTTATCTTTATCTATGATGCACACCACATTATGGTGGCGCTCTTTTGCTATTCTTTCAATGATATGACCCATCTTGCCATATCCTGTCAATGCGATATTCATAATCAGAATCCGAATGAAATGTTGTCGATATATAATGTCAGTCCCTCAGTGCCGATGTATGCCTCGCCACAGCTTGACGAAGCCATTACCAGCACATGGGTGGGAGTGGCGTTGGCAGGTGCCCATCCTGTTTCATGAACCGGCACTAATTTCCCTTTTGAGTTCATTGCATAATATGCTTTCTCTCCGTTGAGAAGTCCCATCCATGGCTTATACCAGCTTTGTTTTGAAATGTCTCCATAATGGATGGGAAGCACATGGTGTTTTGTCCAAGGCACACTCTTGGAATAACGTTCTCGTCCTGTGCCGACGCGCTGGGCATAAAGATTACCGTCTTTATCTTCCCAACGTTTCTGAAGCAAGACATAAACTTCGGCATTGTCTCGTCCCTGAAGTGTTTTCTTGCTTGAAAAACCGGTGGATTTAACTCGCGTGTTGACGTTGGGCATGTCGACACTGAAATCATATACCAGTGCCGCCGGACGTTTGGTGTAGGGTATTCCCATCTCCATTTTTGAATAAGGACCTTTCGGAGAGGTTATAGGCTCGAAAATGCGGCCTAAGAATATGGTACCAGCCACCATGACATCCATATTGATGATACCCAACACTTTGACCTCTTCCATTTTTGCTTCCATGCGGGCAACTTTGTTGCCATTGACGGTAGCCGGTGTCACAGTGCCCGAGCCTTTCACGATTCCGGCGACTTTGGCATATACGTTGCTTGTAGCCCAAGGGGAGCCCCCTTCATTTGCGTATGCTTTGTTATTGCCGGGAATTGTACGGGTAGGGGCAATCTCATAGATTGTTTTCTTTTTGCCGCCGAGCATTTTTGATTCTGAAACCTCTCGGGTCACCCAATTGGAGAAATCGCCATATTTTATTGGCTCAAGACGCAATGCGTATGAGCTAAGGCTGAGAGCGCCCAACAAAGATATGAGTAGTATTCTAAGAAATTTCATAAGTAATCAATCAACTAATTCTTTTTAAGAATTGCTCTTAACTGACAAAGTTACAAAATTTCTTTGAATTATCTTTTATGGTTTGGGTTAAATCAACACCCCTCACTTCCGATATACGTGCGATAATCTCTTCTATTGTCAGAGTGGATTCGTCTGTTTCAGCAAGAATACGGTCTTCAGGCATGGCAATCAGCGTGTCGGAATTGAACTTTTCTCCAAAAGACAGGTAGCATCCCGACCGCAGGAGGGCTGCCGCAGCCGCCGGCTTACCTCGGAATCCGTGAATACACCAAGGTTGGGTTGGACGCAAATCGCGACGTAATCCGCAGATGATGTCGTCACCTTTAACATCATGAACTATGACCGGTTTTTTCAATTGTTCCGACAGCTCTATCTGTATACGGAACACTTCCAGCTGACGGAACATCGGACCTCCATATTTAAGATCTACTCCGCATTCTCCGATTGCCACTATTTCAGGACGTGATGCGTATGAGTTCAGCATCGTGCGGGTGTTTTCAAGATCATGTAAAGGCACGTCCCAAGGATGTATTCCGGCGGAATACAATTGCTGCGGCAAGATACCCTCTTGATCTGCATCCGGATAACAGAGTCGTATGCTGACAATGCCTTCCGGTTGCGGAGGTGATTTGTGGGTGTGGATGTCAAGGATATAGCTCATAGCAACCGGAAAGTTTTTCTGTGAATCGGAGTTATTCCGAGCGAAGCAATCGCACTGCGATGCGCCTTTGTAGGATACCCCATATTCTGTTCCCATCCATACCCCGGATATTTACGGGAATATTCCAGCATCAGTTCATCGCGGTGTGTTTTGGCAAGGATCGAGGCTGCCGCGATCGACATGTATGTTGCATCTCCTTTCACCACAGTATGGTGTGGTGTCTGCATATTGAGGACAGGGTCGAGATATGGTTTGAATTTATTTCCGTCAACGAGGATGTGTCCCGGTCTTATGGAAAGTTGGTCGAGAGCCCGATGCATTCCTGCAATTGAAGCGTTAAGAATGTTGATTTTGTCTATTTCCTCAGCCTCGACCATCACCACTGCCCAAGCCAACGCTTCCGCTTCAATAAGTTTCCGCAAATCCTCACGTTTATGAGCAGTAAGTTGTTTGGAATCGTTCAGTTCCTCGCACTTGAAACCATCCGGCAGAATCACCGCCGCGCAGCTCACCGGACCGCACAGACAGCCGCGACCCGCCTCATCGCACCCGGCTTCCACCACCCCCTCATACATACATTCCTTCAGCATAATCTTCTTACATAAATATATTCTTTATTCTGAATCATCGGTTTTAAAACCGATCCTTTTTCTGCGGGACATATTCTTTTTATCAGACTGTAAGTCGGCAAGAGCAATGTTAATGGCATCCAGTTGGGCGCGGGTATCCTCATTGATGTCATTATAGTCGGCAAATATTTCTTCAAGATCCTGTTTCAATTCCTCGAAATTCTTTTCAAGTGTTGAGAGACGCAAGGTGACCGGATTGGTAGTGACCATTTTTCTTATTGCAACGAATGCCCTCATAATATTGATATTTACTTGAATGGCAATATCACTGTTTAGCAATCCGGAAAGCATGGCAAGCCCCTGTTCTGTGAAGGCATATGGTAATTTTCTGGTGCCTCCCCAACTTGATGTTCCATTTTGGAATATCAAGTTGGCTTTAAGTTCATCAAATTCCATCTGCGAGAGCTGAAACATGAAGTCTTCCGGGAATCGCTTGATATTTCGCTTTACAGCCTTATTAAGATTGGATGTGGAGACATTATACATACGTGCCAAGTCTCGATCTAGCATTACTTTTTGACCTCTTATTTCGTAAATCTTCGAGCGGATTAGTTCAAGTTCATTCATGATTTTGTGTTATTATGGAGCTGCTAAAAAGCAAAGGTTCCACTCTGTACTCTGCACGCATTGATAAGAAGCGTGATGGAAACAGTTTTATGCAAATATAGTGCTTCTGTCTCAATCTCGCAAGATTCCCGTATGAATTCGGTTGCGTTTAGTTGCGTGCGATGTGCACAACTGATATGCCCGGTGAGACCGAGTCTTGGGTGATAGTTATTTTGATCGGACTGCTTAATTCCAATAAATGTAGAATCTCCTCCAGCGATTCATCTTTGAATTCGGCATGAAAATGATATGCCGCTACAGAGGGATCTTCAACCACGAATCTTACTGGATATATTTGTTGTAGGCGGTTTAGGATATCCTGAAGTGTATCACCCTTGAAATCAAGCACACCATCGCGCCATGCGCAGTATTTATCCGCCGGGGTCGAACAGGATATTTCTACATCTCCATCCTGATTCACAAGATGATCTCCGGGAGTGAGGGCATAGCTTCCTTTATCAGCAACATTTACATTTACCTTCCCTTCAACAAGCGTCACCGACACCTTTTCTTTTGTGCCCGGATATGCGTTGACATTGAATTGGGTTCCCGTTGCAGTGACATCTATGCCGTTGACATAAACAACGAACGGGTGTTTTTTATCAGCTTCTACCTGAAAATATGCTTCGCCGACAAGCGTTACCGTACGTTGATCGGAGTTGAATTCTCTGGGATAAGTAATCGAACTGTTGGAATTGAGCCACACTTTTGAGCCATCCGGCAACGTTGTGGATGAGGTTGATCCGTATGCCGTGGAGATCGATACATATGGAATATCCGGCACATCATTTTTACTGTTATGCCAGGCAAAATATATGGCGCATGCCGCGATTGGAATAATCAGTGCCGCTGCCACTTGCTGCCATATGCGCGATAACCGCTTCCACCAGATACGTAAGCCTGAAACTTTATTGTCTTTATGTATTCTTGACATTATCTGGTTTTCAGCATTTTCGATATCTATGCTGTCGGAATGGAAAGCTGGGTTAAGTGCATCCCATACATTTCGGCACTTTAGAAAATAGCGTCTGTTTTCATCTGAAGCCTCAATCCATTTCCACAGACTGTCTGTTTCTTCCGGAGTTGCTTCGTCCGCAAGAAATCGTATGATCAATATGTCATTTGAATCGGAAATATTAGGGTTATTGTCCATTGTCTCGTTTTTTTGGATTAGATAAATAATTTATATATAATAACGGCGATCAATATGGTGAAATCACCAATGGATGCTTTGATAAGTTTCAGAGCCTTGCTTATACGCGTTTCTACTGTCCGCACAGAGACACCGAGACGATCAGCGATTTCTTTATATTTAAGGTGTTCGACACGGCTCAAGAAGAATGTTTCTCTTTCATTAGGAGAGAGCGAGGCAATGGCATTGTTGATCTCATCTCTCAATTCGGAATAAAGATAGTATTCCTCAGGAGACAGGGCAAGGATGTGTCGGCGGGATTCTGTTTCATAACGCAACCTTACGTTGCGACGCCGCAGCTCATCAAGACAAAAGTTCTGCACACCCTTCAGCAGATAAGATTTAAGGGAAGTGCGGATGTCGAGTTCCTTGCGCTCTGACCATATTCTGGTGAATACATTCTGTACGATATCCTCACATGTGGCTTTCTCCGGAATAATTGTGCCGGCGAACATCACAAGATCCACATAGTAAATGCGAAACATCTTCACGAAAGCCTCGTGGCTGTCGAATTTGAGGGCAGCCAAAAGCATATGGTCGTTTAAGAGTTCTTCCTGTGGTGACATTAGATATTGCGATATGCTGCAAAGTTAAGCACAACATTGCTAATTTACAAAGAGTTGAAAGAATAATTTCATAAAAAGAAAATAATCCATATTTCATATGTGGATTATTTGTTTTCGAACGTCGTTTAAAAATATAGATGTAAGAGTTGAAAAGTAAAAAGTAAGAAGAGGGAAGTAGAAAGGGGTTTTTGAGTGGTTGAAAGTGGTTGGAGATAAATACACCTAAATCCATCGCAGATGGAAAATTTCAAATTTGAGGTCAGAATATCAAACTGAATGCTCAATACAGTAAAACTGTTTTATTGCGGTTTGAATCCGATGGCAGGACGGGGGGCTTTCAGTTTTTTTCTTTCTGTTTGAAGTTCGGCAAGCGATTCATTGATGAGTTCTATCTGCATCCGGGTATCCTCATTCACATCGTTAACATCCGTGATGACTTCCTCTATGTAGTTTTCCAACTTTTCGATGCGTTGTTCCAGCACTGCAAACTTATCGGTTTTCGGCTGTGCTAACATCTGACGAACCGCCACGAAAGCCCTCATTATGTTGCGGTTTACTTCAATGGCTGTATTACTGCGTAACACGCTTGACAGCATTGCTACCCCTAATTCGGTAAAGGCAAATGGCATATATCGGACACCTCCATGATTTGAGGTGCCATTTTTACACCTCAAGAATTCATCTGGAGTTAGTTCAAACATAAAATCATCGCCCTCAAATCTTTGAATGTTTCTACGCACTGCTCTTTTCAGTTGTTTTGTCTCAACCTGATATAGTTCAGCGAGGTCAAAATCGAGCATCACCCTCTGACCGCGGATCTCATATATTTTGGAACGGACAAGTTCAAGATCGTTCATGGTTGCAATTGTTAAACATGTTATTTTTACAGCATATAAATCATCTTGCAAAATTAACCATTTTTGTAAGATAATTAAATATTTAGCACTATGAATGTTCAATCGGATTTTTTCGTTTTCCTAAATCCCCGTTTATCGGGCACAGCCCGATAAACAGGTTAAAGGGGAAAAGTAATAGGTTAAAGGGAAGAATTGGCATGACTCAACCGGCTTCGCCTAAAGAATTGATTGTACACTGACAGATAAAAGGAATCTGAGTCAAAATTAGAGGTGCGCCAATTCACCTTTACCCTGTTACCTATAACTTTTAACCTTTTATCGAACTTATAGATAATTGCTGCTTGATAAATAATTTGTGAAGAAAAATTAAGAAAAATTAAAAAATTGATTGTGGTATTTCGGTGGTCGTGCGTCGTTGGGTTAGGAATAGTCCATGAAAACTCTAAAATTAACTTAACATATGAACCAACCAATTACGCGAGTCTTTTCAAAGTTTAGAAGACGTGTCAGATTCTGGTTCTGCACCGTTCTCATGGTGGTGTCGACCACTGTTGCGATGGGTCAGGACAAGAATGTGACTCTTAATTTTTCTGGAGAACCAATCCAGAAAGTGCTGGAATCAATCCAGAAACAGACCGGCTATCGGTTTCTTTACAACAAAGATCTTATCGACCTTTCAACAAAAGTAAAAGTGTCGGCGGTTAATGAACCTTTGAAAAAAGTGTTGCCCCGGATTTTTGTAAACACAGACATCTCTTATAAATATGAGAAGTCGCAGATTGTACTTTCCCGTAAAAAGACTTCGTCCCAGACCTCGGGTTCACGCACCATGTCAGAGACAGGTATGGTGAAGGTTGAAGGTATCGTTACCGATAGCAATGAGGAACCATTAATCGGAGTTACGGTAATGGACAAGGTTTCTAAAAAAGGAGTGGCAACCGATATCGATGGAAAGTACGAGATAGAAGTTCCCGTCGGTTCAAACCTGAGTTATTCGTATGTGGGGTATGATCCTGTTTCAAAGAAAATTTCAGAAGAAGGCACCGTGGATGTTATAATGAAGGAAAGTTCCAACGTGCTCAATGAGGTAGTTGTCACCGGTTATGGTGCTACTTCAAGGAAGAATCTTACCACTTCCATTGCTACTGTCAAGGCGGATAAGGTATCTAAGTCGTCGAGTCCTACAGTTCAGGGGCTTTTGCTCGGACGTGCAGCCGGTGTCCAGTCATCGGTCACAAGCACGCAGCCTGGCGGCGCCATCGACATTTCCATACGCGGTGGGGGCGCTCCGGTATATGTGGTTGATGGGGTTGTGATGCCTACGACATCGCTTGAGACAAGTAACACTGAACTCAATCTTCCCAATAATGTTCAGCGAGGAGGTCTTGTTGGTCTTAATCCCTCAGATATTGAGTCGGTGGAGGTGCTTAAGGACGCGTCTGCTGCAATCTATGGTATAGGAGCTGCCAACGGCGTAGTGCTCATTACAACCAAGAAAGGGCTTGAGGGGAAGCCCACTATTACTTATGAATATAGCCACTCTTTTCAAAAACGCTATAATTACGGTGTGAACCGTCTGAATAGTCAGGAATACATGAATTTTGTGAATGTATTCAGCAAAGAGATGTATCTTTATAACAACAACCAATACCCTTACGGCAATATTGCATATGACGGCGGATGGACTCCTCAGTTTACGCAAGACGAGATAAACAATGCCACCACCACCGACTGGGTCGGGAAGGTGCTTCGTACGGGTAATGTTAACTCTCATAACTTTTCGGTAAACGGAGGTAATAAGATGATAAAATATTATCTCGGTTTCAACTATTATGATGAAGCTGGCATTGTCAGAAACTCCGGTATGCGACGTTACACATTGCGCACCAATGTCACGGCTCAGCTCTTCCCCTTCATGAAGTTGACGGCTATAGTAAATCTTAATGACAACCGTTACGACAACGCCCTTGTAGGAGGCGACACAGCCAACAAAGGAATAAATGCAGCCGGTTCGCTCACCACCGCTTTCATTTTCCCTCCGAATTGGTCTGTCAAGGATGATCAAGGTGAATATAGAGTGATGGGTATGATTCCCAATCCGGTGGCTACAATGGAGATAACTGACCAGACACGCCAAAACGGGTTCTATGCCAACTTCGCTGCAGATATCGACATAATTAAGGACATGCTTTCAGTGCGCTTTGTGTATGGCGTCAATAAAGACAATACCCGTCGCTCCTCATATATTCCTTCCGATGTGTTTTTCTCGATGGTTAAACAGTCGCGAGGCTCGTTGAGCTATGCCCAACGTCAGTACGAGACACTTGAGGGAATGATTACGTTCAACAAGAATTGGGGCAATTGGGTGGATCTTAACGCTGTTGTTGGAATGGGTAGATATCTTGAGAAGACCAACAGTCTCACAGAGAACTATGTGAACGCCAAGGATATCATCAACGATTCAAATCTTGGAGCTGCCGATGGTCCGTTTAACCCGGCTTCCGATAAAGCTGAGAATGAAAAGCGATCGCAGTTTGCGCGTGCGAACGTATCGGTGCTCGATCGCTACATACTTAGTGCCACTCTGCGGCGCGATGGAACAGACAAGTTCTTCAAGAATAAAAAATATGCGTGGTTTCCATCTGTGTCATTGGCATGGAAGGCTTCGAGCGAGCCCTGGCTCCGCGATGTGGAGTGGCTTAATCTTTTGAAAGTGCGCGCAAGTTACGGCAAGACAGGAAATGACAATCTCGGTTCAACTTTATATTCAACCATCGGAGTTAGCAGGGAGGATGTGAAATTCTCTAATGGTTCGATATCCTATGTTCCTTACCTGATCCGAAGCGGCTGTTATCCCAATATCACATGGGAGAAGACAGAGATGAAGAACATAGGCATCGACTTTTATGTGCTGAACAACCGTCTTTCGGGAAGTATCGATATCTTTCGCAACGATGTTACCGATTTGCTCGCATGGGTCCCTGCGTCGATGCTGAGCATATTCAACACAAGTCCGGTGAATGGCGGTCATTACAAACGCACCGGAGTGGAGATTTCGCTAAACTCTGAAAATATACGTCTGCCGGAATTCAAATGGACCACCTCTCTTACCCTTTCACATCTGAAGCAGAATTGGGTTGAACACATGCCCAATACGGATTTCAAACCCTATCAGAAACGAAAAGGCGAGCCTCTGAATGCTATGTATTACTATGATACCGACGGTCTCATCAATATGGATCGCAGCAACATGCCGGAGTCTCAGCGCTCCCTTTCCGATGATGCTCAAAAACCAGGTTTCCCCATCATCGTTGACAAAAATGGTGACGGAAAGATTGATGAATCCGACATCTGCATGAAAGACATGCTTCCGAAAGTGTATTTCGGTTTCGGCAACTCATTCGTATGGAAGAACTGGAATCTTGATATTTACATGTATGGTCAGCTCGGTGTGGAGAAAAACAATATCTCGATGACGGTTGATAGTTCTCCTGGCGATATGATAAATTCGCTTGCCTCCAACAAGAACGAGCAAATCTATCGCACATGGAATTCACAGACCAATCCAAACGGCGACCTTCCCGGCATTGCAAATAGGAATGTCACGCTTCCCGGCGATGTTGGATACAAGGTGATGTTTGAGGAAGCAAGCTTCCTGCGAGTGCGTAACATAACACTGGGATATACTTTCAATACACTCAAGTGGAGTTGGTTGCATGGATACGTGAAGAATATTTACCTCTATGCCGACATTATGAATCCATTTACCATAACAAAATATTCTGACAACGACCCGGAGGTGCCCACGAGCTTTGGTCAGCTCAATAACTCCAACTATCCTCAGTTGAGGGCTTACACCATCGGGGTGAAAATTACTTTCTAATCTTTGAACAGCATGATAAAAAGAATATATATTCCTATTCTGGCGTCAGCAGCGTTGCTTTTCGGCGGCTGTGAGAACAATTTTGATGCCAAAATCTATGGCAGCCTTATGGAGGGGGAGTTCCCGAATACTGCTGAAGATTACGTTTCCTACATGATGAGCTGCTATATTCCGTTTGCCGGAAACTTCGCCTATGCATTCAATGAAACAGGGCAGTATAGTTTCTATATCGGGGCTGGAGGTGACGTGCGCTTTTTCGACAGTACGTCAGATATTATGGCTCCTACGGCTGTCAAGGCGGGAGGAGAATGGTTGCATCTCTCTCAGGCTAATTTCAACCAATGCCGTTACTATTATCGTGGATGGCCCAATGATCAGGACAGTCCAAATCATTTTCCACAGACGGCAGAGGTGACTCGATTTACAGAAATTATTCATACGCTTGAAACGGCTTCGGAGACTGTGCTGTCGGCAGAGGTTCGCGATGGACTTCTTGGAGAGGCTCGTCTTTGCCGTGGAATGATGCTGTATTACCTTATGCACATGTACGGACCGGTGCCTGTGATAATGGATTATGATAAAGTTTTTGATGACTTGGCTCAGCGTACCACGGTGCGTCCCTCGCTCGACCAGATGTGTGAGTGGATTTATGATGATCTGCTTTTTGCGGCACAGAACGCGCCTGAGATACAGACGGAACTCGGACGATATACACGCGATTACGGACGTTTCTGTCTGATGCGCCATTGCCTCAATGAGGGAGGGCACATGTCAGGGTATTATAAAAAGGGACTTGAGATGTTTGATGAGCTGAAAGGGAAGTACTCGTTATTTACCCAAGGCGACAATCCCTATAAAGATCTTTTCAAGACAGCAAATGAATGGAATTGCGAAATCATCATGGCAGTGAGCTGTGATGCCAATGCCAATGGCAACGAAAAACACGGCAACATCAACATGTATTCGCGTCTGGTCGTCCCGTCAGAGGCTTCTGCATATAGCCCAGATGGAGTTCCCACTGCTCTTTGGCCTCAGGGAGGTGGTTACAACGCCTTTTACAATGTTGCCAAAGATTTCTATGACTCTTTCGAGGCGGGCGACAAACGTAAAGATTGTATTGTAACCGATTACTGGACCACTGACGGCAAACATATTACAGGAGCTGATCTCGGCACTCGTTGGGACGGTTACATCAGTCTGAAATATCCTATTGAGACAGAGTCGTCATTCCAGGGTTCCGACATGACGATAGCTCGTTGGTCAGACGCATTGCTCCAGTTCGCGGAACTTTCAGTTCGAGAAAGTGGCGCCGTGACTTCGGAAGCTATTGATGCTGTCAACCAGGTGCGCCATAGGGCAGGACTCGGCAACCTATCTGCAGCCCAGACTGCTGGCAAGGATGCATTTCTTGATGCCATTCTCACGGAACGTGGGCATGAACTCTATTACGAGGGATGTCGGAAAATTGATCTTATCCGCCATAACAAATATGCGCGTAAGGTCTTCGAAGTCAAGAAGACTGTACCTACGCATCAGTATATGCCGCTTCCTGACTATGCGGTGCGAGCCTGTCAGGAAAATGGCGTGGTGCTTGAGCAAATTTTCCAACGCGACGGATGGAATGAAGACAGAAGCAGTGCTGAAGGTGGAATTTGATTATAACCTTCTCACTTTGCGAATAAAAACATATAAACTAATTCTTACTGAAAATGAAAAAAATTAGAAATATAATTCTGGGAATCTTGACATCCGTTACGCTCACTGCCTGTTCCGATAACGGAGGCGACTGGTCCCCGAAGGTTCATCCCGAGTGTGATAAGGGGGGATTTCTTTTCGCACATATGACGAATGAAAACTATGGATCTCTATTTTACAGCGTTTCGCGTGACGGATACCATTGGGAGACTCTCAACAATGGCAACTCTGTGCTCCCGGCTTACGCAGGTCACCCAGATATCATGAAGGGGCGCGATGCTTACTATATGATTGGAGTCAAGCGTGGTACCGGTATCCCGATGCTATGGCGTTCTGAGGATCTTGTGAGCTGGCAGGGCACCAAGCTTTCCAAAAGCATATTCAATAAGATTAAGCCACTTTATGGCTATGAGAATGAGGAGGATTGGTATGGGGCTCCTAAGCTCTTCTATGACAAGGATGAAGATAACTATATCATCACTTGGCATGCCGGCAATATGGGTAACGGTGAAACTCGCGAGGAATGGGCATCGAAGCGCACATTCTATATTGTGACCAAGGATTTCAAGAGTTTCTCCGATCCTAAGTTCCTCTTTGCATTCACGGGCTATGATGAAAACCTTGCAAGCATCGATGTGATTATCCGCAAGATCAATGGAGTGTATTATGCAATCCTTAAGGATGAACGTTGGGAAGATGAATACCCGGAGACCGCGAAGACTGTGCGTATTGCTCGCTCTAAGGGTGGTGCCCTTGGTCCGTATGAAAACCCCGGACCGGCGCTGACATTGCCCAAACGTGAGGCCCCTACTCTGGTAATGAGTGCGGATGAGGAAAAATTCTGGATATATTGTGAGAGGTATCCGTATTACTACGAACTTTACACAGCTGATTCAATTGAGAGCGACAACTGGACTTCGGAACCCTTCGAAGGACCTAAGGCACGACATGGTTGCGTAGTACGCGTGTCGGAAGAGGAATATAAGTCCATTACCTCCACTTATAAAAACTAAACAATTATGAAACCCCAATATAAATTAGTTACGTTTTTTCTGGTAATGGGCATCATGTGTTCATGTCAGAGCGATATCGAAAAGGTAGAGGTCTGGCCGGAATGGCCGGCTCCGGTTAATGTCTCGGTTGATGGTAAAAGCCTTGATGAGATGTTTTATGAAACATACAAGGGTATATCAATGGATCTGACGCAGGGTCAGACTGTTGCCTTTTCCGGCATGAAGCGGCTCCGCACAGTGCTTCAGTCTCACTATTGGGATGTGCTTTCCGAAACGGAGGCGGTATTTCTTGGTGTTGACGGACAATATGACATAATATGGGACAACGAAAGTTCTTGTATTTTCACAGAGCCTCGAGAAAAGGCGTTTCCCGATGAACTTTTCCTTTGCGGTACAGGCTGGGGACATCAGGGTGCCTATAAGGTAACCACACACGGTTGGAGTTGGGACAGACCGACCGATATGATGAGCCTGCGCCGTGTCTCGCCCGGAGTATTCGAAGGGTCACTGTATCTCGCACAAGGTTTCACTTTCAAGTTCTGCAAAGATCACCTGATGGGAGAGCGTCAGTACGAAATACAGTCGGTTGACCTTGAAATCCTGAAGTCTGAGATTATCGGAGGCAATCAATATGGCGATTTCGTGCCCGGTTCCGGTTTCCAGCCTGGTGTGTTCAATCTTAAGGTGGATCTTAACAGCAACAAGCTGGATGTTACCACAAACATGATTATCGAACCGGAAACATTCTATGTAAATGGAAACGAGATGACTTCTTCCGGCTCATATCAGTATTACTCCATTCGACTGCGTAAAGGAGACGAAGTGACTTTTGGTAACTTCGGAGGAATCGAAAGCGCCCTGCAGCCTGATTTCTGGGAAATTGTCGATGACATGGAGGGCAAGGCGATATTTAAGGGAGAGAACGGTCTCTATGATATTTATCTTGACCCGAATTATATGGTAGTCTATACTCTTTGCACTTCCATGAACTTCCAGAAAGGAAACGCAGCGTGGGTAGCGGGTATCAACTGGGGTCATCCCGGATCCGCTCCGCGAATCACAGCCACCGGATGGGATCTATCGTCGCCCAACAATTGCATGCAGATGAAGAAGGTTGAAAAAGGGGTTTTCGAAGTCACCCTCTGGCTTCCGGAAGGTTTCAACATAAAGTTTTTCAAGGCACGTGACTGGGGGCAGGAGGCATCCACCACTATTCTCACTCCGCTTCCTGAGAGTATGTTCGCTGCCGGTGTATATGTCGATCCGGAAACAGGACCCCGCCTTACGGGCGACCTTGTGGCAGGATCTGATTTTAAGCCCGGCATCTACACAGTACGCGTTGACTACAATCGCAATATAGTTTATGCAGTAGGGCATTATACGCCATCGGAGTAAATCATTCTGCCGCGGCATCGGTCCTGCGGTGTTGCGGCAGGATAGTAGATAGTACCATTAATAACAGCTTACGCCAAACCGTAAGCAAAAAACAATACAAAACAATGAAAACACCTTTAAGAGCGATTCTTTTAGTCGCGGCTGCAATTACACTTCTCGGTCTTCATGCCGAAGTGTACAAAAGTTTGACATTTGACATGTCTGATGGGTCAACAGTGATAATACCATTGTCATCATCAATAGAGAGTGAGATTAATGATAACCAAATCGTCTTCAGTGACGGTACTAATGTCTATTCGGTGGATGCTGCTAAAATTAACAATGTTGAATTAAGAAAAGACATTCCGAGTGCAATAAGGGAAATAGATGACATAAAGGTTCCTGTAATAACTGGAAGAACAGTATGTTTTTCAAATCTTCCGGCAAACAGTGTCATTATGGTCTGTGCTGTCGATGGCAGGATTGTAAAAAAACTCGAGGTATGTGGCGACGCTGTTTTGAGCCTTGAGGATCTCCCCGCCGGTATCTATCTGGTGAATGTAAATAAGACAACCATTAAAATCTCACTGAAATGAATAAGAAATATACATTAATATTATGTGCCGCCATCATGGGTAGCATGACGCTGTTTGCTTCAATACCTCAGTTTAAAATCACTGTAGGAGAGAAAACCATCACTCTTTATCCGGGTGAGAAGATGATATTCGGTGCCTCTGGTGATGTATCGGAGGGGGTGGATCACGTGATTGTCAATATCAATAAGATGGATCTTGGTTCATCGACACAAGTGGAATATCGACATTCCGACGCTGCTCCACGTGTGAACGGAGTGGAACTTCTCCGAGTTGGAGAGAATAGCTTTTCCAGCAATGTTTCCCTAAACAAAGGAGAAAAGGTATATTTCGATGGTATTGGACGTGCGGGCATACTTTTAAACAAGAATCTGCGCAACTATTTCACGCTTTCCGATGATGGCGAGTATGCTGTCTTTAAGGGCTATACTGATATTTATAATGTAACCCTCGATTTGGAGAATCTGGTCGGCACATTATGTTATTCCCATCCTGACAGTGAGATTTCTATAGACGGAATGGCTATCGATTATCCGTTCACGGGAGGATATGATGCCCAATATGATGGTAAGGAGATACAGCTTGTCAAGGGACAGAAGGTCAATTTCGAAGGCGTTCCTGATCTGAAGAAAGCACTGCAGCTGCATTTCTGGGACGTTATCTCCGATACGGAAGCAACGTTCAAAGGGAATGACGGATCCTACGACCTTATATGGGACAAGTTAACGGGATTGTTTTTCACAGAACTTCATGGTTGGCGTGAATATCCTGAAATGCTCTATATCGGTGGAAGCAACTGGGGTCATTCCGGAGCAGACGGTGTCACTGTTCCTGCCTGGCAGAACAATCAGATGAAAGGTATGATGAATCTCAACAACTCCGGTGATAACAAATGGGAGTGCTCCATGTATTTGGCGCAGGGGTTTGCTTTCAAGTTTGCAGGTGCTCACTACATGAACGGAACAAATGAATATAGTGGCAAAGATATCGAACCTCTAAATCCGGAACTTATAGGTGTGGATGCAACATGGGGTGATTTCATTCCCGGCTCAAACTTCACACCCGGAGTATATTGGATTACGGTTGACTTGGATAAAATGACTCTTACAGCCGAGAAAATGGATATCCCGGTGAAAGATATGCCTGTTTATATAATCGGAGGCAAAGAAATGGCTGTAGAAGGTACAGTATGTCATGCATCAATTGAACTTACGGAGGGACAAACCGTATCATTCGAGAACTTGCCCAATCTTGCGAAAGCTCTTCAGCCGGATTTTTGGGAGGTGACTGATTCTAACAGTGCCATATTCAAAGGTATGGGCGGTACGTACGATATCTATTACGATCCCGCGCTCGGAATAGCATTCACGATGTCAGGCGGTATGAATTTCGATGAAGGGAAAGCTGTATGGGTAGCGGGCATCAAATGGGGTCATCCTTCCTCCGCTCCTTCTGTCACAGCTACAGGATGGGATCTAACCGGTGCTTATAACAATTGCATGCAGATGAAAAAAGTGGAGGAAGGAGTTTATGAAGCAACTCTCTATCTTCCCTCCGATTTCAATATAAAGTTTTTCAAAGCTCGTACTTGGGAAAGTGAAGCATCGACCAAGATTCTGACTCCGGAGCCGGGGAGCATGTTTGCCGCCGGAACATATAATTCCGAACCAACAGGAGATTTAGTGGCAGGACCGGACTTTGTGCCCGGCGTATATACTGTGCGAGTTGACTATAATCGCAATATTGTCTATGCTGCGGGATATTACACTCCAGTGCAATAAACTGACAATAAACTACAGGTGAATTGAATAGGTGAATTTGTCGACCGGGAATTCAATGTAATGACCGGTCGACTTTTTCCTATCAATTGGAAAGATTGTAATGAGAAATAGGTCGTTAATCATATTGTAATGATGAAAAAGAAATTTTTTATCTTTCTGGGACTGCAAATGATCGCTGCTTCGACATACGCATACGAGATTGCATCGCCCGACGGTAATGTAAAAGCCACATTTAATGTGGAAAAAGGAGTACCGACATATTCAATTGATTATAAGGGAAACAAAGTGATTCAGCCTTCTCGTATGGGTCTTCAACTCGTGGGGGCTGATGACCTTACCGACGGTTTTAACATAATAGGAGTGGATTCGTGTTTATTTGATGCGACATGGTGTCCGGTTTGGGGCGAAAACAGCGACATACGCAATAACTATAAAGAACTCACAGCAAAGCTTCGTCAGGAGAATACCGGAAGAAGGATGGACATAAAATTTCGCGTATATGATGATGGCGTGGGATTCCGCTATGAGTTTCCGCAGGATGGACCGCTCAACTTCTTCGTACTGAAAGATGAACGTACTGAATTCTCCATGCCGGGCGACCTGATGGCATGGTGGATAACCGGTGATTACGATACACAAGAGTATGAATATAATGAAAGCCGCCTTTCGCAGATTAGGGAAATAAATGCACGCTGTGTGGCAGTGAATCTCCCGCAGAAGCACCAGTTCTCCCCTACAGGGGTGCAGACTTCACTACAAATGAAAACAGATGAGGGCATTTATATAAATCTTCATGAAGCCGCCCTTGTTGACTATTCGTGCATGCATCTGAATCTCGATGACAAGAACTTTGTGTTCACATCATGGCTCACGCCTGATGCCGATGGAAACAAGGGATATCTCCAGACACCCTGCAAATCTCCATGGCGCACCGTTATAGTTAGCGATGATGCACGAGACATTCTTGCATCCAACCTTATCCTCAACCTTAACGAACCGTGCAAGTATGACGACACATCGTGGATAAAACCTGTGAAATACGTGGGAGTATGGTGGGAAATGATTGGACACGGCAAACCGTGGGCTTATACATGGGATCTCTCTTCTGTGAAACTTGACCAGACGGATTATACCAAGGTAAAACCTAACGGAGTTCATCCTGCCAATAATTCCAATGTAATGAAGTATATCGACTTTGCCGCCGAACATGGCTTCGATCAGGTGCTCGTGGAAGGTTGGAATATCGGATGGGAAGACTGCACAGGTGTAAAGAAAGATTATGTTTTTGATTTTCTTACTCCATATCCGGATTTCGACATTGCCAGGCTTAATGATTATGCCCATTCGAAAGGGGTGCGCCTGATGATGCATCATGAGACATCTTCTTCTGTGCGAAACTATGAACGGCATATGGATGCCGCCTATGATTTAATGAACAAATACGGCTATAATGCGGTGAAAAGCGGATATGTATCGCACGTCATCCCTTCCGGGGAACACCATTTCGGGCAATGGATGAATAATCATTACCTATATGCTGTCACGGAGGCGGCTAAACATAAAATCATGGTCAATGCCCACGAGGCGGTACACCCGACCGGACTTTGCCGCACATATCCCAATCTCATAGGCAATGAGAGCGCGCGCGGCACGGAATTCGAAGCATTCGGTGGCAACGCCCCGTCTCATACCTGTGTGCTTCCGTTCACAAGATTGCAGGGTGGACCGATGGATTACACTCCCGGCATCTTCGAAAATGATCTTAGTAAAAACAATCCGAACAACCACAGTCACGTCAATACTACCATCTGCCGTCAGCTTGCGCTTTACGTCACCATGTATAGCCCCTTGCAGATGGCTGCTGACGTGCCTGATGTCTATAATCGGTATATGGACATATTCCAGTTTATAAAGGATGTTGCAGTCGACTGGGACAAAAGCATATATCTTGAAGCGGAGCCGGCACGCTATATTACGGCGGCGCGCAAGGCTAAGGGTAAAAACGAATGGTATGTTGGAGGCATCACAGGATATGACAGGCGAGAATCCAAGCTTAAATTAGATTTTCTCGACCCGGGTTGCACTTACGAGGCTGTCATTTATGCAGATGCACCCGATGCACACTACCTAACCAACCCGCAGGCATACCGTATCACAAAACAAAAGGTGAATTCTAAGACAACTCTAAAAATGTCGATGGCATCTGGAGGCGGGTTCGCAATCTCCATCAAACCCGTGAAATAAACCAAACAATAATTATTGCTAATGAAATTGAAATTATCGATTGCGGTCGTTCCGATAACGGTTATAATGTTATGCGGATTCAACCGACCTGGAAAGACTGTAGGTTTTCTTACAGAATCCTTGAATGACAGCCTATGGCAGAAATCAGTATGGATTTCGGCTTCTGACGCAGCAGCCGTGGAGGATCGAATAGAAGGAAGTAATGAACGTGCAGCTGATGGCGCAAGCTGGTTTCTTTCCGATATCACGAACGCCAGGAAGGTTGTGTCTGCCAAATGGATGACCTCCGCACTTGGAGTATATCATCTATTTGTGAACGGCAATGCCATCGGTGCGGAAGCCCTTAAACCCGGATTTACCCATTGGCAAAAAACAAAACGTTCGTTCACATATAATCTGGATGGGGTGTTTTTGAAAGATAGGGGTGCCGTCAATCACATTGCTGCGCAAGTTACACCGGGATGGTGGGCAGATAAGATAATCTCTCCGGCAGGAGCTGTCGGCATGAGAGGCAAGAAGCCTGCGTTTCGCGGAGTGATTGAACTTGTGTATGACGATGGCACAAAAGAATATTTTTGCACCAATACCACCGACTGGAGAGCCGGTGTAGGTGGACCGGTGAAGCATGCCGCCATTTTTGACGGAGAGGATTATGATGCACGGGTGCCTGTGCCAACGGATAAGTCGTCTTTTGTAATGCCGGAAATCAATACTGAGTTTCAGGGCGAGATTCTTCCATCGGAGGGTGGTGAGGTCTATTACCGTTACGACCTAACCATGAAACCGAAAGAGGTTTACGTGTGGAATGGTATTGTCGGAGCCGATTCCGTGCATCATGGCAAGGTGAAGGTTTTGCGCCGCTATGCAGAGGGGAAGAAAATAAAACTTCACAAAGGGGAGACGCTGGTGGTGGATTTTGGTCAGAACGCAGCGGCAGTTCCGGTGTTTGGTTTCAAAGCATCAAGAGGGGTGACGCTTGAGTGTCGTCCCGGGGAGATTCTTAACGATGGCAACGGCGCATTCTCCCGCGGCATGGATGGTCCGGAAGGAAGTGTGCACAGAAATAATCTGCGCGCACGTCTTCTTGGAATCCGCATGAAATACACATTTGCTGATTCCAAGCCTGTGGGTTATATGCCGGAATGCACATTCTTTGGCTATCGTTATTTGTCTGTTACTGCCGATGGGGATGTGGAGATAAGCTCACTCGAATCGCTGCCCGTGTCATCTGTGGCACAGTGTCATGAGACCGGCAGGATAGTAACGGGAAATGATATGGTGAACCGTCTTATCTCAAACACCTATTGGGGCATGTTGTCGAATTATCTGTCGGTGCCCACAGACTGTCCGCAGCGCGACGAACGCCTCGGGTGGATGGCAGACACGCAGGTATTTGCCGAAACAGGTACTTTCTTTGCCAACACATCGCGTTTTTTCCATAAATGGCTGCGAGATGTGCGCGACACCCAGCGGCTCAGCGGAGCTTATGCCGGCGTTGCTCCGGAGGCGCAATACGGAAGCGATGAAATCATGCGCTTCGGATGGTCAGATGCCGGAATAATAGTGCCGTGGGTGGTATGGAAACAGTTTGATGACAAAAACATCGTGAATGAACACTGGGAATCGATGGAGAAATATATGGATCATGTCGCTGCATATGATTATGACCATTGCCGTCTGGCTCCGGAGAATGCAAATTATGAATGGGGCGACTGGCTGAGTTACGAACCTCTGGAAAGTTTCAGTTTAAAACATACCGGAATTGATTGTAACGGCAACAGATACGTGCTCCCTGAGGCTATCAGCTATTGGAACTATCTGTGCGCATGCTATTGGGTGATGGATTCAAGAATGATGGCAGACATGGCGCGTGCCACAGGTCGCAATGCCACTAAGTATGAGGAGATGGAGCAACGTGCCCGATGCCGCATAGCCGATAATTTCATTGATGAGTGCGGTCGGTTTACAAATCCCGTATTAAATAGCATGCAGACCCCTGCGCTTTTCGCTCTTTATAACAGACTTGTTAAGGGAAAGGCTAGGGAGGAGATGAAAGCCCGTTTACGTAAAAATTTCGAGGAACATGGCAATACGTTACAGACCGGTTTCCTGGGCACGTCTATACTTATGTCTACACTTTCGGACAATGGAATGACTGACATTGCATATGAACTTTTGCTCCAGCACAAACATCCCAGTTGGTTCTATTCCATCGACAACGGGGCTACAACCATGTGGGAGCGTTGGAATTCATACACCAAAGAACATGGCATGGGACCGCAGTCTATGAATAGTTTCAATCATTACGCCTACGGGTCGGTGTGCGGATGGATTTGGAAAACCATGGCAGGTATCAGTGCCGACACGAATAATCCTGGTTTCCGCAACATCGTGATGAAGCCGGTGCCTGACCGCCGCATCGGTTTCATTGATGCCGAGTATCCTACGAAGCACGGTGTGGTGAAGAGCGCATGGAAATATGAGGGCGATCTTTGGAAATGGGATTTCACAGTGCCTGAAGGGTGTTCTGCCGATGTATCGCTTCCAGGCTCTAAAGAAACTGTTTCGTATCCTTCAGGATCTTATCATGTGGAACTGAATCTTCCTTAATCATTGACAATAAACACTTATGAAACTGCATACTATTTTTATCTTGACATCGCTCTGTATCGCCTTAAATGCTGAGGCATGGAATCCGGTTGGCGACGGGATGCTCACTCAATGGGGTGAGAGTCTCGATCCCGCGAAAGTGCATCAGGAATATCCGCGCCCGCAGATGAAACGCGGAGAATGGCTTAACCTCAATGGATTGTGGGAATATGCTATCATTCAAAGAAATGCTGTGGAACCGGCGTCGTATGATGGCGAGATTTTGGTTCCCTTTTCACCCCAGTCGGCTCTTTCGGGTGTGGGTCGAGATGTTACCGCAAATGAGGAAATATGCTACCGCCGCTCGTTTCGTATTCCTCATGGATGGAAAGGGAAAAGGATTCTGCTAAATTTCGGAGCTGTCGATTGGCAGGCAGAGGTCTGGCTAAATGGAGTGAAGGTGGGCTCCCACACAGGTGGATACACACCTTTCACATTTGATGTTACCCCTGCTCTTGGTGATGGGGATAACATATTAATTGTCAAAGTCTGGGATCCAGGGCAGTCGGTGAAGCATCCTATAGGGAAACAGCACGATAAAGCCGAGACTATATGGTACACTAACCAAAGTGGCATATGGCAGACTGTATGGTTGGAACCGGTGTCGGCGGCACATATCACGCGGCTCAAACTCACACCGGACCTCAACCGAAAGTTACTTTCAATCGAGGCGTTATCCTCAGTAGTGCCAGATGCATTGGTTGAGGTAACGCTTATCGATGGGGGAGGACGAAGAATCTCGGCTAAAGGTTATGCAAATATTCCGTTTGAGTTGGCGATGCCGGAATGGGCGGAGCTTTGGTCGCCCGATAATCCGAAGCTCTATTCGCTTGAGGTGAAGTTGTTGTTGAATGGAAAGGTCGTTGATAAGGTGGATTCATATACGGCGTTCCGCAAGTTCTCCATAGCGAAGTGCGACAATGGGAATGTCCGTTTGATGCTAAATGACAGACCCTTATTCCATTTTGGACTGTTGGATCAGGGATGGTGGCCAGACGGATTATATACTGCTCCGTCGGATGAAGCTCTGCGCTATGACCTTGAGAAGACTAAGGAGTGGGGGTTCAATATGGTGCGTAAGCATATCAAGGTAGAGCCTGCCACCTGGTACGCGCATTGCGATAGTCTGGGGTTGATTGTGTGGCAGGATATGCCAAGCATCGATGGGTTTCCCCCTGCCGGAGTATGGGATATGCCTCGCTATAAGATTGGACCTGAAATGGAGTATTCCGAGTGGGAGAAGGAAAATTACTATAAGGAATGGGGAGAGATAATAGATTTAGTGTATAATTCCCCATCGGTTGGGGTTTATGTGCCTTTCAATGAGGCGTGGGGGCAGTTCGACACAGTCAAGACAACCGAATGGACCAAGGTCTATGACCCGACGAGACTTGTCAATCCTGCGAGCGGTGGTAATAATTTCCCTGTCGGTGACATTTTGGACTGGCATCATTATCCGGACCCGGTGATGTTCGCCCGCGATCCCGACCGCGCCAATGTGGTGGGGGAGTATGGTGGACTCGGTCTTGTAGTGCCGGGACACCGGTGGAACAATGGAGAGATTTTTCAGTATGCCGGTTTTGCGGATAGCGATGCGCTCTGCGATGAGTATGAGGTGCAGGCAGAAAATCTGCTGCGACTCGTTCAACAGGGAATCAGTGCTGGTGTCTATACGCAGACGACAGATGTCGAGAATGAAATCAATGGTCTGATGACATACGACCGCAAGGTGGTGAAAATAGATGAGCAGAGGATTCGTCGCATCAACCGTCGCATAGTTTCCTGTCTGAATGATAAATAAATTTGATTATTTGCATATGAGAATAATGACGGTTTCAATATTATTGCTGTTGACGGCAGCTTTCTCTTGCGCGTCTGAAAAAGGTTCGGTGCATGATTTTATTGTACGGACGATGCCTTTGTCTGTGCGTGTGTCCGAGTGTGATACTTTGGGACATTTCGCATTGCCAAAACCATACAGCGTGCCATGCGTGAAAGGCATATTTCAGGATCTTTTTTATTGGGATACGTATTTTACCAACGCGGGGTTGATTGCCGATAATAACCTTGAACAGGCACGAAACAATATTGAGTGCATAGCAGCGATGATTGAACGCTTGGGGTTCATGCCTAACGCAAGTCGCGTTGACATGATGCAGCGTTCTCAACCTCCCTACTTCGCACCTATGGTCGATGATTATTTCAGAGCAACCGGTGACACCGTTCTTGTAAGGAAGATGATGCCGGTCATAGCGAGGGAATATGAATTCTGGATGACGGAACGCATAGCTCCTAACGGCCTTAATCGTTATGGACATAATGCCGACAAAGAGTATCTTCTTACTTTTTTTTGCGATGTTTCGCCGAGGGTAGGTGTGGATCCGTCAAGACCGTATTCCGAGCCGAAACGGATAGAAATGAGTGGACATCTTCTCGCTGAAGCCGAGTCTGGATGGGATTTCAATGCCCGCTTTGAGCGTCGTTGTATGGATTATAATCCTGTGGACTTGAATTCGCTGCTCTATCTATATGAAATTCTAATGAGTGAATATAATGATATGGATGGAAAGGTTATGGAAGCCGGGAAATGGAAAGAACGAGCTCTAAGACGTAAGAATCTTATGAACAAACTCATGAAGGATGAAAATGGAGTACTGCTCGACTATGATTATGTGAACCGCCATATTTCTCCGATATTTAGCGCAGCGTCATTTATGCCGTTATGGGTTGGGTTGGCTGATGAGACGCAGGCTAAAACTACGGTTGTAAACCTTGGAAGACTGGAGTCTCGGAATGGTATTTATCCGTGTGAACCGGGATCGAGGGATGTGGCATACCAATGGGATTTTCCGAATTGTTGGAGTGCCTGTGTGCTAACAATAGTGCAAGGTCTCGATAGATATGGATATGGCGCGGATGCTGATAGGATTGCGGATAAGTATATGGGCGCTATAGAGAAGATATATGCTGAGACCGGACAGCTTTGGGAGAAATATAACGCCGAGGAAGCTTCAGTCAATGTTAAGGATGAATATGAGATGCCCGGTGATTTTATGGGTTGGACAGCGGGCGTATACTCGGCTCTTCTGGCACGGAAGAAAAATTCTTCATAACATACATTTTTTGAGTGTCAAACGTGGATGTGAATCAAAAAAAGCTAATTTTGTGATTATTTTTTATAAAATAATCCGTCATATATTTATGATTCAACTTTCATGATTGTAAATTTATAAATTTAATTGCGTTTTGCGTGATTTATGGAAACCTTGAAGCATGAAAACAAAATTCTTTATAGCCTTTGATCTTGGTGCCACGAGCGGACGCTCCGTTTTAGGAGAACTGACGGAGGAGGGAAAACTCACCATGAAGGAACTGACGCGCTTCCCAAACCGGATGATGCCGCTTGACGGTCATCTTCATTGGAACATCTATTCTCTGTATGAGGAACTGAAACGCGGACTGCGTGAGGTCACCGGTCTGGGTATCACACCAGCCTCTATAGGTATTGACACATGGGGCGTGGATTATGTGTGCGTTGCCCCAGACGGATCAATCATAGGATTGCCCTATGCTTATCGCGACATTCAGACCATCGGTGCTGATGGACGTTTCTTTGAGAATGTGATGTCGGCATCCGAACTTTACCGCCGCACCGGCATACAGCACATGGGCTTCAACACAGTGTTCCAGCTCAATGAGCACCGCAATGATTTCGGTCATCTCAACGCATCGAAGTTCGTATTCCTGCCTGATGCTCTTGCCTATATGCTCACCGGGAATATAGTCACTGAATATACAATCGCGTCTACGGGTTCAATAGTGAATGCCGCAGCGCGGCAGCTCGATGTGGAAATACTCGCCGCTGTCGGAACAGAGCCTTCCAAGTTCGGACCGATGGTTGACCCCGGTCATGTGATAGGCAATCTGAAACCTGAGATTGCCGAAGAAACAGGTTTAGGAACAATACCGATTGTGGCAGTAGCCGGACACGACACCGCCTCGGCAGTCGCCGCCATCCCCGCTACAGACCGCAACTTCGCCTATCTCAGCAGCGGCACGTGGTCGCTGATGGGTATTGAGACGTATGCACCGGTCATTAACGAAACCACCGAAAAATACAACATCACCAATGAGGGAGGAGTGGAAGGCACCACACGGCTTCTAAAGAACATCACCGGCATGTGGATTGTGGAGCAGTGTCTCAGGCAGTGGAAGTCAGAAGGTACAGACTATACATATCCGCAGATGGTAGAATTGGCTGAGAATTCCAAGGCTGTCTGCATCATAGATCCCGATGACAGTTCCTTTACCGCTCCTGCTAACATGCTTATCGCCATAGACGATTACTGTCGGGCAACAAACCAGTCTGTTCCTGCAACCCACGGAGAATACCTACGCTCGATTTTCGAGAGCCTTGCACGGACATACGCCAAGACCCTCGACATATTCCGCGGACTGTCGGAATATCCGATAGAACGCCTGCATGTAATAGGGGGAGGCTCCCGCAACGCCTTCCTCAATCAGCTGACAGCCGACGCCTGCGGCATACCTGTCATTGCCGGACCGGCGGAAGCCACTGCCCTCGGCAACATAATGATCCAGGCAATTGCATCCGGCGCGGTTAAGGATCTTGCGGAAATGCGCAGGATCATCGCCGGAAATATTGAGACTGTAACCTATTATCCAAAGAATCATAATACCAAAACCAAATAATCATGAAAGAAGAAACAATCCGCAAGGCGTACGAAATAGCAAAGGAACGCTATGCAGCTATCGGAGTTGACACCGACAAGGTTCTCGCACAGATGCAGGACTTCCACCTGAGCATGCACTGCTGGCAGGCAGACGATGTAACCGGTTTCGAGAAACGGGAAGGCGGTCTGACCGGAGGCATACAGGTCAACGGCAACTATCCCGGCAAAGCCCGAAACATCAAGGAGCTTCGCGATGACATTCTCTACGCCATGTCGCTAATTCCCGGCAAACACCGTCTCAACCTCCACGAAATCTATGGCGACTTTCAAGGTAAGTTCGTTGACCGGGATGAGGTGACACCCGAATATTTCGAGAGCTGGATTCAGTGGGGCAAAGAGAATAACATCAAGCTCGACTTCAACTCCACTTCTTTCTCTCACTCCAAGAGCGGTGACCTCAGTCTCTCAAATCCCGACAAAGGGATCCGCGATTTCTGGATCGAACATTCGAAGCGTTGCCGCGCCATCTCTCAGGCTATCGGCGAGGCGCAGCAGGATCCCTGCATCATGAACACATGGGTGCATGACGGCAGTAAGGACATCACCGTCAACCGCTACATGTACCGCGAACTGCTCAAAGACTCCCTCGACCAGATCTTCGAGCACCGCTACGACTGGATGAAGGACTGCGTGGAGAGCAAGGTCTTCGGCATCGGTCTGGAAAGCTACACCGTAGGCAGCAACGACTTTTACACCGCATATGCCTCCAAACGCGACATGATGATAACCCTTGACACCGGACATTTCCATCCCACAGAGAGCGTAGCCGACAAGGTATCCGCAATGCTCCTGTTCGTGCCCGAGCTGATGCTTCATGTATCGCGCCCCGTCCGCTGGGATTCCGACCACGTCACCATCATGGACGACCCCACGATGGACCTTTTCAGCGAGATAGTCCGTGCCGGCGCACTGAACCGTGTGCACTACGGACTCGACTATTTCGATGGAACCCTCAATCGTATCGGCGCATATGTCATAGGCAGCCGTGCCGCCCAGAAATGTATGCTTCGTGCTCTTCTCGAACCGATCGAAACCCTGCGCAATTACGAACTTGCTGACAAGAAGTTCCAGCGTCTTGCCCTTCTCGAAGAGTGTAAGAACCTTCCGTGGAACGCTGTCTACGACATGTTCTGTCTGAAGAACAACGTCCCCGTAGGCGAGACATTCATTCCCGAGGTTGAGAAATACGAGGCAGAGGTAACATCACGTAGATAGTTTTTAGTTGAAAGTTAGGGTTTAAAGTTTAGATAATTGTTCTTCTTTGAGCATGGATTTACGATAAGCGCGAAGCAGAATTATTATCTAAATTTTAAACTAAAACCATAAACCAAATGATAATAATCGGATTATTAATCATCGCAATCGGAAGCTTTTGTCAATCAAGTAGCTATGTGCCGATTAAACGCGTAAAAGACTGGAGCTGGGAGAGCTTCTGGCTTGTTCAGGGCGTCTTTGCATGGCTGGTGTTTCCGCTGTTGGGCGCACTCTTGGCTGTTCCATCGGGTCATACACTGATGGAGGCATACAGCGAGAACCCTACTGATGCATTGCTCGCCATACTCTTCGGAGTTCTGTGGGGTATCGGCGGTCTGACATTTGGTCTGTCGATGCGCTATCTTGGCGTGGCTCTCGGACAGTCGATATCGCTGGGCACATGTGCCGGTCTGGGAACTATACTGACTCCGTTGTTTTTGGGAAAACCGGGCGACCTCACAATGCCTGTGATTGTCGGCGTTGTCGTGACGCTGTTGGGGATTGCCATCATCGGTATTGCCGGAAACATGAGGGCAAAGACAGCAGGCGAGACTGTAAAGGATTTTAACTTCGGCAAAGGGATAACCGTTGCGTTGATAGCCGGCGTGATGAGCGCATGCTTCAGCATCGGTCTCGGTTTCGGGTCATCGCTCTGCTTCGAGGAAACACCCGAGATCTACCGCACCCTCCCAGCCACATTCCTCGTGACACTCGGAGGCTTCTTCACCAATGCCGTCTACTGCCTATGGCAGAACGGCAGGAACAAGACATTCTCAGACTACGGCAAGACCTCGCTGTATCTGAACAATATCCTGTTCTGTGCCCTCGCCGGACTGCTGTGGTACAGCCAGTTCTTCGGTCTTGCCCTCGGCAAAGGCTTCCTTGTAAACTCTGCAACATTGCTGACATTCTCATGGTGCATACTCATGTCTCTCAACGTAACATTCTCCAATGTCTGGGGTATAATACTGAAAGAGTGGCAGGGAACTACCTCCAAGACCAAAACTGTCCTTGTCGCAGGGCTTATAGTTTTAATCGTTTCATCATTCTTACCGCAAATAATATGACATCAATATTGGAAAACCGCCCGGCACTTGCTGCCGAGGTGGATAAAGTTGCCGAAACCGCCGGCTATCTATGGCAGAAAGGGTGGGCGGAGCGTAATGGCGGCAACATAACCGTCAACATAACAGAACACGTTGACGAGGCAATGAAATCCATGCCTGCAATAAGCGAGCCGGTTGCAATAGGGCTGACACTTCCCAATCTCAAAGGCTGCTGGTTCTTCTGCAAAGGAACACAGAAACGTATGCGTGATCTTGCCCGCCGTCCGATGGAGAACGGCTCCATCATCCGCATCACTGACGATTGCGCTCACTATGAGATAGTGGCAGACAATCCTGTCAAACCCACATCCGAGCTTCCGAGTCATCTTGCCGTTCACAACTACCTTATCGGCAAAGGATCCAACTACAAGGCGTCGCTGCATACGCATCCCATCGAACTGGTGGCGATGAGCCACAATCCCGAGTTCCTTAAAAAAGACGTGCTGACACGTCTTTTATGGTCGATGATTCCGGAAACAAAGGCTTTCGCACCCCGTGGACTCGGCATTGTGCCCTACATGCTTCCAAGTTCCAATGAACTTGCAGAGGCAACAATCAAGAGCATTGATGACAACTATGACGTGGTGATGTGGGAAAAGCACGGAGTTTTCGCCGTAGAAGAGGATATCATGTCGGCTTTCGATCAGGTTGACGTGCTCAACAAATCCGCCAACATCTACATGTGTGCCCGCTCGATGGGATTTATTCCCGACGGTATGTCGCAGGAACAGATGCAGGAAATCTCAACGGTATTCAATCTTCCAAAATAAAAATGTTAGTATCGGCGGCAGGTGACGATGGTTTCTGAGGATTTCAGAATCAGTTGCTTGCTGTCGAGTTTTACTATGTGGAAGACAACAGGATTGGAGTATATCCCCCACGATTGGAGTGCCTGAAGTTTATCGCCTTCTGTGTTGTAGGGGAAATCCATAGTCACAGTAGCTGCATCCTTGTCATAGTTGAGGTTGCCGGTAATTACGGCTCCCGGATTTTCATTTTGTGTGACATTCCTGAGGTTGACAACGTGAAGATTGATATCAATATAGGTTCTTCTGTCAGGTGTCCATTCAATACCCTCTTCAATATGCTCTATCTTCATTATCTGCCATTGGGCATCAAGTTTACCGTTTATAGGTGCTTTACGACATGAAGGTAAGGAGATTAGACTGACAATGCCGAAGAGCAATGCAATGCAAAAAAATATCTTGTTTTTCATCATTTCTTGTTTTTAGGACCGAAAAGCCAGCCTGTTTTACTTATCTTCAACATCACTCCATAACTGTTGCCTATCAAGGAACCTGCGTCCATGCCGAATGCGAGGTCTGCCTGCCAGCCTTTTAGTTTCTTGGGTTTGTAATTTACCTCGGCTAAAAGGTTGAAACTTGTCTTGGGTTCGGGGAAGGGGACATCGTAGGTTCCCCAGCTTTTTTGATATGAAGCGAGTATTCTGTAACCCAATTCGTCGAGAGGTTGCCCCTTAAAACCGAGATGATGTCCCCACATGCGGTTTGAGAGGAATCTAAGGGTGTGGTTGGCATTATATATGGGGGATATGATAAGCGGATTCCCGATTCCCATGCCCCAATGTTGCCAGCCATTATATATTGAATGATTGTAATAGCTGTCGCGTCCGCTTACCTGTTCGTTGATTTCGGGAGTGTGATCCCAATATACCGAACCTGCCTGATCTTTGGTATAAAGGAATTCATATACGGCTTCCGTCACCCATCTGTTTTTAGGAAACTTTGCTTCAACTCCCCACAGACCGTCTTTCCAGGGATAATCAAAGAAGAGCATCGAATGGTCTTCATAGAAATGCTGATAATACGCCTTTACGCTCCAGTCGGCTTCTTTCCATGCAAGAGCGAAGTTCCAACTTCCCAACATATTTCCTTCAACATTGGTCTGTTCTCCGGTTGGGGTGTCATCTCCACCTTTCATAGGTATCAATGCCTTGACGAAGTTTTTCCAGCCATGAGGCATTTTGATGACTTTCCCGTTCTGATAGGATTCACCTCCAAACTGAGTCGCCATTTCGAGACCGAGTTCAAATTCAAGAGGGAATTTTTTTGCATTACCTCCACGGAAGAATATGGCCTTGGAGTGATAGAGTGTGTTCAGTGTGTAACGCGAATTGCGGTCAACCCAGCTTTCAATCCAGCGGTTGTCGGTGAATTTACCATAAGCTATATATCCTTTTACGGCAAACCAACCTTTGGTTCCCCAGAAATCGGCATAATCGAATATTCCCACCCTAACTTGTGGAATCGGGCGCGCATTGCCCGAATATGTTAGATTGCCTGTAGCGAGATCAGAGTTGGATATGAAGCCGGGCATCTCTTTGCTACCAGCCATGATGTTGAGACATCTGTATTTTGCTTCAGCATAGAGTTGCTGCAGAACAAACACTGATGTAAATCTTGCGGCTACAGCAAGATCCACTCCCGCTCCCCATGTGAAACGTTTTGTTGTGTCCATGTCGTGGAAGGCTCCGAGGCGAAGATAGGCATTGTTTCTCTCTCTGGATGACAATCCGTATCTATTATTCATCAACCAGAAAGGAGTATTTTTCCCGCCAGCTACGTTAATTCCGATTTCACCGCGATATCGGATCGAGTCGTTCCATTCAGCTTTTGCCGCTTGTGGCAAAAGAGTGGCAATGGCAACAACAATAAGCAAAAACGTTCGCATCATAATGTGTAATGCTTCTAATTAATGTTTAATGTGAAATGTTTAATGTGGAATGATATGAGAGCCGAGGTTAATTGCACATTACTCATTTAACATTTCACATTATTAAAAAGTTTGAGACCGGCAATCGAAATTGACTGCCGGTCTCGGGGATAGGATGGATTTGGGGATGTAGTCCATAGCAGAGTCGAACTGCTCTTTAGAGAATGAAAATCTCTCGTCCTAACCGATAGACGAATGGACCGACACAAATCGTAACCGCTGGCACCCGGAAGGCATCATGCGGCGGATTTTACTATTTTAAATTTTGTTGATATGCTTCGCGAGTGAGCTGCAAAGGTTAGCCGCTTTGTTCTTTGAAATGATGTTCTTGCGGCCGAGACGCTGAAGAAGCGAGCTAACTTTATTGTAAGCGGCAGTTGCCTCTTCCTTGTCGTTCATTCTACGAACGCGACGCACGGCATTGCGTGCTGTTTTAGCCCAGTAGCGGTTCTCAAGTCTTCTTTTCTCCGACTGGCGAATTCTTTTTAATGACGATTTATGGTTTGCCATTGTTAAAAATTTCTTTTTCTATGTTCTGTTAATAAATTGGTAGCCCATAGCAGAGTCGAACTGCTCTTTAGAGAATGAAAATCTCTCGTCCTAACCGATAGACGAATGGGCCACGATAAGCAACTGCGCCATGACATGATTAAGAGTAATCATACTTTAAAGCGCATTTTGCGACTGCAAAGGTAATAATTCTTTTTGATTTAGCCAAAATTTCACAAATTATTTTATTAATTTTGCAATAAACGCGTTTGACTTTTCACTGATTTTGTATGAATACGATAAAAATCTTTTGCGAAAATACTGACAGCCACCTCGAAGTTGCCGGTGGCACCCGGTTGCTTGAGATGGCGGGGAATCTCGCTCCGCGACTTGATTTCAAACCGGTCTGCGCATTGGTCAACAATAAGGTGGAGGGTCTTACATATCCCCTGTTTGCACCGAAGCGCGTGGAGTTTGTTCCGGCTCATTCTTCTATCGGAAGGGATGTCTACATACGTTCGTTGTGCATGATGCTCTATAAGGCAATAAGTGATCTTTATCCGGGTCTGACACTGCGGATCGAGCTTTCAATCTCACGTGGATATTATTGCCGTCTGCTTGATGCCTGCGGTCACGCGGTTCATCTGAGTGATGAGAATGTGGAGGAGATCAGGATCGCGATGAAACGTATCGTAGAAGCGGACATACCATTCAAACGCAAGGAAAAGACCACTGAGGAGGTGATCGATATTTTCAAGAGAGAAGGATTGCAAGATAAGGTAGGGCTTCTTGAGACGATCAACCATCTTTATACACCCTACTACAAGTTGGGGGATACTGCCGATTCTTACTATATGCCGTTGGTTCCTTCTTCAGCTTATCTTGATGTTTTCGATCTGCGTCCATACAAAAGCGGATTTCTTCTATTGGGACGAGACAGCGAAAATCCGGAATCTCCTGCAATCCCGATAATGCAGGAAAAGATGTATCATGCCTTTACTGAGCATCTTAAATTCAATAAAGTCATAAAAGTATCGACCGTAGGGGAGCTGAACCGCGCTGTGGAAAGGAAGATGACCTCAGACCTGATAAATGTTGCGGAGGCGATGCATGATAAACTTCTCGGCAGAATCAGCGATGATATTGCGGAAAGACGAAGAAACGGAGACGCGGGGATTGTCTTGATTGCGGGTCCTTCCTCTTCGGGAAAGACCACGTCATGCAAGCGTCTGGCGATCCAGCTGATGACCAATCTCATTGTCCCCAAAATGATATCTCTTGACGATTATTTTGTAGACAGGGTTAAAACCCCTCGTGATCATACAGGCGACTATGATTTTGAAAGCCTGTATGCCCTCGATCTTGAACGTTTCAATTCCGATCTTGAGCGTCTGCTTGCGGGAGAGGAGATAAATCTGCCTACATATAGTTTCGAACTCGGGAAAAGGGTCGAGACGGATCGTCCCTTGAAGCTTGAGGCGAACGATGTGCTTATTATCGAGGGTATTCATGGATTGAATCCTGAGCTGACGGGCACAATAGACCCAAGACATCTCTATAAGATTTACGTGTCGGCGCTTACTACGCTCAGGATTGATGACCACAACTGGATATCAACTTCCGACAACCGTCTTTTGCGCCGCATAGTGCGTGATCACAAATATCGCCATATCCCTGCTGCGGAAACCATCCGTCGCTGGCCAAGCGTGAGGAGAGGCGAGGAAAAGTGGATATTCCCCTTTGCGGAGAATGCTGACGCCACATTCAATTCCTCTCTGATATTCGAACTGGGGGTAATGAAAGATTATGCGGAACCTCTGTTGAGGAGCGTTCCGCACGGACAGAAGCAGTATGCTGTTGCCAACCGCCTCCTTAAATTCCTTGATCTATTCACCACAATACCGGCTGATCAGGTTCCATCCACCTCTCTCCTCCGTGAATTTCTTGGAGGTTCGTCGTTCCATTATTAATAAAAGTAGTAGTTTTGAAAGACTTAAATGAAAAAGATATAGAGCTCATCGAAGAGATGATTGAACACGGCGATGAGGTTGGGGCAAGGAAGGTATTCTCCGAACTTCACCCGGCGGATATAGCCGAATTGTTCCAGGATATGAGCCTCAAGGAGGCTGAATGGGCGTTCAATCTTATTGATGACAAGGAGAAGAAGGCTGATGTGCTGATGGAACTCGACGAGGAGGATCGAAAGAAACTTCTCGAGGGTATGGATCCGGAGCAGATTGGTCATTTCATAGATCTTCTCGACACGGATGATGCCGTTGACCTTATTCAGGAGCTCGATGAGGAAGACCGCGACGAGGTTATCCAGAACATCGAGGATATGGAGCAGGCAGGTGATATCGTTGACCTGCTTCAGTATGATGAGGACACCGCCGGTGGTATGATGGGCACTGAGCTCATCAAGGTGAATGAGAATCTTTCAATGCCCGATTGTCTTAAGGAGATGAGGCATCAGGCGGAGGATCTCGATGACATATATAATGTATATGTCGTTGACGATGAAGACCGTCTTAAGGGTGTGCTCCCTTTGAAAAAGATGATAACACATCCGTCGGTATCCAAAATCAAGCACGTGATGGAGACCGATCCCATGTCGGTAAGGGCTGACATGCCGATCGTGGATGTGGCAATAGACTTCGAGAAATATGACCTTGTGGCAATGCCTGTTGTCGACAGCATCGGTCGCCTTGTGGGACAGATCACGGTCGATGACGTGATGGACGAGGTGCGCGAACAAAGTGAGCGTGACTTCCAGTTGGCTTCAGGTATCTCCTCGGATATCGATGCCGATGACTCCGTCATGGCGCAGACAAAGGCGCGTCTTCCCTGGCTGCTGATCGGTATCGCCGGAGGAATATTGAGTTCTTTGATTCTATCCGGATTTGAAGCGCAGCTTGCGGCTCTCACTGCCTTGGCATATTTCATTCCTCTTATCGGTGGCACAGGTGGTAATGTCGGTGTGCAGGCTTCTGCGATAGTGGTGCAAGGTCTTGCAAACGGTCGTCTGGAACTTAAGGAATTCTGGACTCAGATGTGGAAGGAACTAAGGATATCACTTCTAAATGCTATCGTTATATCTGTGGCAGTGTGCCTGTATACGGTGGTTACGGAGCCTGGTGATTATGCGCTGACATGCACAGTCACGGCATCGCTCTTTTGCGTTGTGATATTCTCTACGGTCTTTGGAGCTCTTGTGCCTCTTACACTGGAGAAATTGAAAATAAATCCGGCGCTTGCCACCGGTCCCTTTATCCAGATTACGAATGATGTTGTCGGTCTGTTGATTTATGTGGTGATGGCAATGTGGATGCTTAGTCTCTTTCCTCAATAAACAAATTAGTTAAATTGATTTCAATTAAATGGCAAAAATAGCAGAGACCCCGCTGATGACGCAATATGTTGAGATGAAGAAAAAGCATCCCGACGCAGTGTTGCTTTTCAGGGTGGGGGACTTTTATGAAACTTTCTCTGACGATGCGATAGCGGCAAGTGAGATTCTTGGAATAACGTTGACCCGACGTGCCAACGGAAAGGCTGCATATGTTGAGCTTGCAGGCTTCCCACATCATGCCCTCGACACATACCTTCCAAAACTTGTCAGGGCTGGCAAGCGCGTTGCGATATGCGAGCAATTAGAGGATCCCAAGCTCACCAAGAAACTTGTGAAACGAGGCATAACCGAACTGGTTACTCCGGGAGTGAACCTCAACGACAATACGTTGCGCCCGAGAGAGAATAATTTCCTTGCCGGCATTCACGTAAACAAATCATCCGTAGGGGTAGCCTTTCTTGATCTTTCCACCGGGGAGTTCCTTTGCGCCCAAGGTGATAAGGATTACATCGACAAACTGATAGCCAACATCGCTCCCAAGGAATTGCTCCGAATGCATGGCACGCGCCAGTTCTGCGAGGAGAATATATCTCATAAATGCAGTGTGTTTGAGCTGGATGACTGGGTTTACACTACAGATGCCGCTACTGAACGGCTGGTAAAACATTTCGGCACCTCTTCTCTCAAAGGATTTGGAGTGGATGGCATGCATGAAGCTGTTATTGCAGCTGGAAGCCTTCTGTATTATCTTGATCTTACGCAGCATACCAACATATCTCATATCACCACTCTCGGCAGGATTGACGGTGACAGGTATGTAAGACTTGACAAGTTTACCATTCGCAACCTTGAGCTTCTTTCTCCTCTGGCTGAAGAGGGATTGTCGCTATTGAAGGTAATAGACAAGACTGTCACTCCAATGGGTGGACGAAAGTTGAGGTCATGGCTCTCATTCCCGCTGTTGGATATTGAAGAGATAACACGAAGGCAGGATGCCGTGGAATATTTCTTCAAGGATGTGGCATGTCGTGAACGCAGTGAGGAGGCTTTGAGACGTGTCGGTGACCTTGAGCGTCTCATGGCGAAACTCGCATCAAACCGTATCGGACCGCGCGATTTTGTATCGTTACGCGATTCCTTGCGTGCTGCCGATAATCTGAGGATGGTATTGGCGGAGTCCGATTCCGAGGTTTTCCGAAAGATGGCGCAGGATATGAGCGATACATCACAGCTTTCGGAAACTATCGCCCGTGTGTTGGTGGATGATGCTCCTACACAGCTCGGAAGAGGTAATGCCATTGCAGCCGGGGTTGATGCGGAACTTGACGAACTGCGGAACCTGCATTCAAACTCCAAGAGGGCTCTTGAGGAGATACGTGACAGGGAGAGCGAGCAAACCGGTATCCCTTCCTTGAAAATAGCATTCAACAATGTCTTCGGATACTATATCGAGGTGCGCAACACGCACAAGGATAAGGTGCCTGAGACATGGATCCGAAAACAGACACTCGTGAATGCAGAGCGTTACATAACGCCTGAACTTAAGGAGTATGAAGAGAAGATCATGGGTGCGGAAGACAGGATACAGGCGATAGAGAATCGTCTTTTCTCTGAACTTGTGCAGGGCGCCATGACTTTTATACCGCGTATCCAAAGGAACGCTATAGCCACGGCTACTGTGGATTGTCTTTTCTCTATGGCTCAGGTTGCGGAGGAATATCGCTATGTGCGTCCGGTGGTGGATGATTCCATGAAGATTTCAATCACCGAAGGGCGACACCCTGTGATAGAACGCCGCCTCTCAGCCGGAGACCCATATATAAGCAACAGCGTGGAACTTGATTCCGACGGTCATCAGATCCTGATGATCACCGGTCCGAATATGAGCGGTAAATCGGCATTGCTTCGCCAGACGGCACTGATTGTGCTGATGGCTCAGATTGGTTCGTTTGTTCCAGCTGAGGCGGCTCATATCGGGTTAGTTGACAAGATATTCACACGTGTGGGTGCGAGCGACAATATCTCTTCCGGAGAATCTACATTCATGGTGGAGATGAATGAAGCTGCCTCAATTCTCAATAATATGAGCAACCGCTCCCTTATCCTCTTCGATGAGCTTGGGCGAGGCACGTCGACATATGACGGCATATCGATAGCCTGGGCTATTGTGGAGCATATTCATGAAAACGGGCATTTTCGCCCGAAGACTCTTTTTGCGACGCATTATCACGAGCTTAACGAGATGGAAAAAACTTTCAACCGCATCGTGAACTACAATGTGTCGGTCAAAGAGATAAAAGGGAAAGTCGTGTTCATGCGTAAGCTTGAGAGAGGAGGATCGGCACATAGTTTCGGTATTCATGTGGCGAAACTCGCGGGAATGCCGCCGTCGATAGTGAAGCGGGCAGACCAGGTGCTTGCTCGTTTGGAAGAAGGTTCCAAGACAGAACCGGGTGCGGCAGATGGAAAAATCAAAGGAAAGGGAGGAATGAAAGATATCGGAAAGGCTCGCGACGGATACCAATTGTCGTTCTTCCAGCTTGATGACCCCCTTCTCTCGCAGATTCGCGACCGTCTCTTAGGTATAAATATCGATAATCTCACCCCACTCCAAGCCCTGACCACTCTTCACGACCTCCAGGGCTTGCTGACCGGTAAAAACTGATAAAAATGGGAAAAGATCAGACTGTATTGTTTCATTCAACGGTGTTCGGACCGATTCATAGCCGGAGACTGGGTGTGTCGTTAGGCATAAATCTGATGCCTGACGATGGGAAGGTGTGTTCTTTCGATTGCCTGTATTGTGAGGCGGGTTATAATTCGCAAGGTAAAGGCACAACAGGACTGCCTACGCGCCAACAGGTGAGTGATGCCCTTGAGAGTAAACTGAAAGAGATGAATGGCGCCGGAGATCCGCTGGATGTGATAACGTTCTCCGGAAATGGAGAGCCGACGCTTCATCCTGATTTCCCGGCTATCATAGATGACACACTTAGTCTTAGGGATAAATACTATCCGACTGCGAAGGTTTCCGTTCTGACTAACTCCACACGCATTTTCGATCCAGAGGTTGCTGAGGCTCTGAAGCGCGTTGATAACAATATTCTGAAATTGGATTCGGCAATAGATCCGACAATGCATCTCATCGACCGTCCGACATCGAAAGAATTTACTGTCGAGAAAGTTATAGAGGCACTTTGTCAATTTTCAGGAACGGGTATCATCCAGACCATGATATTGCGTGGAGAGCATTGTGGTCACAAAATAGACAACACTACTCCGGAGGAGATTGATGCACTCATTGAAGCATATAAGCGTATTCAACCCCGCGAAGTGATGATCTACAGTCTTGACCGGACCACTCCCGAGGAGCATCTGGAGAAAGTGGAAAGACCGGAGCTTGACGTGATCGCTCAACGTATCCGTAATGCCGGAATAAAAGTAATGGACTATTAAATAATGTTTAATTTTAAATGTGAAATTAACTGTTACTAAAATAATTAAACATTACACATTGCACATTACACATAATGATAACCCCTTCAACGCTCAGGAATGGAGATAAAGTGGCAATAATATCTCCTGCATCGGTAGTTAAGCCGGAATATATTGATCAGGCTGCCGAATACCTTCGCACCAACGGTCTTGAACCGGTGGTGATGCCGCATGCTAAAGGTCCGGCATACGGGTCTTTTGCCGCAAATCCGCTCCATAGGATAGTGGATTTTCTTAATGTGTGGACAGATCCCGATATAAAAGCGGTGTTGTGTTCACGCGGAGGATATGGTGCCACACATTTACTGTCGTTGGTTCCCTATGGTCTTTTGTCTGATTTTCCCAAATGGCTTATAGGATTTTCGGATATTTCCGCATTGCATGCCTTATTGCTATATAACGGAGTTGCCTCGATTCACGGACCGATGGCAAAGGACTTCCGTGATGATCATGAAGGTGGAAGAACCGTTGTAGAATTTCTGAAAACGGGAGTATTGCCGGAGTATAGTTTCGAAAATAAGGAATCCGATATAATGCCATGTAATATTCCCGGAGAGGCACGAGGAACGCTCATCGGAGGGAATCTGGCAGTGCTCAATGGACTGGCAGCCACCCCTTATGATATGCTTGCCCGCGCGCTGAAGGAAAATTGTGTGTTATTTATTGAGGATATTGCTGAACCTATTTATAAGATTGAGCGTATTTTATATAGACTTCTTATGCAAGGCGTATTCACAAAATTGAAAGGTCTTGCCGTGGGACAGTTTACGGAATCTTCAGCTGACAGAAATTATCCATCCACAGAACGCATGATAGAACGCTTTCTGCAAGAGAAAGGAATTAAAGATATTCCTGTGGCGTATAATCTCCCGGTTGGTCATTTCCCGCACAACATGCCTGTAATTGAAGGCTCGCAAGTGCGACTCTCCGTCTCTTCAGACGCCGCCACTCTAACCACACTCGATTTTAAATAATCAAATGATTGTTTTTAATATTTGACGGTGATTTTATGGATATTATTGTGGTTTGAATCCGATGGCAGGGCGGGTGGCTTTCAGGGTTTTCTTTTCAGCTTGTAGTTCGGCAAGCGATTCATTGATGAGTTCTATCTGCATCCGCGTATCCTCATTCACATCGTTAACATCCGTGATGACTTCCTCGATGTAGTTTTCCAACTTTTCGATACGTTGCTCCAATACTGCGAATTTATCTGTCTTTGGTAAAGACATAAATTGTCTCATGGCGACAAATGCACGTGCCACCAGGATACTCACGTGAATAGCAACACTGCTTCTTAAGATGCTTGACAGCATTACCACTCCATGTTCGGTAAATGCATATGGTACAGAATTTTTTGGACGTTTGGCTCTTGATGTCATCACAAATTGTGATGACATATTCTCCCATTCTCCCGCACTTAGTTGAAACATGAAATCATAGGGGAAGCGCTCTGCGTTACGTTTTACTGCTTGATTCAAAACGCGTGTCTCAACTTGATATAGTTCAGCAAGGTCAAAATCAAGCATCACTTTCTGACCGCGGATCTCATATATTTTGGATCGGACAAGTTCAAGATCGTTCATGATTGCAACTGTAATATGTGCTATGGTTTTACAAATACTAATCTGTCTACAAAGTTAAATATTTTTGTAAGATAATCAAATATTTATTAGCACTATGAATGTTCGATCGGATATTTTTCGGTTTCGTAACTTCCGATTTATCGGGCACAGCCCGATAAGGTTAAAGGTTATAGGTAATAGGGTAAAGGTGAATTGGCGCGCCTCAACAAACCGAGTCTTAATTATTGGGATGCAAAGGCGCGAAGAGCGAAGCTTGATTCACAGTAATCGGTGAAACACGTTTGACAAATCTGTATCGAACGGTGCCTCAAATCGTAGCTGCTGTTGCTCGCAACTGCAGCCTCGCGGCAAGGAAGAGGAATTATATCCTTTGTTTGTGCTACAGTTGCGAGCAAGCTGGAGCCCGCCACCCACAAGCAGCTACGACTTGACGCTCACGTTAGAGACATGTCGATTCATCCTTCTTACCTGTTACCTTTCACTTCTTACTTCATCGTGCGCAGCCCGATAAACATGGATTTAGCAATGTAAATCAGAATATAAAGTTGAAAAAAACGTTTCTTTATTGAAAATATACCGAACTTATTTATATGATCGAATGTATTCTATATAAATAGGGAGGTGCGTAATCTCTCGGAATGCTTCATGCACTAAGCATTGCACATTTAACATTGCACATTTAACATTGCACATTTAACATTGCACATTTAACATTAATTTATAGTACTATGGATTCTCAGAAGTATATACTCTCTCTCGACCAGGGCACGAGCAGTTCCCGGGCAATCATTTTTGATCGTAGCGGTTCGATCCGTGCTGTGGCTCAAAAGGAATTCCCTCAGATTTTTCCTCATTCGGGATGGGTGGAACATGACCCTCACCAGATCTGGGCATCTCAGGCTGCTGTGATTGCCGAGGCAATTTCTTCGATAGATATCAATGGAAAGAATATTGAGGCTATCGGAATCACAAACCAACGAGAAACAACAATCGTGTGGGATCGCGATACGGAGGAGCCTGTGTATAACGCGATTGTATGGCAGGACCGACGCACTTCCGATTATTGTAATAAAGTGATTGAGGATGGAATGGCAGAGACGATCAGGGAAAAGACCGGTCTGATAATCGATGCTTATTTTAGCGCGACAAAGATCAAATGGATTCTGGATAATGTGCCTGGTGCGCGCAAACGTGCGGAGGAGGGAAAACTTATGTTCGGAACTGTTGATTCTTGGCTCGTGTGGCGTCTGACGCGTGGCACTGTGCATGTTACTGATGTGACGAACGCTTCCCGAACCATGCTTTTCAATATCAATACTCTTGAATGGGATCAGGAATTGCTCGACTATTTCGATATTCCGAGATCCATGATGCCTGAGGTGAAATCATCAAGTGAGATCTATGGACATACCACGACCACTATCTTTGCACACGATGTTCCTATTGCCGGAATCGCAGGTGACCAGCAGGCGGCATTGTTCGGTCAGATGTGTGTTGAGCCGGGATCTGTAAAGAATACATACGGCACGGGATGTTTCTTGCTGATGAACAGTGGCACAAAACCTATCCTTTCTCAGAATCGCCTTATCACGACAATTGCCTGGAAAATCGGTGACACTGTGAATTATGCTCTTGAGGGATCGATTTTCGTGGGAGGTTCGGTTGTTCAATGGTTGCGCGACAATCTTAAGTGTATCTCCTGCTCCCCGGATGTAGAGAAGTTGGCTTCTTCGGTGCCTGATACTGATGGCGTTTATTTTGTTCCGGCACTTACCGGATTAGGGGCTCCATACTGGGATCCGGAAGCGCGAGGGATGATCACGGGTATTTCTCGTGGAACCACTACCGCACATATTGCCCGCGCCGCACTCGAAGGGATTGCCTTCCAGACATACGATATTGTAAAAGCCATGGAAAAAGACGCCAATCTGCCTATCAAGAATCTGAAAGTTGACGGTGGAGCGTCGCGTAATAATCTTCTTATGCAGTTCCAGAGCGACATACTCGCTACGGATGTTTTGCGCCCGCGCATTACGGAGACAACAGCTCTCGGTGCGGCTTATCTCGCCGGACTTGCCGTAGGTTACTGGCCGAGCATCGAATCAATTCAGCAGCAATGGCAGTTGGATGCTGAATTCAGACCGGAGATGCCAAAGGATGAGGTTATTAAGAAAATCAACGGCTGGCATGATGCCGTCCATAGAGATCTTAGGAATTAATAAGGCATTAGATGTTAGGCTTTAGGCTTTAGAAAGCTTCGCCGAATGAACCTAAAGCCTAACGCCTGAAACCTAAAACCTATAAAAGACTATGAACGAATATTCTTTAACCATTCAGTGTGTCTTTGAGTTCTTAGGCACAATGATTATGATTCTGCTTGGTTGCGGAGTCGTGGCGTGCGTCTCTCTGAAGAAATCTAAGGGTGAAGGGGGAGGCTGGATAGTGGTGACACTGGCATGGGGACTTGCCGTTATGTGCGGAGTGCTTGTGGCTGGTCCATTCACCGGTGCCCATCTTAATCCCGCTGTGTCTATTGGACTTGCCGCTGCCGGAAAATTTCCTTGGGCATTCGTGGTTCCCTACATAATTGCTCAGATCCTTGGTGCATATGCCGGTGCTTCTTTAGTATATGTTTTCTATAAAGATCATTTCGATGCAACGGAAGACAAAGAAGCAAAGCTGGGTGTCTTCTCTACTATCCCGGCAATCCGGAATCACTGGCGCAATGTGATCAGCGAAATTGTGGGCACATTCGTGCTCATTCTCGTTATCCTCTTCATAGGTGACAAATCAAATGCTGCGGAAGTTGGCTTAGGGAGTATCGGGGCGATTCCCGTGGCTCTCCTTGTGGTGGTCATAGGTCTTTCTTTGGGTGGCACCACTGGCTATGCCATCAATCCGGCAAGAGACCTTGGTCCGCGTCTTGCTCATCAGACCTTGAAAATCAAGGGTAAAGGCGACAGCCAATGGAGCTACGCCTGGGTACCGATTGTCGGTCCGATTATCGGTGCCGCTCTCGCTGCTCTCGTCTACTGGCTGATAATAAGTGCTTTGTAAAAGCCCTTATTATCAAAATGATGTGGCTCCGGGTCCGGAGAAGGTCATTTTTACCGGAAGTATCTTTCCTTCTGAATCGAAGCGGAGTTCATCGATACATGTTACTCGGTTGTTGCCGTCAGTAGCTCCGAGTGGATGTCGGTGGTAGATAATATAATACTTCCCGGTTTTTGAAGATTGGATAACTGAGTGATGACCTGCGCCTGTCCCTATTTCCTGATCCGATTCCAGAATTGTACCAATTCTATTGAACGGACCGAATGGAGAATCCGCGATTGCATAGGCTACCCTGTAGTCATCTTTTGTCCAGTTTCCCTCGCTCCACATGAAATAATATTTTCCATCCTTAAGAAGCATGAAAGGACCCTCGGTGTAATCATTGGGGGTCACTTCTTTATATATGGTACCGTCCGGGAATGGAACGAGTGATTTGAAGTCATCAGCCAGCTTGACCAAGTTGCAATGTCCCCAACCGCCGTAATACATGTAATAACTTCCGTCTTTATCCCGGAATACAAACTGGTCAATCGGCTGGGCACCGTTGACTATTTCATTGATGAGGGGATGTCCCAATAGATCTTTGAATGGACCTTCGGGTCGGTTGCTGACAGCCACACCGATCCCACCGATTTCCCCTTCGTGAACATCGTTGGCTCCGAAGAAGAGATAATACTTCCCATCCTTTTCGAGCACAGCCGGTGCCCATAATGCACCCCAAGCCCACTTGACTTCAGCTGTGTCTATGATGTTCTCATGCTTTGTCCAGTGTTTCAGATCTGTGGTCGAGAAGCAATCCATCGCCGTCTGCTCCTTGAAAGGAAGACTGCGCGTAGGATATATGAACACTCTGTCGCCATAAACAATCCCTTCCGGATCAGCATATGGTCCTGAAAAGCAGGGGTTGCCATGACTTAAGAATTTTGTATCTGTGACGTTGGATTTGGCATGTATTGCAAAACCTGTTAATATCAGGCTCGACACAAAGATCAATGCTTTTTTCATTCTGTTACTTACTTTTGATGTATATTTTTTGAGAGATGCGGATTGAGTCTGTAGATGAAGATTCTTCATCCGGTATGCATCTCACTGGTGCCGTCATCTCAAGGAAATGTAGTATTTCCTGTAAGTTCTCACCTCTGAGAACCATATGAAAAGTTCTTGAGGTCAGTTCGGGTGCAATTTCGAATTCTACTCCATATATGTGATGTAGTGTAGAACATATTTTATCCAGACGTTCGTCATCAAAAATTATCACACCTTCCTTCCATGAACAATATTTCTCAGTATCTATAGCTTTGTCTACTTGGGGGATGCCATTGTGCATGGCGAGATGATCGCCCGGTTTTAAAGAAATTCTATCGAACGGCGTGTCCACATCCACTTTCCCTTCCACAAGAGTGACAGATGCGCTGGGATCATATGCGTTGACATTGAATTGGGTTCCCGTGGCTGTCACCGAGAGATATGTAGTAGAGACTTTGAAAGGATGTGCCTTGTCGGATTGGACATCGAAGTACGCCTCGCCATTTAGAATAACTTCTCTTGTATCTTCTTTGAACTTTGCCGGATATTGAATGGTGCTGTTCGCATTAAGCCACACGTCAGTGCCGTCGGGGAGTGTGGCTTGACTTGTGCATCCGTAGGTTGTCTTCACGGAAATCATCTGTTGTCCGCTATCTCTTGATTGAATAAAGAAATACAGTGCGACAGCGAGAAGGGGCAGGAAAGCTGCTGCCGCAAAACGGGAACAGAATTTTACAAATTTCCGGAATGTAATAATGAAACCATTGCCCTTGATGCCGGTTTTGAACATAATGCTGCGTTCCGACTTCTCCATATCTATTTCCTCAATATCGAAAACAGGATTCAAGGCAGACCATATATCCTGTTGCCTAATGAAATATCGACGGTTTTCATCGGATTGTTCTATCCAATGAAGAAGATCTTCAATTTCTTGGGGAGAGGCTTCGCCCGCAAGATATCGGGTTATCTGAATATTCAGATTTGTATTGTCTGTTTCCGGGTTCATCTGTTCAAAAATATATAAAGGCTTGACAATATTAGGATTATTATGCTCTTGAAGGAAGAAAGATTGCGCTGCAGGTAGTTCACAACCTTGCTTATCCTTGATTCGACCGTGCGGACCGATATGTTCAGGCGCTGTGCAATTTCGACATACTTCAATCGCTGCACGCGACTCAGGAGGTAGGTCTCGCGCACTGCAGGATCAAGGTTTGCCAGCAGATTATCGACTGCGGCGTTGAGTTCGGTATAGAACAAGTGCTCTTCAGCCGAGAGTGCCAGGATTGTTTCATGGTTCTTATCCTGATATAATGTTTTCACCTTGCGGTGTTTCAGTTCATCAAGAGCCAGATGTTGTACCAAAGATATGAGATATGTTCGCAGCGACGTTCGTATCTCAAGAAACTTCCGGTTGCTCCATATTTTAACGAATGCTTCCTGAACTATGTCTTCACAGGTTTCCCTGTCGAGGATAAAACGGGATGCAAACATGACCAGATCCGGATAATAATGCTGAAAAATCCGAACGAAAGCTTCGTGGCTGTCGAGTTTAAGGGCAGCCACCAATAACATCTCATTTTCGTAATCGCAGTTGGTCATGTTATCAGATTTTGTGCGAAGGTATGCATTATCTTATTAATAAACAAGCGTTTCAAACAAAAAAATTAAAAATAGAAAATTTTGTATTTTCACGATGTGGATTATTTTCGGTGGGTCGTTCTTTCTATAATAACGATTAAAATTTGTCATTTAATTTTAATAAATATGACGTTT
>CAJUDL010000017.1 GCA_910585285.1 uncultured Muribaculaceae bacterium
ACATCTCAAAAATAACTGCGTTTTATATGTGCATTAATTTTTCTTACTTACTTATCCAATAAAAAAAGGAGCGACATTATCGCTCCTTTTTTATTGGATAGTTTGTTATTATTTTGCTTCAACACCTTCCATGATGACCTCTATCCTGTTCTTGCCATTGTAAAGGTTCTTCATAAATTTATTGAGCTCTACAAGAGTCAGGTTCTCGATGGCTGCCTTATGATTGGTGATGTCATCAAAGCCTTTTTCATAATTGAGAAGGTTATTTTCCCAATATCCATTGTTGCGGACATTGATTTCATATTGTTTCATTGTGGCTTCCTTCACCTTGTTGAAGTCTTTCTCGCTTGCTCCTTCATTCAGCAGCTTGAGGAATTCAGAGTTAGCTCTCTCTTCCATCTTGCCAAGCATATCGGCATTGGTCTCATATGTGTAAAGTATCATCCATTGACCTGTATATGGGTTTAATACAGCACCTGCACCCGGGCTGTATGTTCCACCCATCTCTTCACGAAGAGTCTCTGTGTATACCATACGTAGGATCTGCCCGATTGTGCTAAGTTTTACAGCATTTTCGATGGAATAGGGAACATTTGTTCCCGAGAATACTGCATAAACCTGAGATTTGGGAGAATGCATTGGCTGCTTGAAATTGTCAATTACCTGTCCACTTGCTATAGCGATAGGCGTAAGATCCTTAACAACTGACTTACCCTTCTTTGATGCGGGCAGAGAAGCCACATATTGCTCAAGCAGGGGCTTGAGAGTTTCGATATCAACATTACCAACGAAGATAAAAGTATAGTCAGCTGCATTGGCTGTTGACTGCTTGATCATATTCACCATTTCAGGATAATTTGCACTGTCAATTGTATTGACATCTATTTCCTGGAACATCGGATTATTGCCATATTGTGCAGCTGCCAAATGTTTTGCAAATACATGATTGGGATCTGCATCTCTGTTTTTAAGCATTGTGCGTGCCTGATCCATCAAGGAATTATAAGTTTCAGGATCGGGATTGACAGATGTAAAGCCGGCATAGATAAGTTCCATAAGCGTAGGAAGATCTTTAACCGAGCTTCTTCCGCTGAATTCATTTACAGTATTGCCCAATGAATAACTCAAAGACGCAACTTTTCCGGCAAGATATTTTCTGAGTTTTGTATTGTCGAAGTTACCAAGTTTGCTTGCTGAGTATGCATCTTCCATCAAGAGCACGTTAGCTGCCTGAGATTCCGGGTAAGAACGTTTACCTCCATTTCTAAATGCGGTGACACGAATTTCATCTGCTTTAAAATCAGTGGGCTTGACAATAACTTTAACTCCATTTGAAAGAAGAAGTTCAGTAGTGCCGAATTTACCTGCAGACTGTGCTTTCACCTTACCTGGTTTAGGAAGTTTCTCAATAAGAGGATCTGTTATGACTTCGTCTACATAAGCTTCATATTCCGCATTAAGCGCATTATTAAGAACCGGAATCATATCCTGCTCTGTAACGACTGTAAATTCATCTTTCTTTGGCTGATCGATAACCATAACCTGATTCTCAGGAGTTAGAAGCATTGCTGCTACCTGATTGATAGCCTGCACGGGAATATTGGGAAGGAGCTGTTTAACGAGCTCGAATTCAGCCTCGATGCCAGGTGCGGCTTCATTATCAACAAAATGGCGGATAAGTTCTTGAGCAAAAGCACCATTAGTGGTTTTGTTACGTTCATTATACATTCTTTCGTATCTTGAAATCATGTTATCGCGAACGCGCTGAAGCTCAGAATCCGTGAAACCTGTTTTGCATGCACGCGCAACGATACCGATTGCTTCTGCAAACGCATCTTTAATTTCAGTTTTACCTACCACAGTCAAAGTGAAAGCAGCTTTGGTTTTTGAAATCCAATAATCTCCAAAGCTTACGCCTGCATATGCATATTTGCATTCAGGTTTCTGATTATATTCAGATAATCTGTTGTTTATAAGACTTGACAAAATAGACTCAAGAAGCTGATCCTGCACAAAGCCGGGGAGGGTGTTGCGCTGTTCAAACGGAGTCTTTTCAGATTTGAAACTTAATGTCAATCGTGGAAACTGCAGCTCAGGATCATCAAAGAAAACAAAAATTGGTTCTTTATTATCGCTGACAACGGGGTATGTCCTCTCAGCTGCATTTTCGGGCATTTGAATAGGAGTGAAAAGATCGATTACTTTTTTCTCCATCTCTGCGGCATCAAAGTCACCAACAATAACTATGCCTTGTTGATCAGGACGATACCATTTCTTATAATATGCGCGCAAAACCTCCGGCTTAAAATTGCGCACAACCTCCATCTTGCCGATAGGGGTCTGTTGATACTGATATTCCTTATAAATCTTAGGAAGGATGTATTCCACCATTCGTGAACTTGCATCATTGCGAGAGCGCCATTCTTCCTCAATTACACCGCGCTCGGCATTGATTTCATCTTCTTCAAGAAGAATTTCGCAACTCCAGTCGTGGATGGCAAGCAAAACACTATCCATAAGTGCGGTATCAGTAGTAGGCACATTGTTGATGTTATATACAGTTTCGTCAAAACTTGTATAAGCATTTATATCAGCCCCAAAACGGATACCCTTGTTCTGAAGATAGTTGAGCATATCTTTGCCCGGATAATGGCTTGTACCATTAAATGCCATATGCTCAAGGAAATGAGCCAAGCCAAGCTGTTCGGTAGTTTCAAGAGTTGACCCCACTTTCTGCGCAATATAGAAATTTGCGCGATCTTTCGGCTCCTCATTATGAAGTATGAAGTATTGGAGACCGTTGGGCAGCGTTCCGTGTTTCACCGCCGGATTCAGCGGAAGCGGCTGCATTTGCGGCTGTGCGAAAGCGCCCAAAGTGCCTATAAGCATTATAGCCGCAGTTAACATTCTTTTGATAATCATAATTGATTGGGTTAGTAATTTATTATGTTATTATGTTGTTTAATTTAAGTTTCGCAGGCTTCAACTTAAAGTTTAAGAGTTTAGTAGTTAAAGAGTTTATCATATGCGAATATGTCTGAGTTTACATTTATTCCCATCAAACAAATAAACTCATAAACTGCGCACAGCGCGATTAAACTTATAAACTTCAACTTTACGCTTGCGAAAGTTGAATTGTTTTATACTTTAAAGCACAACGATCTCAACGAGTGGAACACATTGATAATGTTAATTTACAAAGATAGTTCTTAAATTTCAATTTGCAAAGAGAAAAGCCGATTTTAAAACAATATATCTAAATTTAAGGTAAAAGGTGAAAGGTAAAAGGTGAAAGGTAAATGGACTCGCCTTCAACTTGCATGCCAGTCATCTTATAATGCTGACATAGTCTTGGCGAGCCCATTACCTCTTACCTCAAACTTCTCATTTCTTTCTTCTTTCCTTTATAACTACACATGAGTTCTGTGTAATGACCATGTCCATCTTAACATCATGGGGTTCCACCGGGATTTCATCCACCATTTGAAATTCGTATCCGACACCTATCTTTGTAGCCTTGGTTGTTTTAAGGAGTCGATCATAAAAACCTTTCCCTCTTCCCAGCCTGTTGCCGCTGCGGTCATAGGCAACAGCTGGCACAACAATAAGCTCGATATTTTCCGGATCTATGGTATTGTTTCCTGTTGGTTCTTCTATATGAAATGCCCCAAGTTCAAGACGACTTTCATCATATGGCAAAATATCAAGATTCACTCCATTTACTCTCGGAAGATAAAAATGCTTTTTATCTCGCCATTTCTTAAGGAACCCATGCGTTGACAATTCATCAGGCAATGAATGATACATCAATATATGGTTTGCCATAATGAAGGCTGCGCTCTTCTCAAGTTGCGCAAATACTTCTTCTGCTGCAGCAATGCGTTCCGATTCAAGAAGCATTGATCTCATTGCTTTGATTTTTCTTCTTATTTCATTCTTTTCCATAGTATTATGTTTTTATTTCTGCATGATGGCGAATGCCATCATGCAGAATGATTAATCTTTTATGTCAACAGGTGATTTGCCTTCGTCGAGAATCTTAACAGCCCTGAGCACTGTGGGATCTTTCTGATTCAATATTTCAAGGAAAGAATTGAATCCTATCAAATCTCTCGCGATGACTGCCTTTAACTGATTCAGGAGGAGATCTCGCGACCTATTTATATAATACCAACGCGCCGGCAATCCATTGTTTGCCGCATATGTCACAAAATTATTGAGCAACATATTGTCGCGTGGCATTATTCTGGATAGCTCGGTCATCGTGTTCTTTCCTTTAAGCATTGGACGGTATGTCTCGGCAAATTCACCCGCATAACGCTGGATAAGTCCACGGTTAAGAGCTTCAAGATAATAAGATGTGTAACCGGTGGTGTCTTCTGGCACGAAAATATCCGGCATTATGCCGCCGCCTCCATACACCGTTCTTCCATTGGGAGTTTTGAAGATCTTGCTCTTATCCATTTTTACCGAATCTTGAGAGTAAAATTCCCCATGATTATACCGGTCAAGAATATCAAGTTCGTATTTTCCATCACGCCCACGCTTATATTCCTTTTGAATGCATCGTCCGGAAGGTGTGTAATATCGAGCCACGGTCAACCTCATACCCGAACTGTCAGGCAAAACTATAGGATTCTGAACCAATCCCTTCCCGAAAGTGCGTCGACCGATCACAAGCCCACGGTCATTATCCTGAATTGCACCGGCAAAAATTTCTGAAGCTGATGCAGAAAACTCATTCGTGAGCACAGTGACTTCAACATCCTGGAATTGTCCGTTTCCGTCGCTGATAGCCATGGTTTCATTTTCCGGTCTTCTTCCCTGTGTGTAGACTATCATTTTACCTGCAGGGAGAAATTCATTAGCCATAAATATAGCCTGATCCATGAAACCACCTGAATTCCCTCGAAAATCGAGCACAAACTTTTGGGCACCTTTTTTTCTAAGCTCTACGAGGGCATTGAAAAATTCATTATAGGTTGTTCGTGCAAACTTGCTTACCCTTATGTAACCGATTTTGTCAGTAAGCATGTATTTGGAATCCACACTATATTCCGGTATTTTATCACGGATAATATCGAAAGTTAAATTCTTAGCAACTCCGCGTCGTTTAACTTTCAGCGTAACCTTCGTTCCCTCCTTCCCTCTAAGATGCTTGAATACGTCTTGGTTTGTTATCTTGTCGCCGTAAAGCACTTTGCCATCAGCTTCAAGGATCATATCCCCGGGTAGAAGCCCAACAAGTTCAGCAGGTCCCCCCGGCACGACTTCAATAACTTTTACGGTGTCTGAAAGAATCTGGAAAGACACGCCGACTCCTCCGAACGCTCCTTCAAGTTCTTCGTTAGTAGCTGTCAGTTCCGATTTGGGTATATAGGCTGAATGAGGATCAAGAGATGCTAACAAATCAGGAATGGCAGTCTCCATCAAGGAATCGACATCAATTTCATCAACATATTGATTTCGTATCAATCCCAATATGGTTTGCATTTTCTCTTGTCCGGGTGTCAGTTTCCTTACAGCCTCATATTTACCAATAAAAATACCTCCTATTATTCCTGCGGAAATTGCCACGGGAAGGAGAATTGCAGATATGTTTCTTTTTCTTGCCATTATTCGAAGTTACATCTGTAACCTGTTTTACTCACATTCACCGGATTCAAAAGGAAGATATACCACCTCAATCCCGGCTTTCTTCAGCAGTTCAAGACCATCAGTTATTCTGTATATGTCAGAAAACACCACACGTTTGATGCCTGCCTGAATAATAAGTTTGGAACACTCCATACAAGGACTTGTTGACACATATAATGTGCTTCCCTCACTTGAGTTGTTAGAACGCGCCACCTTTGTTATGGCATTTGCCTCTGCATGCAATACATATGGGAATGTTACTCCGTCTTTACTTTCGCACACATTATCGAAACCAGCGGGAGTTCCGTTGTATCCATCTGATATGATCATCTTGTCCTTAACAAGAATAGCTCCGACTTTTCGACGTTGACAATATGAATTTTCACTCCATATTCCTGCCATTCTTAAATATCTGCGATCGAGCGTGGTTTGTTTGTCTTCCATAAATTGGATACTTTCAATGAGGATTATAGATTGTTCTCAAGAATATATCTCTCAGCATCAATAGCGGCACGGCAACCGGTGCCCGCAGCACTTACTGCCTGACGATAAATGGGGTCGGCACAATCACCTGCCGCAAAAACTCCGGCAACATTGGTGCTTGTATATGGCGAATTCACCTTAATATATCCTTCATCATCCATGTCAATCTGACCTTTGAATATGTCAGTGTTCGGCTTGTGACCTATTCCAAGGAAGAAACCATCAATCTGAATATTAAATTCCTCCTGATCCGGTTTTCCAAGATGACGCACAAGTCGTGCACCCTCAACACCATCTTCTCCGAACAGACCTACGGTATTGCAATTGTAAAGAATCTCAATGTTGTCACGTTCTGCGACGCGCTTCTTCATGATGTCAGATGCACGCAGATAATCTTTACGGACAATCATGTAAACTTTCTTTGCCAAAGTGGAAAGATAAAGAGCTTCCTCGCAAGCTGTGTCACCGCCTCCAACTACAGCAACATTCTTTTTCCGATAGAAGAATCCGTCGCAGGTGGCACAAGCACTGACTCCCATTCCTTTGTATTTCTCTTCATCTGCAAGCCCGAGATACTTTGCTGAAGCTCCAGTTGATATGATCACTGTGTCTGCAACAACAACATCACCCCTATCGTCAACGCAACGGAACGGATGTTTTGAGAAGTCAACACTGTCGATAAGTCGTGCTACGACACGTGCCCCAAAACGTTCAGCCTGATCACGGAGCTGCTGCATCATCTCCATTCCCTGCACTCCATCCGGATAGCCCGGAAAATTCTCTATCTCAGTGGTCTGTGTGAGCTGACCACCAGGTTGATTACCCTCGTATATTACGGGATTGAGGTTCGCCCGTGAGGCATATATGCCTGCTGTGTAACCTGCGGGTCCCGACCCTATGATCAATACCTTGGCTCTTTCTTCAGTCATGAAATTTTGTATTTATTCGTTTATTTTATTCTGATAAATATTCATTGAGCAAGTAATGACGCTCATTATATTTAACATTTTATTATAAAAAATGGTCTTATCTGAGATCAATAATTTGAACACCCGGATATTTACTTTTGGGATATTCAAACTCTGATGCCTTGACTGCACCTGAGTATTCAAGCGATTTTACGTTTATTGTAGTAGAAGCACCCGATCTGGGAGTAATAACAAATCTTTCTGGCTTTAATGTCTTACCATTCAATGAAACTTCTACTGATTTGATTGTGTTCCGTTTCGATTTTGGAAGAAGCACTATCACATATTTGCCAGCGATCTTTTTATTTGAGAATGTCGCGTTATAATTGGCAGAATATGTCCTTAAATATTCAAACGGATTTGATTCAGCTATTTCACTTGCTGTTGGGGTAACAAGTGTTGTCTCTTTTGAAGATGCATTATATGTCCACATATTCTTTCCATTATACCACGATGATGCCATCGGAGTCAAGAATGAGAATTTGGAGCCACTCGCCTTAAGGGAGCCATTAAAAGTCTTCCCTGAGGTGGTTACAGAGAATGTACCTGATATCGTTTGAGCGCTTTTTGCTTTTCTTGCAGCTTTATTCATGATTTCTGAAGCAGTTGCACCCGACATGTCGAGCGCTCCACACAACAGAAAAAATACAGCCAGATATTTAAAAAATTTAATGTAATTCATAAAAGAAGTCTTTAAACTTATCATATACTTGCAAGAATACTTTCGAGTCCGACAGGATCAACAAGAACCGCACGGGGTTTTCCACCCTGAGATGGTCCAACGATTCCTGCCGCCTCAAGTTGATCCATAATTTTACCGGCTCTGTTATATCCTATTGAATAAACGCGCTGGAGAGAAGAAGTGGAGGCAGTGTTGGAGTTGACAACTCTTCTTGCAACTTCTTCAAACAAAGGATCCCGGTCACCTACCGGACCATTGCCACCACCTCCGTTGTCATCATTATTTAGCATCGGAGGCTCAGGCAATTCATATGGACCAGGAGCATATGGCTGTTTCTCTACATATTCGCAAATTGATTCAACTTCCGGAGTATCGATAAATGCGCATTGAACGCGAACCATTTCCGAATTATTGAATATCAGCATGTCGCCACGTCCAATAAGATGCTGGGCACCGGGGGTGTCGAGAATAGTCTTTGAGTCGACTCCTGATGAAACCTTAAAGGAAATACGCGCCGGAAAGTTAGCTTTGATAATACCGGTGATAACGTTTGTTGATGGTCTCTGCGTTGCGATTATAACGTGCATTCCAACCGCTCTCGCTTTCTGCGCAAGACGGGCGATGGGCATCTCAACATTTTTACCCGAAACCATTATCAAATCACCGAACTCATCAACCACAACCACAATGTATGGTAAAAAGCGGTGACCTTCCGTCGGATTCAGTTTACCTTCCTTGATCTTGCCGTTATATTCCTCAATGTTTCTCGCATGGGCATTCTTAAGAAGAGTATAACGGTTATCCATCTCAATACACAGCGAGTTAAGGGTTGCCTCTACTTTCTGCATATCAGTGATGACGGGCTCATCGGTGTCAATATCCTCAGGAATGACAGCGAGATAATGGTTCTTCAGCTTATTGTATAAGCTGAATTCCACCTGTTTGGGATCTATCATCACAAACTTTAACTGTGACGGACTCTTACAATATAGCAAGGATGTTATAATGGCATTAAGGCCGACCGATTTTCCCTGCCCCGTGGCACCTGCCACAAGCAAATGAGGCATTTTTGCAAGGTCCGCGATATATACTTCATTTGATATTGTGGATCCAAGTGCTATCGGCAGATTATATTTGCTCTCTTGATATTTCTTAGATTTGATCACCGTTTGCATTGAAACCGTGAGAGGATCTTTGTTAGCGACTTCAATTCCTACGGTGCCTTTGCCTGGTATTGGAGCTATAATTCTGACGCCTCTCGCAGAAAGACTAAGAGCAATATCATCTACAAGGCTACGGATTTTGGCAATCTTTATTCCTTTGTCCGGAACGATTTCATAAAGTGTTACTGTCGGACCGACAGTTGCCTCTATCTTTGTGATTGGTATACCAAAATCAAGAAGTGTCTTCTGGATCTTGGCTTTGTTTTCGAGTTGTTCATCCGCATCAACACTGATTTTAGTCACGCCTTCCCGCATCAGATCAAATGGAGGAAACTTATATTTATGATCCGCTTCAAAATCCAACTGAGAGCTATAATGACGTTTCCCATCCTGGTCAATCTGATTAACCTTTACTACCATTGTGGAATCGTCAGCTTCCGGTGTAGAAGTTTCTTCGGATGGAGTTTCAATCTTGTTATCGGTTAATCCGACCGTATTATCCAAATCTTGACCATCTTCGCCCTGATAACTATCATCAGAGGTTTTTTCCTTCACTACCCTGTCTTCTGCAGCAGGATCATTTTCATCGTTATCATCGTTGTCAAGAACATAGGTATTTGTGAATGAAACCTGCGTATCATCCTCAATACTATCGTTTGTGTCGGATGTAACCAACGTGACACTTTCTCCAGCTTTGATATCGTCAATATGTTCCGCCTGTTCATCGCGTCTTATAGCCTCCTCCCGGGCAAGTATTGCCGCTTTCTCTTCTGCTGCTATTCTTTTTCTTTCAGCCCTTTCATTGTATTTACGTCTGATCCATGAAATTAGATCATTCAGGCATATCACGACAAACAAAGCCACCATGAAAAAGCACAGGATATAGGAACCATACCCCAAAAAGCTGTTTATGAATTCATAAACATAATGCGCGTGATAACCTCCCCAGTTGACATATGTATTAGTAACTACGCTTGAAATCCCGACTATCAAAGACACTGTGATTAACGCCACAAAACACTTGATTGTGAAATTGACGCTTTTGAATCGAGGTTTACCTATAAGTAGCTTCATACTCATGGCAGCAAGCCAGACTATTATTACGAATGATCCAACGCCAAAACTTCTATTTATAAGAAATTCAGACAAGCGGGCACCCCCTTCCCCACCATGGTTTGCGATTCTTGCTGCGCCCCCAACTGGTGTGGAATTTATGACAGATTGATCTTTTATGCAAGCTGTAAAATATGAAAGAAAAGAGATGAGCAGATAAACAGCCAGGCACCCCAGAAAAATACCGAGAATCTGTCGCAATGCGGGAGTTTTCAGAAACTCTCTGATATTTTTAAATAAGGAGGTTTCAGATTTCGTAGATGTTTTGACGTTGTTTGTTTGTCGGGCTTTAAGTGTATGGTGTTTAGATACCGAACCCCTTTTCTTTTTTTCAGGAATATCTGGATTATCCTGGGTTACAACTGGAGGCTCTTCATTTGTATCTATATGCGGAGTATAACTTTCGTAATTGTTCATTTACTTGCAACAAGCAATTTATGCTTTTAAATACAAAATTAATGAAATTTCCTCAATTAATAACATTATTTGCAGTATCTTTTTCCAATTCAATTGTTGTGTCTACAACTTGTTCTGGAAGCGTGTCTTTCAGGGGTACAGTATCCGGTAGTATTTCCGGCACAACAGTCTTATCCTGCTTTATTTTAGGTTCTTTTGCTGTAGCCGATGTCGGTATCCAGGGAATATCATACCCTTCGATTATATTCTGCTCAATATCTTTGCGCCCAGGAATTACGATTACCGGCATCCCGATTTCTACAAGATCAACTAGCTCAAGGATATTTTCGTTTGTTATTCTAATGCAACCATGACTTGCCCGAGCGCCAATACTCCAGGGCGCACAGGTGCCATGGATTCCGATTTGTGAAGTGCCGGGAATAAGCAAGCGAATGAATCTAGGTCCGAATTGCCCCTTCTTTTTTGAAGTTACACCATTGTCATCAGTAAAAAGCCAGTCAGTACTGTCATAAATACCTTCGACTGAGAAAAAACCTTCAGGAGTCCGGGAATCGCCTTTTTCATGTTTAGTTCCGTAATTTTTTGCGCACGCCATTCCGTAAGACTTTTGAAGATTCCCGAATTTATCGAATAATATGACCTTCATTCTGCTTTTGTCGACGGCAATGAATCCCGAGTAAATGTTATTCAGCAATTTTTTTGTATATTCCGGTGATTTTTCTATCATAAGAGGCAATATGCCTGTTTTATATGCTTCCCAATTTTCAGAGGCGCGCATAAACTCCATTAGATCATCGGGGTCTTCACTTATCGGGGTTATCATCTGTGTCGTATTAATTTCCGGTAAGGTGTCCGAATCTTCTATAGATACCAATGTGTCGGGAACCTGATTTGCTTCTTCAGATACTCTTGTTTTATTGCTGAAGCGACAAGAAGGGCTAATGAAAAACGCTATCAACAGGAGGAAGGCAAAAATCCTTGTTGACAGCACAAATTTTTTTATGTGTTTTATTATGCCCATAACTTGCGGCTACAAAATTAGTTATTATATCGGATTTATCATTATACTAACGATAAAATATTATATGATTAGATGAAATTGGAGAATTTTTAGTAAATTCGCACTTTGATGAGCACATCTAAAGTCATAGGAATCGTCATACTCGCCATCATTTGGATATGGCTTGTGTGGCTGTTATTGTCGGCTGGCGGTATAAATTTAAAGAATATACTGATTGCCGCAATGACAGGTATCATCATCTTTGTGCCGTTATATAAAAAATATTTTGGCAAGGAATGAATCTACTCAATCATATAGACAGTCCGGAAGAGCTCAGAAAATTACAGCAAGAGCAACTTCCTCAGCTTTGCGCCGAGATAAGAGAATACATGATTGAAAATCTCTCGCACAATCCCGGACATTTTGGTTCGAGCATGGGTGCTGTAGAAATTATTGTGGCGCTTCATTATGTTTTCAATACTCCTCGTGATCGAGTGGTTTGGGATGTCGGACATCAGGCTTATGCTCATAAACTATTAACCGGGAGACGCGATCTTTTCCCTAATCAGCGCACTGCCGGCGGAATCAGCGGCTTCCCCTTCCCCGCAGAAAGTGAATATGACACATTTGTTTGTGGACATGCTGGAAATTCCATATCTGCGGCGTTGGGAATGGCTATTGCTGATCTTAACACCCCCGGTGAGGAAGATCGTAAAACCATTGCCTTGGTCGGTGATGCTTCAATAAGCAATGGATTGGCTTTTGAAGGATTGAACAACGCATCAAATAATCCCAATAATCTTCTCATCATTTTAAATGATAACGACATGTCTATTGATAGCCCGGTAGGTGCCATGCATCGTTACCTGTCGGATATGACAACATCCGCTTCATACAATAGACTTAGATACAAGGTATATAATTTATTTAAGAAATTAGGTCTTGTAAATGACAAGAGAAAAGGTCTGCTTTTGAGATTCAACAATGCTATCAAGTCTTTGGTCTCTACCCAGCAAAATATCTTTGAAGGGCTTAATATCCGCTATTTCGGACCTTTTGACGGTAATGATGTCAATAAGGTTGTAAAAGTATTGTCCGACATAAAAGACATGAAGGGACCTCGTATCTTGCATTTGCGCACCGTAAAGGGGAAAGGATACAAGGCGGCTGAAGATAATCCGCAGGCATGGCATGCACCAGGCAATTTTGATCCGGAAACAGGGGAGAAAATTGTATCTTCCTCTTCCACTCCCCTGTGGCAGGAAGTTTTTGGAGATACACTTGTCAAACTTGCGGAGAAGAACGATAAAATCGTAGGAATCACGGCAGCTATGCTTTCTGGAACTTCCATGAATAAAATGATGAGAAGCTTTCCTAAACGCACATTTGACGTTGGAATATCGGAAGGACACGCTGTTACTTTTGCCGGCGGTCTTGCGGCAGCCGGCAAAAAGCCGTTTGTTGCAATATACTCCTCATTCCTTCAGAGAGGTTTTGACAATATAATCCATGATGTCGCAATTCAAAAACTACCTGTTGTATTGTGTATTGACAGAGCTGGTCTTGTTGGTGAAGACGGCGTCACCCATCATGGTCTTTTCGATATCGCATATTTGAGAATGATTCCGGGAATGAGAGTCGCATCCCCGATGGATATTGAATCATTGAAAAGATTAATGATAACAGCTGAAGCGCTATCCGAGCCTATGGCAATAAGATATCCACGAGGTAAGGCAAAGGGTGATGACACAGTCTCTGTGTCATCCGGCTTGGAAATCGGTAAAGGAAGAAAAATCTTTGGAAGCAACAATGCAAAGATCGCAATCCTGACAATAGGACCGATTGGATATGATGCTATGTCTGCAGCCGAGACATTACATTCCGAAGGAATAAATACCGATGTTTTTGATATGATCTGGGTGAAACCGGTTGATGAAGCTTTGCTTAAACTTATTGCTGAAAATTACAGTGCGATAATCACAGTTGAAGATGGTGTCAAAGAAGGTGGTTTCGGAACGACAGTTACAGATTGGCTGAATGCAAACGGCTATCATCTTCCAGTTGTTAAACTTGGAGCACCAGACACGTGGATTTATCATGCTAAAGTAGACCAGCTCCACGCTGATTGTGGCTACGATTCAGATGGAATTATTCGTACAGTAAAGAGTGTTGTCAAAAGTCTCCCTGCTGACAAGAACGTTAAACCTTCTAACAAATGAAAATTGTAATAGCCGGAGCAGGAGAAGTCGGCACACATCTTGCAAAGATGTTGTCGAACGAAGATCAGGATATTATATTGATCGATAATGATCAGGCGCGTCTTGACGTGATTGATGCCAACTACAATCTAATGACATGGAATGGATCGACCTCTTCTTTCAATAGCCTTCGTGATGTTGGAGTGTCAAATGCAGATTTATATATTGCGGTGACTCCGTATGAAACACGTAATATAACCAGTTGTGCTATCGCAAAACGTCTTGGAGCGAAGAAAACTGTTGCCAGAATTGACAACAGCGAATTTCTTATTCCCGAAAATGGGTCAATATTAAAAGACGTTGGAGTCGATTTTCTTATATATCCGGAGAACATTGCAGCTCAAGAAATAGCTGTTGCGTTATACCATAATTGGGCACGTTATTGGGGTGAGCTTCATAATGGAGGATTATTGCTTATCGGCGTTAAGTTACATGGCGACTCACCTCTCATAGATTGTAAACTCAAGGATCTTCCTGTTAAGACTCATGATTTCCATGTCGCCGCAATAAAAAGGAATAATGAAACTATAATTCCAAATGGTAACGATGAGATACGTAGGGATGATATTGTTTATTTTATAACGACGCCCCCATTTATACAGGAAGTCAGGGATATATGCGGGAAAAAGAAAAGAGTGGTAAAAAAAGCTTTGATTGTCGGCGGAAGCCGCATTGCGCAGCGGTTTGCAAAATTATATAGCGAAGAATTTCATCTCAAAATTATTGACAATGACAGGGAGAATTGTGAATCGATGGCAACAAGACTTCCCAATTGTGAGATTGTTTATGGAGATGCGCTTGATATCGAAGTGCTCCGCGACAATAACATATATCAATATGATGCATTCCTTGCCCTGACAGACTCCTCTGAAACCAATATTCTATCTTGTCTGACAGCAAAAGAATTCGGAGTGCCTAAAACCATCGCAGATGTTGAGAACCTTCAGTTCCTCAGTCAGGCAGAGAATCTTAACATCGGAACAACAATTAACAAAAAATTATTTGCATCGAGCCATATTTTTAAAATTCTTCTTGACGCAGATGAAAGCAACTCAAAGTTTCTTGCTCTTGCCGATGCAGAAGTTGCCGAAATAAATGTAAAGCATAACGCTAAAATCACAAAATCACCTGTTAAAGATCTTAAACTTCCATTTGGAATGACTCTTGCCGCATTGGTAAGAGGAAATGAAATCCAGCTGATTAATGGTAATACGCATATTCAGGAGGGAGATTTTGTTGTGGTATTTTGTCTTTCCGGAACAATCCATAAAATAGAAAAGTGGTTTAATTGACATTTGCATGTTCTCTTATAAAAAACATACATATTATATCAACATACTGATGCTTTTGAGAGTTATCGGTTATCTATTGGTAATCGAAGCTTTTTTTATGCTGATTCCATGTGTTGTTGCTTTGATTTATAAAGAGAATGCTTTATGGGATTTCCTGATATGTGCGGGCATTTCCGGTATCTCTGGAGCCAGTATGATGTTTTTGCAACCTCGATCCCGAGATATGGGCAAAAGAGAAGCGATTCTTTTAACAGGTCTTACATGGATAATTCTATCATTATTCGGTATGCTGCCTTTCCTTTTTGCCGGCACACACATGTCAATTACTGATGCATTCTTTGAAACTATGAGTGGTTTTACCACTACTGGAGCATCGGTGTTGTCAACATTATCAGGAGTGCCAAAATCTATTTTAGCTTGGCGTTGTGTGGTGCAGTGGGTAGGTGGACTGGGAATAATATTGTTTACGCTTGCGGTTGTTCCAATGTTGAATTATTCTGGTGGAATGCAATTATTCAATGCGGAAGTAACAGGCATCACGCATGATAAACTACGTCCGAGGGTGAGCTTTACGGCAAAGGGATTATGGGGGGTATACATCCTTTTGACAGTCTTATTGATAATACTTTTATCATTTTCTGACATGCCGTTTTTTGACGCATTTTGTCATGGCTTATCTACAATGTCAACAGGAGGATTCTCCACGTGTGATTCAAGTATTGCCCAATGGGATTCCATATATGTAAAGATTGTTATGACAATCTTCATGTTTCTGGGAGGTGTAAACTTCTCATTGCTTTTCAACATGATTACTGGACGAGGTGGCAATCCTTTGAAAAACACGGTGTTCAAATGTTACTTATGGATTATCATCATTTGTTATGTAGGATTTGTAATAAATATTATCATTGAAGGTCTTGCACAGAATTGGGAATATCTTACGATTGACCCTCTGTTTCAAACTATTTCGATCCTTTCATCAACAGGTATCACAGAACCCGATTTTCATGACTGGGGATCAATTTCTATGGTGCTGTTATTAATCATGATGGTAATGGGATCATGTGCCGGCAGCACATCCGGTGGAGCAAAGGTTGATAGGTTTGTTGTATTGTTCAAATTCCTGAAAAATGAATTCTATAAAATGATGCATCCTTCTACCGTAACCACTGTAACAATCAATGGTAAGGGAACATCATCTACAGTTGTGCAGAAAACACTCGCCTTTTTGTTTCTATATGGGATGGTAATATGTATAGGCGGACTTGTTCTCAGCCTTATCGGACTGCCTTTATCCGATTCATTTTTCTGCTCGTTGTCTGCCATTTCAAACACATGTCTTGGAAAAGAAGTAACCGGTATGTCTGAAAACTATGCGATGATACCCGATGCTGCTAAATGGCTATTATCCTTGATTATGCTCATAGGACGTCTGGAGATCTTCACCATTCTTCTGTTGTTTACCCCCACTTTCTGGAGAAAGTGATTTCACCTTTTTCAGTTTAATGGAAATCAGACCGTTAGGATATCTATCATCATTTTTATATACATTTATACTCTCTATTGTCGAAACATCTATATCATTTAAATTTCCGGAGAACAATTCCCCGTCGACAAAATATGCTGGCTCTTTCTTGTTTTTATCGGGCAGTATAGCTTTACTGTCGTCATATTTATATCGAACCACTGTATCCTTTTTCACAGATTTGACTCCTGTCACTTTGAAAGAATCCACAATCGACTTCTTCTGTTTCTCATGAATAGTGTCAATTTGCTTAATTTTAATGGATTCTGATTCTTCTGTATCATTTATTAACAATTCTTTTCTATCATCTATCATCCTACTCCCATCTGCCATCGCCTTATCACTTGCTATTGTGACGACTTTCACTTCCGGCTCCGTATTAATATCGCTTGGAGAATCTGAAATCTTGATGTTATCAATAATTGCCGAAATTGTTGGATGAGCCATTGATGCCAATGAAAAATATGCAACAACCGGTAATAATACTACTGCAAACTTGCGTGTCGGATTTGATCGTTTGCGCAACATCATGGATATGCGACCCTTAATCTGTGTGTGATTAAATCCATTTGTGAAAACCGGACATAATTTCCCAGCCGTTTTTCTAAGCAACATCATCTGATAGGAAGAAGACCTAAGCTTTGACACATATTCATCTGCCTGATATTCATGTATATTCTTTAATTCTCTTGTAAGCGTGTATGCCACAGGATTAAACCATTGAGCAATGTTTGACAATTGCGTGAATATAAGATCGATCCAATGATAATGAGCCAAATGAGACTTCTCATGCTCAAGAATCATTTCCAAATCATTATCACAATCTTCTGGTCTAACAACAATATATCGTCCCCAACTGAAAGGACCGGGGGCTTGGCTGGTTACCACAAGAATATATTTCTCAAAACTTGATTTATATCCTTTTCTAATAATATTTACAATCCTATAAATAACTAAACAGTTTATAACTACAGCTATAATAAGTCCTGCTGCGTAAACTACACTCAATATTAATCCCCAATTTATGCTGGGATACAGCGAGACATCTGTATTGCCGACTGCATAAGTCCCTGCTGATGTAGTTAAAACCATAGCCTCGTTTACAGAATCCGAAGTATTATGAATAAACGAGGAGACACCCAATGGTAATACATATGCAACAGCTATAATGCACAGTATAACAGTTCTATTAAACTTATGAAATGTGGTATGTCCTAAAAGCAGTCTGTAAGCCGGATACAATAGGGCTGTTAAAAATGCAACCTGAAAGATATATGCTATGTAATTCCCCATCCAATTATGTGTTATAATTTATTTTTGATTGCTTTTTTGTGACTCAACTTTCTCGATTAGCTGCTTTAGTTCTTCTGTTGATATTTTTTCATCTTTTACAAGGGAAGATACAAAACCGAGATATGATTTGCCGAAAAACCTGTCAACAAATCCTTTCAACGATTTCTCTCGATAATTCTCCATCGGCACAAGAGCAAAATATTTATATGAGGTTCCGAATTGCTCATGCCCTAACCATCCTTTTGATTCCAATGATCTCACAAATGTAGAAACAGTGTTGATATGCGGTTTGGGGTCATCCATCATATCAACAATATCCTTGACAAACAATGGACCGTTTTGCCAGAAATAAGTCATTATTTCTTCCTCTTTAGGAGAGATGCTTTTTAATACTTTTGAGCTCATACTTTATTTTATTTCGGGTCGTTGAATGAGTTTATATTGTCCTTTATGTCTTGTTGCCGCGCCATATTCGATAGCATGCATCGGGCAGACGTGATAACATGCGAGACAAGATGTGCAATTCTTACCCCATTGTGGCTTATTATTTGACATTGTAATGTTATCAACAGGACAAGATTTGGAGCACTGTGCGCAACCAATACATTTTTCACTTGCTTTCCATTTTGAAGGAAATATCCCCCATTTTTTGAAAAGCGGATAGATCAAAGCTGTTTTGAGAGCGGGCATACTTCCGAGCATTGGATTTATTTCCCACTTACCTATTTTGATTGTATCAGCTATTGTTCTTATTCGTCCGGGAGCCTCCTTTATTTTTCTTTCCCTTACATCATCCGAATCTATATCAAAACCAGGTAGCACCACATAGGTGTTGGGCATTATGACACTCCATGCGCCTTTAAGTACCAGACCTCTATTATTAAGTAATTTAATAAACATTTTATGGGCATTTCCCACTTCATCTCCACAAGTTGCCGTCATCCAGAGAGGAATATCATTTTTGATTATGGTATTGATTAGATTCTGCGGTAAGGAGTTTATAAAACTTGCCATTATCGGAGGGACACCCCAGGAGTAAATAGGGAAAACGAATCCTATTCCATGATTACAGAATCCTATCTCAGATATTGAGATTTCATCCGGTTTAGATTCACAGATATTCACAGCTAAATCATGAAGCTCTTTAGCCATGACTTCAGCCACATAACGAGAGTTGCCTGTTCCGGAAAAATAAAATATCATACGTTGAGGAATAGAATATATAGGATGGTCGGAAGCCGTTTATATTTAAACAGTTTCTTAAAGAGTAAAGATTTTGAATATTAATTCCAACAAGAGATTATACTCATTCTGAAATGAATTTACACCCTTGCTTTTAACATCGAATTCTCGAAGCGCATGAATCGCATTTACCGCTCTGTAAGGATTGTAATTGCGCATTCCCGTTTTAATCTCATTCAATTGATTTTGAAATCTGATTCCCAATGCGTTCTTTATTGATGCTTCGGATTTATCGGGGAGATAATGAGCGATCACAAGTTTGCTGAAAAAATTGAACAGCGTTGATGTCGTCATTATCGTAGGGTTTGTTTTGGGATTGGATTCAAAATATTTAACAATCTGAACTGCCTTGGGATAGTTTTTGGCTGCTATTGCGGATGTTAGCTCAAAGTTGTTGAAATCCTTTGAAATCCCGATATTTTTTTCAATATCATCAGCTGTGATGCGTTGACCGGCACCACCTTTGATCTGGATAAGTTTGTTTACTTCCCCGAACAATTTTGTCAGTGGACCTCCGATATATTCACACAGCATTTGCGCTGCATTGTCGTCAATGCTGCATTTTTGTGATGAACAGTAATCGCGAAGATGTGAGGCGAGTTGATAATCCTTTACTCTTTCGCTTTTGAATATAACGGCTCCGGATTTTGCCGCATTTTTCATTAAAGATGATGTGGCATTTAAGTTATCACCCTTGAAAGCAATTACGAATACCGTTGTTTTATTCGGTTTTGAAGAATAAGGAGCTATTTTCTCCAACGCTTGTTTTGCCTGCTGTTTTGATTGCGCCTCTTTGAGAATGACTACACGTCGTGATGCCATTACAGGCAATTGCTGGGCAGCAGCCACTATATTTTCCATGTCTGCATCTACCCCATAATACACATTCAGGTTGAAGTCTTTATCTTCTTCTGCTATTGCTTTGGATTCAATTGCCTCCACAATGCGGTCAATATAGAAGTCTTCCTCCCCCATGAGCAGATACATGGGTGCAAAATCACCTTTGTTAATTGATGTAATTATGTCTCTAAACGATGGATTTGCCATTATTATCGTGTCTTATAAACCATTTGTGGCATATAGATAAAAAACAGAATAATAATATTCCACTAATAATCGCACCCCAGGGAATACCTGATTCTGTGACTCCAAATTGTTCAAAATCAGCAGCAATCTTTCCGTTTGCTGTCAACCATGCCGTTATCACAACCATGCTGTTGTTAAATGCGTGTGCAAAAGCAGAAGTCCATATCGAACCACTCCATATATATAAATAGCCGAAAAATGCACCTAACAATAACCTTGGGAAAAAACCGAAAAATTGGAAATGCATCGCACTGAATATTAATGCCGCGATCCAAACTGAAACGTGTGCAGGCATAACTTCATTGAGCATTCGTTGAACTCCCGCGCGGAAAAACAACTCCTCAGCAAGTCCCGTAAGACAACCAACTATCAATATTCCAGATATAAGCCCCCCAACACTTGTTGTACTTAATATGGTGTTGGCAAACTCTCTGCTGTTGTTTTCCCATTCGCGCATGGTCGTTTCCAATCCTTTCAGATTCTCAGGGAACGTGATGGTATCATTCCAATAAATAATCTGGTTCAAAAAAATTATACCAATTATGTAGCAAATTATTATTGCCCCTAAATTGATCCATCGGGGAGATTTGTCAAGTGATAGCCGGGATAATATATTTCTTGATTCAAGTCTTGCCTCGATAACAGGTGCGAGCATAAATACGATTACACATTGTATCGAAGACACCAAAAGAATTCTGGTGCGCGGATCAATGTTCAGTGTATTCAATATGCCGCTTAATATAGAAACGAATATCAAGGCAACAAAAAAAACACCGACGAAGATACAAATCCTCGGGAGCAATGGCATATAGGGAAAGCCTGAACAACTATTGGGTGTTGATTCCGGATGCATCAGTCAAATTTCTTACGAGTGAAAATAAAGTCTCGTCCAAGGTATTTCTCCCTCACAATAGGATTGGCGGCAAGCTCCTCACTTGTGCCTTGAAACAAAACTTTACCTTCAAATAGAAGATACGCTCTGTCGGTGATACCAAGTATTGAGTCTGCCTTATGGTCGGTGATCAATATACCGATATTTCGCTCTTTAAGGTGATACACCACTTCCTGAATATCCTCCACAGCAATAGGATCGACAGCTGCAAAAGGTTCGTCAAGCATGATGAACTTCGGATTTATCGCAAGGCAGCGCGCAATTTCTGTTCTTCGTCTCTCACCTCCCGACAGATTGTTTCCTAAATTATGTCTCACCTTTTCAAGCGAAAATTCCTTGATCAATGATTCGAGTTTCTCTTTCTGGTATTCTTTCGACGTATTGGTCATCTCAAGAATCGCGCGTATATTGTTTTCTACCGACAATGTACGAAACACGGAAGCCTCCTGCGGCAGATAACCGATTCCGAATTGCGCTCTTTTATAAACGGGATATTCCGTGATATCATGATCATCGAGAAAGACCTTCCCCTCATTGGGTTTTATAAGACCTACTGTCATATAGAATGTTGTGGTCTTTCCCGCACCGTTAGGACCAAGCAGCCCCACGATTTCACCCTGCGTCACATCAATCGAGACCTTGTTGGCAACAGTTCTTTTACCATATTTCTTGACAAGATTCTCGGTGCGCAACACACCCTTTTCAGGAATCTCAATGGTTTCCTGAATCACAATTTCACGCATATCCGGCTGGATTCCCTCAAGTTCTCGTTCTTCTTCCTGCGAAAGCTTGGCGGGAGTGTCAGATTTATCGTGCTTGAATCTATTTTTATCAAATATAGCCTTAAAGTTCATTTCTCGGTTTCAGAAGAGAGCGGATATAGTCAGTAAGGAGTTTAATAGCCACATTATTATGACCACCCTGAGGCACAATAAGATCTGCATAGCGTTTAGATGGTTCTATATATAATTCGTGCATCGGCTTCAGTGTTTCCTCATAGCGATCGATGACCATTTGCGGAGTTCTACCCCTTTCAATACAATCACGATGAATAACGCGTATAAGGCGTTCGTCGGCATCAGCATCAACAAACACTTTTACATCCATCATGTCGCGTAGTTCCTTATCCGTCAAGACTAAAATACCTTCGACAACCACTACGTCACGCGGTTCGATATGCACGGTTTCCCTCTGACGCGAACAAGTTATGAAATCATATGTGGGCATTTCGATGGCATTACCGTTCTTAAGCTCTTTAAGATGTTTAACCAATAATGTCCATTCTATGGATGCCGGTTCGTCATAGTTCATTTTAAGACGTTCCTCAAGCGGAATGTGTGCGTTGTCTTTATAATAACAATCCTGAGGAATCACTGCAACCTCGTCTTTGGGGAGGCTTTCAATGATTTTTCTTACAACCGTTGTTTTTCCGGAGCCGGTGCCTCCTGCTATACCGATGATCAACATAATCGAGATATGTATATTCTATTTTAAGCAAAATTACTAAAAACCGATTTCCTCTCCAAATTTTTTATTAACTTTGCCTATCTTTATTAGTGCTATGTTGTGTTAGGCATTGGTAAAAACGCTAAAATTTGAAATAAATGGTAGTTTCATCTATAAAATCATTTGGTCGTTATTGTGCTTTTATGGCGCAGGTATTTCGTGCGCCTGAAAAGTGGAGAGAATTCTTAAAACAGCTTGTATTTGAGATAAATAAGCTTGGAGTAGATTCAATACCCCTTGTCATAATAATCTCGATATTCATTGGTGCAGTGATATGTATCCAGATGACAATAAACATTGTCTCACCCATGATACCATCCTATTCTACAGGTCTTGCCACTCGTGAAATTCTGTTGCTTGAATTTTCATGCACCATGATGTCTCTGATTCTTGCGGGTAAAGTCGGAAGTAACATCTCCTCGGAAATCGGGACAATGCGCGTCACAGAGCAGATTGATGCTATGGAAATCATGGGTCTGAATGCAGCCAATTTCATAGTTCTCCCCAAAATAGTCGGATTCGTATTGTTTGTGCCGGTTCTTTGTGTTCTGTCTATGTTTATGGGATTGATCGGTGGCGCGCTTGTGGCTAAATTTACCGATATGATTTCAATGGAGAATTATGTTTTCGGTATTCAGTCGTTTTTTAACGAATGGTATATCTGGTATGCCATTATCAAGACTCTGTTTTTTGCTTTTATAATAACCTCTGTCGCCTCTTACTATGGTTTTTATGTGAAAGGCGGTTCTCTTGAGGTTGGACAGGCAAGCACAAGAGCCGTAGTGTCAAGCTCTATCCTCATTCTCCTCGCGGATGTTATATTAACAAAACTTCTGTTACAATGATTGAAGCTAAACACGTATCCAAATGGTTTGATGGTCAGCGGATACTTTTTGATATAGATGCAAAATTCGATACAGGTAAGACTAATCTTATTATCGGTCAGAGCGGTTCTGGTAAAACCGTGTTCATGAAATGTCTCATCGGTCTTCTCACTCCGGAGGAAGGTGAGATTCTTTATGATGGCAGAAGATTCCGAGATCTTGATACACAGCAGAAGCGACAGCTACGCACAGAGATCGGAATGCTCTTTCAGGGATCAGCTCTTTTCGACAATGAGACTGTGCTTGGCAATGTTATGTTCCCTTTAAAAATGTTCAGCCCCCTTTCAAGAGCAGAACAGCTTGAGAGAGCACACTTCTGTATCAAACGTGTCGGATTGGACCATGCTGATGACAAATATCCTTCCGAGATATCAGGAGGTATGCAGAAACGTGTGGCAATTGCGCGTGCTATTGCCTTGAATCCAAAGTATCTTTTCTGTGACGAACCGAATTCAGGTCTGGATCCTCGCACATCGATTATGATTGATGAACTGTTGAGTGACATTACTCATGAATACGGCATCACAACAATCATCAATACTCATGATATGAACTCCGTATTAGGAATCGGAGAGCATATTGTTTTTATAAACAAAGGGCATTGCGACTGGACTGGCAACGATAAGAATATTTTCAAAAGCAAAAGCGAATCGTTGAATGACTTTGTGTTCGCCTCAAAACTCTTTAGAGAGGTTAAGACATTCCTTGAGAGGGAGTATGAGGCAGAGGAAAGCCGATAAGTTTCCGGAAAATCATTATAAATTTTTGCTTAACTTCCTCCATTGATGGGGCAACACCTGTTTCTTTTTCAATGGAGGTTACTCCTTTATCAGTAAACCCGCATGGGTTTATCAAAGAGAAGGCATTAAGATCAGTGGTGACGTTAAGCGCTAATCCATGCATGGTTACGAACCGAGTGCATTTCACTCCCATTGCGCATATTTTCCGCTCTTCCGGGGTGCCTTTCCCAATCCATATACCAATCGCATCTTCAATCTTCTCTCCTTTTATGCCATACTCCTTCAGAAGTTCGATAACGCAGTCTTCAAGCAGGTTCATATAACCTTTGATTCCCAAAGAATGGTATTCAAGATCAATGATTGGATACACTATCATTTGTCCAGGACCATGATATGTTATGTCTCCACCCCTTTCAATCCTGATGCATTCTGCTCCCAATTCTTTCAGTCGGTTTTCATCGGCGAGCAAGTTATTTGCATTTCCATGAAAACCTAATGTGTAAACCGGCGGATGCTCGCCAATCAGAAGATATTCCTCATCAATTGGCCGACAGTTCTTTTTACTGTCGACCATCATATTGAAAAGGTTTTTTTGTTCCTCCCAGATATTACGGTATTCCGTTTGTTGGAAATCTATTATTTTTAGATTCATTTCGATTCTTACAAATGTATAATAGCTTATTTATTGGGATTTAAGTCAGCAAGCACATTATCGATAAAGGGCTGAAGTTTTAATGTGCCACTGCGTTTGTCAAGGAATCCCGGTTTCTGGATTTCATTGATACGATACAATCTATTGTAATCTTCCTTAAATTTATCTTTATTTCCACTTTCGTAAGTCTTAATGAGGTCAAGAGCCATCAGTCCCCTCTCCCCAAGATTTGAAAATTCAATGAGCCAGGGGGCAATTTCTACAACCAATGGCATGTTTCCACCTTGAGAAAACATCTTGTCGGGAGCTTCTTTTATCTTAACGAACTCTTTTCTCAATTTTTCAAATTGCTCGGGAGTATAATTGTCAAAACGGAATGTTTCTACGTTCCAAGATTCGTTCCGTCTATAATTTTTTGGAGGATCGCAAGAATGTATGGCAAATGTAGCGTAGGCATCCGGTGCTCCAGGCATAATCTCAGAAAAAGATCTTGTCCAGTTGTCAAGAGGATTATATGCCGGTGTGTTCCATGCATAATCGGCAACACCGTAAATGGCACTTTTCGATGCCTCACCATTTTCCATAGGATTCGTTTCGATTCCTGCCATCATGGAGCTGTCGAGTGTCGTGTCAAGTCCATAGACCGGACCCATCAGAAGATTATGACGGCAATAATCACTTACGGGAAAATTCCACCAAACTAAAGCCGGACGCTTTATTCTTGAATTTACAAATTCCATAGAAGCCGGTTCTATATCACCGCAAACTACCTTCCCGGTCCAAAATACATCTACTGCTGGATCAAGTTCACGACCGTATATCGCCAATTGTCCGCTATCCGATGGATTTGCCCAGCCTTGATTGTAATCCGTCGGACAAACAATCAGGTTCTTTACGCCATCTTTCTTCTTTACAAAGTCGTTGGCAATATTATTTAGAAGTGCCGCCTGTTTGTGAGAATCCGTACCTTCTCCCTTGATATCATCAAAAAATATGGCAAATTGCCTGACACCAAGATCATACATCGCATTGAATTTGTTAAGCAGGCTGTCATAATCCGCCCTATCCCATCTGATATCACCACCAGGATGAATTGCCCATACGAAATCTATATGATTCTTCTTGGCTCTTTCTGCAAGTTCTTTTATCTTTCTTCCTTCTGATTCAGGATATGGCTTCCTCCAATTGGGAGTGCGATGATAAGGATCATCTTTGGGACCATATACATAACTGTTCATTTTGTGGCGACCCATAAAATCAAGAAGTGATAAGCGCGTCTCGTGACTCCAAGGATTGCCATAGAAACCTTCCACGACGCCTCTATATTTCATTGTCGGATAATCATCTATCTCCATCATGGGGAGATCAGTACCGCTTTTGGTGACACTTTCCACAATTTGCTTCAACGTATTGAGTCCATAGAAAGCACCTGTCTCGTCAAATGCAATTATATTGACCTTTTCAGGATCAACTGAAAGATGATAAGCACCACTTTTTTGCGCCACACCGGTTGATTCCGCCAAATCCGGTCCGTATTTAATTATTACCGGAATGCCATTCGGAGAGAGAGGAAATTCCTTTGTGCAATATTGCATTCCTGCAGGAATCTCTTGGAAATTAAAACCTACAGACATATTTAACTCTCCGGTATAGGGACGTTCTATTTTTACGGGAGTAGGATTAATTATTATGCCCTTATGATCTATTACTTTACCAGGGACAGGTCGCGTATCTGGCTCTGATTTTTTCTTTTTAGCAGCCAAAACTTCACCAGGGAAAATAAAGACTGAGACAACAAGTATATGTATTAAACCATTGATTTTCATTTTACATCATTTTTTAGTGAATATGCTTTTCTGCATGATAACTTGAGCGCACCATCGGTGCACTTTCAATATGTCTGAACCCTTTTTCTTTACCGATTCTTCCGTATTCTGCAAACTGATCCGGATGAACATATTCCTGAATCGGATAATTTTCTTTTGTTGGCTGAAGATACTGTCCGATTGTCATTATTTGACAATTGACAGCCAGAAGGTCATCCATTGTTTGAAGAATCTCATCTCGGGTTTCTCCCAAGCCGAGCATGATACCTGATTTCGTCCGGATTCCTTTAGATGCTATATACTTCAAAACATCAAGAGATCTGTCATAGGTGGCAATAATACGAATCTCGGGGGTGAGTCGTCTCACAGTTTCCATATTATGAGATATTATATCCGGCTTTTCAGCAATCACAATATCAAGAAGGTCATGTCGCCCCTTAAAGTCGGGTATGAGCACTTCCATTGTGACGCCAGGACAGTTTGTTTTAATAGCCCTGATCATTTTTGCCCAATGATTGGCACCGCCATCAGGCAGATCGTCCCTGTCAACGGATGTTATGACCACATGCTTTAATCCGAGACTCTTGATTGAATCCACAATATCATCTATCTCCCGTTCATTAAGGGGAAGTGGACGCCCGGTGGCAACATTGCAATATCTGCAGTTTCTTGTGCAAATATTGCCTCCTATCATAAACGTTGCTGTTCCCGCACCCCAGCATTCTCCTCTGTTGGGGCACATGCCACTTGAACAGATAGTATGAAGATGCTTATCATTAAGAAGACTTACAACCTGACTTGTCTTGAATCCTCGCGGAAGTTTAATCTTAAGCCAGTCGGGTTTTCTTCGAAAATCGGCTCTCTCTTTTTTTATTTTATCAACAGTATCTTCCATGGGTAGCTATGTTCGAAATTTTATGCAAATGTAGCGAAAAATCTCGCGATTTTTCGCTACATTTGCATAAAATTTTTTGAATTATGACAACCAAGAAGATATTACTGAGTGCTGCTATTGCAGCTGCTACAACATTCCAATGTTTTTCCTGGGGACAAAAAGGTCATGACACAGTGTGTTTCATTGCAGAAAATCATTTAACTCCTGCTGCAAAAGAAGCTGCTGAAAGTTTACTCGGTGGCAAGTCTATTGTATATTATGCTAACTGGCTTGATAATGCCTCGCACACCCCCGAATACGCATATTCAAAGACCTGGCACTATAAAAATATAGATGCTGATGAGACATTTGAAAATGCCAAGTTGCTTGAAACGGGTGATGTTGTGCGTGCTATTCGCGAGCAGGCGAAAATCCTTTACAGCAAAGATGCTTCACAAGAACAGAAATCTCTTGCGCTGAAAATGCTCGTGCATCTCGTGGGTGATATCCATCAGCCAATGCATATGGGACATCGAAGTGATCTCGGTGGCAACAGATGGATGATAAAATATTTTAATGCTCCAAAGAATCTTCATTCCATATGGGACAGCAGTCTTCCGGAATCGGCTCATAAGTGGAGCTACACTGAATGGCAACAGCAGATCGACCGCGCCACTCCCGAGGAAGAGGCTGAAATCATAGCCGAAGGAACGCCTGAGAAATGGGGGAAAGAATGCTACCTTATAGCTTCAGATATTTACAATACCACTCCCGAGGATTCAAAACTCAGTTATGATTATATAGCCAAATGGACTACGGTGATCGAACAGCAATTCCTTCGCGGTGGTCTCAGACTCGCGGATCTGCTTAACTCAATTCTTGATCCTCACTACGTTGGAGCAAACAAGATTGTGGAAAAATAATGGAGTTTCCTAAACTAAACATCCCTTACACTCCCCTTAAAGTAAAGGAACAGGATGGAATTGTAAAAGTATTCGATCCCCTCAGAGATAAACTCGTTGCCCTGACTCCGGAGGAATATGTGCGTCAGCAATTCACTGCATGGCTGCGCAATGCATTCCATTATCCTTCGTCTCTGATGGCAAATGAGATTGGAATTGAAGTTAATGCCACAAAGAAGAGATGTGACTCAGTCGTCTTTAACCGAGATGGCTCTCCCCTCTTGATTGTTGAATATAAAGCTCCGGATGTAAGGATCACGCAAGACACATTTGATCAGATTGTAAGATACAATCTGGTTCTTCATGCAAGATATCTGATTGTATCGAATGGTCTGAATCATTATTGTTGCGTGATGGATTATGCCAATAATTCTTATCATTTCATACCCTCAATTCCGGATTATAATGATTTAAACAGCGCTTTCAGCGCCAATTAGAATAAACCTGTTTTGTCTGAAATAAGTTATAATTATCTTGATCTTCTGAATCCACAGCAGCGAGCGGCTGTGGTTTATAAGGACGGTCCTTCGCTGGTAATAGCTGGAGCCGGTTCCGGCAAGACTCGTGTCCTCACCTATAAGATTGTAGATCTATTAAACAATGGTTTTGAACCATACAGAATAATGGCTCTTACCTTCACCAACAAGGCTGCGCGTGAAATGAAGGATCGCATTTCAGCTCTTGTCGGTGATAAGATTGCCTCAAGATTGTGGATGGGCACTTTCCATTCAATTTTTCTGCGTCTGCTGAGAGGAAATGCAGAGTTGATCGGTTTTAAACCGGGTTTTACCATATACGACACCACAGATTCAAAATCATTGATTAAAATGATTGTAAAAGAGTTGGTGCTTGATGATAAGATCTATAAACCCGCCACTGTGGCATCGATAATATCGAATGCGAAAAATGCTATGGTAACTCCGGAGCAGTATCTCCAGACCAAAGAGTTCTACGAGGCGGATCGCAAGGCGAAGCGTCCTATGATCGGACAGATATACAAGATCTATCGCGACAGATGTCATCGTGCCAACGCGATGGATTTTGACGACATCCTGTTTTACATGAATGAGCTTCTAAGGGATCATCCGGATGTCAGAAGACATTATCAGGAATTTTTTAGATATATACTTGTCGATGAGTATCAGGACACCAACTTTGCCCAGCATCTTATAGTCTCCCAGCTTACAGGAGATAATATGAAACTATGCGTGGTCGGCGATGATGCGCAAAGCATCTACTCTTTTCGAGGGGCGAATATCGGCAATATAATCAATCTTGAGAAAAGATATCCCGGTTTAAGGATATTCAAACTTGAACGGAACTACCGTTCAACTCAAAATATTGTAAACGCAGCCGGTAGCCTTATCTCCAAGAATACAAATCAACTGAAGAAGGATGTTTACAGCGAGAATGAAGTTGGAGCTCCCGTTGAGGTGATACGCACCTATTCCGATATGGAGGAGGCATATATGGTGTCAAACCATATATCCGGTTCGAAACTTACTTGTCATGATTCTTTCGATGATTATGCTATTTTATATCGCACCAACGCTCAGAGTCGTGTGCTTGAGGAAGCCTTAAGAAAACGTAATATCAATTATAGGATATATGGAGGACTTTCTTTCTATCAGCGTAAGGAAATCAAAGATGTGATCGCATATTTCCGTGTTGCCATCAATCCGGATGATGACGAGGCTTTACGCAGGATAATCAATTATCCTGCAAGAGGGATCGGAGAAACGACGATGAAAAAGCTTCAGATGTGCGCCTCTGAAAACGGTGTAAGCTTGTGGACAATAATTTCGGAGGTGTCAACTTATGATACGGGACTGAATGCAGGAACTCAGAAAAAGCTGACTGCGTTTGCAGATCTGATAAAGCTGTTTATCGCTGACAATGAAAAATCAAACGCTTTCGAACTTGGACAACTAATTTATAACCGCACAGGTATTCTGACAGCTCTTGCCCATGACAAGACGCCGGAAAGTATCAGTAAGCATGAGAATCTTGCGGAGCTATTGTCTGGTCTGAAAGATTTCGTAGAGTCACGTCTGGAGGAAGAAACGGATGCAGATGTGTCGATGCGTGCGTTTTTGTCGGATGTCATGCTTGCCACAGATCAGGATCAGAGCGAGGATAATGACGAACCGAAAGTGACGTTGATGACAGTTCATGCCGCAAAAGGTTTGGAGTTCAAACATATTTACATCGTCGGGGTTGAAGAGGATCTGTTCCCCTCCTCAATGAGTATGGACTCTTTGGCGCAGATTGAAGAAGAAAGAAGGCTTCTATATGTAGCGATTACCAGGGCAAAGGAAACATGTGTGATTCTCTTTGCGGGTTCACGTTTCAGAAATGGTCAGACAGTCTTGACAAAACCTTCGCGATTCCTTTCCGAGATAGATCCCAAATATCTGAAACTTGTTTCTTCAGTCAATATTGACGATAGCTTTTCAGAAAAATTTATCAATCCAACGGCAAACTATACTTCCTACAACAGGAAATCCAATCCTTCGGAGTCGTTCCGCTCCGGCAGGTTTTCCGATTATGGCTCTCCTTCTTCACGACCGGATTACGGCAAGAAGGCTCTGAGTGAACTGCAGAAGGCTGACTCTCGCATCGGAGGTGGCATAAAACCATTACATACGCCTGACGAGCTTGCAATAGGTATGAAGATTCAACATCCAAAGCTTGGTGTCGGAACAATTACCATGATGGGTAATGTTCAGGGAGAACCGAGTGTGACCGTTGATTTTGGAGTAACAGGCATTAAGAAGCTCTTACTCAAATTTGCAAAATTTGAAATTTTAGGATAAGATCATGAAAGATAAATGTATGATGCAAGATATTGAGACGCCCTACTATATCGTATATGAAGAACGAATCCGACGCAATATGGAAATATTGAGTCGGGTAGCGAAAGAGGGAAACGTTAAGATAATTATGGCATTCAAGGCAAATGCATTATGGAAGACATTCCCGATCATAGCTGAATATTTTAAGGCTTCCACAGCAAGTTCTCTTAATGAAATGCGTCTTTCTCTCGAATTCCTTGGGACCGAAGTGCATTCCTATTGTCCTGTCTACACTGAGAAATCTTTCCCTCAATTCCTCGAAGGAAGCACACATATCACATTCAATTCTCTCTCGCAATTCAATCGTTTCTATCCTCAGATAGAAGCCTACAATAAGGCAAATCCTGAAAAGAAAGTATCTGCGGGACTACGTGTGAATCCACATTGCAGCGTGATTGAAACCGATATTTACAATCCATGTGTACCGGGATCTCGCTTCGGAGAGAAAGCTGAGAATCTTAAAAATGGTTTACCAGAAGGATTGGAAGGACTCCATTTTCATGCCTTGTGCGAGTCATCAAGTTACGACCTTGAGAAAGTACTCAACGCATTCAAGGCAGAATACGGACATCTCCTGCCGCATGTAAAATGGCTCAATATGGGAGGAGGACATCTCATGACGCGAAAAGACTACGATACGGATCACTTGATATCCCTCCTGAAAAGTTTGCATGAAGAATATCCACATCTCGAACTGATTATGGAACCTGGCAGTGCATTTACATGGCAGACCGGTGATCTTGTTACAGAAGTTCTCGACGTGGTTGAAGACGCAGGAATCAGGACAGCCATCATAGACGCATCGTTCGCCTGCCATATGCCCGACTGCCTTGAAATGCCTTACAAGCCCAATATACTTGAATCTCTTCCAGATGACGCAGAAGAAGGTTACACGTATCGTTTAGGCGGCAACTCATGTCTTAGTGGTGATTTTACCGGTGACTGGAAATTCAAGGAACCGTTGAAACCAGGTGATAAGCTGACACTTCTCGACATGAACCATTACACCACCGTCAAAACAAACATGTTTAACGGCATCCAGCATCCCTCCATCTGGCTCGCCCCAATCGAAGGTGATCCCATCCTGCTCCGCGAATTCACCTACTCAGACTATCGCTCCCGCATGGACTAAAAACTATTTAAATGATTATGTAAATAATGAGGATTAATTTTGTAATATCTATAATATTAGCTTTCAGCCTTGCTGTATCTGACTGTTTTGCGCAGGAGATGGGTGAGTTGGGTTTGTCGCCGGCATTGCGCAATTATATGATTGCGTGCAACTCCATGAACAATGCGGTTCGGGAGAAGGATAAGACACTGATGGAATCGGCTCTCGAAATGCTTGATAATTTAAATATTTCATTGATACCGAAGGAGTCTATACATTGCGATGATAGTAACAATGAGATCAAGCCGAATATATTCTATCTACCGGAATATGCCGACAAACTGCTTCTTGACGACTTCATAATTACGAATCTGGATGAGGCTTCTTTATTAAGAGATACTTTCATCGACCAGGATGTGCTTGTTTCGCATCATGGTTTGAAAGGCAACGGTAAAGCTTCTTATGAAATAGAAGGATCAGGCAAAATGGAATTACTTGTTACTTCAAACGGAAGCAACGCTCCAAGTATTCAAATAATTGACAATCAAAACAACAAGGAATACAATAATTTCCAGACTTCGGGCAATTCTTCCTGGATTGTATGGAATATGGATCAAGAGGGGACATTCAAACTCTCGATAACCAACAACGATGATAGTGACGCTACATTCGTAATAGCATTGAATTAATTTGTTCACAAATCTTCCAACATGACAAGGGCTTCATTACGGTTTATAGTTTTAGGTTGTTTATTGTTGATTGGCGCCGGCACATTGCGGGCATCAATATATGAGACTATGCAACGAGGAAGACAATTGTCTGCTTGCGGAAGATATCAGGATGCTTTAGCTTCTTTTGACAGTGTCATTACATCGCCCAAGACAAGATCTTCTTTACTTTTCGAGGCTCTCGATTCAAGGGCTCGATGTCACAAACAGCTGGCTAATTATTCTTTATCATTAGATGATTATAACAGAGCTTTATCCTTCACTGCTTCAAAAACCAATCTCTCGATAGTATCACTAAACAAGACAGATCTTCTTCTGCAAATCGGTAGATATGCCGATGCGGAAAATATTCTTGACAACCTTGAGGATCTGAACCCTTCGATCAGGAATCGAAGATTATCAAATCTCGCATCCGTTTACGTGCGTACAGGACGATATGACAGAGCGGAAGAACTTTACAAAACCCTTATTGAAGAAGACTCAATCGGAAATTCAGTTACGTTTCAGAATCTTGGTTTCCTTTACATGGTGCAAGGAAACTGGGATCATGCCGTAAAAACACTTAAAAGAGCCTATTTATCATTTCCAAATGACACCCCGGATAAATTCATAGCTTTATCTAATCTTGCTTTGACAGAAGCTTTTTCTGCATTCCGAACTGACGCGACAATACATATTGAGGAAGCTATAAAGAACCTCATAAGATTATTGGGACCAAACCATCCGGATGTAATAACGGCAATGAGAAAACAAGGAGAAATATACCTTGCCTTAAATGATAAATCAATAGCATTTCAAGCGTTCAAGGAGTATTTCGAACACAACTGCAAAAATATCATATCTACCTTCGGAAGCATGACTACACAGGGAAGGCTTGATTTCTGGAAAAAAGAACGTCCTCTCCTATCTCTTTGTTTCGGCTTAGAGTCTACCAATCCAGAGTTTCTGTTTGATGTAGCGTTATTTCGAAGAAGTATTGCTTTGCTTGGAAACGGACGGAATTACAAGCATCTGTTATCAGTGAAAGGTAAGGATATCCAACAAAAACTTAAAACCGGATGCGCGGCAGTAGATTTTGTTGTGTATCCGAAACGCAATGATTCCGGAAAACTGATTGATTACATGGGTGCTGTTGTTGCAACAAAATCTAAAATAGATTTTGTAACCATTGGCAAAATATCCGACATTGAGAATCATAAAGTTAATGGCATACGCCTTAAGACTGCCATTTCATCAGGCAAACAGAATCACATCAACGCTATTTATACAGATTCCCTATTAACCGAATTAATCTGGAGTCGGGTGCTCGATAAAATTAATAATGAGAGACACGTATATTTTGTTCCTGACGGTATTCTGAACCTTTTGGCAGCTGAGTATCTTCCTGGTCTACCGACGAATATATCTTTTCACCGGTTAACAAGTCTCGTTAATTTAACACAAAGAAATTCAAAAGTCAACAACGGGAAATTTCTCCTTGCAGGTGGACTTGATTATAATAACCTTGATAACGAAATTTCAAAATCATCTATCCCTAACCATCAGGCGGTGGAGTTTTTAAAAGAAAATATAAACAATGTGTCTTTCTCAACGCTCCAAGGGATGAAGGAAGAAGTTGAAGAAATCTATCGCGAATATCCGGATGCTACAATTACTTCTACCCTTTCGGAAGAAAGCTTTAAAAACAGAATAAAAGAGTTTAACAGACTTCACATATCCTCACATGGCTATACGCTTCACATAGACGAACCTGAACAAGCATATATGCTTTCAGATTCCATTATGGCAGACAGGTCGCTATTGGCGTCAGGACTTGTATTAACCGGAGCAAATATTGCATACAATCATAAGGATCGTGAAGACGGTTTACTATCGGCTCGTGAATTATGTGATATGGATATGTCGAATGTTGACTTTATAGTATTATCTGCTTGCCAGACTGCTGATGGGAAAATTAGCGATGAAGGACCGGCAGGGCTTGTAAGAGGTCTAAAGAAAGCCGGTGCGAATACTATAGTTGCCACACTTTGGGAAGTTGACGATTCTGCGGCGAAAATGTTTATGACAAAGTTCTATCAATTGCGCAAAAAAGGTATCGGCATATCACAGGCATTTAATAAGAGTCGCGAGTTTTTAATAAATTATAGCGTTGAAGAGCCTGAGATGATAGCAGAATACGATCCTGCTATCCAGGCGACACGTATAATTGAAACAGGCGAGATAGAAACGTCATATCCGATGGCTGCACCTTCTATGTGGGCTCCATTTATATTAATAGATAATATTGAGTATTAAAACAGATTTAATCACAACGATATACATTTATAATTATGAATAGATTACTATCATTATTTCTTTTGGTTTTAACGCTTCCGGCATTCGGACAATCCAAATCTCTGCAGAACCTCCCTGCAAATCAAGAGTTTAAGGTGCTTGTGTATGAAAACTCGGATTCTACACTGCTCACTTTTGGTAAAAACGTTAACAACAGAAGCATTCTCGGAGATTCATGGAAAGCAATAAAGGGAGCCTATCGCTCAACAGCGATGGGAACAATATCATCCGTTTCAGCCGACCTGCTCTCAACAGGGATAGGACTTGTTGTCGAAGCACTCCGTGACAAGAAAGGTGATTGGATGCAACAGGTATCTAAAGATTGCAAATACACTAAAAAGTTGCCGATGCAACAACAGATCACAGATTTCTATGCCACAACATCCAACCGGGGAGCCATGGATCTCGACAGTATTGTTTTCGATGGTTTCGGGTGTCAGCAATTCCTTAATTTTACAAATCCCGCTACCGGTAAACCTGAGAAATTTCTTGTATTTGATCTGAAATGCACTCTTCGCAAAGATGATCAAGGTAAAGACCGGATGCTTCATCACAGCAAGTTTGAAGTTGAAGTGGATCATCTGTTCTTCAACCCATATCTCTGTAACCTACCCAACGATTCGCTCAGTACGCAAAATGTTGAACTGCGCACTCCATTTTCATTTGCCTCGCGCAAAAACCTTAAATTTAACGTGAATGCAAAGATTACATCCTCCTGGATGAATGAAGCTATTCAGGTTGTAAATGACCAGCTTCTTGGCGAATTCAATATCAATGCAACCATACCCGATTCTCTCGCTCTTGAAAACGGAGACTGGAATCACGGATATTTTGTATATATACGTCCAACAAAAGCTAATATCAGACAATATAATCTCGATGCAAATCAGATCGAGACGATGAATAACAGATCCAAATATGTATCGGTCAAAGGGGAATCATTCCTTGTGCCACGCAGTTTCATCGGTTATGACGATTCTAAGAAAATGAGAAGGATCTGGGGTACGGGACAATATAAAGTCGACATGACGATAAGTGAGAGTTGTGACATAAACTATGAATATTATCTTGAACCTACTGACAATATAGCTTCTGTACCTTCAAGTGGTCGTCCGAATTTCAAAGGCAGGAAATGGAATCGCTATTGGACAGAAGAATGGAATCGTATTAAGCGCAGAAGAGGTAACCGTAACGTGTTTGAGTCAATATGGACAGACTTAAAGATGACTTATGGTAACAACAGGTGGGTATATACTGTTCTCGATCCCGTTGCGACCGTAATATTGACTCAAGAAAACAATGCTCTGACAAAATGGACAGACAATTGGATGAAACTTGGGAGTGCCACTTCAGCCGGAAATGCGGCTTCCAAACCATCTCAGGGGCAACAACAGGCACCACGAGGTAAATAACAGCTTTTTGAGGGTGTATCGCGATTATATTAAACTTTTCTGCTTAAAAGATGTCTTATAGATATAACCTCTAAATTTCAAGGCTATGAGACGTATAATCACATCACTCATCCTCTCTCTGTTTATCCTGTCAGGAACCGGTGTCGCTTTCGCAGATAAGCATAAACATCACGATAGAGATCGTTATGAGTATAGTCACGATCGTCGTCATTCATATAAGCATTATAAGTATGATGACGATGATGATTATTACAAGCACATGAAGAAAGCGCGCAAGGCTGAGAAAAAATATTGGAAAGAGCGTCGTAAGATGGAGCATAGATATTATAGAGACTATGACCATCAACTCCGCAAAATGGTTGCGTATGCAGCAAGAGGTGGTAGAGACGTGCGCGTCTGGAGAATTAGCGATGACACTTACCTTGTGAAGTATTATAGAGGGGGGCGCTATTACACGCAGCGTCTTTATCCTTATTCCGGAAGATACGGATCAAGAGGTATTGTCAATGTTAATTGGAATCCACTGTCTTCCTGGACACTGCTACCTTCAATTAATATAAGCATCCCTTTTGATTGATGAGGCGAGTCGCCAGCCGGTTTCATTCTCCGAAAGCCATAACTCGTGGTCTACAAATAGAACCCCCGGCATTTCTGATATGTATGGGGTTAGATTAAATTTAAAAATGGATATATCGAATTGATTTTGAAGACCGAATCTGATTTTAATATAATCTTCATCTGAAATAAATATTGTCAAGACCGGAAGGTTGAATGTTGATACGTTCCCTTTCCGGTCTTTTTTATAAAGAGTCTTCGTAAGCAAACTGACGCATTTCATCATTTTTTCAAAGGAACAAGTTCTTTTGCGGGAACCGCTTTCAATTCCTCCTGAGGTAAGATCTTAAGAGTCCTATTATTATTAACATTCGAATTTCTCAGAAGTCTCTTCCTTTTATCAGCTGGTTTGACAGAAATTTGATTTCCTTCCGTGTCTTCAAGAATGGCAGCTATTTTTGAATCCTCTTCAATTGTATCTTTTTTCTCTGATACTTTCACCCGTTTGTGAAAACCGGAATATTTACGTTGTGAATGGATTCTATAATACTCCGTGCTGTCAAGCGGTAGTTGTTGAAGTGCAATACTATCAATCCATATTGGTAATGAATGGTCTTCCTTGGTTCTGATATATCCGAACACTCTTTTAACATTATATGCAGTATCGGTTTGAAGAGTGAGATCGATTTTTGAATTTCCATTCTGTGTCTGATACGTATAGCTTGACATGCCATTGTCATAATCCACCCCAAGCAGCACATTTCCTGAGGACAAACCTTTCAGACGCATCTTCCATGTTATTCTTTCCCCTTTCGGAATATCATTAAGTGGCAGTGAAAATGCAAGTCCATTAGACGGAGCATTCTCAGATATCAGAATATGGCGTGAATATGGCCAAAGGTCTGTTGAAACCAGATTCTTTTCAGTCTCGCCAATTGCTCTGTTTTGACGCTTTGCCAATTCTGCATCAACTTTCCCAAAAAGATTCAAATAGTCATCAATATTTCTTCCATACCACGTCATTGTGGAATCAAAGTCAGCCTTGGATAAACCATGCTTATCTAAAGCCCACTGCACGGCACTGTCTCTTATACTGTCATTATAATAGCCCGAATTATGTTGCTGCATATATACTTCCGCTATCTGCATGTCGGCAATAAGTCCGACCATCTCATCGTCAGACAAAACGCCCCTGGGTCTTTTATTGCATCCTGCTCCTAAGAGCAAGGTCAAAACAATCAATATGAAAGTATATTTTTTCAAATCTATTTCAATTTTGAAGTTTTTTCAGACTTGTCATCATTTCCTATTGCCTTGAATGCTATCGCTGCATCTTTAGAATAGAAAAGAATAAGCAAAGCCACACCTATGCATATCGATGAGTCCGCAATATTGAATATGAACGCGAAAAACTCAAAATAATTTCCCCCAACAACGGGAACCCATTCAGGCCAATAGAAATTAAAGAAAGGAAAATACAGCATATCAACTACCCTTCCCTCAAACCATCCGGCATATCCGCCATCTGGCGGGAAAATAGTTGCAATTTCAGGTGGCATAGGATTGTTGAAAATTTTGCCATAAAATACGCAATCGAATATGTTTCCTGCTGCACCTGCGGCAATCAAAGCCACAGCCACAATAAAACCTTTCCGTATTTCTTTTATATCCTTGATTTTTATTATAAACCATATGAAGAGAACCACAGCAATGATTCTGCCGAACGTGAGAACAAGTTTGTTCCACAATTCCAGCCCGAAAGCCATTCCGTTGTTCTCAATAAACTTGATATGAAACCATTTTAATATCTCAAGATCCTCCCCGAGATAGAAATTGGTCTTTATCCATATCTTTAATGCCTGATCAGCTATTATTACTGTCAAGGCAATTATAAGCGCAAGCCATCCGGCGGAAATGACGGATGACTTGCTATTGTGATTTTGCACCAAGGTGCTGTTTTCGTCTATCATTTTTTCGTAACTTTCGCCAGAATCTTTTCCCCGTCAATATCGAGTTCGACAACATTGTCACCCGACAATTCATCTGTGGAAATGATTTCATCTGCAAGAACTTGCGCTGCTATATAATCCTTGAAGGCATCAAGAGCGGAAACAACCGAAGGTGTCTCAGAAAGTTCCACTGCAACTTTATCAGTAATCTCAAAATAAGACGATTTACGGATATTTTGAATACGGTTGATAAGCTCTCTTGCCATACCCTCATTCTTCAATGCGTCTGTCAAAGTCACATCAAGAGCCACTGTTACATTTCCCTCATTGGTTACAAGCCATCCGGGGATATCCTCGGGGATAATTTCAACATCTTCGAGGGTAACAACAGGCTGATCGGGTAAAGGCTCGAATGTGAAGTAACCATTTTTTTCGAATTCGGCAATATCTTTCTGGCTCATTTCTGTTATTGCTTTGCCAAGAGCCTTCATGATTTTACCATATTTCGGACCAAGTTTCTTGAAGTCTGCTTTTACTCTCTTCACAAGACCACTCTCTTCATTCTCAACTATCTTAAGATCTTTAACATTGACTTCATCAAGAACAATACCTTTAATCTTTTCGATAGCTTCGCGCTGGGCTGCGTCAACTACAGGGATCAAAAGAGTCTGAAGTGGCTGACGAACCTTCAGGTTGACCTTGCGGCGGAGTGCAAGCACATTTGAAGTGATCACCTGCGCAAGACTCATTCTCTCCTCAAGATCTTTATCAATAGCATCTTTATCTACTACCGGAAAATCCGATAGATGAACGGATGCATAGCCTTCACCTTCTGTTGCAGGAGCCATCAGGTCGGCATACAAACGATCAGCATAGAAAGGAGCGTATGGAGCCATAAGCTGTGCAACAGTTTTCAAACAAGTATACAGTGTCTGATATGCCGAAAGCTTGTCTGTGTCCATTTCACCTGCCCAAAAACGCTTGCGATTGAGACGCACATACCAGTTCGAGAGATTATCGTTCACGAAAGTGTCGATTGCACGGGCAGCTTTCGTAGGCTCATAATCATCAAGAGCAGCCTCAACTTCGGCAACAAGGCTGTTGAGAAGAGAAAGAATCCACCTGTCGATTTCAGGACGCTCCGATAACTTCACCTGAGGTTCGGTTCCAGTGAAACCATCTACATTGGCATACAATGCGAAGAACTTGTATGTGTTGTATAAAGTTGAGAAAAGTTTTCTACTTACTTCTGCAACCCCTTCTTCATCATATTTCAGATTATCCCAAGGCTGAGAATTGGAAATCATATACCAACGCACGGGATCACTACCGAATTTTTCGATATTGCCGAATGGATCTATGGCATTACCAAGACGTTTCGACATCTTGTTTCCATTCTTATCGAGCACAAGCCCATTGGAGATAACGGCTTTGTATGCTACGGAATCAAAGACCATCCCGGCAATCGCATGCAACGTGAAGAACCAACCGCGAGTCTGGTCCACACCCTCTGCAATAAAGTCAGCTGGATAAACTTCATGAGAATCCAAGAGTTCCTTATTCTCGAAAGGATAATGAATCTGTGCATACGGCATTGCACCGGAATCAAACCAGACATCGATAAGGTCCGTTTCACGTTTCATCGGTTTTCCACTTTCCGAAACGAGAACAATATCATCTACATACGGACGGTGAATGTCAATCTTATCGTAGTTCTCGCCGGTATATTCACCAGGTTTGAAACCTTTTGCTGTGAATGGATTTTCACTCATGATTCCTGCTGCCACAGATTTATCGATAAGTTCACAAAGTTCTTCATATGAACCTATGCAAATCTCCTCTTTGCCATCTTCGGTTCTCCAGATAGGAAGAGGTGTTCCCCAATAACGTGAGCGTGAAAGATTCCAGTCCTGAACATTCTCAAGCCATTTTCCAAAACGTCCCGTACCGGTAGATGCCGGTTTCCACTTGATTGTATCATTAAGCTCTAAAAGTCTTTCACGAGCCTGTGGTGTCCGGATAAACCAGCTGTCAAGTGGATAATATATGATGGGTTTGTCTGTGCGCCAGCAATGAGGATAGTTGTGAACATGCTTTTCTGTCTTAAACACATCACCAGCCTGTTTCATCTCCATACAGAGGCGGACATTTAAATCTTCCTCCTTATTGGCTGCAACATCATCGTATTTGCCGTTTTGAGTGAAACGCGGATCATATGCATTCTTTACATATTCGCCGGCATGTTTCTTATATTCCTCAATATTTACGCATTTCTCCACAAATTCCGGAGCGAGATCGTCAATGAGATAGAATTTTCCCTGTAGATCTACCATCGGACGTGTCTCACCCTTTCGATTGATCATGAACAAAGAAGGAATATTGGCTGCCTTCGCCACTTTAGCATCATCCGCACCAAAAGTAGGCGCAATATGCACAATTCCTGTTCCGTCATCAGTTGTGACATAATCTCCCGGTATAACTCGGAAGGCAGCAGCTTCCATTTCCACAAACTTATCGTTGCCGACAGAGAATACGTTATCAGGATTCGCTGCTGCAAATTCAGTAACGTATTGAGCACTGTATTCTCCAAGTTTCTCAACAGGCTTAACCCATGGCATAAGCTGCTCATAATGCATCCCGACAAGATCCTCTCCCGTGAAACGTCCTACAATCTGATAAGGCACAATCTTATCGCCCGGCTTATAATCTTCCAAAGGAAGCTTATCGGCATCTTTCTTAAAATATGCCCCAACGAGCTCTGAAGCTAAAACGACTGTAATCTTTTCACCATTATAAGGATTATACGTGCGCACTGCAACATATTCAAACTTAGGTCCGACACAAAGTGCCGTATTTGATGGAAGAGTCCAGGGAGTTGTTGTCCATGCAAGGAAACAAGGACGTCCCCACCCTGTCATTTCCGGTTTTGGATCCTTTATTGTAAACAGAGCTGTGGCTGTAAGATCTTTGACGTCGCGGTAACATCCCGGTTGATTAAGCTCATGTGAGCTCAAACCGGTGCCGGCACCGGGGGAATATGGCTGAATCGTGTATCCCTTATAAAGATAACCTTTCTTGTACAACTCCTTGAGAAGCCACCAAACAGATTCTATATAACGGTTATCGTATGTGATATAAGGATTGTCAAGATCCACCCAATAACCCATTTTATGGGTAAGATCAGTCCATTCCTTAGTATATTTCATCACTTCACGACGACACGCGGCATTATACTCGTCAACAGATATTTTTTTGCCGATGTCTTCTTTTGTGATTCCAAGTGTTTTCTCAACGCCGAGCTCAACAGGAAGACCATGAGTGTCCCATCCTGCCTTACGCTTAACGTGAAAACCTTTCATTGTTTTATAGCGGCAAATAATGTCTTTAATAGTACGCGCCATAACATGGTGAATACCCGGCATACCGTTGGCCGACGGTGGACCTTCAAAAAACACGAATGTAGGGCAACCTTCACGCTCCTTCATACTGTTCTCAAAGAGCGAGTTGGCATCCCAAAGTTCCAGCATCTCTTTATTGATGTCTGAAAGATTTAGCTGCTTGCTATATTCTTTAAAATTCTTTGCCATCTATATTTGCAATGTTAAGTAATTTCTATTATTCAATATCAAAATTTTGACCCTTTAGCACCCTTTGCGCCTTTAACGCCTCCACCAAGAGAAAAGATATTATGATCATATGTGAAGGTCTTTCGCTCTATGGCGCGTTTACGTTTCAACGCGAGCTGCACGAGCTTATCCATGAGTTGAGGGAAAGTGATTCCACTTGCTTCCCATAGATAGAATGAGAGAGATCCGGGGATAGTATTGATTTCATTGACATAGATGTTATTGTCTTTTTCATCTACCATTACATCAACACGGCTTACTCCATGACAGGAAAGCACACGGAATGTCTCACCAGCCATAGTACGGATCTTTTCACTGACTTCTTCAGGAAGATCCGCCGGGATTCTCTTTTCACTCGCCTGCATTCCTGCTGTAGTCTTAGAACCTCCCATATATTTGTCTTCATAGGAAAGAAAGTCTCCGGTCTTAATTGGTTCTTCACAAACTGAAGATTGATGCTCGTCAGCATCTCCGAGCACAGAACAATTGATCTCTTTCAGCTGCTCAATCATATGCTCAACAATGATTCTCTGAGAGAATTTTTCTGCATTATCAATTTTGGAAATCAGCTCCTGTCGATTGGATGCCTTGCCAATACCTACACTTGAGCCAAGATTTGCGGGTTTTACAATGACGGGATACCCGAGCTTGCTTTCAACCTCTGAAATGATGCTCTCTTTCGAAGATAACCACTGACGGTCAGTGAACCATACATAATCCACTACAGGCACACCTGATTCACGCAGAATCATCTTCATTGTGATCTTATCCATACCGTTTGCACTTGAAAGAGTATTGCAACCTGCATAGGGGATTCCAATGGTTTCCAGCACACCTTCAAAAATGCCGTCCTCGCCATTGGTTCCGTGAAGAACCGGTATTACAACGTGTAATTCGGCAACTACGGGATTTCTTTTCGAGAACATGCCGATATTGGCTTTATATAGGTTATAATCGCCATATTCGGGGCGCATAAACACCTCTTCAGCATTCTCCACTACCTTTTTAAGATCACGATAATTACGGATATCAAGAAGGTTCTCACCTGTGTACCATCTTCCTTGTTTGGATATATATACAGGGATTATGTTGTATTTCTCTTTGTCGAAGGCATTGATAGCCTGCAAGGCTGATATTACGGAGATTTCGTGTTCAACAGAACGTCCTCCGAAAAAAACTGCTACATTCGTTTTCATGCTACAAAATTACTAATTACTCACATATTAAGCAAAAAAAGCTTCCAAAAATTATATTGAAAGCCAACAGAAAACCTAAAGAAGAGACTATGTAGCATAGTCTCTTCTTTAGGTAACCAACATACCATTATTTATTGAGAACTTTGATTGTACGCATGTTTTGATTGTCCTTTTCAACGCTAACAACATAAATTCCACCCTTGGAAAGGCTGATGCTCATGTTATCACCGGCAAGCATACGGCGTGTTGAGCGTCCTGCAAGACGCCCGGTGATATCATGCACGCTTACTGTATATTCTCCGGAAGACGCAAATTCAACAAAAAGTATGCCATCTACCGTATATACATTCATTCTTTCATTACCCTCAATGTCGGATATGCCACTATCTTTACCGGTAATATTAAATACCGGATAACTTGCCGTATGGCTGCCATAGGAATTGTCGAGCAACAGCTGCACGGCATAGTCGCCTCCTTTCGAGAATGATACCTCGGCAGATCCGCTCTCATCATCACCCTCTGCATTAGTAACTTTTGCGAGATTACGGACAATCCAGGTAGGAGTAGTCACAACGTTGTAGCCAGACCCATCAATAAAGGGAGTGCCTGAACTATAAAGCGGTTCCGCAGGAATATGGTCATTCATTCCACGGGAGTTCTCGCCTATCACAAAATTACTCAAAGGCACACCTGCTTTTGATCCAACAGATGCAAAAACGTTGTTATTATCAGCTTTATCCTCAATGTCCCAATAGGTGATGACTCGCGAAGGAAGATTATTTCGGTCGAGCCCCGCCATTACTTGCTGCACCTGTTACGACAAGACCTGCAGCAAGAAGTAGTCCTTTGTTCATTTGATTGAATTTAATGAGCGTATAATGATGGGCATTTACTATGCCACAATATCTAAATTACAAATATATAAATACTTTTCCAAAGTATTGTAATAATTCATAATAAAAAAACAATACCAACGCACGCGTGCGTTGGTATAGAAGTTTAAGGATAGATTTTCTCAAAAATTATCTCTTGAAGTCTACTGCAGCTTTCTCAACCGGTAAACAATCTATATACGTTTTGATGTAGCGATTGAAACCTTCAACTTCTTCGGGGGTGGGAGAAACACTGTTACCGACATTTCCGCTGAAAACAACTGTATCAAGATAATCTGGAAGCGTGCGGTCATCCCTGTTGTTGACAAGATATCCCGCAAGAAGCGCCATTCCCCACGCACCTCCCTCTCCTGCCGTTTCCATAACGGAAATCGGTGAATTCAGAGCTGCGGCAAGTATTCTTTGTCCGACACCTTTCGTTTTGAAAAGACCGCCATGTCCGGTAATCCTGTCAACTTTTATCTTCTCCTCATTAAAAAGGATATCATTGCCGATTTTCAGAACGCTGACAGCTCCAAAAAGATGAGACCTTACGAAGTTAGCGAGATTGAACCGATCAGTAACCGATCTTACGAAAAGCGGTCTACCCTCTTCAAGACCCGTCACAGGTTCTCCTGAGAAATAATTGTAAGATAAGAGTCCTCCGCAATCGGTATCTCCTGTCAAAGCATGTGTGTAAAGTTTTCCGTAAAGCTCATTCATATCGACAGGCATACCCATCATTTCCTGAAACTCACGGAATATTCCTACCCATGCATTGAGGTCTGATGTGCAGTTGTTGCAATGAACCATGGCTACAAGCGATCCATCAGGAGTTGTTACCATATCGATCATCTCATAAGGCTTGGAGAGCTCTTTTTCAACAACGATCATAGAGAATGAAGATGTCCCTGCTGATACATTTCCGGTGCGCTGTTTCACGGCATTTGTTGCGACCATACCGGTTCCGGCATCTCCTTCAGGTGGACAGACCGGCACTCCGGCTTTTAGATTTCCGGATATGTCAAGTCTCTGGGCACCTTCCTCCGTAAGCTTACCCGCCTCTTCGCCGGCAAGCAGACATTTTGGAAGAATTTCCTCAAGTTTCCAAGGGAACGAATACGAAGCCACTAAATCATCAAACTGGCATATCATCCGTTCAGAGTAATTCTTGGTCTCCGGATCAACAGGAAGCATACCTGAAGCATCTCCTATACCAAGCACTTTTTCCCCTGTCAGTTGCCAATGAATATAACCTGCGAGCGTCGTAAGGAAATCGATATTTGCAACATGTTCTTCACCGTTAAGAATTGCCTGATATAAATGAGAAATGCTCCAACGCAAAGGAATATTATAATTGAACAATTCTGACAGTTTTGCTGTTGCCTCTCCAGTATTGGTATTTCTCCATGTGCGGAATGGAACAAGGATTTTGCCATTCTTATCAAACGGCATGTAGCCATGCATCATCGCGCTGACCCCTATCGCGCCAAGATTTTCAATCTCGACATCATATTTTTCCAGAACATTGGCTCGAAGATCACGATAACAATCCTGAACACCAAACCATATTGCATCAATGCTATATGTCCAGAGATTGTCAACCAACTGATTCTCCCATTCATGCGAACCCTGGGCTATGGGACGATTATCCTCATCAATGAGGACTGCCTTTATTCTGGTTGAGCCGAGCTCGATTCCGAGCACGGCTTTACCAGAACGAATAGTTTCTTTTGCATCCATTGTGTATATGATTAGCAAAGAGACTTGTTAAGCATATAATAAACCTCATTCCAACGAAGCGTATTCTTGAACTCCGGAATTGTGGTGGTCTTATCGATCACAGCCATTTCTATGCCTGCAATTTCTGCATAATCTTCCCAATATTCCTGAGAAAGATTATATGAGAAGCAAGAGTGGTGTGTGCCACCTGCAAGAATCCAAGCTCCTGCGCCTGTCTCGAAATCAGGCATAGGTTTCCATAAAGCAGATGCCACTGGAAGATTGGGCATAGGTTTAGACTTAACGCATTCAACATCATTTACAATGAGACGGAAACGATTACCGAGATCCACGACAGTTGCTGTGCAACCTTCGCCAGGACGAGAAGTGAACACCAGACGCGCTGTCTGAGCCTTGCGTATACCAATACCTAAGAAATGCACCTCCAGACGGGGTTTCTCTTCGGCAATTAGCGGACAAACCTCGAGCATATGTGCCTGAAGAATCGTGCTGTCCTTACCATTGAAGTTAAGGGTGTAATCTTCAAGGAACGAACAAGCCTGCCCCTCCGACATTACCCAAACGGAGCGATAAAGGGCTGCTGATTTCCAGTCGCCCTCAGCGCCAAAGCCATAACCCTCTGCCATGAGGCGTTGAGATGCAAGACCAGGAATCTGATCAAATCCTACGAATTTAGGATCATTGATATCGTCTGTGCCGAGATCATCAAAGTTAGTAGTAAAACCTTTAGCGCCTTTTGCTTTCAGGATAGCTCTGAGTGTGAGTTCTGCGTGAGCGGCGTTCCATACAGATTTATATTCATCTGAAGCCGGAATCTCCATCTCATGTTTATGCTCGTAAAGCCTGAAATACTCATTAACAAGTCGACGGATATCATCTTCCTTCACTTTTTTGTGATACTCCATGAGTTCACTTACGGGGCAATAATCCACATGATATCCTAAACGCTGCTCAGCCTCAACCTTATCACCATCAGTAACGGCAACGTTGTTCATCTGATCACCGAAACGGATGATGAGCATATCCTGTGCGTCAGCCCAGGCCACAGCAACTCGTTCCCAAACGGCTATTTTCTTAAGCACTTCCTTATCTGTCCAATGACCAACGACAACTTTCCTGCGGATACGCATACGGGTGCAGATATGACCGAATTCGCGATCGCCATGTGCACTCTGATTGAGATTCATGAAATCCATGTCAATCTCATTCCATGGAATTTCAGCATTATATTGGGTATGGAAATGGAGAAGTGGCTTTTTAAGCTGCTGCAATCCATGAATCCACATTTTTGCAGGAGAGAATGTATGCATCCACGTGATGACACCGGCACATTTCGGATCATTATTGGCTGCTTTCATAATATCACTTACCTCTCGTGAAGAATTGACTGTGCCCTTATAAACAACTTTAACAGGGAGCACTTCAGACTTATTGAGTCCTTCTACCATTTCTTTGGAATGTGAGTCAACTTTTACCACGGCATCTCCTCCGTAAAGAAGTTGCGCTCCAGTTACCCACCATATTTCATATTGATCAAAAATTTCCATGATATTCAATTTTTATATTAATTTGATTTAAGTTTCGCAAGCTTCAACTTAAAGTTTAAGAGTTTAGAAGTTTAAAAGTTTATCAGATGCGAACATGACTTAGTTTTCATTTATTCGCATCAAACAAATAAACTCATAAACTGCGCACTGCGCAATTAAACTTATAAACTTCAACTTTCCGCTTGCGAAAGTTGAATAATTTAATTATTTGTTTTTTGTCTGTCCGTAATAGGCATTAGGTCCGTGTTTACGCGAAAAATGCTTCTCAATCAGAAGAGGATTCATTGTGAGGGAGGGATTCACAGTGTATGCAATACTTGCCATTTTTGCAACTTGTTCCAAAACAACAGCATTGTGCACAGCATCCGCCGGAGACGTGCCCCATGCGAATGGTCCGTGATTCTTGACAAGCACACCTGGGGTGTGAACCGGATTCAGATTCTTGAATCTATCCACAATCACATTCCCGGTTTCAAGTTCATAATCACCTTTCACTTCCTGTTCCGTCATGTCTCGTGTGCAGGGCACGGCATCATGGAAATAATCAGCATGTGTCGTGCCTATATTGGGTAAATCAACGCCTGCCTGAGACCATGCGGTTGCATAAGTGGAATGAGTGTGAACCACTCCACCGATTTCAGGGAAAGCGCGATAAAGAGCAATATGGGTTGGGGTATCTGATGAGGGACGTAACGACCCCTCAACAACATTCCCCGTGTTGATATCAACGACTACCATATCATCGACTTTCATCTCATCATAGCTGACACCACTTGGCTTGATAACTACGAGACCATTTTCACGATCTATTCCAGAAACATTTCCCCATGTGAAAATCACAAGGCCATGTTTCACAAGATCAAGATTTGCTTTAAAAACTTTTTCTTTTAATTCTTCGAGCATAAGGAGGATGAATTACATTTTATTGACTACATCTTAAAACTAACTGCCTTGGTTTCATTATTAATGAATTCATATAATCGAGCTCCTCGACGTGAATTCTCCTTGTCTACCATATCTGTTGCCCTTATGCAGCTGTTATCAAGAGCGCGACGACGGAAATTACGTTTATCGATTGTAATTCCAAGTACTGTTTCATATAGCTGCTGAAGCTGCGTAAGTGTAAACAGCGGAGGCAGCAGTTCAAAGGCAAGAGGTTCTGTTCTGAATTTATTCTGTATCTTTCGAATTGCCTTTTTGATCATTGAATCATGATCAAGACACAGATGGGGTATATTATTGAAATCCACCCAGTGAGCATTGTGAGACTTAAGTATTTCATGATCTATATCCGGGAAATTCAGCAGAGCGGAATAGGCTACCGACACTACTCTTTTACCGGGATCACGATCTACCTCACCAAATGTGCCTATCTGATGCATGTAAACACCATCAAGACCTGTCAGTTCCTTTAATACTCTCCGGGCTGCATTGTCAACACTTTCATCTGCATTGACAAATCCACCCATCAATGACCATTCACCTTTATGTGGCTCAAAATTTCGCTTGATGAGGAGGAGCTTCAAGCTCCCCTCATTCAAGCCGAAAATTATACAGTCCACACTTAAATATAAGCGGTCATGTTGTTTGTAATAATCTATGTTAGTCTGTGCCATTGTAAGGCTCTCAATATTACCAGAAATAAATATAGAATGCTACGGTGATGCCAAGGATAATAACGGTGTTGACAATATCCCAGGCATTCCAGCTCTGACGTGTTGCAAGTCTCTGCTCAGGTGTAGACGTACCGAATACCAACCCCTGGATTTTTGAAGCATCAGGAGCCTTTGTGCACAATGATACGATAAAACCTACTGCTAAACACAATAACAACATCCAGCCACAGAAGAAAAGCCAGTTCTCATCATAGAAAATCTGCTGGAACAAACTCGGATTTTCCGATGCGCCTGCCTCAATTCCTATATTAGAATAATATATCTTTGCACCAAGCCTGGTAAGACCAACAATCAGACCGGTCAGCAACGCCCACATACCGCCTTGTGCAGATGCCCTCTTCCATACAATACCAATAAGGAATGCCGCAGCGATACCCGGAGCAAGTACAGATTGAACATCCTGTAAATATAGATACAGCACATCACCTATAGATCGCATAACTGGGATCCACAAAATACCAAGAATTACAATAACAACTGTTGCAGCCTGTCCGATCTTTACAAGTTTCTTTGGAGCCGTCTTTGGCTTGAAACGTTGATAAAAATCAATTGTAAACAATGCGGCTGAAGAGTTGAACAAAGATGCAAGTGAGCTCATCAACGCCGCGAGTATACCACAAACGATGAGTCCTTTGATACCTGCCGGAAGAAGTTTGGCTACCAATGTCGGGAATGCAGCATCAGAATTTGGAAGTCCATTGGGAAGCATCGGAAGGAATGACCCAAGTTTCTGATGGAGTGCGAATGCAATCATGCCAGGAATAAGGAAAAGGAATACCGGAAGAAGCTTCAGGTAAGCACCGAAAATAGTGCCTCGTCTTGCTTCCTTCTCATTTTTACCAGACAGCACACGCTGCACGATGAACTGGTCCGTACACCAGTACCAGAAACCAATCACTGCCGAACCGATAAGGGCTCCTAACCATGGATACTGCGCATCATTGTTGTCTCGAATAAGGTTTACCATTGTATCTCCGTATTCATTGACCTTTACTGAAGAACAGATTCTCATCATCTCATCCCAACCTCCGAGTTCTTTGAGACCAAGAACTAAAATTATCAAAGACCCAAGAAGAAGTATAGGCGTTTGCAACACTGAGGTGTAGAGCACAGACTTCATACCTCCGAAAATAGTATACAGTGCCGTTATGAGTACCAGTCCTACAGCGGCAATCCAGAAGAAATCAATTCCCCAAAGTTCATCAATTCCAAAAACCTGCTGGAATACAAGTCCGCCAGCGTAAACCGTCACCGCCACTTTAGTGAGCACATAGCTTATCAACGAGATCGTTGCAAGAATGGTGCGTGATTGCGGATTGAACCTACGCTCAAGAAATTCAGGCATTGTATAAACCATAGAGCGAGAATAGAAAGGCACAAACACCCAACCGAGTATGAGTATCATCCAGCCCTGAATCTCCCAGTGTGCCATTGCCATTCCTGAAGAAGCACCGGAACCGGCAAGACCGATGAGATGTTCTGAGCCAATATTGGATGCAAAGATAGATGCTCCAATCGCTATCCACGTCGCATCTTTGCCACCAAGAAAATAATCAGCTGCATTGTTCTGTTTCTGGCGCATCACCCATACTATTATGCCTATTAAGGCTAAAGCAAAAATGGCGATTACAATCCAGTCTAATATTGCCATAATGTTAGTAGTTTAGCTATTAAATTATGATATGGTTATTTTTTTGTGGAAAACTTGTATATGCAAGTACTGGTGTATGTTTCACCCGGACGCAATGTTGCGGAAGGCCACGCTGGTTTATTGGGTGTGTCAGGATATTTTTGAGTTTCAAGGCAAAGCCCGTGACGTTGATTATAGATCTTAGCTTTTTTACCGGTTACCGTGCCATCAAGGAAATTACCTGTGTAGAATTGAACGCCCGGCTCGTTAGTATATACTTCAAGTACGATGCCTGAGCGGGGATCTGTTACTCTTGCCGCGCAATCCTGAAGATCACCTTTTGTGTCAAGCACGAAATTATGGTCGAAACCATTGCCATATTTAACCTGGATATATTCCGATTCAATATCTTTGCCAAGGAGCTTCTCTTCTGTAAAATCCATCGGTGTATCTTTGACAGGGATAATTTCGCCGGTTGTCATGAATGTGCTGTCAACAGGCGTGAAATTTGCGGCATTAATCCATACCATTTCGTCAACCACGCTGAGTTCAGGATCTCCAGAAAGATTAAAATAAGAATGGTTGGTCATGTTTATGATGGTAGGCTTATCTGTTGTTGCTGAATAATCAATGCGGAGAGCATTATCATTCTGAAGAGTATACGTAACTTGAGCCTTTACATTTCCGGGAAATTGATTGTCACCATCAGGAGAATCGATGGATATGGTCAGAGTGGAATCAGTGGCATTTTCCACTTTATATACTCTATATTGCCAGCCAAGAGTTCCCATGTCTGTCCCGCCATGTAGACAATGTCCAAAATTGTTCTGAGGAAGCTGGATTGTATCGCCATCCATAACGAACCTCCCTTGGTTAATACGGTTTGCATAGCGACCGATTGCTGCACCGAAATCCGTCTTATTGACATCAGGCTGATATGCACCTATGCTATCGAATCCTAAAACAACATCCTGAAAATTCCCATCCTTGTTAGGAACCATAATGGAAACGATGCGGCCACCATAATTGGTGATGCAGACTTCCATTCCTGACGCATTTGTAAGAGTAATAAGCGAAGTCGAATCTCCATTAACGACAGATTCGAATTTTTTGGGATCAAGTCCCGACTTAGTCAGCTGAGGCGCATCTTTCCCCGTGCTGCATGAGCACATACCTGCTATTGCGAGTATAAGTGCCGAATAACCAAGGAGTTTCATGATAAATATATTTAATAAAACTTTATATTTAGTTCACCTTAAGACATAGATTCTTAGAGTATTTAATTAATGGGTGTAAAATTAACACTTATTATTTATATAAGGAACATTTTTTATATGTTATAAAACATATTTTTCTTTTCAGGTATTGATTGTAACTTTGTATTACATTATGAATACCTTCTTGAAATAATGTGTATTGTTAAGCGATGATCGTCTAATTAATGAGTCATACTTTGTTATTTACCGATTGTGGCTAACAAAGGTGTGTTATTAATAGAGCGTCAATTTAGATATTTTATTATAGTCTATCTCACTAAATCATGAAAAAAATATTTCTTTATTCACTTGTTGCAGCATCTTTAATGATGTCAGCGACCCTGTCGACCTCAGCTGCGAATGACAAGTCAGTCAGCCATGGCAAGTTTGAGGCAGGCAAAGGGACATTTCTTCTGAATGGCGAACCATTCGTTGTCAAGGCGGCAGAGCTTCATTACCCACGTATTCCCAAAGAATATTGGGAGCACAGAATTAAAATGAGTAAAGCTTTGGGTATGAATACCATCTGTCTTTACACCTTCTGGAATTCGCATGAACCTAAAGAGGATCAATTCGACTTTACAGGTCAAAATGATTTGAGGGAATTCATCAAGCTTTGTCAGAAAAATGACATGAAAGTGATTCTACGTCCCGGACCATACGTATGCGCAGAATGGGAAATGGGCGGACTTCCCTGGTGGCTTCTTAAGAAAAAGGATATTCGTCTGCGCGAAAGCGATCCCTATTTCCTTGAACGTGTTGACAAATTCCAGAAAGCGGTTGCAGAGCAAGTCGGGGACCTTACAATTGCCGATGGCGGACCGATAATTATGGTTCAGGTCGAGAATGAATATGGTTCTTTCGGTTTCGATAAACAATACATATCAACTATCCGAGACATGCTTCGAAAAAATTTTGGTGAAAATGTTACATTATTCCAGTGTGACTGGTCATCAAATTTCGAAAATAATGGTCTTGAAGATCTTATATGGACCATGAATTTCGGCACGGGAGCAAACATTGATGACCAGTTCCGTCGGCTGAAAGAATTGCGTCCGGAAAGTCCGCTTATGTGTTCTGAATTCTGGAGCGGTTGGTTCGATAAATGGGGAGCTAATCATGAAACGCGTCCGGCAGCCGACATGATAGCGGGAATTGACGAAATGTTGTCTAAGAATATTTCGTTCAGTCTTTATATGACTCACGGTGGTACCAACTGGGGACATTGGGCTGGTGCCAACTCTCCAGGATATGCACCAGACGTGACTTCTTATGATTATGATGCGCCTATTAACGAGCAGGGAGCGCCAACACCCAAATATTGGGAATTGCGTAAAGCACTGGCAAAATATACTGACGGCAAACAAGCACCAGTGCCGGCACCTATAAAGACAATGGATATTAAGCCTTTCGATTTTACTATGGTGGCTCCATTGTTCTCAAATCTTCCCGAGCCTAAAAATGATATGAGTATCCGCACCATGGAAGAATATGATCAAGGATTCGGGAGCATCATGTACCAGACCACATTGCCTGAGCTTGTAAATGGTGGCGTTCTCACAGTGAATGAGCCACATGATTATGCATTGATTTTCATAGACTACAAATATATTGGCAAACTTGATCGCAGGAATGGTGAGAAGCAGCTGAAGCTGCCACCATGCAAAAAAGGTGCCATACTCGATATTTTCGTTGAGGCTATGGGTAGAATCAATTTCGGTCGGGCGATCAAAGATTTCAAAGGCATCACCGATAATGTTACAATCACAGAAGACAGGGACGGATACGTGTTTACATGTGACCTTAAAAACTGGAAAGTTTTTAACATCGAGGACTCATACGAAAATTACATAAATCTAAAATATTTCCCTGTCAACACATTTGAACCAAACAGCACGACCGGACGTCTCCCTCGTGGCGTATATAAGGGCACATTCAACGTTAAAAAAACTGCCGACACATTCCTTAACTTTGAAAAATGGGGAAAAGGTCTTGTTTATGTAAATGGAAAAGGAATCGGCAGAATCTGGGAGATCGGTCCTCAACAGACTCTGTATGTACCAGGAGCATGGTTGAAGAAGGGTGAAAACGAAATACTGGTGTTTGATATACTCGGACCTAAAGAAGCATCAAGCTTTGGTTCAAAAACTCCGGAACTTGACAAATTACAAGTCAAGAAACCCCTCACCCATCGTGAGCCAGGACAGGAGCTTGATCTAAAGGATCAAAAACCAATCATTTCCGGATCATTCCCAGCCGGTAATGGATGGAAAGAGATCAAATTCGACGCTCCAGCTATCGGAAGGTATCTCTGCATCGAGGCAGACAACGCTCATGATGGCAAAGACAGGGCTGCAATTGCTGAAATGTATGTGTTAGATAACAACGGTGAGCGTATTTCACGTGAGCCATGGGTTGTAATGTATGCTGACAGTGAAGATGTAAAAGGAGTGAACCGTTCAGCCGACAAAAGTTTTGATCTTCAGGAATCGACATACTGGAGCACTGTCAAAGGCACTCCTTTCCCACACTACATCGTGATAGATCTGGGTCGTGAACATACATTGACAGCTCTTCAGTATCTTCCTCGCATGGAAAGCAACGCACCTGCTTCTATAAAAGATGTTAAAGTCTATCTCTCCTCTACGCCATTCAAATTCTAAGAAACTGTTTAAATTTATTTTCGAGGAAGTTTGAGAGTTATTTTTGAGGTGATTCCGCGAGTTGAGAAAGGAGAAACCTGTCGGTTTCGACTGCCGAAACTTGGCGGAAGCAGCCAAAAAGAACCTCAAAATTCCCGAAAGAATCTCTATAATAAAAATTTCGTAATAAATTTAAACAGTTTCTAAATGAAGATAAGGAAGTAAAATAAATGGGGTCTGAAATTTTGGACCCCATTTATTTTCTCATGCATCAAAATCATTTATATAACTCTTTCATTCTTTACTTGCTAATATAACAACGCGGTTAAAGAAATTTCCCCTTGGGCTCCGGTGATATGCACAGCCTCAATATCAGCAGTCGCGGAAGGTCCTGAAAACAGAGAGCCATACTGTGTACTACCTAATTCAATGTTTTCGTATGCTTCATGGATACCATTGACTATTTTATCCTTTTCAAGAAGCAAATAAAGATCTGTTGTGAATAAAGCTGCCGCTGCAAGTCCTAAAGATTTATTAGTAACCCATATGGAACCGGTCTCACCCACTCCCAAATTCCCTTCGGCTATGCAGACATCGATTGTGTTTGCATCATGAGGATCAGCGATACTTTCCGCCGAAATGTCCGTGTTAATTTCAGGGATATTAGAATAAACATTGCTATTCATGTCTATATTATCAGTAAGCCATCTCACTGCATCACTTCTATCTCTGAATTCCAAACATTTGCCATCAAAACCTTCAAGCTTTTTCTTAAAGTTTTCAATACGGTCTCCTATCACTGCATAATTTGGAATGACTGGACGCTGCACATTAGAATGATGTGCCGTCTTTAAGTTATTCATAATAACTTCTCTGGAAGTTATTTTATCATCAATTGCCATGATATCACAGTTTTGGAAAATACGCTTACTTATAATTTCTTATCTTTGTTTTTGATTATTTCCCTGAAAGTCTTATCGGGAGGTGTGGGATTGGAATGATGATCAGCCCAGGGGTTAAGTTTTGATTCCGCAATACTTTTCGGAACATGCTTTAGTGCCCACAATCCAACTTTCTCTGCTTTCGCAAGATTTCCCGAATTTTTAAGCACAAGCGCAGCTGCATCCATCTCCAATCTATGTGTCTTCAAATCATAACCATGCGCAACTACCTGATCCCTCCAATAAAATATCAGATCAGAAATGGGTATTTTAACAGGACAGACGGCAGAGCAAGAGCCGCAATGCGTGCACGAATACGGTAGCTGCGCATACTTATACAGATCATAACTCGGCTCGAGAACTATCCCGATCGGACCCATATACGGAGCATCATAACTCAAGCCTGATGTGCGTCTGAATATTGGGCATGTGTTCATACATGCTCCGCACCTGATACATTTCATAACCTCATAATAGTCGGGAGATGCCACTCTTTCGCTTCTGCCATTGTCAACTATTATAATATGCATTTCCTGCCCTTCCCTTGGACCGTGAAAATGCGAAGTATATTGAGTGATATCAAATCCAAGTGCATTTCGTGATAGCATTCTAATAAATAACGCCAACTCCTTTTTACCGGGAATAACTTTCTCAATACCCATACTTGCCACATAGAGAGGTGGAATATTTGCACTTATATCCGCATTCCCTTCATTTGTGCACACCACTATTCCCCCTGTTTCCGCCACGGCGAAATTCACCCCCGTCATTCCGGCGTCAGCCTTTATATATTTTTTCCGCATATCCCTTCGCATCACTCCGTTTAGATAATAAGGATCATCCATTTCCGGATCACTGCCAAGTTTCTCGGCAAAGAGATTTGCAACATCTTTTCTTAGCTTATGAATAGCCGGCATCACAATATGAGAAGGTCTCTGGTCATCAAGTTGCTGAATGCGCTCCCCAAGATCTGCCTCATATATCTCAATGCCATGCCTTTCAAGAAATTCACGCATGCCGCATTCATCTTGAAGCATTGATTTCCCTTTGGTCACAATCCTAACATTGTGTTTCTTAAGGATAGACAGCATTATGTCATTATGTTCCGCAGCATCTTTAGCCCAATGTATATGTATGCCATTGGCAATAGCATTCTTCTCAAATTCTTCAAGATACTCATCAAGATGATTGAGGGTATGCAACTTTACCTGCGATGCGAGGATTCGCATTTCCTCCCATTCTGGAATGGCTGATACCGCCTTGTCTCGTCGCATCCTTGCCTCCCAGAGACATTTATCATGGCTCACCCGATGATCAACATCGTTGAGAAACTTATTACCTAATTTAACCTGATCAACCTGTCTCATATAGCGTCACCATTTAAAATCTCGGCAATATAATAAGCCTTGAGTGGAATTTTATATTTATTAGCCACAGTCTGCTGATGTAAAAGACAAGAACAGTCGGCAGAAGTCACATATTCAAGGCGATTGCGATTGTAATCCATCACCTTATCAAGCCCCATCATTCCGGAAACATCTTTATCCCAGATGGCAAACGTGCCGCCGAATCCGCAACATTCATCTCTTCTGGTGGCATAAGCCACCTCAAGCCCGTCAACAAGCTTTAGCAGGTCTTCCGTTTTTGAATATTCCGGCACAACGAGTTCACTCGGTTTGGCTTCATGCAATCCGCGAAGAGAGTGGCATCCGTTATGTAGGGCTACCTTATGAGGGAAATGTGCCCATGGCAGTTCTGCAATGTTTAAAACATCATGTAGAAACTCAACAACTTCAAACACACTTTCCCTCACATGCCTGACAGCATCTGAATCCGGAGTGGCATTAAAAAAATTTCTGAATTGATCAGTGCATATACCGGAGGGGACGACCACACGGTCATATTTTTCGAGCAATGAGGCCACACTCGCTTCAATGCCACAAGCCTTTCGGGTATAGCCCATATCTGCCAATGGGAGAGCACAACATGTACCTTTTTCTACTACTTCGACATCACTAATAAAACGTTGAAGTAATTTATATGCCGACATAGCAGCCTGAGGCATCAATGCGTCAATATAGCATGGTATAAAAAAACCAGTTTTCATAGCAAAATCAGAAATTGTTGAAGTTGTTTAAACTAATTTTATGATTAGTAGATTCATCGTCTGATTGCAATCTCCTTCGAAGCGTAGGAGACACGTTAAGAATCCGGTTGAGTAATAACACTAACCATTATATTCTTTCCGAACTTATGCTTGAGAGAATCTTCAATCTCACATGTGATACCATATCCCTCCTCAATATTCATCTGTTTGTCAACCTTTATCACAGCATCGAAAATAAGGAATGGACCACTTTTGCGGGTTTTAAGAAATTCCAACCTGTTTACACCTCTGCAGTGTTCCACAATTTTTCTTGCCTCATCGTAATCATGATGCGGTATAGAACCTTCCATCAATTCCCTAAATGCCGGAGCAAACAGGCGGATCGCCGGTATAATTATGAATATGACTATCACAAGCGACGCGCAAGGGTCAAGAATACGCCATTCTTCTCCAAGGAAATGAGCTGACGTTACGCCAATGAGCGTGGTAATCGAGGCAAAAGCATCGCTTCTATGATGCCATGCACTCGAAATCAAGGCATTGCAACGAGTCCTCTTACCGACTTTCTTATAAAACCTATAAAGGAATTCCTTACATGTTATTGCAAAAACTATTGCTATAATTGTCCATATATCCGGTTGCGGAAGGATCTCTCCCGCCATATAACTTTTAATTGATTCTATCGCTTCTTTAGTTACCATCACAGCAATAAAAATCAATATTCCGGAAATCACAAGTGATGCAAAGGTTTCGAATTTTCCATACCCGTAGGCAAAACTATCATTGGCTTTCTTAAAAGACAGTCCGACAAATGTAAGCATGACAAGATCCGATCCAACGTCCCCTAATGAATGGTATCCATCTGCCATCAATGCATCGCTATGTCCAAAATAACCAAATATTAGTTTTATAGCCATCAGAATCACATTTACAAAACATCCTATAGTCACGGCACGCCGAATCTGTCGGGCTTCTTGAATGCCATGAAAATCAAGCAGACCATTGAGATTTATCTGATGGGAATGATTATGTTTCATTTATATTTTAATTTTGCTGTACAAAATTAATTAAAAATCTTTTCAATTTATCAACATTTTAAAAACAAATTGGTTTGGGAGCAGGCTCTCAAACCAATTTACTTATAAATTTCAATACTTATTTCCTTTCAATTAATAAATCCTCGAGAAGGCATATCCGAATCTTTCACGTGCTTCTTTCTCCAATTCCTCTCTAAACTGAGGAGCGGCAATAGAAATCATGAGTTTTGCTCTCTCTGCAAGATTCTTTCCGCGAAGATTCACGGCTCCGTATTCTGTAACAATATAATTTGTTTGGAATCTTGTCGTCACAACCCCCGCCCCTTCTGTCAAAACCGGCTTGATCTTGTTCATTCCCTTTGCCGTGGTTGCAAGCATTGCAAGGAATGACAAGCCGCCCTCGCTTCGGGAACTCCCGTATACGAAATCATGTTGACCTCCAACTCCCGAGAATATTTTTCTTCCAATAGAATCTGCACACACCTGACCTGTAAGATCAATTTCAAGACATGAATTAATAGACATAACCTTCGGATTCTGAGCAATTGTGAATGGATTGTTTGTCCATGCCACATCCTTAAATATCACATCTTCATTATGATCCAGGAATTTATATAATTCCTTTGAGCCAAGAGCCAGCGAGGCTACAGATTTGCCGGGCATTACTTTTTTCAAAGAGTTGTCAATAATTCCTTTTTCAAGCAACGGCAACACTCCGTCAGTCATGGCTTCGGTATGCAGTCCAAGATGCTTGTGGTTCTCAAGAGCACGGATCACAGCATTGGGAATTCCTCCGACACCAATCTGAAGTGTTGCGCCATCCGGAATCAGTTCAGCGATATAGTTGCCTATTTTTATCTCCTTTTCGGTTGGCACAGCAGTAGGCACTTCTACCAAAGGATCATCAACCTCAACTGCAGCTGCCAATTGAGAAAGATGTATCACGGCATCTCCGGGAGTGAACGGCACATGTGGATTGATTTGCGCTATGACCCTGTCGGCACATTCAACAGCACTCGTAGCAAGATCGGCTGAGACACCGAAACTGACTTCACCATGTTCATTAGGCAAAGAACAGTTGATCAACGCGACATCAACACGACAGGTTCCATCTCGGAATAAATCCGGAACTTCACCTAAAAAGCGAGGTGTCATTGTGCCATAACCCTGTGCTATCCATTCGCGAAAAGCATTAGACACAAAGAAAGAATCAACAAGAAATGTATCTTTGAATTCCGGTTTACATATAGGTGAGGGTCTTCTGCCAACTGCAAATGCACAATAGACTGTCACATCACTCAACTCGTGACCTCTGTCTGCCATAGCTTCAACTAATATTTCAGGAATAGAGGTTGAGCCCTGGATATAAACATGGTCACCGCTCTCAATGAGTTTTACGGCTTCAGCAGCCGACATATACTTAATATTATCCATGATCTTTATTGAATCGGGAAAGGAATGAATTAAGTCGCTCGAATGTCTCCTCATCCGGAATCATAGAGACACAAACACGGACTCCGTCTCTTGTGCTGCCGGTAGAACATAATGAAATGGAAGCTACGCCGTAACGAAGAAGTTCCTGGTGTAGTTCGTCAGCCTTCAGATCTTTATATCCTGCTGTAAAGAAGAACCCGTCAGCGATAGGTTCATTGCCATCCATCTCATAAACAATATGGAAACCATTTCGCAGGAAAACTTCTTTGGCTTTTGCTGCCTTGCGGGCATATTCACTGCAATGATCCACAAAATTCAGTTCCCCTTTCACCGCAGCCTCCATCATCGCTGCCAAAGCATATTGAGCGGAATGTGCTGTGCCCGAAGATGAACAATAAAGCACACCATAGATATATGCATCGCCAAATGCCGGCATCTCATAGAAGTTCTGGAAGAATTCATATTTCCTATCATACACCTTTTCACCCATGCATACCACCGCTATTCGTTGACCTGCATAGCTGAAAATTTTCGAACCGGAGAGCATCAGAATATAGTTGTCAGTATAATTGGCAACTGTAGGGACATACGGAGGACACCACGGAGTGCTGATATCCTTTCTAAAATCCATGCCGAAATAAGCAAGATCCTCAAGCACGATGACATCATATTTTGTTGCCAGCCTACCTATGATCTCCAGTTCTTCTTCAGTAAGGTTTGTCCATGCGGGATTATTCGGATTGCTATATATCATCCCAGTAATATTGCCCTCTTTCAATATACTCTCGAGTTTAGCCTCAAGAGCTTTCCCCCTGTATGAATAGATATCAAAAGCAGCTTCTTTGATCCCGAGTAATTTTGCCTGGTTACGCTGTGCCGGGAACCCTGGATTCAGAAATAGCATGGTATCTTTACCAGGCAATCTCTGAGCAAGCAGAAGCATCAATGTAAAACTTGCCTGCATCGAACCAACCGTTGGCACTATACCCTTTTCAGGCACATCTACATTCATAAAAGCCTTGACAAATTCTTTTGCAGCATGTTTTAAAGGAGCGATCCCATTAATATTGGGATATTTGTTGGCTATGCCTCCACGCAAGGCTTTAACCTCAGCCTCAACTCCTATATTTTCCGCTTCAAGACCCGGGTTACCAATCTCAAGATGCACCATTTTGTCATTCGCATCTTTTTCAAGTTCATTGGCAAGTGAGCATATTTGACGAATTGTAGCGGACGACAGATCCAATATGGCTAATCTATTTATAGCATCTGCCATTGCTTCTTGGCTTAATGGAAACATATAGTCAGGATTTAATAAGGTTTTCGGTATATTTTCTTCCAGCCCTGAAGGCTTCAATGTTACTGTTGACAATCTTTTCTCCTTTCTTGGCAAACAGATTTGCGATTGCCGATTCAATCTCTTCTACTTTTATATCGATAAACGGCGATGCAGCTCCCAACAACACCATATTGGAGCTTCTTGGGGACATCAGGCTCTTAGCAGTTTCATCCATATTGAACGCAACTACATTGCCACAGCTTTCAAGTTCCGATTCAACCTCCTTTATGTCGGGATAATTGTCAATGTTAACAAACGGATTTGTATTGGTAACAACCCAACCTTCATCCGACAAATAAGGGACATACCTCAATGCCTCCATTGGCTCAAGCGATACGATAAGATCAGCAGAGCCATATGGAATCAGATCGGAATATATCGGATTAGAACTAATGCGGAGATTGGATTGGACATCGCCTCCTCTTTGGCTCATGCCATGAACTTCAGCCTGCTTAAGATATAAATTATCTTTCAATGCTGCCGCGCCAAGTATTGTAGCGATAGTCAATATTCCCTGACCACCGACACCGGCAAGAATTATATCTGATTTCATAATGATAATCTACTAATTATGTTATTTTTTTGATGCTGCATGTCGACGTGCAGTCTGTATGCACTCTCGGCGGGATACAATAACCGATAACCCGGGATAATCTATCTCCTCCTTGAATAGTTTTACCATCTCGTCATGATTCTTCGGTAAAGAATCTATTGTGCGGACATGCTCTGGAAGAGCTCCGAGTCCGAGACATATTTCTTCTATTTTACCTGTGCCTTGAGAGTCCTGACCACCTGTCATACCCGTTGTCAGATTGTCAGAGATTATGACCGTAATTGGTGAATTCTCATTAATCGCATCAAGTAATCCGGTCATTCCGCTGTGGGTAAAAGTCGAATCTCCAATTATTGCCACTGATGGATGTTGCCCGGCATCAGCAGCCCCCTTTGCCATCGTTATGGACGCACCCATATCAACACAGGTATCAATAGCATTGAATGGCTTTAGGAAGCCAAGAGTATAGCAACCTATGTCTCCAAACACTTTGGGATTCACATAGCTTTCAAGAGCTTCATTCAGCGCGCCGTAAACATCTCTGTGACCGCATCCCTGACATAATGCAGGCGGACGACCAACTACTTTTTCCGAAACCGCTCTTTTCTCAGGAGCGCATATTCCGGAAACAGATGGAGCGACTTTAGACATGGTGATCTTCACCTCATCCGGTGTGAGTTCTCCATCACGTATGACATCCCCGCTAAGTTTTCCATATATTCGCTTGCCGGTATCGAGCAATCCCCTCAGTCTTGATTCTATGAAAGGCTGCCCCTCTTCAAGCACGAGGATCGAATCACAAGAGTCATACAATTGCTTGATAAGTTTTTTAGGCAAAGGATACTGACTCACCTTGACCGTGGGAAATGGCACGTCGCCATTGAATGCCTCCTTAAGATAGTTATAGGCAATGCCACTTGCCACAACTCCCATTTCATGGCGGGAAGCCTCCTCATAACGATTAAAAGGTGATTTCTCTGATGATTTGATAAATTCTTCATAATCGGCAATCAGCTGACGGTTACGAATCTTCGACATCGCGGGCATCAACACCCATTGCTTCGGATTCTTGGGATAGCTGTTTGCGTTTTCTTCAACCGGAATGTCCTCCACTTCTACCACAGCTCTTGAATGACTGAGACGAGTCACAAATCTAAAAAGAACCGGAATATTGAACTTTTCCGACAATTCAAAAGCATACGATGCCATGTCATATGCCTCTTGTTGATTGGCTGGTTCTAAAGCTGGCATCATGGCAAAGTCGGCATAGAAACGTGAATCCTGTTCATTCTGTGAAGAATGCATGCTCGGATCATCCGCAGACACAACAATAAGACCGCCGTTCGCTCCTGTCATTGCTGAATTTACGAAGGGATCGGCGGCAACATTGAGTCCGACATGTTTCATTGAAGTGAAAGCTCTTTTGCCACAGAATGACATTCCAAGAGCCTCCTCCATAGCAGTTTTCTCATTCGACGACCAATGAGAGTGTATGCCGCGTTCCCTGGCGGTTGGATTTGATTGCACAAACTCCATGATTTCTGTCGAAGGAGTTCCAGGATATGCATAAGCACCTGATAGCCCGGCATTAATGGCACCCATTGCGAATGCCTCATCTCCGAGTAAGAGTCGTTTTGTTTTCATGATTTATATTAAGGTCTGTTAGATTGTTGTCAATGGACTTTGCAAATATACAAATTTAATTCATATAATTTACGAATTTAAAATCTGTTTAAAAACATCTAAATATATATGTCCCGACATATATATTTATGTAAATTTGCGTGAATGATAAGAATAACGTAATTTTGCATATAAATCAGAAATACCTACCATCAATGAAGAAAACCTTGTATTTGATCCTTCTCCTTGTTGGATTCTGCAGCTCAGCTGCGTTAGCTCAGGTCAACTGGACCTTCAATCTCATTGGCGACAAAACAGCCAATCCAGCTATAGAGGTGACTGCGACAGTTGCCCCCGGATATCATCTTTATGCTATTGATAATCCCGATGGAGGAATGCCTTTGCAGTTCTACTTCAATTATAACGGGTGCAAAGCTTCCGGGAATGTCATAGCTGATAAAAAATATACAGTTGCCTATAACGACATATTCGAATGTGACGAACATTTTTACACAGGCACTGTAAAATTCACTCAGAAACTCACACCCACCGATGAAAAATTTTCCGTAGGGGTTGAAGTAAAAGGACAGGTGTGTGATGACAAGGGCTGCGTTCAGGTAGCTGATTCCCATAAATTTTCAGGCACAGCCATTGTGAATAAGCAGGAAACCAAAGAAGATGCAAAAAACGCCCTGCCAGAGGATAATGCCAAAGAAAACGGGGAAACCGACAAGGTTGTCGAGATGATAGATTCCCTTCAGTCAGCAGAATCATTCATGACACCTGAAGCTAATCTTTCCGGTGTCAAGACTGACAGCTGGTGGGACAATGTTGAAGCCGAGATGGCAGTCTTCGAAAAAGCTCCCGAGCAGCAGGAGCGCAGCCTTTGGTATATATTCATCGCCGGTTTCATAGGAGGTCTGATTGCATTGGTCACTCCCTGCGTATGGCCACTTATACCGATGACAGTAAGTTTCTTCCTGAAACAAAATAAAAGCAAAAGGAAAGCAATTGGAGCGGCAACGACTTACGGCATATCCATTATTGTGATTTATGTTCTCCTCGGTTTGCTTGTAACGATAATTTTTGGTGCCTCAGCATTGAATGAGCTTGCAACAAGTGCCGGATTCAATATTGCATTCTTCTTATTGCTTGTCATCTTCGCCATATCTTTCATGGGCGGATTCGAATTGACATTGCCGTCTTCCTGGTCAAATAAGATAGATTCAAAAGTAGACAGCACCACCGGTTATCTGTCAATATTCTTCATGGCGTTTACCCTTGCTCTGGTATCATTCTCATGCACCGGACCTATCATCGGCACGCTCCTTGTGGAGGCTGCCGCCACCTCCAATTTCATTTCTCCGGCAGTTGGAATGTTCGGTTTCGCTTTAGCTCTCGCTCTCCCCTTCTCACTTTTCGCAATGTTCCCCACAATGTTGAAATCAATGCCGAAGAGTGGAGGATGGATGAACACTGTTAAAGTAGTTCTTGGTTTCCTTGAGCTTGCTCTTGCCCTCAAATTCCTCTCAGTTGCAGATCTCGCTTACGGATGGAGAATACTCGACAGAGAAGTTTTCGTATCCCTCTGGATAGTAATATTTGCTCTTTTGGGTGTTTATCTTCTTGGCAAAATCACGTTCCCTCACGATTCCAAAGTGGAGAAAATAGGAGTAACCAGATTTATGCTGGCTTGCATATCGTTGGCTTTTGCAGTCTACATGCTTCCAGGCTTATGGGGCGCACCATTGAAAAGCATCAGTGCCTTCGCTCCCCCGGTATCAACCCAGGATTTCAATCTTTATGAAGGTAGCGTCCACGCACAGGTAGATGACTTTGAAGAAGGAATGAGACTTTCTGAAAAACTTGACAAACCAGTTCTTCTTGATTTCTCAGGATATGGATGTGTCAACTGTCGTAAAATGGAAGCTGCGGTATGGACCGATCCGACAGTCAAATCAAAGATCGATAACGACTACATACTCGTCACCTTAATGGTTGATGACAAGACTCCACTTAAAGAGCCCGTTACTGTAAAGGAAAAAAACGGTAAAGAAACGACTTTACGCACAGTCGGCGACAAATGGAGCTACCTGCAACGCACAAAATTCGGAGCCAATGCGCAACCCTATCACGTCATCGTAGACAAAAATGCCAAACCTCTTGCTCCGGCTTTTGTATATAAGGAGGATGTGCCCGGATATATCAAATTCCTTGATAGCGGTAAAAACAGATTCTATGCTGAAGATAAGTAACAGATTGTTGATCTTAATATGCTTTGTCTCCTGCGTCATTCTTCCCGGAATGGCGCAGACATATATTCAATATGTGGATTCAGCAGACAATTACATCAAACGCGAAAACTGGCGAGATGCAGAAAGGATGACAATTGCCGCATTGAAGGCTAAACCGGCAAACAAACTTAACTATCTCCTGTGGTCGAACCTTGGAGACATACGCACACGCATGGAAGATTACGATGGCGCACTCCAGGCTTTCGAAATCGCTTTGGCTTCCGCACCTAAAAAGGAATTGATACTCAATAACCGTGCCTATACATATCTTCAGATGGGAGAGACAGATAAAGCCTATGAGGACATAAATGAAGCCCTGCGACTTGATTCCATTCAGGAGTGGCCTCTTAAGATGAGGGGAATCATCAATCTCGGAAAATCAAAATATGCTGATGCTGAAAAAGATTTTGAATCATTGAAGAAACATTTTCCCGCAAATGCGGCTGCATATTCAGGGCTGGGGAAGATTGAGGCAATCAAAGGAAACGGAGAGACCGCAATGTCGCTGTTTGAAAAATCACTTGAACTTGAGCAAAGCGACGACACATGGTTCTATCTCATTCTTATCAATATAGAGACAGACAATCTTCCTAAGGCAAAGGAGCATCTGCTGATTGCTCTCAAACGCTATCCGAGATGTGGGAATCTGTATCTTCTAAGAGGATTGTTGCACAAAAAAAATTACGAAAACACAGAGGCTGATTTAGACAAAAATATTGCTCTCGATTATGGTGCTGATCCACATCTTGTTGAACAATATCTGCCAAAAATTAAAAAATAAATATCTCCAAACAGAGCTTATTATTGAGTCTTTTTTATTAACTTTGCAGAAGAGGAGCAAGACTCCTCTTCTCTTTGTTTAGAGATAAACATTCTTACACCTTGGAACAATTAGCCTTACATATTGAATATCTATTGCTGCGTCATGATTGTGTAATCTTGCCGGGCTTTGGTGCGTTTATCAACGCAAGATGTGCTGCGCACTACAACCCATTTACTGATCGATGGATACCCATGACAAAAGAGGTGCGTTTTAATCAGGCAGTAAATCATGATGACGGGCTTGTTGCCAATTCATATGCAAGAAAATATTCCTTGACTTTTCATGAAGCAAGGACACTTCTCAATTCCGATATCAAGGAATTGAGATATCTTATAGAGAACGATGGTGAGGTTTCATTAGGACGTCTTGGATATGTATCTGCCGGTGATGAAAATACAATCCGTTTTTCACCATTTCAAACTGCAGAACAAACGAACCGCGAACTTGGATTCGTCTCAGTAGGGACACAATTGAACAGTCAGGAGTTTTCGGATAATGCAAATGAGAAACGAGCGGAACGTTCTCTTGATTTCGACCGCAATTATTATATTCCCGTCAACAAGACTGCAGCCAAGGTGGCGGCATCACTCTTGCTGGTTTTTATAGTTGCAATCTCTGCCCTCATGCCCTCCTCCGGCAGAATGGAGGAAGATCAAGCATCAGTTGTGCCGGTAAATGCACTCATTGATTCTGCAGCAATGCCAATGGTTCAGGAACCCAAAGAAGTTTACGAATCCCAAGATTCAGTGCCAGGCAATGATAATTTAATCCCTGAGAATTCAATAAAAAAATATTATCTCATAGTTGGAACATTCCGATCAGAAAGAGAGGCTCAGAAATACATAAATCTGAATAATGGAGAAGAATCTGATTTGATTCTCGTGCCTTCAAAAACTCTCTTCAGAGTTGCTTCAGCATCATCCAACGATAAGTCTGAATTAATCACAGAGTTAAATTCAGACAGCTTTAAATCGCGTTACTCAGAGGGGTGGATATGGGAAAATAAGTAAACGTTTTATTGAAGATTTTTCAGTAAAAATTTGCACAGTTCAAAAATAAGTTGTAACTTTGCATCGCAATTCGGGAAAACAATGTTTGAAACGAGTTGAACCAACAAAAATGCGAAAATAGCTCAGTTGGTAGAGCACGACCTTGCCAAGGTCGG
>CAJUDL010000018.1 GCA_910585285.1 uncultured Muribaculaceae bacterium
TAGAGCGTCTGCCTTACAAGCAGAGGGTCTGCGGTTCGAATCCGTAATCGCCCACAAAAAAGGTCTTTTCGAGAGAAAAGACCTTTTTTCGTCCCCTATTTATAAATAGAGATGCCACACATCTAAAAAAGATGGTCATCCGAAACCGGACAACCATCTTTCATTCAGTTATTAACTTATTGCATTATTTGATTGTAATCTTACGGACACTGCCGTCGGAATAAGTTACAACATATATACCCGGTGTCAGAGCATCAGCCTCAACCTTTACACCATCGAGTCTGTAAACCGCCTTGACCTCCTTGCCTGCGTCGGTTGCAACCTCCTCGATTCCCGAGCCCACAACCGGTATCTCCCCATAAAAATATCTGTATATTTCAGAAGTCATTCCAACTATATTCCCGGCTTGTTGATACTCGCGACTTCTCGTCAGTCTCACCACACGATCATCATTATCATATTCCCAAGAATTGTCAGTTATCGTTATATCCTCGTAGAGTGTGCTGCGGATATTATTTTTTATCACCTTTCTGTCCTCATTAACAGTAATTGTCTGTAGAGTATTTCTGCCATAAGAAGACAATTCTTTAACTGTAAGAACATTCCCTTCATAGCTGCATTCCTTTCCATCTTCATACGACAGATCCCATGATTTCGTATCAGTATTCCACTGCCATTCACGCCTGATATCTGTCCAATAACCATTTTGTCCGGAAGTCGGATAATGAAAATCAAATTCCTTTTCTACATTCTCGGGATTTTCAGGCCAGATACAAACAAAATCCAATAGAGGGGATGTAACGCTTTCCCCTTTATTCTGCCCTACCCAACAGTTGCCGGCATCATCCCAAGTATAATACTCCCGTTTATAAGAACCATTGTCTCCGTTCCATTCTATATTTTTGCTGCGCGAGGTTATGTTGCCGTTTTCATCCAGTTCATAGTTGATGATGGTCTGGGTTCCGTCTTCAGACACTGACATGTCAGGTTCCTTATACCAAGATGAGAATTGCCATTCTCCCTCGCTCAGGTCATACTGTTTGGTCTTGTTATCTGAAAAATACTCTCGCCTGAAACCACCTTGCGACTCACCCTGCTCGTTATAGTTCTTATACCATTCCTCTAACAGTTTGCCGTCCGTATCGCGGTTCACATATTCTTCATAATATTTGTAGAATCCCCCGTTTGAAGCCGGATCGTATCTAACTACGGTCACAGCATTTCCGGGACCGTAAGTATAAATCTCATAACAATAAATTTTCCCGTCCTCATACTCATCCATTCTCGTCACACGTCCTTCGGAATCGAATGTTATTTCATATGAATCATCCGAATCTTCGGCAACCCTTATAGTCCCGGTGCATTTCACCCATGTCGTGCCGTTCCATTCCTGCCACAAATAGTTTTCCTCACGGAATTTTTTCAGCACGGTTCCGTCCGCACGACAGATATAGTAATATTCCACTTCATCATTATCAGGATCTGATTCACTATATGCGTAATCACCGGTCGCTGTGTCATACGATATGCCCAAAAGTCCGTCATCATATTCTTCTTTTGGCTCGGTCACAAGATAATATGATATGCTGCGCTCATCATCTTCATAATAAAACTCTTCTTCTTTTACAATCTTCTCATTGACCCAAGAATATGTGGATTCAGAACGAAGTTCCCATTCTTTGTTATCAGTATTGTATTCGTAATTCTTGTAATAACGCGTTTCAGACGGTGAATACTCTTTCCAAACATCATAATAATTAATGGAATACACACGCTTAGAACTCGGAACCCACACACCGGGCATAATATAAGTCTCGTTCAATTCCGTTCTTTCGGTGGAAGTTTCCGTGATAGATCCCCGGTATCCATAACAACTTCCAAGCACCAAAGAGGTGCCATCCTGCGTATAGAACTCTTCCATATTCCCGCACTGAATCCCATCCTTATCATAATATTCGCCACGGCGCTGAATTATCTGCCATTCACCTTCTATTTTTTCTTTACGACAAAACACAACCCCATTGCCGTCGATCATATATTCTTCAATCCTGTCAGGATAAATGTAACCCTGATACCATCGATCGGCAGGTGCAAAATAGAGATATGTCACGCCATACCCTTCAGAATCGATAGATTTCGTCAGATAACCGTTTTCATCAAATTCAAGCACTCTTCCGCTTTGCTCATCAGTCTCCTTCGAGATCATGCCATTCGAGTGGAACTCCCTGCTCTTAACACTGGTCGTCGTACCCGTCGAATTCATGTTTTCAAGGGTCCTCTTCGACCATACCTTTCCTGGTTCTTTCCATTCATATGTAAATGTCGTTTGAAAATTCACACCGCTAATTACTCTCGGGAAACCATATTCGTCGTACGTAAACGTAACAACATCATGATCCATGCTCCCATTATTGTTCATCTCCAGTTCATATTTCACAAGTTTGGTCTCGTTGTGAACCGCAGCCTCAGCACCCATCACGATACGCTCCGGAGCGGGAACAGCGCGGAGAGGCTTGACCGGAGTTTTGAGAATTGCTTTTAATGACTCAGAGACATTGCGCTCTTTTTGTGTTCTTGCTGTTTTTGCCACGCGTAAAGACAGATGGCTGTCAGCAAAGACGACACCTGAAACCAATGTCATCGCAAATGCCACAAGTAAAATTTTCTTCATACTACATGTGTTAGATTAATAAATTTCAATAATTTGGTCACAAAGATAACACCTTTTAGCTTCATTTACAACTATTTATACAATGTTTTGTCTTAAAGAAAATAATTCGTTGATTATCAATTTATTACATATGTTATTTTACAAATTATGTCTTCATCTCTTTCAAATTAGGCAGATTTTTCGTATTTTTGCAAGTTAATAGGCAGATTCCCAACAATGTGACCCAATAGAATCCACAAATAGGAGCTGCATAAAATTAAGGAGCTGTAAAAAATACATTGATATGAATCTTTTTGATCAGGTAAGCGAAGACATCAAGAAAGCGATGCTCGCTCGTGAAAAAGTACGCCTCGAGGCACTTCGTGGCGCAAAAAAAGAATTCCTTGAGGCAAAGACTGCCAAAGGCGCCAATGGAGAACTCTCCGATGAAGCAGCCACCAAAATCCTCGTGAAGATGGTGAAACAGCGCAAGGAAAGTGCGAAAATATACACGGAGAACAATCGTCCCGAACTCGCGGAAAATGAACTCGCGGAGGCTGCAGTGCTCGAAGAATATCTCCCCAAACAGCTCTCTGCAGAAGAGCTGGAGAAGGAGGTTGCCGCAATAATCTCCGAGACCGGTGCTACCGGTCCCAAAGAGATGGGGAAAGTGATGGGTGTTGCATCAAAACGCCTTGCCGGTCGCGCCGAGGGACGCGCAATTTCTGAAATGGTCAAAACTCTCCTAAATAAATAATCCGAAATGCTTACCATAAACGTCATAAAAGCTGATCCTGAATTTGTGATCAGCCGTCTTGCCGTCAAAGGTTTTGACGGAAGAGCTGTAATTACCGAAATACTCGAAATCGATGCCGAACGTCGTAGACTTCAGCAGAAAACCGATAATGATGCCTCCAACCTTAAGAAACTCGCCGCTTCCATCGGCTCCCTTATGAAACAGGGGCAAAAAGATGAAGCGGAGAAGGTAAAGGAAGAAGTGGCTCGCATTAAAGGTGAAACCAAAGGATTGCAAGACCGACTCACAGAATGTGAGGATAAAATGCGCAATCTCCTACTGACTGTCCCCAATCTTCCCTGCGCCGCTGTGCCGGAGGGTTTGACTGCCGAGGATAATGTTGTGGAAAAGACCGGCGGCGTGATACCGGACCTTCCCGAGGATGCCCTTCCCCACTGGGAACTGGCAAAAAAATACAATATCATAGATTTTGAGACTGGTGTTAAGGTAACAGGTGCCGGATTCCCCTTCTATGTAGGCAAAGGTGCCCGTCTCCAACGCGCTCTCATACAGTTCTTCTTAGATGAGGCATGGAAAGCCGGATACATCGAAGTTGAACCTCCATTCGTAGTTAACGAGGCTTCCGGTTACGGCACCGGGCAGCTTCCCGACAAAGAGGGACAGATGTATCACGTGACACTCGACAATCTCTATCTCATACCTACCGCCGAGGTGCCCGTGACAAACATCTATCGCGATGAAATCATACCTGCTGCCGAACTCCCGAAGAAAAATTGCGCCTACTCACCTTGCTGGCGCCGCGAGGCAGGAAGCTACGGCAAGGATGTGCGCGGACTCAACCGTCTACATCAGTTTGACAAAGTAGAGATCGTGCGCATCGAAAAACCGGAAAACTCTTATGCAGCACTTGAAGAAATGAAAGATCACGTGCAGGGTCTTCTCGAAAAGCTCGGTCTTCCCTGGCATATCCTGCGTCTCTGTGGCGGAGACATGAGTTTCACATCAGCGATTACATTCGACTTTGAAGTTTGGTCGGCAGCCCAAAAGCGCTGGCTTGAGGTTTCTTCTGTCAGCAATTTTGAATCTTATCAGGCAAACCGCCTCAAATGCCGCTATCGCGACGAAGACAAAAAGATTCATCTTTGTCACACCCTCAACGGTTCTGCCCTTGCTTTGCCCCGCATCGTGGCGGCTCTGCTTGAAAACAACCAGACTCCCGAAGGAATCGTGATTCCCGAATGCCTCCGCAAATACACCGGATTCGACATAATTAATTAGCAACCGCTAAATCCAAAGAATGGACGATAAGAAATATATTAGCAAGGAAGAGACAAAGATTCCTATTGATGACCCGTCCGGAAAATGGTCAGACCTCACTCTGCTCCCGGAATGGGGCGAAAAGTATTACGATGTCTATACTGTCCGCAAACACGGCAAATGGGTGATGCTTAAGGCTCTCAAAAAAGAGTATGCCGACAGCCCCGAATACCGTAAAATGCTTGAAAACGAGTTTGACACCAGATATAATCTCGCCCACCCGAACATTGTGATGGTAAACGATCTCGAAGATGTGCCCGGCGTCGGATTGGCTATAATCACCGATGATGTCTACGGATATTCACTCCGCAGACTCATCGATGAGAAACGCCTCACGCCCAAGATCGTGCATCGTCTGGAGACACAGCTTCTCGATGCGATGGAATATATCCAGGAAAACCACATCGTACATAGCCCCATCACCCCGGAAACGATCATTTTCACGGAATATAATGAGAACCTGAAGCTCATCAATGTTGGCTATGCCCAGAAATCGAGCATAACACCGCTTGATTCTTGTGAAGATATACGAAGTTACGGCAAAGTGCTCAATGAAGTGCTCGACCATCTTCCTACGTCTCTGCCGCGACTAAGACGCATTGCCAACAAATGCAATTGCGAGAGTCCCGCCTATCATTCCATCACGGATTTGCAGCTTGCCGTAGAGAAACGGAACTCAGGGCAGTTATTCACAATCATCTGTATCTTCATCCTCCTTATGGCAGCCTTGCTGATATGGCTGACAGTCAAAAACTAATTAACTTATTATGGTCCAGATCAAACAGATTGAGCCGACAAAGGCAAACCTTAAGAAATTCACCCAGTTTCAGATTGACCTTTACGACGGCAATCCTTACTATGTGCCGCCATTGATATCTGACGATGTCGACACTCTCCTGCCCGAAGCCAATCCGGCTTTCGATTTTTGCGAAGCTGCATATTTCATGGCTTATCGTGACAACAAACCTGTGGGACGCATCGCCGCCATCATCAACAGACAAGTCAATGAAAAATCAAATTCAAAAGATGCACGCTTCGGATTCATCGATTTCATCGACGACCCGGAGGTATCTTCCGCATTGCTTAAGGCTGCCGAAGACTGGAGCCGCAAAAAGGGGATGACCAAAATCATCGGTCCCCTCGGATTCACAGACCTCGACCACGAGGGAATGCTGATAGCCGGGTTTGACGAGCTTTCCACAATGGCAACCATATACAATTATCCATATTATCCGGACCATATGGAGAGACATGGCTATAAAAAGGAATCCGACTGGCTTGAATTCCTCATGGAGGTTCCGGATGCCATTCCGGAAAAATACAACCGCATTGCGGAGATTGTAAAAAAGAAATTCGGTCTGAGAGTATTAAAATACACCAACAGAAAACGCATCAAGATGGAATACGGTCACGCTCTTTTCCACCTCATCAACGATGCATACAAAGACTTATATCAGTATTCCATGCTCACAGAGAGACAGATAGACCATTACATCAACATCTATCTAAATCTTCTCGATCTTGATCTCGTAACCCTAATTGTTGATGCCAACGGCAAACTTGTGGGCGTTGGAATATCCATGCAATCAATGAGCAAAGCGTTACAGAAATCCAAAGGGAAGTTCTTCCCTTTAGGATGGTATCATCTTCTCAAAGGACTGAAAGGAAAAAACGATCGTGTCGACCTTCTTCTCGTGGCTGTGCATCCCGAATATCAGAACAAGGGTGTGAACGCACTCCTCTTCCAGGATCTTATTCCTTATTATATAAAGAACGGCTATAAATATGCAGAATCCAATCCTGAGATGGAAACAAATGCAAAAGTGCAGAGCCAGTGGGAGTATTTTAATACCCGCCAGCATCGTCGCCGCCGTTCATTCGCAAAAAAACTGTGATATAGATGAAAAGCGGAGCGGAACTGATAAACCCTTATTCAGGAGATGGAGACAAGGGGGAGCAGGTGGAACATATGTTTGACTCCATCGCCCCGGCATATGATTTCATGAACACGGCAATGACGTTTGGACTCCATAAATGGTGGAAGACACGCGCTCTTAATGCCGCCACCAAAGCCTTGTCGTCTCCCGATATAAAGAATATTCTCGATATCGCCACAGGCACAGGTGATGTGGCTTTCGATCTGCACCGCCGTTTCCCGAAAGCAAATATCACCGGGGTTGACCTCTCTGCCGGAATGCTTGGGGTTGCGCGTGAGAAACTCAATAAAATGAATGATACTGCAAAACGCAGCATCTCTTTTATTCAGGGAGATTCACTCGCCCTTTCCCTACCCGACAATTCACAGGATCTTATCACGGTAGCATATGGAGTGCGCAATTTCGAACATCTCCACAAAGGATACGAAGAGATGTATCGCGTGCTTCGTCCGGGAGGCACCCTTTGCGTCATTGAATTGTCGTGTCCCTCCTCTCCATTTCTCCTCTCTCTGTATAAAGTCTATTCTCGTAAACTTATTCCTCTCGTTGGCAGAATGGTGTCGGGCGATTCCCATGCATACTCGTATCTGCCGGAGAGTATTGCCGCAGCTCCACAGCGCGATGCAATGACTGCGATAATGAAAGACTGCGGTTTCACCGATACCCGATGGCTCTCCCTGACATTCGGTGTCGTCACATATTATATAGCACACAAATGACCCGCAAGGATTTTGAAATAATGGCTCCGGTCGGGAGCCGTGAGTCTTTGGCAGCGGCACTTGCCGCCGGTGCGGATGCCGTGTATTTCGGCATCGAAGGGCTCAACATGCGTTCGCGTTCAAGCGCGAACTTCACCGCCGACGATATGGCTGAAATCGCAGCCATATGCACAGAAAGAGGCGTAAAAACCTATCTCACCGTAAACACAGTCATCTACGATTCCGACATGGAGACAATGCGCATGATCATCTCACGCGCAAAGGAGGCGGGGATTTCGGCAATCATCGCTTCCGATATGGCTGCAATCCTTTATGCCCGCGAGATCGGGCAAGAGGTGCATATCTCCACCCAGGTAAATGTCAGCAACACTGCGGCAGTACGTTACTATTCTCAGTTTGCCGATGTTATGGTCCTCGCCCGCGAATTGAACATGGAGCAGGTATCGGAAATTCACCGCGCCATTGTGGCGGAAAACATCTGCGGACCCAACGGAAAACCGATTCGCCTCGAAATGTTCTGTCATGGAGCCTTATGCATGGCTGTGAGCGGCAAATGCTACATGAGTCTGCATGAGATGAATTCAAGTGCAAACCGCGGTGCCTGCAACCAGATATGCCGCCGCGCATATACAGTGCGCGACAAGGAAACCGGCGATGAACTCGAAATCGACAACCAGTATATAATGAGCCCCAAAGACCTCAAAACCATTCATTTCCTGAACAAGATGGTAGACGCGGGTGTGAGGGTCTTCAAGATCGAGGGACGCGCGAGAGGTCCCGAATACGTAGCCGAAGCTGTCGGATGCTATTCCGAAGCGTTGCAGGCGATTGTTGACGGAACCTATTCTGAAGAAAAGGTTGCACAATGGGATGCCCGGCTGGTGAAGATATTCAACCGAGGATATTGGAATGGCTACTACATGGGGGAACGTCTCGGTGAATGGAGCGCGAAATATGGATCGAGCGCTACCCGAGTGAAAAGCTACGCAGGCAAGGCAATGAGATACTTCTCCAAGATAGGAATCGGTGAATTCCTAATGGAAGCCGGCGAGATAAAGGTGGGCGATGAGGTAGTGATTACCGGTCCAACCACAGGAGCGTTAATATTCACCGTAAAGGAATTGAGATTCGACCTCAAACCCGTAGAGAGTGTAAGCAAAGGACAGCTTTTCTCGATGCCCGTGCCCGAGAAAGTGCGTCCGTCAGATAAATTATACCTTTGGAAAACAAAATAATGGCTAAGATAGCCCCGAATATAAATAATGGCTAAGATAGGAGATACTGTCCGCTTCCTAAACACTACCGGCGGCGGCAAGATAACAAAGATTGATGGAAAAATAGCATACGTGGAAGAGGATGGTTTCGAAACTCCGGTGCTCCTAAATGAAATTGTAGTTGTGCTCCCGGCTGGTCACGAACCGGACACAAAGGGAGCACGCATGATGTTCGACCAGAAAGCTTTCGACGAAGGAAAGAAAAGCGTGCGCGAAATCCTCGTTCCCAAAGCGGCGCCAACGCCCGAACCGGAGCCGGAACTCCCCGTTGAGGAAACCGAATATGGAGAAGACCTGACAGTGGCGTTGCTCTTCGAACCGGAGAATGTCAAGGCTTTATCTACCTCCCGCATCAACACAGCCCTCGTCAACGACTCGAATTATTATCTCTATTTCACCATCCTCATACGCGACAACGAGGCTAAAGCATGGAAATCTCTCTTCACGGGAGAAGTAGCTCCCAACGAGATGATAGACCTCGCGACTTTCAGCCAGCAGAACATATCCGAGATAGAGCGCATCGTGTTCCAGGCGATGGCATATAAGAAGGGGAAATCCTTCCAGGTGAAATATCCTATCAGTGTTTCCAAGAAGATTGATCTCACAAAATTCTTCAAGGCTCACTGCTTCCGTCCTGGCGTCTACCTCGACAACCCCTGCATCGAAGTTCCCCTCTACTCAGAACGCCGACACTAATATTAATCAATAATTAATTATTAACCATTATGACGGAGCGTTGGTGGTCAGCGCCTACAGAAGCGGAAAACGGGCGCACAATAATAGTTACGGGCCGTGATTATATGGATGAGATTATCGCCAAAGGTAAATTCATCTATCGCGTCACGGTCTCGTGGGAATACAATTCCCTCCCCTCCGGAATGCCGGAAGATGAGGATGCCAGACTGATGGAGGAAGCCACTGACTCCATGATGCAGGAATTCAAGAAAGACAAGGTGGCATATCTCACCGGCATCTACACCGGTGACGGTCGTCGCGACTGGGTATTTTACACTCAAAACCTTAATATCTTCGGACGCGTCTTTAACCGCGCCCTTGCCTCCCTCCCACAGATGCCTCTGCTCATCGAGGCAGAATCCGACCCCGACTGGGCAGAATATCGCGAAATGCGCGATATCTCCTACATCGCCCCCGACGACGAAGAAAAATAGCACTCCCCATCCCTATATCTCCCCATTCCGCCCCATCCAGCCCCATATATACACCAACTAAATAAATTCTTATAAAATGCTTAAAATCTACTTACTCACCGCAATCGCGGTTCTGACCGGCATTTTCGGTCTTGATGCGCAGGTTGTCACTTCTTCTCCTGCCATTTTGCAGGAAAACTCTCAGAACGTGACCATCTTCTTCCATGCCAACAAAGGCAACAAGGGGATGATGAATCTTGCTGCATCCGCCGATGTCTACGCCCACACAGGTGTTGACGTGATAAACGCCAATGGTGGCACCTCCTCTTGGAAATATGCCCCGAACTGGAACACCAATCTTCCCAAATACAAAATGGAGTATGTCTCACCCAATGTATGGAAACTCGATATCGGCAATATCCGCACATTCTACGGAGTTGCCGATAACGAGACAGTGACTCGTCTTTGCTTTGTATTCCGCACTGGCGACCGAACCAAAGAGGGGAAAGACGAAGGTGGCAAAGACATTTTCATTAATCTTGAGGGATGGAGCGAACCGTCAGCTCCCTCTACACTCACTGAATTACCGCCACTTGGCGCAACCCGCAATGCCGACGGTTCCGTCACCTTCTGCATGGCAGCCCCCCAGAAGCAGAATGCCATCCTGTTCGGATCATGGAATGGCTTCAGCTATGACCGCGTACAAGTCATGGACTACATAGATGCCGATTACGAGGGAGGCAAATACCGCCACTTTGTAATCAATGTGCCTGAATCCAAAATAAAACGCGGAGAGACCTATACGTATTATTACATGATCGACGGGATAGCCGTATGCGATCCCTATGCGCGACTTGTGCTTGACCCGTGGAATGACCAGTATATCCCTTCCGGTGTATTCCCCGATATGCCGAAATATCCCGCCGATAAGGTTCAAAACCTCTCGCTTGCGGTATTCTCCGACAATCTCGCGGATTATACATGGAAAACCGCCAATTTCACTGCCCCTGGGAAAGACGACCTTGTAATATACGAACTGCTGCTTCGTGATTTCACCGGCACAGAGGGGAAAGCCGGCGCAGAGGGTACAATCCGTGGAGCGATGGCGAAGATACCGTATCTTAAATCATTAGGGATAAATGCTGTGGAGCTACTGCCAATCATGGAATTCAGTGGCAACAACTCATGGGGTTACAATCCGAATTTCTATTTTGCCCCCGACAAAGCCTACGGCTCCCCTAAAGATTATAAGGAGTTCATTGACATGTGTCATGCTGAAGGGATTGCTGTTATTCTTGACATCGTATTCAACCAGGCTGACGGCCTTCATCCCTGGTATCAGCTATACACCCCTGCCGAGAACCCATTCTTCAATCTTGAATGCCCACATGCTTACAATGCCTTCAATGACTGGAACCAGGACTATCCTCTCGTAGACCGCCAATGGAAGGATGCTTTGCAGTATTGGCTCAGAGAATACAAGGTAGACGGTTTCCGCTTCGACCTTGTTAAGGGATTAGGCAACAACTCTTCATATTCAAATAATTCTGAAGCCGTCACAAACGCATATAACGCTTCGCGCGTTGCAAGAATGAAAAAACTTCATGGGTATATAAAGGAAATCAATCCCCTCGCCTATCATATCAATGAAGATCTCGCGACCCCGAAGGAAGAAAACGAAATGGCTGCCGACGGAGAGATGAACTGGGCAAACGTCAACTATTCCGGATGTCAATTTGCCATGGGTTACAAGGATGATTCCAATCTAAATCGTTTTTGGGCAGTTGACGACCAACGCACAGCAGGCTCAACCGTGTCATATCTCGAATCGCACGATGAGCAGCGCCTCGCATACAAACAGAATCGATGGGGAGCAGCAGGCATAAAAGGGAACGCCACTGCAAGCTGCCAGCGTCTCGGCGCAGCCGCAGCGCAGATGCTTCTTGTGCCCGGATCACATATGATATGGCAATTCTCTGAGTTTGGAGACGCCCAGAACACAAAAAAACTTGATGCGCAGGGGAATCCCACAATGGAAAACAACACCGATCCCAAACTGGTGAACTGGTCGCTTCTCGATGAACCGAACCATAAGGCTCTCTTTGAATCATACCAGCAACTCATCGCACTTCGTCTTAACAACAAGGACCTTTTCCCATCCACGTCAGGCGTTGATTTCGCAATGAACTGCAATGTATCCAACTGGGCGAACGGTAGAACAATTATCGCCCGCACTGCCAACAAGGAACTTTATTGCGCTGTTAATCCCAACATCACAGGCTCAATAAATATTAGCATCCCATTCCGCACTAAAGACAACTCAGATTACGAAATCTATTCGCAGAGCCACGACTGCAACGCATCTTTCGATGCTGTTGCCGGAACCATCACCGTGCCTGCCAATTGTTATGCAGTGATCTGTTCGAAGAATGTCAGCGATGTTGAAGAGCTTCCTGCCGAAACAACAGAAAATCTTTCTGTGATTATAGGAAAGGGATCTCTGAGCATCAACAACGCCACAGCACCTGTCTTCGTTTATGACCTCGCCGGAAATAAAGTTGCATCAGGACATGGCGATTTCACAGTTTCCCTCCCGGCTGGAGTATATTTAGTGACAAACTCTGCTACAACACGGAAGGTTTTGGTGAAATAATTCAATATAATTATTCATTTTCGGAAGTAAAATTTACATTTGTTCGATTTACAATTGTTAATTTATAGATAATTTTAAGTTAAAATTGTTAAAATTTACAATTATCTATGTTTTTTTTACAAAAAAATTGAAGTTTTTTGCTCCATGAAAAAAATTTATATTAACTTTGCATCGTTTTTGATAGCAAAGAATATTGTTTTATTATTTTAAATTTTAAAGAGATGAAAAAATTAGTTTTCTCGCTTGCTGTTCTTTTCAGCGTAGCTATGGTTTCCTGCGGTGGCAACAAGGCTGCTGAGGCTACTGACACTGACACAATGGTTGCTGTTGAAGAAACTGTTGTTGAGGCTGTTGATTCTAACGACACAACTGTAGCTGTTGAGGCTGCTGCTGAGGTTGCTGAGGCTCCCGCTGCTGACTCTGCAAAATAATTTTTGCTAACTACAGCAAGACGAAAGTCAAAGATTAAACCGGTGGATCCTTCGGATTCGCCGGTTTCCTTTTTATCTCCGGTCCCTCTTCTTCTTGCTTATATCACCTCTTTTAGCTATCTTTGCGCATTATAACACAAATCAAGAATAGGAATTGCAATATGAATAACAACCAGAAGAAACTTCTAATTGCCGGCATTGCAGTGCTGGCGTGCTTCGTGGGTCTTATAATATGGCTGATTGTGGCAAACTCTCGCAACACCGCTGCTGTCAACAAAGCCGAGGCAAGAGCCGACAGTCTCGCGATTGCCAATGATCAGCTTGTGCTAACAAACGAGTTCAACCAGCTGAACGCGGATTTCAATCAATATGAAGGTCAGCAGATCTATCTTAAGAACGACTCACTCGTGCATAAATACAACGAGGCTCGCATGAAAGTAGAAGGGTTGATTCAGGAACTCAACGATGAAAAAAGCAAGAATGCAAAGAATATGGCGGCATCCCGCGCCAAAATCAAACAACTCGAAGGAGAAATTGCCACGCTTAAGAATATAGTGCGCCACTATCTTGAAGAGATCAAGCGTCTCGGAGAGGAGAACGAAGGTCTGAAGCAGGAGATTCAGCAGGTGCAACAGAAAAACGAACAGCTGTCATCGCAATATACCGCAGCAACAAAGAGTAATGCTGAGCTGACACAGACCGTGCAGCTTGCCAAGAAGCTTAACATTACCGGTATCTCTTTCCAGGCATATAACAAAAAAGGGAAGGTGGAGAAAAACATCACCAAGGCGCGTCAGCTTGGCGTTCACTTCACCGTGAGCCCCAACAACACCACTGCGCCGGGCATGAAGGATTTCTATATCAGAATCCTATCTCCGGAAGGTACACTTCTTGGTGGCGGTCCATCCTTCCAGCTGGAGGGATCAACAATCTCTTCTACATCTCACCGCAAAGTGGAGTATGCAAACGAAGAACTTTCCGTAGCTGTGTACTGGGATGTCAATACAACCCTTACTCCCGGCGACTATACCGTGGAAGTCTTCTGCGACGGCTACCGTCTCGCTTCACGTCATTTCACAATGAAGAAGTAGACACTCCCGGCAAATCCTGACAGCAAAATCAGAAGAGTGATAAAATCGGCACGGGTGAAACGCAGTGTTCCTTCCGCTTTCCGCTCGCTGCGGGATCTGAGATAGAAGCCTATACCGGCAAGATAGAAAACAGAGGTAAACATAAAAAGTTTCAACCCTCCGGCATATATCATCCATAAACAGTAAAGCGTGCAAAGAATTCCTACAATGCGATAACGCAGACGGGAACCTTTGCCCGCTTTTTTAATTTCATCTTCATGGAAACTCACTTTCCAAAGATACATCCCGCCTGAGAGATAAGCCGGGAGCACCATCATGCCCGTTACCGTAAGAGCAGCCATGTAAACATCGTCTGCCATCATCACCAACACAAGAAAGGACTGCATCACTATGCTCGACACCAACAGTCCGTATGCCGGCATTCCATGACGGTTAAGACGCAGAAACGAGCGTGGGAAGATTCTCACGACTGCCGCCTCATGAGGCACTTGCGCGCACACAAGCGTCCACGCGAGCCATCCCCCAAGGAGGGAAACAATCACGGAAATAATAACGAAATAATATGCCCAGTTGCCACAGACAGCACGGAGCACATATGCCACCGACGGATCTTCAAGACCGGCTAACCGTGCACGTGTCATAACCCCATAACACAGCATCGACACCAACACATACAGCAACCAGGCTATGAAGAAACCCGCCACTCCGGCTTTCCCGACATCTGAGGGACGCTTCGCTCGCGCAGACATCATCACGGCGCCTTCAATGCCGATGAAACACCATAGTGTCACCATCATCGTGCTTTTAACCTGACTCCATAGAGAGACTTTGGAGAAAGATTCATCTGCGAAATTAAGATTAAACACACCTGCCTTTATATTGAGAAAGAGCAACACCACAACCAACGCTATGGCTGCAATCTTGACCACCGCAAGAAGATTATTGAGAATCTTTGCCGTGCGTATACCCCCGGCAACAATAAAAAACATCGTCCAGATCAGCACCGAACCGAAGATGAGAGTCTGCCAGCCGTGCTTCAGTAGTGACGGGAAGAACGCTCCGAATGAGTCGTTGAGCATAACGGCATATGCAACATTGGCGAAAGCGGTGCATAACCAATAACCCCACGCGATGTTGAATCCTGCGAAATTACCGAAACCCACCTGCGCATACTGATATATGCCGGCATCAAGTTCCGGACGCCTGTCGGAAAGAATCTTGAATGTGGCAACAAGCAGCAGCATTCCAGCTGCCGTGATCACCCACGACAATGCAACTGCCCCGGGACCGGCACCGGCAGCTAAATTCTGAGGAATATTATAGAGCCCGGAACCAACCATCATTCCGAACACAATCGCAACAAGAGCTCCAAAACCTAATTTACGGTTATCCGTACATTCTTTCATTTCTACCTTGACCTTTAAGAAACTGCAAAATTACAAAAAATAAGTCTTATGTACGCTATTGCGGTTTGCGCCATTGGGCAAAATGTCGTCGTCGCTGCAGATAATCCAAATGAGAAGCATGCGCATATGCCTCACGTTCGAAGGAGATGCTCCGATAAGCCCGGTATGTATCGCCTCGCTGTTGCACCAGACGCCACAACCATTCCGCAACATAAACGATATAGAACGGAATAAACAGCAGTTCCCTCAATTGCGCGCTGTGTATCTCCTCATGATTCACGACCTCTTTCGTTACAACCATCCCCCTTTTGGCAAACAATACTCCGAAAAGGTTGATCGCCCCATACCTTCTCCCGAACGGTATAACCCTATTCCAAATCACCCTCATAACTCAATCTTTCAACGAACACTCTCAATGTAAAGAAAGAGTCCCTGCGGTAAGCAGAGACCCTTTCGAAGCGGTTTATTTGGAGAGTTGGGTGGAAATACGTGTCCAGACTTCTGCAGGGGTAAGTGCCGACATAGGCTTGCTCTCGAATGAGACTTTCACAGGAACATTTCCTCGGTATACAACCAATGTGTCAATACCTTCCTTACCGGGGATAAGAGTGATTTCTCGATTGTCCTTGTCAGTAGCAACATAGATACTGTCTTTCTGTTCGAACATCTTGGAAAGTATCGCTTTTGCCTTGAAATGCGTGCGATTGCCATTCTCATAGATATAAATGCCGGCATTTCCGGGATCAAGCGCCATCAGCATTCTGCCGTCAAAACGTGTACGTACGGCTCCTGCTGCCGTGTCCTGAAAAGACACTACACGGTATTCACCGCTCGTGACAGGCAGCGTAGCATCCAATGACATTTCTTCAGCCTGCGTGGAATCATTTTTGTCGGCTTTACCTCCACCGGAGCAAGCCCCCAAGAGCAATGCGACACCCATTGCGCTCATCATAATCAATTTTTTCATCTCGCTTATATTTACTTGTGATTGGTAATTCTACGCTACCAAGTTACACAAAATATCCGAAACATGAAAATATCCGAAACAGAATTTTATTAGCGGCGGTGCATGGCGCGGAATAATTCACCGGTCCATAGCACGAGCGATGTTGCAGCGATTATCAACAGCCAGTCGCTCCATCGGAGGGGCACTACGTTGAAAAAGCCGTATCCGAAGGTTACAATGATAAATTGACCGATAAGAATCACCAAGGCTATCGTCAGGAAGCCGTTGCATCCTTTCAGATGCAATGCTGATCTTCCAGTGCCGAACGCGCGGGCGTTGAACATATTCCAGAACTGCAGGAACACAAAGAAGGTAAAAAAGAGCGACAGTTCGTAAGCCGTCAGTTCATGGAAGCCTCCCACTCCTGATTTTATCAGAGAAATTATTGATTCGGCAGTCGCCCCCTCGGCAGAGACATGCTGAAGGAAACTGAGAGCAACAAAAAGAATCAGGAAGAAACCGAAACCTACGCCGATGATCTGACGCCACATTGCAGGAGTGATGATGAATGCCTTTCGGGAACGTGGTTTGGCGCGCATCACATCTTCCGATGGAGGCAGCGACGCCAATGCCATTGCGGCAAATGTATCCATTATCAGGTTGACCCACAACATCTGTGTTACGGTCAGCGGTGATTCCATACCCATGAAAGCTCCTGCCAACACTATGAGACATGCGCAGACATTCACTGTGAGCTGGAACATTATGAATCGCTGGAGATTGCGGTACAACGATCGTCCCCACATCACAGCCCGTCCTATCGAAGAGAATGAGTTGTCAATGATGGTTATATCCGAAGCTTCTTTGGCGACGGATGTGCCGTCGCCCATCGAAAGACCGACATGTGCGGCTTTCAAGGCGGGAGCATCGTTGGTACCATCGCCGGTGACAGCAACAACTTCATTGTTGCGCTGCAGTGCCTCCACAAGTCGTTTCTTGTCCATCGGACGCGCACGCGCTATAATCTTTATTTTCTCCACGCGCTGCTCAAGCTCTTCATCGGTCATGGCGGCAATATCCGAACCGGTGGTGATATTCTCATCGGTATCCTCTTCAGTCCATAACCCTATCTGACGTCCTATCTCTCGGGCGATAGCAGGAGTGTCACCTGTAACGATCTTCACCTTGACCCCGGCATCAAGAACCTCTCTGACGGCATCAGGCACGTCTGCACGCACCGGATCGGAAATCGCCACAATCCCTAAGAATGTCAGATCCTCACCAGTGAACCGGTTATCCTCAATCACATCCTCCCCCTCCGCTACGGTCTGATAGGCAAACGCCAAGGTGCGCATAGCCTGATTCTGATAAGCGAGAAGTTGTGCCTCTATCTCTTTTTTGGTCACGCCTTCGGGAAGATGCCGGCACATTCCAAGCACAATCTCGGGCGCACCTTTGACATATGCTACCTGTTGACCTTTGCCATCTGCCGACCTGACAACATCCGACTCAACCACAGTAGCCATATATTTGCGTTCGGTGGTGAAAGGAAGTTCGTCAACGGTAGTAATCTTTTTCTTCAATTCGGCATAGTCCACACCATTGTTGCGAAGCCAGAGAAGCAACGCTCCCTCTGTTGGATTACCCAATACTTTCGGTTTTGAGCCATCGGAAAGATCCAATTGGGCGGTGGAGTTTGCCGCAATCCCTTCTACTATAGTCTGACTCAACGCATCAGACCCGATGGATTCCGATGGCAGCCCATAGAAATTGGTTTTATAGACCTGCATCTGGTTCTGCGTAAGCGTACCGGTCTTATCGGTACAGATAACGGTAGTGGCACCCATCGTTTCGCAGGCGTGCATCTTGCGCACAAGATTGTTGGTGCGCAGCATCCGGCGCATGGAATATGCCAGCGACAGAGTCACAGCCATCGGCAAACCTTCGGGCACCGCTACAACCACCAATGTCACGGCTATCATCAGCGTCTGCAAGAAATACTGAACGAAGCCCAGCCATTCGAATTCTGCAGTGTGGGTGAAAAACATCACCATGCGACCGGCTACAATAATTGCCGCTATTACATAACTGGAAATCGATACCAACCTGCCCAGACGGTCAAGCTGCTCGTTAAGAGGTGTCTTAACTGAATTATCTATCTGGGATTCCTTGAATACCTTCCCGTTCTCGGTCTTGTCGCCGACAGCCGTAACCTCAAACACTCCGTGACCTTCCATCACTTTTGTACCGCGCATAAGCGCATTCGAGCGATAGGTGGCTTCCGGGTCAAACAAAGATTCGTTTGTGGTCTTCATGCACGATGGCTCTCCGGTGAGCGACGATTCGTCAACATTCATCGATGTTGCCTCAAGAAGCGTGCCATCTGCGGGAATTTCGTCACCTGTATTGACAACCACGATATCACCCACGACGATATCTTTTCGGGGAATCTGGGTGATTACGCCGTTACGCCATACCTGCACCGGCTCCTCGTCGTTAACCTGATTGAGAACGGCAAACTCTTTGTTAGCTTCCATCTCAAACCAGAAACTCAAGCCAGTTGCAAGAAATATGGCGGCGAATATACCAACAGGCTCGAAAAACGGTTTAAAGGAATGGTCGGCATCTATATATGCTTCATAGATTGCAATTCCTACCGATAATGCAAGAGCAACAAGCAGAATAATGATCAGAGGGTCTTTGAATCCTCTTAGAAACTGTTTCCATAATGGATCGCGCTTCACAGGCGTTAACACATTCTCTCCGTTTACGCGCCTGCTTTCAATTACCTGGCTGTCATTAAGACCTTGATAATTCATTTCTATCTTTAAATTGGGTTTTAGTTATTTAGGAGGAGATCTTAATTACATAACAAGAGTGACGAGCATATAGATCAGATGCGCGGCTACCGCAGCGCAAAGACCGCCGACTGTGTGGGCTGCAATCGCCTTCGAGGTCAACTCTCTGTAGCCGAGAGAGTCGAGCATGGCGGTGTGAGTGGAGAGATACCCGCTCCAGCACATACCTATCGCGGTGCAGACCGCTATCGCATTGCCGTCCATCCATCCCTGACTGAGGAAGTTGGGCACAAGACTCAAAGCGGCACCCACCGCACCGAGAGATGTAATAGGGAAAGCTATAAGATGTGGGTCATGAAATCCGAACAGCCACTCGAAAACAACGTTTATCTTTTGCGCCAGCCAGGGCAACACTGCAACACCTTCGTATGCCGCGCCGGTATATTCGCCATTTGCAGAAGGTCCGAAGGTCAGGAGCATCACAAGCGTTGAGATAATCAGCACTCCTGGAATAATGGCGATACCGACATCTACTCCGGATTTTCCGCCGTCGAGCAATGCCGACAATATCCTCACAAATGCAGATTTCCCTTCCGTCTTGTCATCTTCCTTTTTCTCTTCTCCGGTTTCTGTCACCGCATCTTCTACGAGATAGTTAGGATAATTCCTGATCACAAAATATTGCATCAGCCGCGTGGATACAATGCAGCCGATAAAAGCACCTGCAAAACCGACAAGAGGCTGCCAGAAAAAGCCTTGTCCCACCATAAACACCATCACGAGAAGTCCCATTCCGAACGCAGTGCCGAAATTGGTGAGGGAAATCAGCTGGAATTTCTTGAAATATGAACTGAAACGTTTGTCGGAAGCCAAGGAGATTATCGCGGGATTATCACTCAGGAAAGTCATCACGGCTCCCAGCGATGCCACGCCGGGGAGATTGAAAAGCGGCTTCATTAGCGGACGGAGAATCTTCTCCAAGAGTTTCACAACCCCGAATTCCACAAAAATTCTGCCGATCGCACCCGTAAGGACGCAGATCGACATCAGATAGAACACGGTATTCAGCAAAAGATCATGAGCGGTGTTCATCATGGTCTTGAGCATGTTTGCCACACCCATACCCTGTCCTAAGAAATAAAACAGTCCGAACACCACAAGCAGACATATTATGCCGCTCTTTGCGGTTGCCTCTTTCTTTTTTGTTTTCTTTTTGGTATCAACTGTAGAAGGGATCTCCTCTACAGCTGTTTTTTCGTTTGATCCATCCATTTATCGCAAAATTTGCACACAATTATAATGCAAATTAAACGATTTTTATCACGCTCAACAAATATTCAAATTAAAATTTCACAATTTCTTAACATTATTATGCTCCGCTATCGACATGGCGGTGTCTTCCCCGGTAGCTGCAACAGGAGAATGCTGACCGGTTTCGAAATGAATCTGATTCATTTCCGGAGGGATGAGCACCTCAAGACCAAGCCTCTTGTTCAAATCATCAAACACACCCATATATCATCTGCTTTTTATAAAATTCATCACCCTGTTCACAGCCATCAGCGTTGCGCCATAAGCAGCTACCATCATGAAGAGCGACAAACGCAATGGGAATATATCGCTCCACCATCCTCCGAAAAGATAACAGAAGAACTGCAGCCAGAGGAGCCCTTGCGTCGTGACGCAAAGCGTGCACCAGGTCTTGATTCTGTATTTCTGATACCAGATGCTCCACACCGTGAATGGTAGACAGCACCCGTTAAGCAATGCTAAATAATGGATCTCTCCCGGAAAAAGGAAAAGTATCAAGGTGGATATGGAGAAATACGTTATCCCGACTTCGCTCCAACTGAAAATACCGAAAAAGGTAGATGCCTTCTGTTCGAGCACATGATCGCAACCATGCTCCTGAAGCACGCCGCATATTCTGTCGGCAGATTTACTTTTGATCTTTAGCGTCTTAAGTATAAGAAGCCATGTCACCGCAATACCTGCGAAATTCACTAAAGTGAGGAAGATTGTGGATAAATTGCTCCAGAAACGATCAATCACAAAACCGGATACCACCAGAAAGAGGGCACAAAGAACCAGCACCCAAAGTTTCCCTTTCTCAACAACATCAAAGAAATGATGCTTTGCATATTCCGGTTCGCGAGAATCTTTCGTTGCCTTGGCAAGCAAGACAACACCTGTGGCTTTTCTTTCAAAATCCTCAAGCTTCCACTTTTTCTGTTGACCGAAATGCAAAAAATCCACCGTCTCGCTGCCGTCATATTCCTTACGTATATCGGTAACAATTACGAAACAGCTCTTCACCTGAGCGAGATACGGACGTGGCAATTCCGTATAGAGCTTCTTATCGGGCAGTTTAACCGCCTCCGATTCCACACCATACGAATCAAGCAGCCGCGAAAAGCCGAACAGCGACTTGAAAGACATCGTATTAAACGCCTTGTCGCTGTAGCTTTCCGTATGGGCAACCCCCAACTGTTTCAGAAAATCAGACAGCAGAGTCATTTTCGAATCTCATTTAGTTTCAAAGAATCAGATCGGTGAATCATATCCGAATCTCATGTAAGTGTAAGCGGCTTTATGACTTATTACCTTTTCCCTATTACCTTTTCCCTCTCCCCTATAAATTATAAATAAGCTTCCACTTTTGCATCAAGTGTAGCACCTTCCATTTCGCCACTACCACGCCATTTTTCCTCACCATCCTTAAATACGATAAAAGTAGGTATAGACGTCACATCGAGTTCTTTAGCAAACTCCTCATTTTCGTCGATATCAAACTGATAGACATTTGCTCTTCCTTTGAGCAGCGCCTTCACATCAGCCACCACCGGCATCATTCTCTGGCAATGAGGGCACCAAGACGCATAAAACTCAACCAGCACCACACCCTTATCCTCTTTCAGTTCCTTAATTTTCTGTGTATCCATAGCACTAAATTTTTGTATTTAAGTTTCGCAAGCTTCAACTTAAAGTTTAGGAGTTTAAAAGTTTAGAAGTTTATATGCAGTCAACATGACTGATCTATTGTTTATTAGCAGCAAATAAACTTATAAACTGCGCGGAGCGTAATTAAACTTATAAACTTCAACTTTACGCTTGCGGAAGTTGAAATTATAATTTCACAATAACCATTCGTATCACTTTAACACCATCCCCGTCCCCTTGGTTCATCTCCTCCTCTATGTCTGTATACGTCTGTCCCAATGTTTGTCTCGATGTCTGGCGCCAGCTGGGATGTCTATCCCACTCTAAATGTCTGGCGAAGCTGGTTGAGTGAAGGCACCTTGGTGCCCCGTATGCCGTCCCGCCTTGTCCGTCCCTCTCAAAGTTTCCCTTAAATCCTCTTTTTATTTGCACTTATAATCGATATTTGCTAACTTTGTTGCGCAGACCGTTTCCAGAAGCCCCGGTAGGGGGTTGAGAGGAGGGTCGTATGAAATATTTTAGAAAGCGTTACGAAGCGCTTGTTCTTGACTTATCGGAATTCTCGCAAAATTTCAATTAGTCGTCAGGAATAAGGGAGCATCGGAACGCCCGTGAATATGTATGATTACCGCTGATATGGCTTTATAATAAAAAGACGTATTGGTTCATTCTACATATAAGCGTGGGCTTCTGGTGTTGCCGTCCGATGACTAAAGGCAATGCGAGAAGCCTCGATAAGTGGGACGGCGACAAGTTCAGACTCTCACGCTTTCTTCGTATAAAACAAACGCTGTTTCGGGAGCCAACAGCACTTACGAAGATCATGAAAAGATTTCTTTTACTCCCACTTCTCGCAGTTCTATCCATCTCCTTCCAATCCTGCGAAAAAGACGAACCGACCAACACACCCGGCACTTCCGGTCAAGAGACGCCAACACCCTCCGATCCAGAAGAACCTGAAAATCCTGGGACTCAGACTCCGGAAACTCCCAAAGATCAATCTGTGGTAGTCAATCAAGATGGAACCACTTCCACAGGTGTCCCTTTCAGATGGGAAACAAATTCAACCACCATATTTTATCTCAATCATGTGAAATATAAAATAGTAGATTCGCATGTAGAAATGGTTGGTTTCGATCCTTATGAATTAAAGCACAGTCTCAAAGGCATTCCCACTCTATATTCTTCTATCACATTAGACGGATATACATATCTTTTACGTGCCATTGATATGGATGGTCCTGGTGCTTCTTTCACATCTGACAGTTCGGTATATTCGGCTCTAATTTCCATTGAAATTCCAGAAACCGTTGTTACAATTAAGTCATACTCTTTCTCTTGTTGTAGGAATCTTGCAACGGTAAAATTAAACTCAGGATTGGAAACTATTTCAAGTTACGCTTTTTATAATTGCACTTCATTAAAAACAATCAATTTCCCATCAACATTAGAAAACATCGGATATTATTGTTTCCTTAATTGCACTAATTTAACATCTATCTTCATCCCTGAAGGTACACGACAATTAAAATTCCCCTGCAATGCCATATCAAAATGTTATTCTTTAAATACGCTAAGCCTACCGTCTAACACAAATCCAGAATACTTCATCAAATCAGGGGAAAAAGATCCTCTCCATTGGGAAGAAACCGGGAATTTGGAGGACGTTTATTTGCCTTGGAGCTTATCCTCGTATGAACTTGGTATGCGCTACGGCAGTTCTATAATTCCGGTCAAAAATCTGCATATTCCTAAAAATCTAAAAAGCTGGTATGTAGAAAATAGAGGACAGGTGAATAAGTATTATAGAGATTATTTATTATACGGATTCATACCTGAAAATATTATTGAATTAGAAGAATGATGCGAATGTATAAAATCATAACAAAAAACTTATTGGACATTGATATGAATATGCCAATTTTCCGATATATGAGTTTTGAGCATCTCCTTTCTATTCTGGAAACAAAGAAATTGAGGATTAACTATCGAGGTTCATTCTCGGATTCTTTAGAGAAAAAGCTAAATTTGAAATATCAATTTGCGTTGCAGGTTATAGGTGACAATGCGTCCGAAGAAATCAACAAATATCTAAAAAACAATGCCGTTGATATCAGTGTGAAATCAGGAAAGCACAAAGGATTCTGTAGTTTACCCGCTTCGTGTTGGACTCTTAAATCCGCGGAGGATGCCCTAATGTGGAGCTCCTATACAAAAGGTATAGGAGTACGTATCAGCTCAACAGTCGGCAACTTCTTTGAGAGTATTAAACCGGATGATATAAATTGTAGCTACGCTTCTGATGTTTGTTTATACGGACCGATAGAATATCGCATCGACGCGGCCTATCAAACAGCAGAAGATAATCTTTTCATCAAACATCCTGCATTTAAAAATGAAGAGGAATTCAGATTCTATATTTGTAGAATCACAGATGATTCAGATATTCTTCCTTCCACACTTACGGCTGAATATGAAGGGAAAAGATATATTGAAATTCCAATTAAACCGGAAATATTGATTAAATCCGTAACCATATCCCCGAATCTCAATCACCAAGTCGCCAAGAAGATAGCAAATTGGCTCGCAAATGATTATGGATTATCTGTAAAATTCTCAACAATAAAATTTGACTAATTTCGAAATACGACCCTATCCAACAAAAATGCGGAACCGCCTCACAATCGGTTCCGCATTTTTGTATCTCGTGAAGAATCCCTTATTGGCAAAAAAACAATTCGACATCCTCCATGCTTACAAGATTCTTAACTCCTATATGCTTATTTTCCGTATATTTCATTCCTCGCCCGAGTCTTACAACCCTTAATAAATCACTCACTTCTTGGATTGTATTAATAATACTGATTTTATTATTTGCATTCTCAGTCATTGTTATTAATTCATCTGCAAATGAGCGTGAAATAAACTCCACACCAGAAAAATCTAATAAATAGTTTGCCCTTTCATTCATTTGGCTTACTATCTCAAATATTCTTGACCTAACTCTTATGTCTGAGCCAAGTATTGATTTTATGTTAAGAGTTATATTATTCATAGTCTTTCTGCGTATTTAAGATAATTAAAATTTTCTGCTACCAACAAAGGTATTCTCAATAATATTATTGTCCCATCCCAACTTAACCGTTTTGGCAATACAGCAGTAGCCTCTCCGCTCCTATCATGTCTGTGAAATGCACCACCGGATAATATGAAAAACTCTCCTTTCATACCTTTCACGAGCATATTTTTGGTCGTTGGAAGTCCATACCCTCGATTTTCAGCATTCGGAAGATTCTTAGTTGATTTATGATTTAATGCTAAATTCAAAACAGCTCCTTCATTTGAAAGTTCAATATCATTTAATATTCTGCTCTTTGCGAAACTACCATATATGGAAACACCAAAATCGGCAATACAAACATTAATACACTTATCTTTTCTTGAATATTGTGAAAACATGTATCCATGTTCGCTACCAGAATGGTCATGTATGTTCGCAACAAGCTCCCCAATAAGATATGATAAAGCGCTGATCAAATGGGAAGGTACTTCACACTGTCGCTGAATTATATTCTGCAATGCTGATGTAACACTGTCTATTGTCGATTCAGATGTATTAAATTTACATATAGGAATATATGATTTGGATAGATATCTATTTAATAATATCTCAACCTCATTAGGATCATTTACCGATAATGGATCATTAAAATTAATCGCATCCAGATATCTTCGTGTGTAGGGTTTTACTCCTTCTATTTTTATTATTCGGTTACTATGTTTCCGATATAAACTGAGTCCGCAAATAAAAAAAGGATGAAAAAAATGTGTTTCACTGAAATCCCAAATAACCTCATCATAAACGCACGCAGCTTCTGTGCTGTTTATCACAACAAACAGCATATTGAAAACTGACCCTATTCGAGTATCCCTTTCAACTGGTGGTATTGTTATGAGTGTTGACATCCCTTTTATTTATACAAAAGTAACACATTTAGTTACTCTTACCTATTTCAATCATGACATTCTATTCACAAATTAATATTTTTTAAGATTATAGCATCTGTTAGAATTACATATGTTAATTATTGTTAATTTATAGTACTTTGTATTGCATGGTACTATAAGAGTCATTACCTTTGCGACATCAAAAAAAACAAATTATGGCTACTAACATCGATAATCTGAAATCTCAGATGCGGAAGGGGATGCTCGAATTTTGCGTGCTGCTTTTGCTGAGCCGTAGCGATGCCTACGTCTCGGAGATTATCTCGCGGATGAAAGACGCGCATCTGATTGTGGTGGAAGGAACCCTCTACCCTCTGCTGACAAGACTCAAGAATGACGGACTGCTCAGCTATCGGTGGGAGGAATCACCCTCCGGTCCGCCTCGCAAGTATTATTCCATCACTCCGATGGGATCGCATTTCCTCAATGAACTGCATCAGTCATGGTGCGAAATCTCAAAATCCGTTAACCATCTTTTAAATCAAGATCAACAACCTCTTAAAACAGACCAATTATGAAAAAAACATTTCCTGTCAACATAAACGGCAAGGTATTCTATATAGATGAAGATGCCTACGATCTTCTCCAGAACTATCTCAACCAACTGCGCGCGGCATTCTCCGGTGCTGAAGGGGATGAAATCGTAAACGATATCGAGAGCCGTATATCCGAACTTTTCGACGAGCAGATAGCATCCGGTGCAAACGCGATTGTTTACAGCGACGTGAACCGCGTTATTGAGATTATGGGCAAACCCGCCGATATCGGTGATATCGGCGATATCAACGAAGCCAACATTCCTCCTCATCCCTATAATGCTGACGCATCAACCGCCAACACTTGCGAAGAGCGTCAACCCCGCAAGCGTCTTTACCGCAACCTCAACAACAAGGTTCTCGGTGGAGTGTTAGGTGGTCTGGCAACGTATCTCGGCTGGGATGCCAACATCATGCGCCTGCTATATGTAGTGCTTTGCTGCGTGACCTACGTATGGCCCTTGACACTCATCTATCTCATCGCATGGATGGTCATTCCCGCTGCCAACAATCCCCGCCGCGTCCTGGAGATGCAGGGTAACCCCGTCACGGTAGACACCATCGGGCAGGAAGTGCTTTCCTCCACACCCCCTCCTTTTCAGAAGGCAGCCGACAGCGTTGTTAACATCACCGAAAACGCATTCTCCATTTTAGGAAAATTCCTGATGGGTCTGTTAGGACTTATCGGTTCGGCGGCGACACTCGTTGCAACAGGTTTCTTCGTCTTCTTCCTCGCGGCATTCATAGCTACAAGCGCGTTCGACAACAACGTTCTTCTCGATGCCTTCGGCTGGAACATAACCTACTACTCATCATCCATAGTGCCAATCATCTGCAGTCTGGCATCCATGACCTTCGCACTTTGCTTCATCATCCCCGGTGTAGCCCTTGCATGGACGGCAGGATGCGTGCTCTTCAACTATCGCGCAGCTTCGAAGACCACGATGATAGTAGCGGCAATTTTCGAGACGCTCATCATCGTCGCCACCATCATCCTCGTCATCTTCGCCAACTACCTAACCTGATCTCTATTTTCATAATTGATTTCCATAATCGTCATCCCGGCGCGTTGTCTCACCGACAGCGCGCCTTTTTATCAATGCAAGAGCCGGAAACTGAAAACTATTTACTATCTTTGCAGGATAATTAAGATAGAATGACACCTATATCGAAAAACATAACGGAGACGCGCGTGGAAAACGACCGACGTGTGCTGGAACTTCTCGCACAGTCTTTCCCGAATATCAGCGCTGCCTCTACCGAAATAATAAACCTTGAGGCGATCCTCAACCTCCCCAAAGGCACGGAACATTTCGTGGCGGATCTTCATGGAGAGCATGAAGCGTTCCGCCATATCCTGCGCAATGCATCGGGCAATATAAAGCGTAAGGTGACAGAGCTTTTCGGCACGACAATGCGCGAACAGGAGATACGCGAGCTCTGCTCTCTGATTTACTACCCGGAGCAGAAACTGCAGATCATCCGCGCTTCCGAAAGTCAGCTTGCCGATTTCTACAATATCACTCTCCATCGACTGATACGCGTGTGTCAGTCGGTGTCTTCGAAATATACGCGTTCAAAGGTGCGCAAGTCGCTCCCCAAGGAGTTTGCATATATCATTGAGGAGCTCCTGCATGAATCTCCTTCGGATGATGACAAACAGGCTTATTTCTCCCGTATTATCGAGACAATCATCTCTACCGGACAGGCTGATGAATTCATCATTGCGCTCTGCAATGTGATCCACCGTCTGAGCATCGACCAGCTTCATATCTTAGGCGATATATTCGATCGGGGTCCGGGTGCCCACATCATCATGGATATCCTCTGCGATTATGGAAGATTCGATATCCAGTGGGGCAATCATGATGCGCTTTGGATGGGCGCGGCAGCGGGCAACGAATGCTGCATGGCAAACGTGTTGCGTCTGTCACTGCGCTATAACAATATGACTACCCTTGAAGATGGCTACGGCATCAACCTTGTGCCGCTCGCCACTTTCGCAATGGAGACATATGGAGATGACCCCTGCACTCATTTTCTCCCCCACATCGCCAACGAGGATGAGAATGCCATAAGCGAGAAATCGCGTCTTTTGATAGCACGCATGCATAAGGCGATAGCCATCATCCAGTTCAAGCTGGAGGCGCAGATGGCGAAAGCTCATCCGGAATGGAATTTGACGGATCGCGATCTTCTCTCAAAAATCAATAAGAATAACGGAACCATCACCCTCGACGGGAAGGAGTATCTCCTTAACGATACTAATTTCCCGACTGTTGATCCAGCCGATCCGACAGCTTTGACTCCCGAAGAGCGTGAGCTCGTGGATAAGCTTCGCCATTCGTTCAGCGTCAGCGACAAACTGATGAAGCATATAGACTGCCTATTCTCAAACGGCTGCATGTATGGCATCTATAATTCCAATCTTCTCTTCCACGCTTCGCTGCCACTCAATGAAGACGGTACTTTGAAGGAGGTTGAGGTTTATGGCAAAAGATATAAAGGACGTGAGCTTCTCCATAAGATCGGCATGACAATGCGCGAGGCGTTCAACGATGATTCCTCCGATGAGATGCGCAGTTATGCCCGAGATTTCTTCTGGTATCTATGGTGCGGTCCGGATTCGCCATTGTTCGACAAGTCGAAGATGGCTACGTTCGAACGCTATTTCATTGATGATCCGGAGACCCATGTAGAGGAAAAGGGATGGTATTTCAAGCTCCGCAACAATGAGGAAATCTGCGACATGATTCTCGATGCTTTCGGAGTGGAGGGTGATCACCGCCACATCATCAACGGACACGTGCCGGTGCGTGCCGCCAAGGGTGAAAGCCCTATACGCGCCAACGGCAAGATGATGGTGATCGACGGAGGTTTCGCCAAGGCATACCATCGCACCACCGGTATCGCCGGATATACCCTCGTATTCCACAGCAGCGGTTTCCAGCTCGTGCAGCATGAACCCTTCACCTCGGCAGAAGAGGCTGTGCGTAACGGTTCCGACATCGTGTCAACAACCCAGATTGTAGAACTTTCCCGCCATCGCATGCGCGTACGCGACACAGACAAGGGCGACGAACTGCAGGCTCAGATCGACGAACTCTCCGAACTTCTCTACGCTTTCCGCCATGGAATCGTGAAGGAGAGAAATTATAAAAGGCTTTAGATCTTAGGCTTTAGGCTTTAGGGATTTGACACAAACCCTAATGCCTAACGTCTAAAACCTAATGCCTAAAACCTAAACCCGAAATCATCAACAACAATGAATAGAATAGTTATATCGCTTGCGGTGGCAGCTTCAGCAGCAACAGCAATAGCACAGGTCAGTGCCTCGCCTGAGCGTTTCTCCCCTCTTGCAGCAGGATATCTCGAACGTGCACGCACTATGCTCGATGCGGGTAATTATCCCGGCGTGATCGACCAGCTGAAAGACCTCAACACCAAGGGAATCAAACTCAACCCTTCAGAAAAAGAGGAGTATGTCTTCATACTCGCACGCGCATATTACGAGCGCGGCGATGCGGAATGCGTTACTTTGCTGCGCGGATTCATCAAGGATTATCCCGCTTCCACCCTTGCATTGGAAGCTCGCCTTTCAATTGCCGACTATTACTTTTTCCATCATCAGTGGTCAGAAGCGCTTGTAGAATACAACGATATCGATTTTGACCGCCTCAACCGCGAGGATCTTGCGCTTTACACCTACCGCCACGCCCTCACCCAGATAAAGACAGGGCACTATGCGGAAGCGCGTCAGAGCCTCAAGGGTCTGAAAGACAACCGCCTCTATCGCGAGGCTTACACGTTCTATAATGCATATCTCGATTACATCGATGGTGACTACGACAAGGCTTATGCCGGTTTCTCGAAGGTGAAAAGTGGAGAGAAAGGTCTTGAGGCTTCTTATTATCTCACTCAGATTGACTATAGCCGTGGCGAATACGACCGCGTTGCAAATAACGGACAGCAGTTATTGCGTTCACTCACTGATCCTGAACTCGCTCCCGAACTTAACCGCATCACCGGTCTCAGTTTCTTCAAGCTCGGTGATTACCGCCAAGCCCGCACGTTCCTCAACCAATACACATCTCTGTGCGACGGTGATCCCGCTCCGGATGCGGTGTATGCTCTCGGAGTCGCGGATTATAACGATGACGACTATACTCGCGCGGCGGAAAGATTCGCGACCCTCACCGAACTCAACAATGACCTGGCACAGAGTGCATGGCTCTATCTCGGACAATGCGATGTGAAAACGGGCAACGATGATGCCGCCGCAATGGCTTTCGAGAAAGCAGCCCGTATGGATTATGACCGCAATGTCTCGGAAGTGGCTCTTTACAACTATGTTGCCGCTCTTACTCGCGGAGGGAAGATACCTTTCTCCTCTTCAGTTGATATGCTTGAGGGCTTCATCAAGCTATACCCCAATTCCGAATACACTCCTAAAGTGGAGGAATATCTCGCCACTGCATATTATAACGAACGCAATTATTCCAAGGCACTTGTGAATATCGAGAAGATCCGGCGCCCGTCAAACGCGGTGCTCGCTGCCAAACAGAAGATTCTTTATGAATTAGGCATCGAGGCTATGACCAATGGTCGTCCGGAGGAAGCGTCTTCATACCTGCGCCGCTCACTCGAACTGGCGTCACACGACCGTCAGCTTGCGGCGCAAACCCAGCTTTGGCTTGGTGATGCAGAATATTCGCAGGGAAATTATTCCAAAGCTTCTGCCGCTTACAACACTTTCCTGAAAACGGAGAAAAATACTTCCAACCGCACATTGGCTCTCTATAACCTTGCCTATTCCGAATATCAGCAAGAGAAATACGCTGCTGCCGCCAAGGAATTTGTCCGAGCTCTTGATGCCAAACCGGCTCTTCCCTCCTCTCTTGCGCATGATGCCGTAATCCGCATGGCAGACTGCCAATATTACTCCGGTGACTATCGCTCTGCGCGCGACAATTATGCACGAGCCAAAGCAGAAAATTCATCTGATGCCGACTATGCGTCATATCGCCATGCAGTGATGCTCGGACTCGGAGGTGATGTTTCCGGCAAGATAAAGGAACTTTCCGAAATGGAAAGTAAGTATCCTGACTCAAAATGGATGCCCAACGCCCTTCTTGAAAAGGCTCTCACATATGAGGCACTCGACCAGAACAGCAAAGCGGCTGAAGTGTTCGACCGTCTTGCATCGCAATATCCCAAGTCTGCGCAGGCTCGCAAGGCAATGATAAATCTTGCCCTCACTTATTCCAAGGCGGGGAAGATGGAGCAGGCGGCTGACACATACAAAGAGATTATCCGTTCCTGGCCATCAAGTGAAGAGGCATCTCTCGCCAACGATGACCTCCGCAAGTATTACGCTTCACGCGGTGAACTACCGGAGTATGCGGAATTTCTCCGCAGTGTGCCGGAAGCTCGTCAGCTCGATGCGGGAGAGATGGAGCAGTTAGCGTTCGACAGTGCCGAAACAGCCTACGCCGAGAATAGCGAGAACATCACCCTCCTTCGCAACTACGTGCGCGATTATCCCGATGGGAAATATCTCGCTCCGGCACTTCTCGACATAGCGACCTCGCTCGAGGCATCCGGCAAATATGTTGAGGCGGAAGAGATACTTACGCGCCTTGCGGAAGCTCGTCCCCATTCAGTGCAATATCCGGAAGCATTGCTCATGAAGGCGGAGATACTTGAAAACGATATTCCCGGTCGTTCGGGGGAGGCTACTGAAGTTTATAAGACTCTTGCAAACACGGGTGAGACCGATTTCCTTGCCGATGCATATGCCGGAATCGCAAGAACCTCAACACTTGATTCCGAGAAAATAGAATATGCACGCCGTGCCCGCGCCAATGGCGGACTCAGTGCCGATCAGGCTGAAGAGATGCAGCTCATAGAGGCTCAGGCGGCTTTGCGTTCAGGCAACACTTCCGAAGCTCTCTCCATGCTCACGGAGTTAGCTTCCAATCCAGCCGGTCTGGCTGGCGCGAAAGCAGCCGTGGAACTCGGTGAATACTACATCGACCGCAAGGATTTCGCCACTGCCGAAAAAATTCTTCTCGAATTCACCGATGCCGGCACTCCTCACGAGTATCAACTTGCAAAGGGATTCATCCTTCTTGCCGATGCCTATAAGGGTCAAGGGAAGAACTATCTTGCCAAGGAGTATCTCCAGAGTCTACGCGACAATTATCCCGGCAACGAACCTGAGATTCTCAATGCTATCAATTCACGCCTCAAAGCTCTCAAGTAATGAAGAAATATATATTTTCAGCACTCGCGGCAGCTGTTGCTCTCCCCGTAGCCGCTCAATATAACCAGTCGATCTCCGTTGACGGCAAATATGTGCCCGAGGTGTTTCGACTCGACCGCATCAACTCTTTCCCTAAACAGGTGAAATTCTCTCTTGAGACCAATCCCCTTTCTTACGATGGCAAAAGCGTGCCTGCCGGGTTTGCACCCCGACTCCTGCCGCTCCCAGCCACAGGGTGGCGCGACACACGCGATTTCTCGGACTCTCGCGGATACCTTGAACTCGGTGCGGGAAGCTGGCTCAACTCCACACTGAGTGCCGGCTATCGTTTCATCGACAACAAGAATACCACGTTCGGAGTGCGTCTGCAGCATAATTCCACCTCCCTCTGGAAACCGGAAGTGTCGGAACTGATGAAAGACACGAAGATGTATCGCTACGATGAATCTCTCGGGTTCTATGCCTCTCACGATTTCGAAGGGAAGGGTCGGCTACAGGGAGCTATAGACTGGCACATCGGCAATTTCAACTACTATGGTTTCAACCCGCAGTGGGGAGAATATTCTTCAGAGAACGCACCCAAAGCTCCGACGCAGACTCTCAACGACATCTCCGCAAAATTCGCATGGCAATCACCCGACAAGCTTGATGCCATAACCTGGAATGCAGGAGTTGGCGTGCGCTATTTCGGATACCGCTCGGCGTATTCTCCATTCAAATACATGCTTATCGGTATGCCGGACGATCACCTTGAGATGGCAAGAGCTTCAGGTGGAAGAGAAACAGATGTAGATCTCTTCGGAAGCGTGAATTTCCCCACATCCACAAAATCTGCAATCGGAATAGATGTGAATGCCGATATCCTCTTATATCCACAGGAAGAGATGGATGGAGGATATTGTCCCGGTCAGCCTGACAATTATGGCATGCTCACTCTCACTCCGTATTATAGTTTCTCCCGCGACAGACTTCTTGTGCGTATCGGTGCCGACATAGACCTTAGCTTCAATGCGGGAGACGAAGGAAACCGCTACAGCTTTCTGCATATAGCACCTGATGTTAAATTCGATTACCTTGCCGGTCCGGTAGCTTTTTATCTCCACGCACTTGGTGGAAGCCGGCTCAACACATTGGCTGGCAATTATGAACGCGACTATTATCAGACACCTTATATAAGCTCTTCACGTCCTGTCTATACTCCTCTTGACGGCAGTCTTGGCGCTACTTTCGGTCCGTTCTCAGGCTTCTCGGCGGGTATAGATTTCGCGTTCAGAATATCTCGTGGCGAATATCTTGGCGGATGGTATCAGCAGAAACTAAATTATTATCATGATGCCGCTCCGGGGCTTCCCGAATCAATCTTCGCGGAGAATGCAGAGAGGACACTGACATATAATTATAATCAAGACCGCACCTGCAACCTCCACGGATTCAGCATCGGGGCTCGCGCTTCATACGATCTTGGCAGCATCATCAAGATAGAGGCTAAAGGAAACTATCAGCCGCAAAACGGCACCAAAGGATATTTCAACGGTTACGACCGTCCGCGCTGGACAGCCAATATCTCTGCCGAAACCAACCCTTGGAGCACCCTCAAACTCAAACTCGCTTACGATTACCGTGGTGTGCGCAACATCTATACGATGGCAAATTATCAGGGCGGACTTATTTCAGATGCTGATGTACTCATTGGCAAACGACTCCCCGACATCACATATCTGAATTTCGGTGCATCTTACGGTATAACATCCAATTTCACCGTCTGGGTGCAGGCAGACAATATCCTCAACCGTCATGACGAGCTTCTCCCAGGGCTGCCGCAGCAGGGAGTGCGTCTTGCAGCAGGTTTCGGAGTCACGTTCTAAAACCAACCTTTCTCCCCGCTTGTTAAATAAGTGAGTCAACTTTCGCAAGCGTAAAGTTGAAGTTTAAAAGTTTAATCGCACACGGTGCAGTTTATAAGTTTAATAGTCTGATACAAAATAAATGAAATCTCAATAATATTCGCATCGGATAAACTCTTAAACTTATAAACTCTTAAACTTTAAGTTGAAGCTTGCGAAACTTATATAAAGAATAATGAGCAACGAAATAATGACCCTCGCATATCTTAATGAAGACGACAAGGCTTATGGTCTTGCCGGAATGGCAATATCGCTCGCGGCTCTCGATGCCATCGACCGTGTAGCGGCTGTATCCCTTGATGCCGACGGACCGATGGTGACATTCTCCCATCAATACTACTTCTCCGGTTCTCCATCGGTATCTCCCAAAGTAACATGGGACACCCTCCTTCATAATTTCTACATCACTTCGGCAATGGTCATCTCCAATGTGATGGCTCGCTCGATAGTAAGGCTCGGACAGGAAGTGCCGGCTGATCTTCTCGACACAATCCATAAGGAGATAGCCGAGGAAGGACGCGACACATGTTCTCTTGAGGACGACGAAATAGACACCCTTTATGACAAGACACGATCATATATGGGACGCATTTTCCGCAATCCCCGTCTTCATCCTGCCATCGACGACTTCGCCCGCACTCTCTCTCGCCGACGCAGCCTCAGCGGCAGCGAAATCATTGACGAACTCCGCGCCTTATCGATAATCTGATGTTACAGGAAGTTCAGAAATCAGTCGACGACTGGATCCGAGAAATAGGGAAACGCTATTTCTCGGAACTCACCAATATGGCGTTGCTCACCGAAGAAGTCGGCGAGTTAGCGAGAGTCATAGCCCGCGTATATGGCGACCAGAAAGCGAAATCCGGCGACCTGCGCGACGATGTGAAGTCGCAGTTAGCCGAAGAGATGGCAGACGTAATCTGGGTTGTGACCTGTCTGGCAAACCAGACAGGCATCGACCTCAGCGAAGCCTTCGAAGCCTCGCTCCGCAAAAAATACACCCGCGACCGCAACAGATTTTAAGCAGCTATTCAAAATAAATTTGGCACGCTGCAAATTTTTTATTAATTTTGCATCAGCTTCGAGGCTTGGTCCTCCTAATCCCCAATCCCTATCCCCATTCCCGGGAGGGCTTAGCCTGAAGCTTTAGGATTGTCTTATGGTGTAATGGTAGCACTGCAGTTTTTGGTTCTGCCTGTCCAGGTTCGAATCCTGGTAAGACAACAATTAGTTAGCCCTCAAATCTTTGGATTCAAAGAATTGAGGGCTTTCTAACAATCTTTCGATCATTACTGACTCGATTCGATTATGGCTGACACTAACTGGAAAGGACATTGCGCCATGCTTGGCGCAAACATTATTTGGGGACTGATGTCCCCCGTTGCCAAACTGGTGCTCTCTTCCGGCATCATCGCTCCCTTGGTTCTTGTTGATTTCAGAGTTGCCGGAGCGGCTTTACTTTTCTGGATATTATCCGCATTCTTCCCAAAGGAACATGTGCCTCCACGAGATCTTCTACTTCTTGCCGGAGCCGCAATGATCGGCGTGCTTTTCAATCAGGGATGCTTCATAATCGGAGTCAGCTTCACATCTCCCGGAGAAGCCTCCCTTATCACCACAACCATGCCTATGTGGGTGATGATACTCGCTTGGTTCATACTTCACGAACCCATCACGGGGAAAAAGATCGGAGGCATACTTCTCGGCGCAGCCGGAGCCCTGATACTTGTATTCGGCAATCTCCATTCGGCATCACGGGGAAGTAATCCCGTTTTAGGTGATTTCATAGTGCTTGCCGCCCAGTTCAGCTATGCGCTATACCTCACACTCTACCGCAATTTCATCCGCAAATATTCGCTTGTGACATTGATGAAATGGATGTTTCTCGCAGCCACTATCGTTGCGTTGCCTTCAACCTCTCCGTGGCTTGCATCGACCGACTGGAGCGCTGTGGCATGGACCGAATGGGCGGGAATAGCCTATGTGGTGGCAGCCGGCACGTTCCTTGCCTACATTTGCATTATGATTGGTCAGAAGACGCTCCGTCCTACCGTTGTAGGCATCTACAACTACGTCCAGCCCGTAGTGGCGATGTTTGTGGGAATCTGCCTCGGTCTTGACGCCCTCACCCCGATGAAACTCTTCGCCATCGTCCTCATCTTCTCCGGCGTCTACCTCGTCACCATCAGTCGCGCAAAAGCATAAGCATGTCTGATGTAACTTTACGCCCTCAAATTTTTCAATAGGTCAACAGGTCAAAATAGTACATCCGTGTTCTCAACTCCTCTGAATCGCTTATATCATAAAATGCCTTTTCATCACTGACACGTGGGAAAAGTGGCTTGAATCCATTCCGTTCGTAATATGCTAATGTATGTGGGTTATTTACAGCATCAACAAGTATAAACCGACATCCCGTTTTATTGTCAGTGCTTATGAACCAATCCTTTATAAAGTCCATGATTTGTGCTCCAATCCGAAATTGAGCACTCTGATAATCTTTATCAACCCCTAATCGTCCAATCAATACAGCCGGATACGTTCGTCCCTGTTTATTATGAGCAATTGCTTTATTAAGATGCCGCTTGGGATTATTGGGCAAATGGGTGGTCTGAATACCCGCATTGGCAAGCGTTATCATGGCTATGATTTTCCTATCGTTGGAATTATCAAGCCAACAATAGGTTTTACCCATGAGATCTTTCTCATAAGTAATAGCATCATTTGTGAAAAAATCATTTAGATCATCCATTCCACAATTGAATGGGTCGCAATTGTTTAGTATAAGTTCATTGAGCTTATACAACGTACTGTCGTTTCCGAGATTAAAAATGGAATCACCCATTATTTGAGCCAAGAAGGAACAAACTCGCGCGAACGACGCATTATTTCTGCGATTTTTTTCTCCCTTTCTTCCGAAAGAATACGGCGTGGCTTACGCTCGTTTTCCTCAGCTTGACGCACAAAATCGTCAGCCAAACTACCGGTAAGAATAGGAACTGCCTTAATTGGAGTTGCCATATTGCATTCAATTTAGGGTACAAAGATACAATATTACAACGAATAAACCAAAGAGATGGATGTTAAAGACTTAAACATACATACCCGAAACGAAGAAAACAAAAGTTAGGGGATGGCGGTCTTGCGACCGTCGATGATGTAGATGCCGGGAGCGGGAATGCGGTCGAGAGAGCGTCCGTGAAGATCATAGATGCCTTTTCCGCGAAATTCCGCGCCATTTTCAGCTTCGATTTCGCCGATGCCCGATTCCTCCTGCACGGAACCCGTGGGAACCACAGTGTTCCGAACCATTACGTTGACCGTGAGGGCAGGAATCATCCAGCCCGGCGTGGCATCGTTATATAGGTTGCCCGTGCGGTCGAAAGTATAATAATGGACGCGCGTCAGGCGCCCTTCTCTCGGCCTGTACGAACCTTTGACAGTCACTTTGCTGTTTTTAATTTCTACGGGAGCCGTCGGCTCAAGTTTCACGCCCTTGACCCGGAAAGGCTTCCGGAGGTCGAGTTCAGGATTGATGACATACGGGCGGTTTGCGTCAATGACAGACACCGGAGCGAGCTTGACTTCCGTCCCGTCAACCCCCTCTATTGTCTGCACCTTTGCGCCCGCGCCGAAAACAGAGGCTATCTGCGACTCGCTCAGCGAAAAAGGGAAACATGCCGACGACCACTCCCCTGCCGCCATCGCTTTGTCAACCATCACGTCTGCATTTTCCTTCACTTCGCTAACCGACACCTCCGAATCCTCGGAAATATAGGTAATTCCCTTAAGATCGTAGAGGAACTGCGACAGTTCGCTCTTGATGGTTTTCATGCCTTCGACATCGGGGTGATTGAGTTTTTTCGACATGTTGCTGAGTTTGAGCAAAGGTATGCCGTAATGCTCGCAAATCGCCTCTGTGGAACTGTTGATATCCTCGCTGAGGCCATAGTTGAGCATAAACACTATTGTCGACTTCGGATACTTCTTCTGCAAATAGTCAATCACATACGCCGTGCCTCCCCGATACGTGCGCTTGGCGGCATCGGAAAAATCGCTCCACACATACTCGCCGACAGGGGCATTAAAGGTGTTGTCGTTGGTGGCGCCCTCCACAATAATCAGTCCCGCCTCGCGAAGATTGCTTACGCGCCCCACGAAGGAGTTGTTCAGGTCGGTGGTATTGTTCTTGCCGTATGTGCACACCGCGCTGCCGGAGAAAGAGTTGTTCTGCTCCAGGCGTATCCCCGTCTCATTCTCGAAAAGTTTCCACCATGTCTGCTCCACGTCCGTCACATCGGTTTGCGACCGTGGGAAAAAGGGTGTGTTCCATACCGGATCGTTATAGCCCTTGAATGTGGAAAACGAATCTCCAAGCACCGAAAAGCTGCCATATTTGTCTGCCAACAGCGTGTCGGCTTCAGCCGAAAAGGCAACGGCGCAGCATAGCGCCAGAAAATATATGAAATTTTTCATTGATAAGTCAGAGTTGTTTTTTTAACGTTTGCGCTCGACGGACCCGTCATTATATCGAAAAGACCGGGCTCGCACACAAAGTCAAGGTCATAATTATAGAATTTAAGCATATCGCTGTCAATGGTAAACTCTACGTTCTGCGATTCCCCGGGGGCAAGCGATATCTTGCGGAAATCTTTCAGCTCTTTCAGCGGGCGTGTGGTTGTGCCAACAAGATCCCGGATATAGAGCTGAACAATCTCTTTCCCCTCGCGATTTCCCGTGTTGGTCACGCGAACCGACACTTTCACCGTTTCGCCCTCCCTCATGGTCGAAGACGACAGCACCGGATCTCCATATTCGAAAGTAGTGTAGCTCAATCCGTAACCGAAAGGATAAAGCGGGTCGTTGGGGATATCAGTGTAGTTGCTGTCGTACCGGCGATAGTATTTTCTATGTTCCGGTTGCGGACGGCCGGTATTTTTCCTGATATAGCTCATCGGCAACTGGCCGACATGATATGGAAAAGCCGCAGGAAGTTTGGCGGATGGATTCACCTTTCCCGTAAGCACGTCGGCAACAGCATCTCCCCCTTCGCTTCCCGGAAACCAGGCATTGAGTATCGCGGCGACATTCTCGTTTTCCCATGTGAGCACGAGCGGACGCGCAGTGAAGAGAACCAATACAACCGGCTTGCCGGTTGCCACCAGATCTTTCAGCAGCTGTTTCTGCGGCTCCGGAATAGAGATGTCTCCGCGCGATCCCCCTTCGCCCGACATTCTGTATGGCTCGCCCATGGCGGCAACAATGACGTCGGAAGATTCGGCAAGCTTCAGCGCCGCCTCCTCATCTGCTTTTCGGAACGTCCGTCGCGACGCAGGATATCCTTGTACGACATTTTCTTTTCAAGCACGGAATCCAGAAGCTGATGGCATCCCTCCTCAAACCGCACGTTGTCGCCATACACTTTCTTCAGGCCTTCGTAAAGACCCACGCAATGACGCTTGTCGTAAGCCACGTTCCACATCCCTTTCATCGCCTCCTCATAATCCCCCATCGGACCGATCAGGGCTATCCTGACGTTCTTGTCAAGAGGGAGGGTATTCCCGTCGTTTTTCAGGAGCACCATCGATTCTGCGGCGGCTTCGCGGGCAAAATTGCGATTCTCTTTTGTATAGACATCCCTCTTTTCCCTTTTCGGGTCAAGATAACGATATGGAGAATCGAAAAGCCCGAGTTTGTATTTGGCCTCGAGAATCCTGCGGCATGCCGCGTCTATCTGCTTTTCCGACACGCTTCCGTTGGCGACAGAAGCCGGCAGAGTGGAATTATAGAGGTTGCTGACCATATCCATGTCGCAGCCGGCGTCAAGCGCACGCGCCGCCACAGTAGCGTGGTCACCGATGCCGTGCACGCTCATTTCAGCCACGCCGGAATAATCCGACACCACAAACCCTTTGAAATTCCATTGGTTGCGCAATATGTCGGTCAGCAGATATTTGTTGCCCGTTGCCGGCACGCCCTCAAACTCGTTGAACGACGCCATGACGCTTCCCGCACCGGCTTCTACAGCCTTCTTATAGGGCAGCATATACTCGTTGAACATACGCTGGCGGCTCATGTCTACCGTGTTGTAGTCGCGTCCTGCCTCTGCGGCGCCATATAATGCGAAATGCTTTATGCATGCCAGTAACGTCGTAGGGTCGTCAAGGCGTTCGCCCTGATATCCCCTCACCATCGCGGCTGCTATCTCTCCGCCCAGCACGGGATCCTCGCCTACCCCTTCCACAATACGTCCCCAGCGCGGGTCATGACAGATATCCAGCATCGGCGAGAAATCCCAGCAGACACCCATCGCGGTTGCTTCCGATGCAGTGACGCGCGCCGTCTTCTCGATCATCGGCATATTCCACGACGATGCAAGCGCCAACGGGACCGGGAATGTTGTGGCGAGGCCGTGAATCATGTCCAGCCCAAAAATCAGCGGGATTCCAAGGCGGGATTCCTTCACGGCGATATCCTGGAACTTACGCAGTTCCTCAACTCCCTTTATGCCAAACACGCCGCCTGCCTGCCCCGACCGGATTTTGCCGGCGACGTCAAGGCTCTTCTGGTTACCGGTGAGCACACCGGTAACCGGAAGATTAAGTTGCCCTATCTTTTCCTCCAGCGTCATGCGCGACATCAGGTCGGAGACAAAGGCATCCATCGCCTCGTCTTCTGCCCGCGACGCCTCGCACGGCGCAGCAAGAGAAAAGATTAATGAGAATATTACATATCTAATTGTATTCTTCATGAGAGACCTTTCTTAATAGACAAGCATTTACCATCCCGGATTCTGCGAAAGATTCGGATTGCGATCGATTTCCTCTGACGGAATAGGCCATAGATAATCGCGCTCCGTCACTTTACGCACATAGAGCGTGTTACCCGTTACGTAGCGTTCCTCCCTGCCATCAAGCGTTTCGAGGAGCTTCCAGCGCTTCATGTCAAAATAGTTGTGACCTTCGGCACAAAGTTCAACGGCACGTTCGTGACGTATTCTTTCGAAAACCTCATCCCTTGAACTTGCCTTAAGCCAAGCCGGACCGCTGTTGATGCCGGGCATTCCGGCGCGAGTGCGCACTTTGTTGATATATTCCACAGCTTCCGGCTGACGGTTGAGTTCGTTCAGACATTCAGCCTGCATGAGGTAAACATCCGCCAGACGTATGAGAGGGAAATTGATCGGAGTGTGCGCACGATTGCTGATCAATCCATCCATATTGGCTTCAGGCACAAATTTGCGCCAGAGATAAGCCTCATGGTTGTTGTTTACCATAATCATGCCGTTACCGACAGGCATGCCCATTCCTGTTGCTATCACATACTCGTTATCCGTAGGAGCGTTTTTGGTCCATCCCTTGTAATGAGTGTACGGAAGAATAATCGAAGCTGCCATACGGGGGTCGCGTTTGGAATACATCTCGAGAAGTTTATCCTTGTAAGCAGTGTATTTCCTTACAGCCGTTTTATTGGAATTTAGCGTTGAGCAGAACACTTTCCTCTTCGTAGCGTTGGATGTTGTGAAATTCGGAACCACTTCATCCCAGTCGAACGGTCTGCCGTCTGCCCATTCATAAGAATCCACAAACGAGGTCGCAGCCATCACATTGTTCCAGCACGACCCGTAAGTGGAACGGGTACCCATGTAGAAAGCCAGCGGCATACCCGCCTCCTGTCCTTTGCCGCTGATGTTCTGGATGGAGAAAATCATCTCGGAGCTGTCGTCGCCACCGGGGAGGAAAAGCCCTGCGTAATCTGGATAAAGATCGTAGAGTCCGCTTTTGATCACCTTGTCAAAGCATTCGGAAGCTTCCTTGTATTGTCCGGCATAGAGCAAAGTCTTGCCTTTCATCGCCATCGCAGCGCCCCATGTGGCGCGTCCGTGATTCGCCTTGTCCCATTCCTTTGGGAGCGCAAGAGCCGCTTCAAAGTCAGCGAGAATAAATTTGCGCACCTCCTCCACGCTTGAACGTGGTTTGAGCATATCTGCGAACTGGGTGTCCACATCGGTAGTTTCATCATAAATCGGCACTCCGCCCCATATATTTAGCAGATTGAAGTATATGAAACCGCGGAGAAACCGCGCCTCGTTTTTGTATTGCTGCTTGAGTTCGTCAGACATATCGCACATGTCTACATTCCGAATCACTCTGTTGGCGCGGGCAATAGTTTCATAGCGATATCGCCAGTTGTTTCTCACAATATAAAGGTTAGATGTCACGATGCCTGTCTGAAACATCTGAAGCGACTGGTCGTCATAACCGAAGCAGATGCCTCCAAGGCCATCCCATGCAAAACTCAGACCGAACACGCTGGCTGAACGCATCTGCGAATATGCCGCCATCATCGCTTCCTTAGCGTGCTCCTCTGTTTTGAAGAATGTACCGGAACTGAGTTTGTCATCGGGATATCTCTCGAGGTCATAGCAACTGGAACACATAATGCCGCACGCCACAGCTGCAAATAATACTGATTTTATATTTTTCATTTTCGATCCTTATTAGAATGATACATTAAGACCAATTACCGCCTGACGCATCGTTGGATATCCTAAGCCTGCAACTTCAGGATCGATGCCTTTGTAGTTAGTGAAGGTAAAGAAATTCTCGAGCGACCCGTAAACGCGAACCTTGTCGATTCCCCATTTCGATGTTATCTTGCGCGGAATCGTATATCCAAGCTGGATGTTGCGGATCTTCAGGTAATCTGTTTTATACACATAGAAATCACTTGCCTGAGTGTTGATCTTGTTGCTGTAATGGAGCAGACGGGGATAAGTGGCATCCGTGCGGCCCTCATACCAGCGACCGTCGCTCACTTCCTTGCTGATCTGATATCCGTGTCTCACGGTAGGAGTGTTGTATCCCTCCTGATTCCAATAGCGGTGACCGCCGAGAGCTGCCTGCATCAGCATCGCGAAGTCAAACCCTCTCCATTCCGCATGGAGGTTAAGGCTGAGCAGCCAGTTGGGCATTGCGCCGCCCGACACGATGTCACGGTCATCGCTGTTTATGATGCCGTCGCCATTGACATCTTTGTAAAGAAAATCACCTTTCTGAGGCGTTCCAAAAGAGGCAAACGGATTTATCTTGTTGCCGTCGGCATCGAGAGGAGCGTTCTCGATCATGTTGTTCACGATTGCAAGATCTTCATCGGTCTGGATGATGCGGTCGACACAAAGTACATATTGCGAATTTATTGGATGTCCCTCCCAAGTCAGATTCGTACCTAAAATTGACATTCCGGTTCTGTCCTTGCCTTTGAATTTCTCCACGCGGTTCTTTACATAGCCGAACTGGAATGTGGCGCCGTAGTTGAAATCTTTGATATGGTCGTTCCATGTGATGTCAATGTCGAAACCCTGGTTCGACACCTCTGCAGCGTTGGTTTTAGGCAGTGTCGTGACGCCATGCACATAAGGCGAGGGAAGGTCGATAAGGATATTCTTGGTCAGCTTATAATAATATTCGGCGCTTGCCGTCAGACGATTGTTAAACAAAGTCACGTCTGCGCCCACATTGAACACATTTGTCGATTCCCAAGTCAGGTTAGGATTGGCAATGGCATCGGGCGCCAAACCTGCAACCACCTGGCTATTGAGTGAATACTGTTTGTTTTCAGGCACATATAGCAAGAGGGTGTCATAGTTGCCTATTGAATTATTGCCAAGCTCGCCATAAGAAGCCCTTATCTTCAAAGCATCCAGACCTTTGTCCACAAGAGAGCTCATAAAACTCTCCTGATCGAGGCGCCACCCTGCCGAAACAGAGGGGAAAGTTCCCCACCTGTTATTCTTGCGGAAACGGCTTGAGCCGTCGCGACGCAGGTTGAACTCAAACAGATAGCGGTCGTCCCAGTTCAGGTTGATGCGTCCGAAATAGCTGCTCATCGCCCATTCGGATGTGGATCCGGAATTTTCCGCTTCTGAGCTCGTGGCGGCATCGAGTCCCCACATAGTGATGTCCACAAGATCCATGCCCAAGGCGCTGAACCATTTTTCACGGTATAATTCCCGGCTGACTCCTGCCATCACGTTGAGCTGGAACTTATCCCAGAACTTCGCATCGTAATGCGCCACGGCATCCCAGAAATGGCGTTCGGTCTTGGTGTTCCTGTAAGTGACGCTGCTCCGTCCTTTATTCGTAGAGACAACCACATCGTCTTTGAAGTTCCAATATTCCACCCAGTGAGGTTTCCACCTGACATCGGTGTCAAGCAGCGAGAAGTTGTAATTGCCTGTGATGGAAAATCCCTTAAAGGGACGCACCGTACCCGAAAACTGCACGCGAACGTTAGTTTTCTTGGTGTCGCCGTCGCGCGAGTATGCCGAACCTATAATGCTTCTCATCTGCGGGTCGTCTTCAGAGTTGTTGGCAGCTCCGAATCTCCCGTCGGGAGACTCGTAAACCATGCCGGGCGATGTGGCGGCGGCACTGCTGAACATGCCCGACTGCTGGTCGGCACCGGGAGCCATCGAACTTCTGTATCCGCTGGCATTGATGCCAAGGGTAAGCCAGGGCTTGATGTCGGTATTGACATTGACACGCGCACTGAAACGCTTGTATGCGGAATTGGGCATGACGCCGGGATTGTAAAGGAAACCGAACGATGCGAAATAATGAGTCTTCTTCGTTCCGCCGCTAACCGAAATATTGTGATTGGTGGATACCGCGTTCTTGAATGTCTCGTCAAACCAGTTGGTGTTGGGATATTTCAAGGGATCTTTCCCCGAATTCTCACGCCATTCGGCTATGCTGGTATCCGAAAATACATAATTTTTTTGCTGATAACTATTATAATGGCCCTCGTTAATGAGTTCCATATAGTCGGCATAGTTGCTGACAGGAGTCACGGTCTTGCGTACCGACTCAAAGGATACATAACCGCTATAATTCACCTTTGCCTGTCCCTCGCTTCCTTTCTTGGTGGTGATGAGAATGACGCCGTTGGCTGCTCGCGAACCGTAGATAGCTGCCGACGCAGCATCTTTGAGCACCGATATAGCTTCAATGTCTGAAGGGCTGACAGTGTTGATGTCAGCCTCCATGCCGTCGATAATAACCAAAGGATATGCGTTGTTGAGCGTTCCCACACCGCGCACGCGAATGCTGGCATTGTCATTGCCCGGCTGGTTGGAAGATGCTGTAACGTTCACGCCCGAAGCCAGACCTGCCAATGCCTGCGACACATTGGTGATCGGGCGTGTCTCCGAGATTTTGTTGACATTGATGGCAGACACAGATCCCGTAAGATTCACCTTTTTAGCCTGACCATAACCCACGACCACCACTTCATTCAGCGAGATGTCGCTTTCCTTCATAGTGATTTCATAATTCGATTGCTTGCCGTCGACTTTAACTTTTACCGGCAACATTCCAACATAGGAAACCTCCAATGTATTGCCGGGAGCCGCTTTCAAAGAAAAGCGACCTTCAAGATCAGTGGCACATGCTTCTTTTGATTCTTTTACTCTTATTGTGGCTCCGATAAGAGGCTCGCCGTGAGTGTCAGTGATAATGCCGGTGATTGTTTCAGCTTTGGCTGATGCTGAAGTTGTATTTTGGGTTGCCGGGGGTGCTCCCGACGCAGCCACATTTCCAAAGGAGACCATAGTAAGACCCAGAAGCAATCCCAAGCAGAACCGCTTACCAGATAGGATCTTCAGATCGTTTTTTTTCTGTTTCATAAAATCGGTAGTTGATTAAAAGTGTTAACGATATTCGGTCAATGCTTAAATGCAGCGTAAAATTATCTCATTTGATATCTACAGCTACATAAAATCGTACTGAAAAAGCATAAGAAATGTCCTTAGCGCCCAATATCTACCTAATAGTGTGCTTTTAAGTATTATTTGTTCGTACTTCTCGGATGATTTGACCGGATGGTTGCAAATTTAATATTTTATTTTTGCATCGTCAATTAAAGATATTCGGGAAAACCACCGTAAATGCATTTTTAACTAAACAATGTTTTTTTAACTAAACTGAATCATTAAATGAAAAGCAAGCTGATAATATTATGTGGAGCTTTATTGGCAATGGCAATGGGGTGTCGGGTTTCGCACACTTCCTCCACCTCTCCAACCTCCGAAGCTGCCATAATTAACGCCAAGCAACAGATTGCCCGGCAGCTTGTGGCTATGGAGACAAAATGCAAATCTTCAGATATGCTTCTGCCCGTGACTGTGAAGCGCAACCGCTATGCCACGGCATATTTCAAATATGATGACTGGAGAAGCGGTTTCTTCCCCGGAACCCTTTGGTACCTTTACGAACTGACCCATGACTCTTCTCTCCTGAACTCAGCAAAGAAATACACAGATGCTCTGACAGAAGCCCAATATCTTAAGTCGCACCATGACATCGGATTCATAATCAACTGCTCGTTTGGCAACGGACGACGTTTCACCGACAAAAAACGATACGAGGGAATCATGGTGCAGGCAGCACGCAGTCTGTGCACCCGTTTCCGTCCGAAAGCCGGGGTTATCCAGAGCTGGAATCTTGATCCGGGCTCGTGGATGGGTAAAAGAGGCTGGTCTTGCCCTGTCATCATCGACAACATGATGAATCTGGAGCTGCTGTACGAAGCTTTCAAGATATCCGGTGATTCCACATTCTATAAAGTAGCCACCTTGCATGCCGACAGGACTCTGAAGGAGCATTTCCGTCCCGACGGAAGCTGCTATCACGTGATCGACTACAATCCTGAAAACGGAGAGGTGCTTCATCGCCAGACAGCCCAGGGATATGCCGACGAATCGGCATGGTCGCGCGGACAGGCATGGGCAATCTATGGCTTCACTATGTGTTACCGTGAAACGGGCAACCGCCGCTATCTGAGCCAGGCGATCAAAACATTCCATTTCATGAAGAATCATCCCAATATGCCTGCTGACCGGATTCCTTATTGGGATATGGATGCCCCCGAAATACCGACAGAGCCACGCGATGCCTCAGCCGCTGCCATCATGGCGTCAGCATTATATGAGCTGACCACTGCCGATGCTGCGCACGCTAAGGAATACAAACAATACGCAGACTCTATAATGAATTCTCTCGCCATGGCTGAATACACGGCGACACCGGGAGAAAATGGTCTATTCGTTCTGAAACATTCAACAGGCTCAATACCTCACGACAACGAGATTGACGTGCCGTTGAATTATGCCGACTACTATTATCTCGAAGCATTGAAACGCAAACGCGACCTTGAAAAATCCGTTTGATTTCAATGGGTTTGATAAATCGTTAACCATATTACACATTTGTTACTAAACAAGTTATTATGAAAGCTAAATTTTTACTTCTCTCTCTTGCTGCCTGCGCATCGTTTTCATCATATGCTCAGGCAGAGGATTTCTCCAACGCTATCCAGGTCAAGATAAAGAGTGCCTGCGGTCTCGTGGTCGGCGGCACAACCGAACAACCTGTAATCGTAAAACCTGCCGACAATGACGACAGCCAGGTGTTCTATATGATTCAGACATCCTACAACAACTGGACTGACGGAAGATCCGCCACCTATCCCGGCTTCTATCTGATTCAGAAATCGTCGGGAAAATACCTTGTGGAAAAAAGTTGGAATTCCAATGCTTACACAGGCATGCTTGCATATACAAGCACAAAGCCCGAATATCCTGACTCCAAAGCTGGCAACTGGGTACCTAATAACGATGCGCTTAAGACGTTAGGCAATGTCGCCGCTTTCCACATTGACAGACAAAAATCGCGTCCGCTTAACGTACTTACTGAAAATTATGTAGGTAGATATAAACTTGAAGACATCCAAGTTGGTGACAAAGTTGGAGATGGACACAAAGATACGACGCCAAATCGCGAAAGCGTGCGTTTTGCGCTCGAATTAACCGATTATAACGGAGACATCTGGCTGCGCGGTTCAGGTCTGACTGGATCGGCAGAAGGCTGGGAACCCAACAACGCATACAAACTTGAAAAGGATCAGACCAACCCCGGCGTGTATTATCATAATGAAGTGAACATCGGGGCAAGCGACAAGATGCTGAAATTCTGCCTGCAAAACGATGCCGCAGATAATTATACTCTCAACTTAGGTCCTACCGACCTGACAAATCATCTATCACCCTTTACAGTAGATGGAGAGAATGATTTACAATTCGTTCCTTGGTCATTCTACAATGCCTGGAAAGTAACAGAGCCGGGAACGTACAACTTAAAGCTTGATCTGAACAATAACAAACTTTTTGTCAAGAAAGGCAAAGGAAACTACATTCAGACAGGCGTTGAGGAGATTGAGGCAGCCGAGAATGCTCCTGTTCGCTATTTCAACCTTCAAGGCGTGCCGGTTAAAAACCCGGAGAACGGCGTATACATTCGCATAGCCGGCAATAAGGCAACAAAAGTTGTCGTTAAAAAATAACCCTAAACTCTGTTAGTTTTATGAAATTTATCAAGAGAATTCTCATAGCTGCGCTCATCGTCCCATCGGTAGGAATGGCAGCGGGACAGCAGACCCGTTCATCTGCGCTCCCCAACTGTCTGCAGATTGCCGACCCGACGATCCTGCTTGACGGCGACAACTATTACCTCTACGGAACCGCTCTGGAGACAGGTTTCCAAGCATACCGTTCTACAGATCTGGAGAACTGGGAGGGTCCGTTAGGCGAGATAAAAGGGAATTTTGTTCTCAAAAAAGGAGTCTCTTGCCACGTCCAGGACAGATTTTGGGCACCACAGGTAATCAAATACAAGAACAAATACCATATGTTCTATGCCGGCGACAACTTTATCGTACACGCGAAAGCGGATTCTCCACTCGGTCCATTCACCGAAGACACTATGGAGGCTATGCCTTCAAAGGAACAGGAAATAGACCCGTTCGTGTTTATCGACAAAGACGGCACTCCCTATATTTATTGGTCAAACCGCGTTTCCGGCACACAGAGCATTCTTGGAGCGCAAATGACCGAAGACCTCGAAGATATCAAGCGCGACACTCAAAAAACGTTATTCAGATCCTTCTCTCAAGGTTGGGAAGTCTCTAATCCTCGGGGACAAAGAATAGTGGAAGGCCCGGCAGTTGTGGAACATGACGGCACATATTACATGCTTTATTCAGCCAATGGCTGCGATGATGTGGAATATGCTGTCGGCGTGGCAACAGCATCCTCGCCTCTTGGTCTCTGGACAAAACAGACCTCCCCGATCATATCTAAGGAAACGCTCAATGAAAATGGTCCCGGCCACGGCGACCTCTTTTACGACAAGAACGGCAAGCTGATGTATGTGTTCCATGTCCACCATGACGATGCCACCGTATATCCCCGCCGCACGGTCATAATGGAACTTCAGTTCAAGGACGGACAGATCGTGCCCGTAGCGGATTCCTTCCGCTTCCTTATCCTCACCAATTCAATAACAGTGCCGGTGGATTACTCGGATTGTGTGCCCGTAAAAATAAAAAGCAACTCAGGACTCGTTGTCGGCGGTACGGACACTCCGTCGCTCGTCGAGCCTAAGGACAACGACGACACACAGGTATTCTACATGATCCAGACATCTTACAACAACTGGGCTGACGGACGCCCCGCAACTTATCCGGGATTCTTCTTAGTGCAGAAATCTTCAGGAAAATACCTTGTGGAGGATGGCATGAATTACAAAACAGGCTTCGGGGTTCTCGCCTATTCCGATACTTCGACAGAACTAAACGGCAGTTGGGTACTGAACAACGATGCCGAACAAATGGATGTCGAATTTCAGATAAGCCTGAACAAGACCGGCAACAGAATTTATGACGCCGGAAATGGAAAGGTGGCGACTTCAAGCACCGTGGGAGATCCCGGTACGGCTTTTAGATTCGAGTTGTGCAACTACACGGGCGATGTGTGGATGCGCGGTCCGGGCATTTTCGGCACCGGCGAATGGGAAAAATTCATCAAGCTTGAAAAAGATCCCGCCAATCCGGGTGTATACACCTACGACAGACTTCCTGTCGGCTATGAATTAGGTCTTTATTTCGAGCTGCAGAATGGCGAAAGAAATTATACTCTCAATCTCTCGCCATATCCCAAACAGCACGATATCGAAAAACCGAACAGGGCGCTTGTGAAACTCTCCGGTGAGAACAATCTTCAGTTCGTGCCTTACCAGTATTACTATTCATGGCAGTTCCCGAAAGCCGGTACATATAACCTGCGTCTCGACCTGAACAAGATGAGCTATACTGTTGAGGAAATTCCCGGAGCCGGCGTTGAAGAAATCGGTGTGGAGACAGAGAAAACCGCACGCTACTACAACCTTCAGGGAGTTGAGGTTGACAATCCGGAAAACGGCGTTTACATCCGTGTCGCCGGCAACAAGGCAACCAAAGTGATGATAAGATAAGAACTGCATAACTAATAAGTCTCCGGTCATGAGCATGAACAGACGATTATACGCAATTTCAATTGTGATTCTTCTCGCAATACTTTTCCCGGTTTGCGTATCGGCATTTACCACGCGCAATCTCCTGACTTCCCGCGCAACAAAGCCGGAACTCAGGTCGATGCTCGACACGGCTCGCAACAGGACTCTGTTTCCGCCGTATGCCGATCGCGAGGCGTGGGAGAAACTGCTTGGCAAAAACAAAGAGCCGTATATTGAGAATGGGGAGAAACGCCTGTCATACTCATGGCCGAGGGTCAACGCCACGGATTATCTTGAATTCCTGCGGAGCGGCAACCGCTCGGGCATGGAAAGCATCATAGCTGAGAACAATCGAGCTGTCACAGATTTGCTGATGGCAGAACTTGCTGAAGGGAAAGGGCGGTTTATTGACCAACTTGTCAACGGGGTCTATGCGGGTGCCGAAATGACAACCTGGGCACTGAGCGCCCATATCCCCTCCCGAAACAACGGGAATGCAATCCAGCCTTACGATCGCCATATCATCGACCTCACCGCAGGCGACATGGGAAACCTCTATTCGTGGGTGTACTATTTCATGAAACCTGAATTCGACAAGGTCGATCCCGAAATCAGCCGTCGTCTCCGCCACGAACTCAAATCACGCATCCTCGACGCTTATCTGGAGCAGAAAAACGTATGGTGGGATCCGCGAGAAAACTATGACGGACATATGCTCAACAACTGGACGCCATGGTGCCTGAGCAATGTGCTTCTGACAGCGATGATTATCGAGGATGATCTCGACCGCTATGCCGATATCGCATACGACACAATGCTGTCGATGGACTGCTATCTCGGATACGTGAAGGGTGACGGCGCCTGCGAGGAGGGACCGGTCTACTGGAAACATGCTGCAGGGAAGACTCTCGACTATATCGACTTGATAAGTTTTGCAACCGGCGGGAGCATCGACATCCGCAAGGAGCAACTGATACGCGACATGGGCGAATACCCGGCACACGCATGGGTCGGCGACGGATGGATAGTGAATTTTGCCGATGCCGCAGCAAGAGCGAATCTCGACTCGCGGCTCGCCTTCCGATACGGGAAAGCGGTCGACTCCGACCTGCTGAAGATTTTCGGGGCAATGCTCTACCGCATGGATCCGGCAATAAAAACCGGCAGCCTGTTTTCAATCCTTACCTCTCTCCCTATTGAGGAGGAAATAGGCAAATACGACAAGCCTTACATTCGCCCCGACTACTCTTATTATCCCGAAACAGGGTTCTACGCAATGTCAACTCCCGGCGGATTATTCTTTGCGGCGAAAGGCGGAAACAACAACGAGAGCCATAACCACAACGATATCGGCACTTTCTCCGTATGGATGGAGGATTCTCCCATTATAATCGATGCCGGAGTGGGAACCTATACCCGCCAGACATTCGGCAAAGACCGCTACAAAATCTGGGCAATGCAAAGCGGATGGCACAATCTGCCTGTAATCAACGGGCAGGAACAATGTTTCGGCGCCCAATATCATGCTTCGGATGTCAAGGCGCGCAAAGGTCGCTTCGAACTCAATCTGAAGGATGCCTACCCGGAATCGGCGGGAATAAAGTACTGGACACGCTCCTACAGCATCAAGGACCGGCAGGTTACGATCGACGACCGTTTTGAGCTGACACATGCCGAGACTCCCAACACGATCAACTTTCTCACCCGTGGCGAGGCAAAGGTCGTTGCCCCCGGCAAGATAATTATCAAAACCGACGGAAAAGAAGCCCTTCTCACGTTTGATCCTACTCAATTTGAAAATTACATCATCAACCGGGTTCTCACAGACCCCAAATTCACCAATGTTTGGGGCAAGGAACTCCTGAAAATATCACTCACCTGCAAAAACAAAAAACTTAAAGATCATTACAAATTTTCTATTAAACAACAATAAGTAAGTTTTTTACATAATTAAAATCAATTATTATGAAAGCTAAATTTTTACTTCTTTCACTCGCTGCATTCGCGGCGTTGTCATCTTATGCTGATGACACGGATTACACAAAAGCTATTCAAATCAAGCTCGTGAACGGTTCAGGTCTCGTTATCGGCGGCACAGACAAACCTATTCTCGTAGAGGAGGCTGACAATGACGACAGCCAGGTGTTCTACATGGTTCAGTCTTCCCACTCCAACTGGGCAGACGGACGTCCCGCCACTTACCCCGGTTACTTCCTGGTTCAGAAATCCTCCGGTAAATATATAGTTGAAGCCTCCTATGACAATGATAAGAAATCCGGCACTCTGGTTTATGGAGACAAACCCGAATTCATCTCCAACGGCAACGGCAAAGAGCCGACATGCAAGGGTCATTGGGTTCCCAACGATAATGCCGCCAACCAGGGCGTAAGATTCCAGATCTCTCTCAATCAGGAGAGCCACAGATTCTGCGCCATCGACAAGGATAACAACCCTATTGACTCAGACATTCCTGACGCGCTCCTCGGCAAGGAGGTAGGTCTCTGCGGCACACCGGGACTCATGAGCACGGCTTTCGATTTTGTGCTTCATAACTATACCGGCGACATCTGGGTGCGTGGTTCCGGTCTGACAGGATCATCTGCCGGCTGGGAAACATCAAGTTCATTCAAACTTGAAAAAGATGCGAGCAATCCCGGCGTATATTATCACAACAAACTGACAATCAGCAGCAGCAAGATGCTGAAAATATGCCTGCAGAATGACGCTGCAAATTCATACATCCTCTGTCTGTCTCCTATCTACAACTCTGCACAGCTTATCCCCTTCACCGTAGGAGACATAGACGAATTCAAATTCGTGCCTTGGTCTTTCTACCATGCATGGCAGGTATCAAAGGATTTTGGGGTATACAACATCAGTCTCGACATGAACATGATGACTCTTACCGTCAACAAAGGTGAAGGTAATTACCAAGGTGGCAGCGGCGTTGCCGAAATCGAGGCAACAGACGACGCTCCCGCCCGCTATTACAACCTTCAGGGCGTTGAGGTCGCCAATCCCGAAAAAGGTGTCTTTATACGCGTGTCGGGCAACAAGGCAACCAAAGTGATCAAGCATTGATACAAATGAAATTCATCAGGCTGTTTATTATTTCGGCATTTGTCGCGACATCGTGGGCTGCGGCGCAAGGCGACAATGAGACAAAATCCGCCGTAGAAACGGATTACCTCTATCTCGCCGACCCTACCATTATGCTCGACGGCAACTATTACTACCTTTACGGCACTTCGCTCTCCACAGGCTTTCAGGCATATCGCTCGAAAGACCTGCTGAACTGGGAAGGTCCCTTAGGCAACATCGCCGGCAACTACGCCTTGAAAAAAGGCGAGTCCTGCCATGTGCAGAAAAGGTTCTGGGCGCCGCAGGTGTTCAAGCACGATGGAAAGTATCACGTCTTCTATGCCGGAGACAACTACCTGGTGCATGCCAAGGCCGATTCGCCGCTCGGTCCATTCAGGGAAACCTCGATGGAACCCATACCTTCGAAAGAACAGGAAATAGATCCTTTCGTGTTTTTCGACCGCGACGGCACGCCTTATATCTACTGGTCAAACCGTTATTCCGGCAGTCAGGATATCCTGGCTGCCAGAATGACCGCCGACCTTGAGGAGATTGAGCGAGACACTCAGAAATTATGCTTTAAGACCGATCTGACAGGCTGGGAAATAGACAATCCGCGAAACCAAAAGATCGTTGAAGGTCCAGCTGTCATCGAACACGACGGCACATACTACCTGCTCTATTCAGCCAACGGCTGCAACGACGTAGGGTATGCAATAGGAGTGGCGACGGCAAAATCTCCGCTGGGTCCGTGGAGAAAACCAATCCTTCCCATAATCTCCAAAGACGTGGTAAAAGAGAACGGTCCCGGTCACGGAGACATTTTTTATGACAAGGAGGGACGGCTGATGTATGTGTTTCACGTCCATCACGACAAGACAAAACCCTATCCTCGGCGCACAGCCGTGATAGAACTGCAGTTCAAAAACGGCAGGCTCCTGCCCAAAGCAGACACTTTCAGACTGCTGGCCATAAAAAAGAATTGAGACAATTAGAAGTTGCCGTCGCCCGCGACTGCAACCAAGGTAAAAATTAAGGTAAATTTTGTTTTAGTTCGAGTTGTTTTTATATTGCTGGGGCGAAACGCCGAATTGTTTCTTGAAACAACGCCGGAAATAATCAGTTCCTGAAAAGCCTGACAAATCAGCTACCTCTGCAATATTCAACTGCGGCTGCGTTTTCAAAAGCGTAGCCGCAAATTTTAGGCGGTGAATCATGATGAAGTTGTTGGGCGTCATTCCCGACAGGCTTTTGAATTTATTGAAAAACACAGTGCGCGACAAGCCCAATTCACGGCATATGAACGCAATATCCAGATCAATATCACTTATATGCTTGTCGATGATGGCTGTGGTGCGTTTCAACAGATTCCGGTCTATCGAACCTATACCCGACAAATCAATCTGCGATAAAGGCTTATGCTGAAAGCTTTCATGCAGCAACCGCCTATTGCGCAATAGATTCTGCACGCGCTCGATAAGCAACGATGTGTCAAACGGTTTGGTGATGTATTCATCGGCATTAGCCTGTAGTCCCTCCAACTGTGATTGTGTGGCTCCAAGCGCTGTGAGCAACACAACGGGTATATGACACAATTGAATGTCGCTCTTTATATTCCGGCACATCTGAGTTCCGCTCATCACCGGCATCATCACATCTGAAACAATAATGTCGGGATTGAATTCCTGCGCCTTTGCAAGACCTTCAGCACCATCAGCTGCAACTTCAGTGCGGTAAAACCGCACAAAAATTCTCTCCAGATTGTAACGCAATTCCGCATTGTCTTCCACTATCAGTATAAGCGGTTTCTCTTCATCTGATCCGGAAACAATTGCTTTCTCTTTATCGCCTACTGTCGGCTCTTCTTCAGGCTTTACTTCTACCGGTGCAGTTTCATCCCGCATGCCTTCCGTATCATCAACCTCATATGAATCAAACAACACGTTGCTATCGGCGGCATACGCTTCTTTTGTAGCGGGAATAACAACCGTGAATGTACTCCCCTTCTCCGGAGAACTAACCACCGACAATTCTCCATGATGACTTTCGACAATCGACTTTGCATATGCGAGCCCTATCCCCGTTGTGTGGGAATCAGGGCTGTCGTTAAGGTGACTCTTTGATGTTCCGTTATAGAACCTGTCGAAAATATAAGGCAGATCGCTCTCCGAAATACCTTTACCGGTGTCCGAGACACTGAACACCAGTCTCCCCTCGTTGTCCGTGGCAACACTGCACGTAATGCGGCTGCCGTCGGGCGAATACTTGAAAGCATTTGATATTAGGTTGACAATCACCTTTTTCATCAAATCCACATCATAGTATCCATACGGATCTTCATCGGGTATATTCACCATGAATGTTATGCAACGTTTTGTGGCATGATCCACAAATGGCAATGCAGCACCTTGCAGAAGCATGGAGGCGTTATGACGCCCGATATGCATTTTCTGATAATTCTGAGAGAATTTGCGGAATTCCAATAATTGTGTAATAAGTCCGCTCAATTGCTTCGACTGCCGACGTATTCTTGAAAGCTCGTCGGTAAGTTCGACATTTCCTTTATATTTCGCCAAAAGCAGATCGACATGGCTCATAATCAATGTCAGAGGAGTCTGGAATTCATGGCTGACATTGGTGAAGAAAACCAATTTCTCATGAGTGACTTCCTCGATACGCTCTTTCTCCTCCTGCTCCTTACGCAGCGATGATTTAAGGCGACGCGCACTGCGGACCTTGTGAACAACAAGCCATGTTGTGCCTCCCACTATTACGAAATAAATCAGCCACGCCCACCACGTGTCATACCATGCGTGGCGCACCTTGACATCCAAAGTGATTTCATCGTCGCTGCCTAAAATGCGGGCATGAAGGCGATAGCTTCCTGGAGAAAGAGATGTGTAGTGTATCTCTCCTTTGTCGGTCGATTGCCATTTGTTGTCAATGCCATCGAGCTTATACTCTATAATCGGACATCCGGTAGAGACGCTGTAATCACGAATGCCAAGATCAATGGTGAGACTGTTGTTATTATGCGGAAGGGTTATGGTTGTGGCATAAGGAAGAGAACAGTCTATAATCCCGTCCTTTGAATCGGGAGAGACATTATGCCCGTTGACCTTGATATTGGAAAAATAGATCTTTTCCTTGTCTCCCACATCACCACTGCTTTGAAAGATATTGCGGTTCATGCGCGTTATACCGACTGTGCTCCCTACAAGTATTTCCCCGTTGTCGAGAACTCTGAGCGCACATTCACTGACTATGTGAGAATCCGGGAAATAGTTGGAAAACGCTATCTGATCTATGTTCCCGTTGACATCTATCTTCACGATATGATTTTGTGTGAGACAATAGAGATTACCATCCTTGTCGCGCGTGAGATTATAGCAATAACTGTCTGATATTTTCTCTCCTTCAGTGTCTATGCGTATCCACTTATTTTTGTAGTCTGGGAAGAATAGAATACCTGAACCTTTTGTGCCAACGGATAACCCCTTGGCAGTGCAACTGATTGCACTCATGGAGGAGGAATTATGTCTGAAATCTGCGAAAACCTCACAGCGGGAATCAGGCTTCTCCGGATTTTTAATACGATAGATCATATTGCCGTCATAGTTTATGACGTAAATATCTCCTTTCGAATCCAAATCCAATTTATAAGGAGACTGAGGAGAATCGATGTGATCTATTTCTCCTGAATCGAGATTCATTCTCAAAATCCCTTCACGCGACGTAATATAGAGATTGCGACCATAAATTTTCAAGTCATGAATGACATTCCCCGGATTGTTTTTCAGACTTGCATTATCTATCAGATTGGTTATCTTATTGTTGTCAATATCATAAATCGACAGGCCTCCCATATGTGTCCCGATATAAAGTTTGTTGGTTAGGCTGTCAATAACCATTGTCTTGATGTTATCCTGACGAAGTGCCACATCTCCGTTTATTGTGGAAAGACGTTTGAGTATATTCCAGTTTCTGTCGACACATGTCACACCCGAGCCATCGGCTCCAAACCAAAGCCTTCCGTCGCGGTCAACCGCCATATCTATGACGAAAGAGGTGTTGAGCCCGGCATGGATATCTTTGCGATAGTTGAAGTTTACGAACAACTCGTTTCGAGGAGTAAAATAATTGGCACCACCATAGTATGTGCCGACCCATATGTTGCCGATACGGTCGCAGAACATTCCGAATATGGAGCTGTGGGCAAGCACTCCGACATTGGCTGGAATCTCCACATGCCGGGTCTGACCGGTGGATGGATCGTAACAGAATATTCCGGTAAACGAGCCATACCAGATCTTCCCTTCCAGATCTTCGATGGCATTGCGGCTCTGAATTGACCCGGCGGCTTTCCATCCCACTGAAGGCACAGACACCTGCTGCGGTTCCTTTTCGCCGGAACGCAATCTATACAAACCACCATATTTCGCACTGATCCACAGCGAGCCATCGCTGCCGACAAGTGTTGACTGAATCGGTTTATTACGCATCAGCGTGCGCTCCGCACCGGTCTTCTTGTCAAAAATATGTAGTCCCAAATCGTTGCTGACATAGAAAGATTTGTTATCCGCCGAAAGGTGATTGTTGTCGGGCGGAAGATGCATGGGAAACAGATAGCTTATACGGTCATCGCCGGCTGTCTTGACTATCAGCGAATCACCCGTAATAAAATATATTGACCCGCCGTGGCTGGCAATGGCCTTTACATTCCCAGCATCGGTGAATCTGCTGAACCGGTCTTTCTTCAAATCAAACTTGATGATATCGCCGTCGATATGTAGAAACATATTGCCAACCGAATCGGGATAAATTCCGTGCACAAAATTTCCAATCCATACTTTATTCTTTGGATCGTCAGGATTTTCAACAAATCCTTTATACGACCGTATTGTCATTCCGTCATAGATATTGACACCCTCGCGGGTTCCTAACCATATACGTCCGATTTTGTCTTGGGAAATAGACATGACAGAAAGGTGGCTCAAGCCATCGTCAAGTGTCAGGTGTCGAAAATACTCAGCCTTAATCAACAATGGGAAGGTGAGTAATATTATAATGGATAATATGCGCTGTAAAAAGTTGGTCATGTTACAAATATAGTCTTTTTTTTCGACACTACCAACTGTTTAAGAGCCGAGGATCAGCAAGAGTAGGCTGACGAGGAGGATGCCAAGGTCGATGAGTTTCTGGCGCACGTGGCGTTCGTGGAGCACAAGCACACCATAGGCAAACGATACGAGCACACTTCCTCGCCTTATCATCGACACTACGGATATCATCGAATCGGGCTGCGACAGGCAGTAGAAATAAGCTATGTCGGCAGCCGTGAGGAAGACGGATATTCCAAGTATCGACCAGCGCCATTGAAATTTACCGCCGGCATTCCCGGTCTGCATCAGCACCAACAGAATTATCCCCATTATGATCATCTGGTAGAGGGAATACCATGCCTGCACTTCCAAGGGTTCGTAACTGCGCAGCAAATATTTGTCATACAGAGCGCTGACGGCTCCAAGTGTCGTGGCACCGATTGCCATCCACAGCCATTTGCTGCGTTTCAGCGAGAAACCTTCCGATGCCCCGATTCTGCTTATCATGAAGAGCGATGCGAAACCAAGCAGAATACCGCACCATTGCAGCAGGTTAAGCCTTTCGCCAAACACCAGCAATGCCCCGACAAGCACTATCACAGGCCGCGATGCGTTGATTGGACCCTGGATTGTGAGGGGAAGATGTTTGATGGAGAAATACCCGAGGATCCATGAACTCAACACTATCACGGCTTTGAGTGCAATCTGCAGATGTCCGACAATGGTATTGTTAAGCCCGAAACCGCCATCGACAAGATTCAGTATGATCACGGGCGACATCAGCAGCGTGCCGAAGAGAGTGTTAAGCAAAAGCACAGTCGGCACGTTGTTATCACGTACCGACCGTTTCTTCATTATGTCATAAAATCCCAGCCCGAGAGCCGAGCATACCGCAAGCAGTATCCACATATTTTACCGCTTTAATCCATTGAACATTACCCATTCCACATTAAACATTCTTTAAAGCTCCTCCGGCGCAAACGCAGCGGGGCGTTTCAACGTCTCCTTTGTTTCCTTGCCGAAACAGTCCGTCCAGCTTACAACAACCGGAGCATCCGCTGTCGACGCCTTCGCGCGGAAGAGCTGGAACTTACGTGGTTTCTGATATCCCTTGTTCTCTACCTGGTTGAGCCAGATGGTGTTGCGCACCATATACGATGCAACGTAAAGAGGATTTTCTTCCGTAACAATCTCCACAGGAAGCTCCTTGCCGTTTTCGGTGATGGTAAGTTTTCCCTTTGGATCCCAAGCCCAAAGATTCACATACACATAATTGTCAGGCACGTCGCTGTAGTCTGTCCATTTCGGATAATTCTTGCGGAAGACTCTCATCTCGCGATTGTTGGTGAAATAATCTTTTACCCCGTTCATATCCCAAACAAAGAACTGTTTCTCAGGATCATATTCGAAAGCTTTGTGTTGCCATTTGAGATCCGGTCCGTTTACCGACATCACCTCATAACCCGCCGGTGTGCCATCAGGGCAAAGATTCTTCAGACCGGTTGCCCGCGTTCGCCACCATGCTCCGCAAGCACCGGATATGTTGTGATCCATAAGATTCTGCTCTTCCTCCGGCATGCGCACAAGGCATTGACGATGGGAATGCCCCGAGAATGTATGCACATTCTTATAGGGTTTCAATATCGACACCAGTTCGCGTGAACTTTTCTCTTCCGGTTTAAACCGATAAGCAGTCCCCTCATTGTTTTTCCAACGAAGCAGCGGACAGTGCATGCTTACCACCACCGGAGTGTCATAGTTTACATTGGCAAGATCCTTGCGGAGCCAGTCAAGCTGCTCCTGAGTGAAAGCCTCATTATAGTTACGGCGTCCTGTAATACCTGGATAGCTCTCTGCCTTTAGCTCATCGTTGATATACTCTATATTGTCGAGAAAAACATAATGCACATCCCCTATATTCTGCGAATAATAGCGCGGACCGAAAGCCTTCTGATATGGAAGAGAAGCGCGATAATCTACGCCATCTCCGGCAGGTGTGGCACCGTCATTGTCATGGTTACCCATCACATTATAGAAAGCCGTAGGATATTCGGCATCATTGAGGGCAGTGCGGAGATCACCGATTGCAAATTCATGAGCATACCAGTAGAGATCCCAGGAGCCGTCACCGAGATTGATTGTGTACACCGGAATGCCTGCGGCATTGAGCGTCTTGACCTCTTCCTTGATTTTATCTACATAAGGACCCGAGAAAATATCCACATCATTGCGTTCATTGGCAAGATGGATATCGGCAAGAAAAATGACAGCATGATTCTTATTGTCAACCTTTTTCAAACGGAAGTCACGGCGTTCATATTGATCGGCGGGAAGTGTGAAATCTGCCCAGAACTGAGGCATCACGTCTTCTCGCACCGCCTCATAACCGGAAGGTATGGTCATGAACACCTGTGGATTCTGTTTCTTCGACTTGAGATAATAGGCTCCCTTTTTATCGGTTTTGGTCACTTCGTAACCATCCGATACGGTTACCCCTGCCACCGGCTTGCCGTCACACTCCACTGTGCCGGCAACAGTCACGCCCTTTCCCGGTTTCACCGGAAGTTGGGATTTATACACAGACTGCGCACTCATTGCGACAGCGCAACCGAGTGTCACCGTTAAAAAAGCTAACTTAAAAAGTTTCATTTCGAAATAGATTATATTTGTTATTGTTGCTGTCTGAAACACTCTGACAAAGTTATGAAATTTTTCTCAAATTTTCAAATGGGTTGAAACTTTCGCTGGAGGGTTTGCGTCTAATGTTGCGATTGATTAAATTTGAAGCTTCCTACGGGAAGAAAAACCATTAATGATGACCGCAAACATTTCACTCACATATGATCCGCCGGTGCTGACTGCCGTAAGAGCCGTCGATTCCCTGCTCTCAATGGCGCGGAGCTTCTTGGCGTCTTCCACCATGACCCACCGTCCGGCGGTGGATAGCGCGCAGGAAGCTCGATTCCTCTCCCTTATTCGCCAGGAAGAATCCACGATTTCCGCCATCTGCTTCTCCTACTCATGTTCGATAGCGGAGTATGATGACCTCCGGCAAGACGCTCTTCTTAACATATGGCGCGGCATGGCAGGATTCAAAGGGGAATCCTCTCCTCGCACATGGATATACCGCGTAGTGCTCAACTCCTGCGTTTCAACAATACGGAAACAGATGCGCCACAGCCGAGAATCGGAAAGTCTTGACAAACTCTACGACCTTGTCAGCGACGAACCCTCCGAAGACCGCGAACGCATCGAGACTCTACACCGCTTGATATCGAAGCTCAATGCCGAAGACAAGGCAATGATCCTGATGTGGCTCGACGAAGCCTCATACGATGACATCTCCGCCGTGATGGGTCTCCCCCGCAACACCGTCGCCACCCGCCTCCGCCGCATCAAAGAGAAACTCTCCCGCCAAGCCTCCACCTATTAAGCCTCATATATCCCCATCCCCATCTCGCCCCATCCAACCCCATAACACCCCATTTTCCCCATTTCACCCCATAAATAAGAAAAAGAATATGACCACACAAGACATGAAATCCGCTTGGCGTGAAACCGCCTCCTCCCTCCAAACCGAAAATGACCATTTGCTGACCGAATTCAGAAACGGCAACCCACTCACATCCCTTGAACGTCTCCGCAACCGTTACCGTCGCTTCGCGATTTTGGGATTCACAATGTTCCCATTATCATTTGTGTTCATGCTGCCAAGTCTTTTCCCCATGAAAGGAGGAATATGGATCACCCTCTCCTTCATCGTGTATTTCATGACTTGCGGAATTATGGACACTTGGCTCTATCGCGGACTCGACACCATCGACTGCCTACACATGCCAGTATCCGAAGTGATCGAAAAAGCGCATTATTACCGCAAGAAACATCTGCAATTCATCGTCATCCTCATCCCAATGGCGATAGCGCTCCTTTGTGGACTCGCCTGGTTCACCGGATGGGAAGAGCATATTCTGTTAGGAATGCTCATCGGAGGCTCAATAGGCTTTGCCATCGGGCTCCAGCAGCTCTTCGCCTTCCTCCGCGACTACAAAAACATCACCTGACCCTCCCCTCCCCATATCGCCCCATCTCACCCCCATCTCACCCCCATCCCTCCATCAAGATGACGCAATGATGAACATAATCGGGTGATTCTGAATTATAATAGTGAGGCTCCTCCGCAAAAACGGTGCTGAGTCTCACTATATTTAATTTTGAAAAACACCGGTTTATGAAAAGCAGAATCATCTTAGGAGCAGCAGCAATATTTGCCCTTACACTCGGCAGCTGCGTCACCAACAAGAAGTATAATCAGATGGCGGACCAATATCGCACTGCCAATGAAGGACTGATAGAATGCAACGCCAATACCAAGAGTATGGAAGTCATGATCAAGGATCTTAAGGCTCAGAATGCCGATCTGAAAGAGGCATATTCCGCAATCAAGACTTCCCTCGACCAGGCAATGGCAAACAATCATCAGGGGAGCGTCAACATCTCAAAACTCGTTGACGAAATCAACGCCTCCAACAAATACATCAAACAGCTTGTCGAGGCGAAATCCAAATCCGACTCCCTCAACATGGTGCTCACCAACAACCTCACCCGTTCGCTCAACACCGACGAACTTAAAGATGTTGATGTCAAAGTGCTGAAAGGAGTGGTCTACATCTCCCTTGCCGACAACATGCTTTACAAAAGCGGCAGTTACGACATCTCACCCGCTGCCATGGACATCCTCGGCAAGATTGCCAAGATCATCAAGGATTATAAAGACTACGACGTGCTTGTAGAGGGCAATACCGACAACGTCCCCATCTCGCGCACCAATATCCGCAACAACTGGGACCTCTCCGCGCTTCGTGCATCCTCCGTGGTGCAGGCGCTGCAAAACGACTTCGGCATTGACCCCTCCCGACTCACCGCAGGCGGAAGAGGTGAATACAACCCCATAGCCACCAACGCCACCGCCGCCGGACGCCAGGAGAACCGCCGCACCGAGATCATCATCACCCCCAAACTCGACCAATTCCTCGACCTCATCGACAAAGCGCCCGACACCGACTCCTCCGCCACGACGCGCTAACGCGCCCCTGCCCCCGATTCGCAGAAACAGAGCATAAATGGGGAGATAGGGAGAGATGGGGGGAATAGGGCTATATAGGGAAATAGGGCTATATGGGGCGGTATGGGGCGGTATGGGCATAGGGTCCTCGACGCGCCCATTCAGCCCCACCTCAGCCCCATCTCGCCCCATCCAGCCCCATCTCGCCCCATCTCGCCCCATTCAGCCCCATCTCGCCCTATCTCGCCCCATTCAGCCCCATCTCGCCCTATCCAGCCCCATCCAGCCGAAAAATATGCAAATTTATTTGCATATTCACAGAAGATTGAGTAATTTAGCGATAATCACCAACATAGATTGCTTATGACTCCCCAGAGACGCCCAATTCGCCAGAATTCCTATGAAGATCTTCTTGTTTATAAAAAAGCTGTGGCGATCTCAGTAGTCACCGATATTTTCAATAAAAGATTTATCAAAGATTCAAAATTATCTGCCCAGATCACAGGCGCGGCACGGTCTGTAAAGCAGAATATAGTGGAAGGAGTCATCGATGATGCCGGCTCAAAAAAGACCGGACTTGTCCTGCTTATCATTGCGCGCGGTTCCCTGCATGAATTAAAAGAAGACTATAAAGATTACCTCATGTTCAATCGCCTTCCCTGCTGGGAAACAACTGATCCACGCACAGAACAACTGAGAAACTTCTGCCGCACAAACGACAACCCCACCATCTATCAAGATAAGCTCCAGACACGCTCAGTAGAGACCACCATCAACCTTGCCCTTACTCTCATTCACCAGGAAGACAACATGCTTCAGAAATTCATCTACTATAAAGAAACCGAATTTCTCAAAAACGGAGGCTTGACCGAACAACTTCACGCATGTCGTTGTGAAGCCCGCGAAGCAATCAACCGTATGCGAGCCGCCGCAGGTCGTCCGCCCCTCCCCGACACCCAGCGCTAACGCGCTACACACCCCCTTCGCATTTTCGCTATTTCGCAGAAATAGGGCGGTATAGGGAAATAGGGCTATATAGGGCTGAATGGGGCGGTATGAGCATAGGGTCATCGACGCGCCCATCTCGCCCCTATCCAGCCCCACCTCAGCCCTATCCAGCCCCATCTCGCCCCATCTTGCCCCATCTCAGCCCCATCTCGAGAAAAGGGG
>CAJUDL010000019.1 GCA_910585285.1 uncultured Muribaculaceae bacterium
CGATAAAATACACATCCACATTGTCGCCATATTCTTTGTCGGTCATGGATATGACAGTCTGCTTCGCCCCGTCGGCAAGAGTTGAAGTCTTATGACCGGTATATGTAAGCAGCGTTGAGGGATTGCCATCGGCATGAACGATATGCAACGCCGGCTCATAATAATCCTCCATACCGCTTGTGATATAGATTTCCGGACCATTGGGCATGGATGCATATTCCGATGCATTCGTAAGTTTCTTACCGAAATATTTCTGATATACACGACCATTGTCTGCCACATTGTAGACAAGGGCATTGTTGTCGGTTGAAATGACAATGTCTTCTGCATTTGCCGACATTGCCACCAACGGCAATAAGAATACAAATTTTTTGAGTTTCATGAGTTTATTTAGTGTATTGTTTATTTATCTGTTGCGAAAGGCGCCACGGGAATGCTTCAGCCGAGCAACGTTATTCTAACAACAAGTTATTGAAACGGTTTAATGTTAATCTCTCAAACAACCTATTGGTATTACCTTTACGCCGTCCTTGCGCACATATGCCATTTCTCCGCCTGTAAGAACAATCAACAAATCCGGCTCTCGAAGTTTGATTTGCTTCTCCGTCTTGTTCTTTTCAGCCACAAGACGTTTGATTTCAAGAAGGTGATTTGCACCTTCTTCAATATCTCGACTTCCAAGCTTACATTCGATAAGCGCATATCGTCCATCATCAAGGTGCAAAACGGCATCAGCCTCCAAGCCAAAGCGATCACGATAATACGACAACCGTCCACCCAATGCTTGCGAATAAGCACGCAGATCTCGGAAGCAGAGACATTCAAAAATAAATCCGAATGTATTAAGGTCTAATTCAAGACTCTCAGGAGATGCACCCAAGGAAGCAACGGCGATAGAGGGGTCCACGAAACAACGCTTCTTTCCTGTGCGTATTACCGTCTTTGAACGAATGGCGGGCGACCAAGCCTCGATGTCATCTATCACAAACAGTTTTTCCAAAGCTCCCACATAATCATCAAATGTAGGCATAGATGTTCCTTCCATTTCCTCTGCAATATCTGCGACCATTGAAGTTTTCTTCGTCAGAGTACAGATATTCCGGGCATAAGAACGAAGAATCAGTCTAGCCAATGTTGGATTTCTACGGGTCTTGTCCACTCTTGAAATATCTTTATTGCAGATTTCATCAACATAATCCTTTGCGATGAGCAATTTTGCCTTTGCACTCATTTCATCAAGCGAGGCCGGCCAACCACCACGACATGCGGCAAATATTAGCTGCTCAATGGAAAGTTGCGACATTTCACCGTCAATATCATAATCAGGTTCATCAAATAAATGACGTAATGAAATAGAGCCATTCGATTCAAGAGATTCAAACAGACTCATCGGATACATTGCCATTTGGGAAATGCGACCGGTTCCGGTATGCATTATCTCATCATCGTCTATTATGGTGGAGCCGGTCAGAATAAACTGCCCTTTCTCTCTACGTTCATCTACGGCATGACGCACTGCATCCCATATAACCGGAGCGACCTGCCATTCATCAATGAGGCGTGGTGTATCGCCTTTAAGCAGCAACGACGGCTTTATTCGTGCTGTCGTCAGATATCCATCACGGAGGTCTGGATCCTGCATCTTTATGACGCTTGCCGCCCGACGTTCAGCCGTAGTCGTTTTACCACACCACTTAGGTCCAGCAATCTGCACAGCTCCAAAAGCTTCAAGTCTCAGATCAAGAGTCCTGTCGGCAATTCTACTCAAGTATTTCATCTCTTTCATAACTGACTGTGAAATTAGTGATTTTATCCGACTCAACAAAACTATTTTATGATTTTGATGGATTTTGATTTGTTATTTTGACAGACACAACTTTGTTAAATTGAGTTAATACACTTTTGCCATTTGCTTATTTATTAGGATTCAACTAAATTTGCATTCAAACGAGAGAACTTCGAGAATAGGCAATAATTTTTCAGATCCGAATATTATAAAACATATTGTTTATAATCCCTATTAAACATATTGTTTATAATCCCTATTAATAGAGAAGATGAAAGTAAAAGAAGGGTTTGCGGGGGAGAGATATCTGGTGATACCGGAGTTTATTGTTGATATGATGCGGAAGGATCCTCTTCTTTCATCTCTGCATATCACCGACATCGGATATTACCCGAAAGCGCGCCACCATTATTGCGAACGAAAGGAACCTATCAGTCAGTTTGTGCTCATATATTGTGTGGACGGGAAAGGATTCTATAACCTTAATGGCAAGAAATGGACTATAGAAGCCGGTCAATATTTCATCATTCCTCCCAAAGCAATCCATTCGTATGGTTCAGACCTTCAAAATCCTTGGACAATCTATTGGATACACTTCGGAGGCACGCTTGCTCCGCAATATGCCGCGGATGCCGCCATCCCGAAATCTATTGAGACAAGCGCCACTTCACGCATACGCCATAGGCATGAGCTGTTCGAGGAATTATATAATATTCTTGATGCAGGGCTAACCATAGAGAATCTTCGGTATTCCGGCTCTCTTTTTCACCACTATCTCGGATCGCTGCGTTTTATCCAGCAATACAGAGGTATACGCAAAGATGCGGAAACAGATGCCGTTCAGCTGGCAATACATTATATGTCAGAAAATCTTGAACGACATGTATCGCTTAAAGAGATCGCCACCAACTGCCGTCTGTCGGAATCCCGGCTATCAGCACTTTTCAGAGAACGCACAGGACATTCCATCCTGAATTATTTCAATCTGCTGAAAATTCGTCGGGCATGCGAACTGCTCGACAACACGACATTAAAGCTGAATCAGATATGCTTCAAGGTTGGCATCCCCGATCCCTATTATTTCTCTCGCCTATTCACTAAAATCATGGGTATGTCTCCCCTCCGTTTCAGGCATCGCACGCGCACCTAATTCCTAATTCCTAAAGCCTAAAGTCTATCCCCCGCAACGCTTCCTCCGGTATTTGCATGGCGACATGCCATAATTGCGAGAAAACAGGCGATGGAAATATGGAACGCTGGTGAATCCGCAATCGTAAGCAATATCACATGCCGGATCTGTTGTAGAGGCGAGCAGGTATGCTGCTTTTTTAAGTCTTAAAGAGTTGATGTATTCGGTGAATGTTTTTCCGGTGTGTTTTTTGACGAATTTACACAAAGCGGACTTATTCATTTTCATATAAGCGGCAGTTTCATCCAAGGTGATATTCTCATAAAAATTACATTCGCAATATATGCGTAATTTCTCAGCGTTTTGTTTAGACCTGTTTACCGGCTTACAACCTATCTCTTCCGACTCCGCATTTTCTGCTATAAGAATGAGCAACTGCAACACTAACGGCAAACGCTTTGCTGAATCCAAAACGCGCATTTCCTCCAGCAATCGTGCAATTTCGACAGAAGTTTTCCCAACATACCGTCTCGGCAAATTGATAGCACTAAAAATATCTGCAACGCGAGTTAATTCCGGCAAAACCAGGGAAAGTCTTGTAGGCAACTCAGCTGTAAACAAAAGCGTGATGTTATGTATATAACCATTCTCATCAGTAGACTCATCATCAAAAAACCAGCCATGGGGAAATTTCGGAGGAATCAGAATTATCTCCCCTTCATAAAACGGTTGTTTTTCTTCACCTAAGAATCTTATGCCCTGACCACGTATAACATACGACAATTCCCATTCATTTTGAGTATGAATAGAAATCTGCTGCTTGGGTGTAAGCCTGACATCATCGTATACAAATGCTTCTTCCATAAGAATTGCAAATATAGTATAATATTTTGGAAAAATCGGTAATTATACGACAATAAAAATCATCTAATTTTGCAACCTATATGAACCAACCATTTTGAATAATGAATACAAATCTTCTTGCTTCTAAACCGCGTTTTGAGATATTAGACGGGTTGCGTGGCATTGCAGCAATACTTGTCGTAATGTTCCATCTTTTTGAGACCTATTCCAAAGGACCTTGTTTCCAAATACTCAATCATGGTTACTTAGCAGTTGATTTCTTTTTCATTCTATCCGGTTTTGTTATCGGCTATGCCTACGATGACCGCTGGCGCAAGGGAATGACGCAATGGAATTTCTATAAACGCCGTCTCATTCGTCTTCAGCCTATGGTAATAATGGGTACGCTTATCGGGGCAATATGGTTCTATTTTGGTGACGCGCCATTCTTCACTTATGTAATGGAGACTCCGTGGTGGAAGCTTCTGATCATAGTCATTTTAGGCTGTCTTATGTTCCCGACACCTCCCTCAATGGATATCCGCGGATGGTCTGAAGTCAATTCGTTAAATGGCGTCACATGGTCACTGATGTGGGAAGATATCGGCAATATACTTTATGCCACAATAATACGCCGTTTTTCAAAAGTAGTTCTCGCTGTATTTGTCGGATTATCAGCGATATTGACAATAAGTTTAGGTCTGAACATCGACTGGTTCGGACTGCTGGAATCACGAGCTTACGCCGCGCACACAATGATTGGTGGTTTCGGACTGACACCCGATCAACTGTATATCGGTTTAACACGCTTGCTCTATCCTTTCTTTGGAGGATTGCTAATGTACCGACTTGGCATCAGCATCAAGATTAAGAGCTATGGATTCCTCTGGTGTTCTCTCGCACTCGCCGCAATTCTCGTAATGCCACATCTCGGAGGTGATACGCCGAATATTATAAACGGTTCATACTGTATTATCGCTATTTTATTGCTCTTCCCGATGATTGTTGCAGCAGGTGCCGGCAGCCCCCTTGAAGGGAAAAAGACAATAAAGGTCTGTAAGTTTCTCGGAGCGATCTCTTATCCGCTATATATCACCCACTATCCCTTGGTATATATGCAAATGCAGTGGGTAGCCGCCCATCCGAATGCACCGGAAGGCGCTCACGTCTGGGTGTTCTGTTCTCTGTTGGTGGCTTCAATAGCTGTGGCTTATGCCTGTCTGAAACTCTACGACGAACCCGTCCGCGAATGGCTCAAAAATCACTGGCTGTATAAGAAGAAAAGATAAAATATTGGTAAAAACATGAAAAGTGCTATGATATAATTGAGAAGAATGACTATTGATAGAGAATTTGTCCTCTGGTACAATTCCTCAATCTCTTCCGGTCAATAAAGGTCTGTTATTAAGCAAGTAAGAAATTTCGATGCAAATATAAACTATTTCCTGCCAGAAGTTGTGACAGTTTTACATTTTCAACAATTTTCTATCGTTGTCACCGCTTTCCAATATGCTCATCTGATGAATGGCTATTTGGTTCAGTTTCACAAGCCGCTCGCCTTGCGTAACGCCCTGCTCGATGAAAACCGCATTAAGATTTTCCATGTTCGACAGGCAGATAAGTTCGTTGATAGTGGCATAGTCTCGTATGTTCCCTTTGAGGTCGGGATTAGCATCACGCCATTGCTTTGCCGTCTTACCGAACATCGCCACATTCAGCACATCGGCTTCATTGGCGTAAATGATGCTTGCCTGTGACGGAGTAACCTCCGGAGGGACAAGGTTCTGCTTTATGGCATCGGTATGTATGCGGTAGTTGATTTTCGACAACTCACGTTTCGCTGACCAACCCAACAACCGCTGTTCCTCCGTTTTAAGTCTCTGAAATTCCTTGACGATGTATATTTTGAACTCAGGGCTAATCCACATCGCAAACTCAAAGGCAATATCCTTATGGGCGTATGTACCGCCAACGACCAGCTTTTGCCTGAACACTTATTGCGTTTGTTCTTGCAACAAATTCCTTGACGCTTATTTTGAAACTATTGAGACCGGACTGATTTCTAATTATGGCGAATTCGCCATAATTGAAATTAGGATTATAGACTTTCTCCCAAATGCCGATGTATTCAAGAGTGTTGCGGTTACGCAGCCAATCGGTTATGAAAAATTCTCCGTCTTTTGCACGCAACATATCTGTTAAGCAGATATAGTCTTCGCCATTTACTTTTATTACATTTACTTCAGTAGCCTGTACGGTGATTTTTGCCATCTCAAAATTCGTTATGTAGAACCAAGACACACTAATTCTGGTGCATTACGTTATTGCAAATATAGATAAAAATCTCTATATTTTTACACTATTAAGATAAAGAATACTTCTACATAGTAATTTGGATTACCTTTGCCGCAGTCGTTCATGATTGAATTTCCACGTAATTCCCCTCGGGATCGGCGATAGCACATTCATAATAGCCGTCGCCGGTAGTGCGCGGTGCACTCAAGACTGTGAAGCAGTCTTCTTTGAAGCGTTTTGCCATGCTGTCAACATTTTCCTTGCTCCCGACAGAGATTGCAAAATGAGCCAAACCCTTTAGGTCGCCTCTGCTCGCCGGAGCGTCCTTGCCAGGTATATTCATTATCTCAATGCATGTTCCTCCATCTTCAAAAGACAGAAAATAGGAGCTGAAATTCTTCTTAGTGTTGACATACTTCTCATTACAAGACATATTGAAATACTTCATGTAGAATTCGCGAAGCAATTCTATATCCTCTGCCCAGATAGCTATATGGTCTATCTTCATAATACCACGTGAGTTGAATTATTTATCGTTTGCAGCGTTCTTTTTCAGCCATTCACTGCGGACTTTGTCGGGCAGATGCGTCACTTTGAAATCTGAGAATGATGCCTTGAACCCGTTGCCGTCAGGACACGCCGCGAACATACCGATTTTCACTGGGTGATTGGCTTCGACCCATGCGTTACGCATCATATGATATTCCTTATCATCGAAAGAATAGAATATCTCGATAGCATCGAGACGACGCACAGCCTTTATCCATATAAAGTCAACCGGACGGTCGAGGGCTATGACGCTCCAGTCTGAGGTCTTATGAGTGACCACGGTGCTAAGATTGTATTTCCCATCCACAAACTCAATACCGGTCTTGATATAGTTCTCATGATCAAGGCGTATCATCATTCCAGCCTGGTCGAATCTGACCTTGTAATCACCTGAAATTTTCACTTTTGCCTCAAATTCGCCGCCATATTCGGCATAATAGAACGGTGCATCATCCACTGTGAAGCCATAGTGAGATATGCGCCAGTAGTCACTGTTGGGGGTGACATCCATAGTTAGCGTGCTACCGTTAATCTGCCACTTGTCAGGTTCGTTGAACCAGTTCATCTTCTCAAGTGTCTGTCCGCTCACCGAGCTAGCTGAAATGTATAGACTCAAAATAAGAACCAATTTAATCTTCATTTTTGATATAACCATTTGATTGATTAATTTTGCAAAGTTAACAAGCTAAATAATAATACACAATGGTCAAAAATAACCATTTTGTGGAGAATAGAAAGGCACTCGACAATCTGCTCCTTTCTGAAAACCAATCCGGAGAATGCATCCCTTTGTCAGATATATTGACTTATGTGCGTTTATGGGCTAATATCGAAAAAACTCTGATAGTGGTCAGCGATATGGTCGACCGCAAAAGCCACATCATTGATGGTGGTTTCGCACTCAATCTTGGCATTGATGATTATCAGCATGAGAACTCAATATGGGAGAACAGGATACTATCATTGATGTCTGAGGATGAACAGGAAGATAAATACATCGCCGAACTTCGTTTCTTCCATTACCTGAGACACATGCCTAAAAGCAAAAAGTCTGAATATTATCTTGTTTCCAAGTTACGTTTCCGTTTCTCTGATGGTAACATTCACGATGTGTTGCATCGTATGTATTACATACTGGATGAAAACATGGAGAATGTGAAGTATGCTATTTGTATTTATGGTCCGGCATCTTTTGATTTCAAGGGAAAAAGCTTCGCGGTAAATTCGATTACAGGGATAAAGGAGGAACTTACAGCCTCAGGCAACGACACTATCTTAAGTAGCCGGGAATGTCAGGTTCTGGCTATGATAGACACAGGAATGAAAAGTGCGGAAATCGCAAGTCAATTGAACATCAGTATCCACACTGTCAGCCGTCACCGTCAGGAAATAATCGGCAAACTTCAGGTAAGGAACTCACACGAAGCCTGCCGCATAGCCAAATCAATGGGGTTGCTGTAATTTTACTAATCACTTACGGTGCGCCCGCACCTAATTCCAAAAACCTAACGCCTAAAGCCTAACGCCTAACAACCTACGCATTCTCGCGTCTGCGCTCCTGGCATTGCTTCTCGAATGCCTTCGGCGTAATATCGAACTGTTTGAAGAAAAGTTTGCTGAAATAAGATGGCGATGACATACCAATCATCTCGCAGATTTCGCCGATGCGATAACGTCCGTCCTGAATAAGCTCTGCCGCTTTCTTAAGTTTGACAAGACGAATCAGCTCACTGGGCGACATATTGAATATCGCCATTATTTGACGCATCGGTCTCCATTCCAAAAAAATGACGCTTTTTCCCAAAAGCGTCATCCTCCTTATAACCAAAATTTTCTTCATACGGTGAATGCTGTGTTCCGGGAACAAACAAATCAGCTCCGGACATCCCCGACTGAAGTCAGCAACCGATCCTCGCGAAACAGTTGCCGATCGGGTAAGCAATTCTTCTATAGTTTCGCCACTTTTTTTCTGACGCAATTGCTCTTTTTAAGCAGTTATCAATTTATATCTATTTAATCCATTGCAAAAATAATGTAATTATTTTGAATATTTTTATTTATCCTGCACTTTTAAATGTTATTAAATGTTAATTTTGCCATTATTTGTACATATTCCAATTAAAAATGCCCCTTAACGGAGCATTTTTCAAGATTTTCTGCAAAATTTTAACATTTAAAATTTTCAATCCGCGTTTTTACATAGTCTTTGGCAAAATTATGCTATTTTATTGCTACGCGGATTATCTGCGCCTGAACCCGGGCATCGGAACCTTCTCGGCAATTACAACCGCGCCCATATAGATTGCAAGGAAGAGGGTGCGCACGGTATATAGTAGCCAGGGAGCAAACACAGTGTCAATACAGGTTCCGGCATAATACAGAATGCCTGCCAGAAAGAGATAAAGCGTCATGCGTCCTATCTGATAAGGAAGCGGATAATACCGGCGCCCGAGAAAGTAAGACACCACCATCACAGTGAAGTAACTTATCAGGGCAGCCCATGCCGAACCCATATAGCCGTCAGGAATACCGATTGCGGGCACAAGCCAGAGGTTCAGTCCAAGCATAAGGGCGAAACAGAGCAGCGACAGATACATCCCCCACTGCGTGCGGTCGGTAAGCTTATACCATAAGGAAAGATTGAAGAAGACCCCGAAGCAGAGTTCGGCAAGCATCATCACCGGCACTACAGCGAGTCCTTCCCAATAAGCGGGAGAGACGAAATGCTTAAGCACAGGGAGATAAAACATCACCCCGAGGAATATGAAAAGACCAAAGATGACAAAGAATTTCATTGCGTCGCAATAGGCTCGTTTCTTCCCGTCGCCATCCTTTCCATCTCCTTTTGCCTGCGCAAAGATGAAAGGCTCATATGCATAACGGAATGCCTGGGCGAACATCACCATCACTATCGCTATCTTTATGTTGGCGCCATAGATTCCAACCATCGATCGCGCCGCCTCCTCGCTTCCCTTGAAAATATAAGGAATAAGCATCTGACCCATGTTCTGACTCATGATACCCGCCACCCCTAAAATAAGCAATGGCCAGCTGTAGCCAAGCATTTTCCGGAGCAATGTGCCGTCAATTCCGAAACGATGCCCGCGCAACTCCGGCAAAAGACATGCCAGCACGATCAAGGTGGAGATTAGGTTGGCAACAAATATCCACCCGATACCGAACGCCTCACCTCCCGCCGGCTCATAGAACCAGCTTACCAGCACAGGGACATGACGCATCAGCGCGGGGCAGGCAAGCAGGAAGAAGAGATTAAGAGAGATATTGACAGCGATATTGAGAAGCTTGATGCCGGCGAAACGGTATGCTCTCTTTTTATATCTGAGATATGCGAAAGGGATGTTGGAAAACGCATCTATCGCCACGGTCACGCCTAACAGCCAGACATAGAGGCTATGATGAGGCAGCAACAGCAATCGCGACAGGGGGGAGATAAACACCGTGAGCAATCCGATAAAAAGCAGCGACGTGGTGCCGACAGAAGAGAGAGATGTCGCATATACCTTGCCCGGATCCGGTTCTTTGTTGACAAACCGAAAGAAACCTGTTTCCATGCCGTAATTAAGTATCACGAGAGCCACGGCTGTAAAGCTATAGAGATAACTCACGATACCATATTCTTCTGTAGGGAAAAGATACACATAGAGGGGTACGAGACACCAGTTCAGGAATCGCCCCACGATGCTGCTGAGACCATACACCGCGGTCTCCTTCGCCAATGATTTTATTCCAGCCATATCAGCAATATCAATCAAAAAGGGTGGTTTGCACAGATCCCTGCGTTCTGCCGAGATGACGGTAAGCCAGTTCCGTCACCTCCCTGCCACGAGGAGTGCGTTTCAGAAAACCCTCTTTGATGAGGAAGGGTTCATATACCTCCTCAATGGTGCCGGCATCCTCTCCAATAGCTGTGGCTATCGTTGTCAGCCCCACCGGACCACCCTTGAATTTGTCTATTATGTTTAACAATATGCGGTTATCAATCTCGTCAAGACCGTAACGATCAATATTCAGAGCCTCGAGCGCATGACGTGCAATGGCAAGGTCGATTCTGCCGGATCCCCTGACCATAGCAAAATCGCGCACGCGACGAAGCAGCGAGTTTGCCACGCGTGGCGTGCCACGGCTGCGCAACGCGATCTCCAGGGCAGCCTCCTCATCAATGCCGATATTAAGAAGCCGCGCGGAACGCTTCACAATTCCCTTTAGGGTCTTATGGTCGTAATATTCAAGATGGCAGTTGATACCGAAACGCGCACGCAATGGAGCCGTGAGGCTACCGCTTCGTGTAGTTGCCCCGATCAGGGTAAAGGGAGAGATAGTGAGCTGCACGCTCTTTGCTCCCGGACCTTTGTCAAGAAGAATGTCAATACGGAAATCCTCCATCGCGGAATAGAGATATTCCTCCACCACAGGGTGCAACCTATGGATCTCATCAATGAAAAGCACATCATGCTCTTCAAGACTCATAAGAATACCGGCGAGGTCGCCCGGCTTGTCGAGCACAGGACCTGATGTGACCTTGAATCCTACGCCAAGTTCATTCGCCACGATATTCGAGAGCGTGGTCTTTCCCAATCCCGGAGGACCATGAAGAAGCGTATGGTCAAGAGCTTCTCCCCTCATGCGGGCAGCCTCCACAAACACACGCAGATTATCTATAATTTTCTCCTGGCCACTGAAGTCGTCGAAAGCCAACGGACGCAACGCCTTCTCGATGTCGCGGTCGCTCCCCTCCGGACGGTTCAGTCGCTCCCTTATGTCAAAATCTTCTTCCATTCCGCAAAAATACAAATAAATTGTTAATTTTTATCTCGCTAAAAGTTAAAACATGCGATTTACAAAACTATTCACGCGAAAGGGTAGTTATATTTACAAAAGTAAACAGCAATCGTGGTTACGCGCCCTGGTGATAATGCCTATCTCCCTTTTTCGAGAGGTTTCAGGCGATATATTACTCTAAGAAGACTACGAAAAAAATCCGCAGAGAACCTAATCTCCGCGGAAATTGAAGTAAGAAATCACCTTTTCGTAACCTTGATGTTGCGGGAGCGTCGGCAATTTTCCGCCGGAGCTCCCGCCTTTTTTTATAATGTGCAATGTTGAATGTTAAAGGTTTAATATGGGATGCGGGCAACTACTGTCAAGAATGAAAGTGCTCCATTCGCACTGAATTCATCTACAGACGCCGGCAAGAGCAAAGTCTCCCCTTTCCTTACCGAGGTTGAAACCCCGTCAACCGTGAGTTGGCCCTCACCTCCAAGGCATAATAACCCCATAAAAGAATCCTGCCCATTCTTAAGAATTCTTTCTCCCTCCACAGCTTCAAGACATACGGAAAAGCATGGTCCGGAAACAAGCGGCTTCGAATGTGTTTGCAATCCCACATTCGAATCCGGAACATATTGAAATTCAGATTGTGTGGCATTATCAATATGGCATATCGATACGGCAAGTTTTCCTTCATTATCAACGAGCTTGACATTCAATGGCAGTTCCGCGCCATAGAGAGAATACATATCCTCACCTATCAATTTCCCTTTCTGCTGCTCAACGAGCAATTGGAGATCCATGCCGGCGTTGTCTCCGTTTGCCACAATACTCTGCTTTCCGGGAACCGTTGATAACTCCCAACTCTCGCCTATGGTGCTGCAATTTACGGAAAGTCCTTTGAAACGGGCGATATTATTTCCCCCGTTTTCCGTATTTCCGAAATATGGCAGAAGTTTAATCGGTTGTCTCATCAGATACTTCGCTATTTAAGTTTCGCAAGCTTCAACTTTTAGCCTGCGGAAGTTGAATTATTTATCATTGAAAAGAAGCATCAGTGCAGGCAGCGATGATCCAGCATAACTGCCGATCAGCTGATCATCAGGGGTGGGTATTCCAAGTTCCCCGTCACACACTCCTGCTGAATTTCTATTACGCATTCCCGCTTTTATATTCTTATCAATAAAATCACGATATTGTTTCTGACCGCATTCATTGATAAGTATATCCATATACTGAGCCCAGATTGCCGGATAAATTCCCTGTTCAAGGCTTCCCTGATCATATGGGTTATTATGATTATGAGCCCAAGGAAGATAACCGTTTTCCGATAGCACATTTATCGAATAATCCGCACCAGCCTTGGCATTGTCAAGATAGGCGGAATCACCGGTAGCCTTATAAAGTAATGCCGCAGCACCGATAAACGTGCCTTGATTATAGAGCAACGGATGACCTCCGCGAGAATCTCCATGACGATTATCCACTATCATTCCGGTAGACATGTCTCCAAGTTTTTCAGCCGACCATTCATATATCTCTTTTGCCATTTCGAGATAACGTTCTTTTGTCTCATAATGAGGACGTGAGAACGAGCCATAAGAGTTTGTCCATTTCGCGGGAGACACATCAGGCTTACGGTTTGCAGGTGTAAGATCATAAAGCAACATAGCTGCCACAACTGTAGGAAAGTTTATACACGACATCTTGCCGTCACCCGCAGAGTTTGCCTTAGGATTCTCCAACGGCTGCCATTGCCAGAACATACCTCCACCCAATCCTTTCCGGGGATCTGCATAAGAGCCTGTGTCGCCTACTTTGGGAGATCCATACCAGACTCTCGCAAAACTTTTTTCGGCGAGTTTCCGGCAGTCATCGCGATGAAGAATCTTTGCAGCGCGTGCCATAGTAATGGTCCACCACTGGATATCGTCGTAAATGAACCAACCTCTGTTAGTGTCATTATTGTCGAAATCAAAATTCAGATAATGCGACACATTCCCATCAATAATCTTGTTGGCAAGATCACGATACTGTTTTTCTCGAGTCTTATCACCCTCTTTCCGCGCCAGAAGCATGGCATTCATCGCCATGTCCGCATACATCGGCTGGCACCATATGGCAGCTGCACCACCCCAACGATCTACGGCTGCTGAATCTGCAGTAGTGTTTTTATAGATGTATTTAGCAGAATCAAGAAAAACAGTATTGAAAGAATCGAATGCTTCAAAAGCCGAATTAGCCGGAACTGTATTTTTCGATGCTCCGCATGCTGTAAGTCCGGAGAACGAAACTGCAACTAATATAAAATACAATAGTTTCATATTCATAATTTTACCAACGGAACACAACGTTTCTTCCATCGGGATGGTTATCAAATTCTATAAGATATGTGCGCGACGAGTCATCCCACGCAGAAGGAACATAAGATTCCACGCCATCAATTGTTACACTTTTTGGGGCAGAGGGCAATAATACTCTGGCTATGCCGTCGGTATCCACCGGACTCTTTGCCACAAAGGAATATTTCCCTTTCTCCGATTTCTCATCGCTCTCACGGAAAGAAGCGGCAAGCACACTGGGTTTATTACCATTCTTTACATTTGCCAGATCAAGCAACATTGCCTGACTTCCCGGATTCACGCCCACAATATCCTTTACCGGAAGCTTAGGATCAAACATGTCGATGTATTTACCTCTAAACATCAGAGGTTTGTTATCCACGCTTTCATCAACCACAGCCGCAAGAGTATAGGGACCGCGGTGAAGGAAATAGCTGTTCTTGAATTTAAGCTTACCGGCTTTGGCATTTTTCTCATAAAGTTTGGTAAGAGTGCTTATGAAACCGGCATCTCCATCAGTGGAAAGTATGAAATCCTTGGGATCGTTACGCATCACGTATACAGTTCCTTTCCCAACCTTATAGTTCCCCTCAGCTGCATTTTCAGGAATACCCATTAAAGAAAACAGGTGTTGCGAGGGGGAGGAATAAGAATTACCGTTCGTGCTCCACCATTCCGGCACATTCTGGAAAGGATCCTTGTCTGAGCCGCAGAAAAGCAACACACCGCCATTCCTTACCCATTCATTCAGATGATCGTGAGCCGACGGGTCGAGAGGCTTCATATTCGAATAGGTCGAGGGTAAAGTTGACCTCCTGAACAAAATCTAGCCCACAAAAAAATCCGCCTGTTTTCAGGCGGATTTTTTTGTGTTAATGTGTAATTTTGAATGTTTAATGTTTAATTAAATTGAGACCCACTTTCGATTCTCAATCCAAGTCTAATATTAAACATTAAACATTACACATTGAACATTGAACATTAAACATTCACCAAAGAGCGTCCTTTCTCTATCGCCTGCTCGTTGAGCGGGATGAGTTTGTGGTGGCGCTCCGGCAGTGATTTCTTAAGACCCTTGATCACATTCTCCATCGGGAGCTTATAATCCATCGCCTCAAGCAGCGCGCCCATCACAACCATGTTATACGCCTTCGAATTACCGATCTCCAGCGTTGCCTCCATCGCATCGATAGGATAAATCTTGATGTCATCGCGCGTGGGGTGCTTGTGGATGCCATTGGTATCATAGATGAGTATGCCACCCGGCTTCACTTTCACGCCAAACTTGTCGAGACTCTGCTGGTTGAGCGCAATCACGATGTCATAACGGTCGAGCACGGGAGAGGATATCTTGTCGTCGGAGAGAATCACGGTAACGTTGGCTGTGCCACCGCGCTGCTCCGGTCCGTAAGAAGGCATCCAGGTAACTTCCTTATCGTCCATAAGACCGGAATAGGCAAGAATCTTACCCATGGAGAGCACACCTTGTCCTCCGAATCCGGCTATAATAATTTCTTCTTTCATCTTTTCCAGTTTAAACGTTTTTAAGATCTCCAAGCGGATATTTCGGGAACATGTTCTCCTCCATCCACTTGTTAGCCTTCTCCGGCGACATCTTCCAGCCTGAGTTGCAGGTTGCCACAACCTCTACCACAGATGTGCCTTTCTTAGCGATGGCATTCTCGAAAGCCTTCTTCAGACAGGCCTTGGTCTTGCGCACAGCCGCCGGCGTATGCACAGCCTGACGTGTGACGTAGCAAGTGCCGTCGAGGATAGCCATGAGATTGGTGATCTCAAGGGGATGACCGTTGAGGTCAACACGGCGACCGTAAGGCGTGGTGGCTGTCTTCTGACCTACGAGCGTGGTCGGTGCCATCTGTCCGCCGGTCATACCGTAGATCGCATTGTTGACGAATATCATCACAATGTTCTCTCCGCGGTTGGCGGCATGGATCGACTCAGCCGTACCGATTGCCGACATATCTCCGTCGCCCTGATATGTGAACACCACATTCTCGGGCCAGAGACGCGACATGGCGGTTGCTACCGCAGGTGCTCTACCATGAGCTGCCTCAACCCAGTCGACATCTATATAATTGTATGCGAACACCGCGCAACCTACGGGCGAAACACCCACCGTCTTCTCGGTCAGACCCATCTCCTGGATCACTTCCGCAAGAAGCTTATGGATCACGCCGTGGCTGCAGCCGGGGCAATAATGCATGTGAACCTCTTCAAGAAGCTCCGGTTTGCTGTAAACCTTGTTTTCTTCGCAAATGATATCTTCGATTTCCATTTTCGCTTTCTTTTAGAGGATTTATTTTCTGTTGATGATTTTCTCTTCCATTGCTGTCACAACCTCTTCGGGGCTGGGGATGATTCCACCCATTCTTCCGAAATGCTCCACGGGGAGACGGTCGTGAACTGCAAGACGCACATCCTCGATCATCTGACCGGCGTTAAGCTCAACCACGAGCACTCCTTTCTTCCCTTCTGCAGCCTTGTTGATGGCTTCTGTGGGGAAGGGCCAGAGAGTGATGGGACGCACGATACCAATCTTTATGCCTTTCTCGGCAGCTATTTCGCGCGCTTTGTCGCAGATGCGGGCGATAGAGCCAAACGCCACAATCAGATAATCTGCGTCTTCCACACCGATTTCCTCCCAACGGGTCTCGTTTTTCTCTATCTCGCGATAGCGTGCCTGAAGCTGATGGTTGATAACCTCCATCTTGGCAGACTCGAGCTCAAGCGATGTCACGACATTACGCTTTCTGCCATCCTTTCTGCCATCGGCAGCCCAGGGGCACTGACGGCGGATCTCCTCCTCAGTGCGACGCGGACGCTGCTCGGGAAGCACCACCTTCTCCATCATCTGACCCACGATACCGTCAGCCAGAATCATGGCGGGATTGGTATATTTGAATGCGAGGTCAAAGCCAAGACCCACGAAATCCACCATCTCCTGCACTGTGGAAGGTGCAAGCACGATCAGATGGTAGTCGCCGTGACCGCCACCCTTCACAGCCTGGAAATAGTCAGCCTGCGAGGGCTGGATGGTGCCCAGACCGGGACCTCCACGCATTACGTTCAGAATCAATGCCGGCAGCGATGCTGCGGCTATATATGAGATACCCTCCTGCTTGAGGCTGACGCCCGGAGAGGATGATGAGGTCATCACTGCTTTGCCGCAGGCAGCGCCTCCATAAACCATGTTGATGGCGGCAACTTCCGATTCGGCTTGGAGAACTACCATGCCTGTGGTCTCCCACGGCATAAGCTCCTCAAGGGTTTCGAGCACCTCCGACTGCGGAGTGATGGGATAGCCGAAATATCCGTCGCAACCATAGCGGATCGCGGCATGGGCTATCGCCTCGTTCCCTTTCATTAGTCTCACTTCTTCTTTCATATTCCTTGTCGTTGTGTTTTCTTGGTTGGAATGGTTAGAACGTTGTTACGCCCGCGCATCAGTCGATACGCTTGCGATAAACTTCAATACATGCGTCGGGACACACCCAGGCGCAAGAGCAGCAGCCTGTGCAGCTCTCCGGATTCGCCATAAAGGCATAATGATAGCCACGGTCGTTCACCTCGTTAGGCTGCAGCGACAACGTATGCGTAGGACAAGCCACGACACACAGGTTGCATCCCTTGCATCTTTCGATGTTGACGGTGACCGCTCCTCTGATTTTTGCCATAGTTTTTATAGTGTTTTTTGGTTAATTCGATTCAGGTCAGATGTTGCATATCGCATCTGTCGCAAAGATAGTGTTTTTTCAAATCCGAGGCAGATTATTTCTTATGTTGTTCAACATAACCTGCAAGAATTTTCTCAAGATCACGCATTCCCGCCGTTGCCTTCTCCTTAATAACGGTCACATTCGGAATGCCGGCTGTTGATGCTGGATTCGGATCGATATAATAGATAGGCACGCCAGGGCGCACAAACTGGATAAGCCCGGCAGCCGGATAAACAACCAGAGAAGTGCCGATAACTACAAACACATCCGCATGACGCACGATCTCAACCGCCTTTTCTATATTTGGCACCGGCTCCTGAAAAAACACGATATGCGGACGCATCGGGTCTCCGTTTTTTCCTCGCGTTGCAGGAGTGGTCTCCAGATGCTCGAGATCAAGACTCTCGATATAATCAGTATTGATCACCGAGCGTATCTTCATCAATTCACCATGAAGATGAAGCACCTTGCTTGATCCCGCACGTTCATGGAGATCATCCACATTCTGTGTGATTACATAGACATCGAAATCCTTCTCGAGCGCAGCCAGCGCCTTGTGGGCATCATTGGGAAGCGCCTTTATAAGTTGCTTGCGCCGTTCGTTATAAAAATGATGCACAAGCTCCGGATCCCGTGCAAAGCCGTCAGCCGACGCCACCTGCATCACCGGATAGTTCTCCCACAGCCCTCCGGCATCGCGGAATGTAGAAATTCCGCTCTCGGCGCTGATTCCCGCGCCCGTGGAGACAACAAGAACAGGTTTTCCATTCATATTCACAAAAGATTTGTTTCGTTTGCAAATATACACATTTTAATTCAGATTGCACAACACAAAACAATTCATTTATGGCAACAGCAAAAACAAAGGGGATAGTGGCGTTCACCCGTAAACTTATCTCAGACATGTCGGCAGCAGGGCTCAATCCTTCCTCAAGACGCTACGGAATAGTGCTCAACAGCTTCCTGCGCTTCACGGGAGGCAGAGAAGTGGCGTGGGCAGACTTCAACTCCACCCTTCTTTCAGGTTATGAGAAATTTTTACGCAATCGCGGTCTTTGCCGCAACTCAACATCATTTCATATGCGCAACCTTCGGTCGATATCCAACCGGGCAAAGGAATACGGCATCACACTTCCACCGACTCCGTTCAAATACGTCTATACAGGTATCGACCACACCGAAAAAAGAGCTGTGACTCTTAAGACCGTATGCCGGATCAGAGACATAGACCTGAGCCGGAGTCCGCATCTTGATTTTGCCCGCAACGTGTTCATGTTCGCATTCTATACGCGCGGAATGTCGTTTGTCGACATCGCCTACCTCAAGAAAAGCGATGTTATCGACGGAGTCATCACATACCTCCGACGAAAGACGCATCAGCGCATACGCGTCAGGATATAGCCACAGATATTTGCCGTGATCGGCAAACTCGGCGAATGCACGTCGGCATATCTTCTTCCGCTGATAACGGACGACAACACCGACAGCGAACGGCAATACCGCAACGCCTATCACCGGATAAACGAAAGCCTTAAGAAAATAGGGATAATGTTAGGACTGGAAACGAAACTGACGCTTTATGTGGCGCGCCATGCATGGGCAAGCATTGCCTACAGCAACAATGTGCCACTCTCCACAATAAGCAAAGCGATGGGGCACGACTCCGACAGAACCACCCTCATCTACCTCACCTCGCTCGACTCCTCCGCGGTAGACAACGCCAACAAAAACATAATGTCGCTGATGACATCACGGCAATAATGTAAAAATCAGGCACATCCACTCCCCGCACAGGGATAAGATTCTCCGCAAGAGACTGATGTGTCATATATTATTCGATCTCTTCGAGACCGTTGTGCCGCGAAGAGGTCAAACCCCACTCCGACAAAATTTTATTTTGCCGAAATGGGGTTATAACTAAATGCCCTTTTCAAGGGCTGATTCTCCTGCAGAACACGCTCCGAAACAGTTTTTAGACCTGCGTTTTAAGCTTGCCAAATGTTAAAATTTAAAATGGTATCGTTTGCAGGTTGGAAAATTTATTATTAGTTGTTTTTAATTCAGACAAATTAATTAATTTTGTGCTTCCTAACATCAGTCTCTTGCGGAGAAACTGATTCTGACCTGCCGTTTTTTAAGGTCAACCGCCGGATGGTTTTCCGGCAAAAAAATTATGAAAACGTCCCTACAATTGCTTAAGGATTTTTTCTCAACTTTTAGTAGATATATTATAACTTCCTAATGCATAGGCAACTATGCGATTGGGGAGGACTTGAAGTTTTGGCTTTACATTATGAAAGACATCGGCACAGTGAAATGGTTCGTGATGAGGGATCTTAAGAGGCGCCATGCCTTGCGCCGCGCCTACCAGGAACTTATGGAGAGGGGCTTCGAGGTCTTCACGCCGATGCGTTGGACGGTGAAAGTCAAAAGGGGAGTAAGGATGCGTCAGGAAGAGCCGATAATCGCCGACCTCCTCTTCGTCCGGTCCGCCAAGGATCCCCTCGACCGTGCAGTCGCCAACATCAGCACATTGCAGTACCGCTACCGTCTGGGGCATTCCGCCAGCGAGCCGACCGTTGTGAGGGACACCGACATGGAGCGCTTCATCAACGCGGTGCGCAATTCGCATGACACTCGCTACTATCTTCCGGAGGAGATCAAGAGCGAGATGTACGGCAAAGAGATCCGCGTGGTTGGCGGACCGTTCGACGGCTACACGGGGCGTCTGCTGTCGCTGCGCGGCTCCAAGACGAAGCGTCTACTCGTGGAGCTCCCGGGATTCATCACCGCCGCCGTTGAGGTGAGCCCCGACTACATCCAGTTCATCAGCGAGAATTAACCGCCCCACGGGCAACTAACAGAACAACTCATGACTTTCTGGCTAATCGTTGACCTTTTAGTATTATTATGCGTGATACTCCTCACGGGTATCATAATCCCCCAGATCCTGCTCATTGCATTCAGAAAGAATCTTTTCGATGAGCCCGATCCCCGTAAAATCCATAAGACCGAAGTGCCGCGCCTCGGCGGCATCGCGTTCTTCCCTTCCATCATACTGACAGAGTTCCTGCTCTACGGCTTCGGCTCGATGAGCCCCGACGAGGCTGTGCGCGCGCTGCTGCTCATCAATGTCCGCCCCATATGCTTCGTGGGAGCGGGAGCTATCCTGCTGTACCTCACCGGCATGGCAGACGATCTTGTCGGCGTAAGGTATAAGGCGAAGTTCATCATGCAGACGCTTACGGCGGTCCTCATAATAACCGGAGGATTACTTCTCGACAATCTCCATGGTTTTCTCGGAATAAGAGAAATGCCCGTGGGGGTTGCTGTGGCATTCACAATCCTGCTGATGGTATTCATAATCAACGCCATAAATCTTATTGACGGCATCGACGGACTCGCATCCGGACTCAGCGCGATCGCCTGCGCCTTCTATGCCTTTGTCTTTTTCCGGGCAGGACTGTATGTATTCTCCGCCTTTGCCGTCGCAACGTTCGGCGCACTCGTGCCTTTCTATATCTACAACGTATTCGGCAACCCCGAGAAACACAAGAAGATATTCATGGGCGACACGGGGGCATTGACGATCGGGCTCTTCCTGGGGGTTATGAGCATCCGCATATGCAGGGTCGACACATTCGCAAGCGGCGTAAATCCTGCGGTCATAGCGTTTGCCCCGCTGCTGATACCATGCTTTGACGTGGTGCGGGTATACCTGCACCGACTGAAGGCGCACCGCAACCCCTTCCTCCCCGACAAGACCCATATCCACCACAAGCTGCTGGCACTGGGCATGGGTCAGCGGGCGGCGATGATGACCATCATCTGCAGCTCGGCGCTTCTAACGGCAGCCAACTACTGGCTTTCGGAGCACATCGACATCACGCTTCTGTTCGCCTGCGACCTGGCAACGTGGCTTCTCCTCAACACACTGTTGACCCGGTCGATCCGTGCCCGTGAAAAAGCCATCTCCCAGATACTCTACGATTAATCATGCAATTCAACTTTCACAAGCGGAAAGTTGAAGTTTATAAGTTTAAGATTTCGGAATTTAAATCACACTATCATAAGCAAGTGACCACAATATGAATCTAAAGAATATAGCCACAACCGCAGCATTGTTGTTGATGCTGCTCGTTTCATCATGTTCCACCCCTCGGAACATCGCCTACATGCAGAATGATCAATATGGATTACAAGAATCCATATTGAATATGAACAAAATCAAAATTCAACCGCAAGATCAAGTTTCTATAATCGTTTCCTGTAAAGAACCTGAATTAGCTACACTGTTTAATCTAAAACAACCTGCAGGCAATCCAAGCGGTAACAATCAACGAATGGGATATACAGTAGACGATGCAGGAGATATATTCTTTCCTATGCTTGGACAAGTTCATATAGCCGGTCTCACTCGTAATGAGATAAGTAAAAAAATTTCTGATTTACTTATAAAAGGTCAATGGATTAGCGATCCAATAGTGACTGTTGAATTTATCAACTTGCATTTCTCCGTACTTGGTGAAGTTGGTGCCCCTGGGTCATACTCAATAACGAACGATAAGATTACTCTTTTAGAGGGGTTAGCTCTCGCAGGAGATTTAACGATGCATGGAGAACGTGAAATCACCGTCATTCGAGAACAGGGAGGAGAAAGAATAAAATATAATGTTGATCTCAGAAGCAAGGATTTATACGATTCACCTGTGTATTACCTACAACAGAATGATATAATATACGTCCGACCAGACAAAACCATTGCGCGTCAAGCAGCAGACAATCCTAACAATTGGAAATCTATAGGTCTTTGGATTTCAATTGCATCTTTCATATCCTCTATGGCAGTTCTTATTTTCAAATAATATGGCAACTCTCTAAAAATGGCAACGAATAATCTAAATCACCCATCGAATAATAAGAGGAATATGCCTCTGAGCAACACGGGAATTACATTAAAAACAATTGTTGCTTTTGCAGTATCAAAATGGTATTGGTTTGTTTTATCCTTGATTCTTTCCCTTGGGGTGGCTGTCTTCTATTTAATGAAAACTCCGCCTTTATATACAAGAACAGCTTCGTTGCTAATTAAAAATGAGGATAACAACGGAGGCACGTCTGCCACATCCATAGATATGTCAGAGCTTGGAATTGGAAAAAACAAAACAAACCTTGAAAATGAAATAAGGCTAATCAAATCTCCAAACTTAATGGGAGAAGTTGTGACGCGTCTTAACCTGAATGACAAATACATAGTTCAAGAAGGACTTAGAAAAATGGAACTATATAAACAGAGTCCTGTATTATTTAACATTTTAAATCCTTCAGAAATCTCAACCCTTTCTCTTAAATTTCGTTTAACTCCAAACAATAAAATAGAAATTAAAAATATAATTTGCAACGGAAAAGAATTAAAAGAAACTTCAGCAGTTACATATAGTGATACTATAAAACTTGGAGATGCAAAAATAAATATTACAGCTCCCACAACTGTCTCAAATGGGATGATTGACAAAGAAATTTCATTTAGTCATTATCCAGTAAAATCCACGGCCAAAGGTCTGGCATCAAGAATTGTTGCAGTGTTAAGTAACGATAAATCCTCCATAATAGATATTTCAATAACTTGTCCTTCAATTGAAGAAGCAGATGACATTCTAACAACTCTTATTCAGGTTTATAATGAACGTTGGATTGAGGACAAAAATCAAATTGCAGTTTCCACTTCTCGCTTTATCGACGAAAGACTTGGGGTTATTGAAAGAGAACTTGGAAATGTAGATTCTGATATTTCATCATACAAGTCAGAACATCTGATGCCAAATGTTGAAGCTTCGGCAGCTTTATACATGAATCAATCTTCAGAAGCGCAATCAGCTGTATTAAATCTCAGTAATCAAATATCGATGGCAGAAATGGTTAAACAACAATTATCGGACGAATCGTTTGGACAACCATTGCCATCAAATACTGGTATCATTAATGCCGATATCTTATCAGCAATCGGTCAATACAATAATATCGTTATTGAACGGAATCGCTTACTTGAGACAACAAGTGATTTTAATCCAATAGTTAAGGATCGCACGCAAGCTTTACGCACTCTTAGAGATAATATTCTAACTTCAATAAATTCTTATATTGCGACATTGCGTGCACAAATGACGAATGCTCGCAGACAGGCAACAGTAACTACAAATAAACTCGCAGCAAATCCAAATCAAGCAAAATATCTTCTTAGTGTAGAACGTCAGCAGAAAGTAAAAGAATCACTTTACCTCTTCCTCCTTCAGAAACGCGAAGAGAACGAGCTGACACAGGCATTTACTGCCTATAATACCTGCATGGTCGAAGAGCCTTTCGGATCAACGTCTCCAACATTCCCCCAAAAGAATAAGATTCTAATGATGGCTTTTATGATAGGACTCGCCATTCCATTGGGTATATTTATTATCAGAGAAGTCCTTGACACCAAAATCCGTGGAAAAAAAGATCTTGCATCACTCAGTATTCCATATCTTGGTGAGATTCCCTCTGCCATCCATAAACCTCGAGGTCTTAACCGTCTTAAAAAACACGTAACAGAAGAGAGGAAGATAGTTGTTACCGAAAAGAGTCGCGATGCCATAAATGAAGCCTTCCGTGTGCTACGCACTAATCTTGAATACATGGGCAACGAAGAAGGCAAAGGGAAATGCAAGGTAATTGAGGTTACATCAGCCAATCCCGGCAGCGGTAAGACATTCGTATCCATCAATCTTGCCAAAGTACTTGCAATAAAAGGGAAGCGAGTGTTGATAATGGATCTTGACATACGTAAAGGATCACTTTCCAAGATGATTGGCAAACCTGAAAAAGGCATAACGGATTTCATTGTGGGAAAAGCGTCTGAAGACGAACTGATCATTAATGGCGCAGACAATACTCCCACCCTTGATGTCATAGGCATAGGGGCAGTCCCGCCAAATCCGGCAGAACTGCTTTCCAGTGAAAAACTTGACAATCTTGTATCCAAATTGAGAGAAGAATACGATTTTATAATCCTTGACTGCCCTCCGGTAGAAATAGTTACCGATGCCAAAGTCATCAACAGACTTACAGATATGACCATTTTTGTGGTTCGTGCCGGACTGCTTGAAAAAGATGAACTCCCTGGAATCCAGGAATACTACGATCAGAATCGATATGCCAATATGGCTGTGTTGCTGAATGGCACAGATATCCATTCCGGTTATGGCTATCACCGTTATGGCTACCATTACGGCTATGGTCACAAGTACGGATACGGTTACGGATATGCCAATAATTAATTTCTAATGTCAAAAGTTACCGATGAATATCCTTTGGATTTATGACAAACCTTTGATACCGGAAGCTGGAGGAACAGAACGTATCACTTCCATAATATCATTAGGTCTCTCAAATCTGGGTCACAACTGTCTGGGTATTCTACAATTTAGTGAGGATTCTGAAATTATTGTCTATAATAATAATAGAGTCGACAATCTCACAGAGTTCTTGATTAAGAATGCGGTTGAGGTTGTAATAAATCAAATCGCATATACAAACTGGCTTCTTAATAAATTTCTTTCCTCAGGTGGAGAACAATGGCATCGCAACGGAGGCAAGATAATTTCTTGTTTACATTTTGATCCACAGAATCCATCTTTCATACAATTATTGCGCTCCTATGAGACTCTATCATGCAAACAATACTTCACTCTGATTAAACATCTCCTGTTCAAGAAATTTTACATACGTCAGCAACGACATAAGGAGGGAGAAACCTATAATTATATATATGATAATTCTGATACATTCGTAACGTTATCGGAGTCTCATTTCCCTTATATGCAAAAAGTCATGCGACGCAACGAATACTCAAAACTTTCTGCAATAGGAAATCCTTTAACTTTTCCATATATCGAGAATTCAAGCATCATCGAAACAAAAGAAAAGATAGTCGTGGTCTGTGCCCGAATGTCTGAATTCCATAAAAGAATAAGCATAATTCTTCATGCATGGAAGATGATAAAACGTAGTAATTCTTCATTTGATTGGAAACTAATAATCATTGGAGACGGACCGGATCTTCCACGATATAAAAATATAGTTAAAAATCAAAAAATTCACGATATTAAGTTTCTTGGACAGCAATCTCCGGAAGAATATTATAAAAAAGCATCAATCCTACTTCTCACCTCAAGTGCAGAAGGATGGGGATTAACCATAACGGAAGGTTTACAAAACGGTGTAGTTCCCGTAGTCATGGATTCTTCATCTGTGTATCATGATATAATACGTTCGAATTACAATGGCATTTTAATTCCTAATAATAATATATCAGCTTTTGCTAATGCAGTTACTTTACTCATGGCTAATAGGGACTGTTTGACTACCATGCAATTAAATGCACTTGAATCGGCGAAACACTTCACGCTTGAGAAAGCCATGAAAAAATGGAAGAAATTGCTTTTAACAAATTTCGACTGAATCCAATTATGGGGAAACGAAAGATTTTATTTATTCAACATACATTAGCCGGGGGGGGAGCGGAAAAAGTTTTAATTGATATCCTTAACCGCTTTGATTATAACAAATATGAGGTCACACTTCTTTTAGTATCTAAAGAAGGTGTATATATTGATGCAGTGCCATCAGAGGTAAGGATATGCGCTATCAAAGGACCTGGAATAGAAAGATTACGATCCTTGCCTAAATTTAAAATAATAAACAATCGATGGACAAGATCCTTCTGGAGGATTGCCGACATTTGGAGAGCGTTAGGAGGTATTCATTTATATGAGACCGTCATTTCATTTATGGAGGGATCAGCAGTATTCTATCACACTCTCCTATGGCCTAAAGGAAAACGGAATGTAAGTTGGGTACATATAGATTTATTGGCAAACCATTATACCTCATATTATTTTGACTATCCAGAAGATGAAATGGAGGCTTATAAGCATATGAATGAGATTGTATTTGTTTCTAATTCCGCCCAAAAAGCTTTTGAGAAATTATTCAATAATAAATTCCCATCAAGGATAGTATACAATATTATTGAACGGAATAAAATAATTGAGAGGTCTTTTACACCATGCACTTATGTAAAAACTCATAAATTTACAATATGCAGTATTGGAAGACTTACCCCTCAAAAAAGACAAGATCGTCTTATCAATGTAATTGCCTTACTAATAAAAAAATACGGTCTTGATGTAGAATTGGTTTTATTGGGGGATGGAGAATTACGTTCAGAATTAATGAATCTATCACATATAGCTGGCATCTCAGATTATGTTAGCTTTATGGGATTTTGTAACAATCCCTATCCATATCTCAAAGCTTCAGATGCATTTCTTCTCACCTCTGATGCTGAAGGATTTTCTTTAGTAGTAGCAGAAGCATTATGTTTGGGTGTACCGGTAGTCTCAACAAACACTACTGGTCCCAATGAATTACTTGCCAACGATGCCGGTATCATCACGGGATTTGAAGAGGAGGAGATTGCACAGAAAGTATTTGACCTTCTGACAGATCCCGATAAATTAAATTACTACAAGCACCAGGCTATCGATCGTTCAAGGATCTTTGATCCGGATCAAACAATGAATGAAGTTTATCGAGTAATTAATGGTGAAGATAAATGATTCAACGAAGCGTAAATAAACAACTACTAATAAATATGATGTCAGGAGTTGGTGTATTCCTCCTGAACTTATGTGTCTCATTTTTTCTGACACCATATATTGTCAGCAAACTCGGCACCGCTGCTTATGGTTATATCGGATTGACCAATAATTTGATTGGATATACTGCCTTAATTACTGTAGCGGTAAATTCTATGGCAGGAAGATTTATAACAATAAGTTTTCATGAAAATGACCTACAAAAGGCAAATTCTTATTATTCGTCTATATTTTATACAAATATAGGGTTGTCTGTAATTATTATTATTATATTTACAGTAATGACGATATTCTTGCAAGATATCATTAAAATCCCCTATAATCTTATTTCAGATGTAAAGATTCTCTTTGTATTGCTAAGTGTAACATCATGCCTAAGTCTTATAACAGGCGTAATAAGTGTGTATGCATTTATTCGCAACCGATTGGAGATTAGCAATATTAGAAATCTCATAGGCAGTTTTATTAGAGTCGCCATTCTTCTAATATTATTCGGTTTCTTTACGCCTCATCTATGGTATATTGGGCTGACTATTTTTATCATGAATCTATATGTAATCATTTCGAATTATTATTATAGTCGACTTCTTACCCCGGAACTACGTATCAGCCGCAGATCATTTAACTTCAAACGAGTTATAGAAGTGACAAAAGCAGGTGCCTGGAATCTAATTTCAAGAATGAGCGAGATATTATCCAGAGGCTTTGACCTATTGCTTGCCAACTGGTTTATAAGCGCAACAGCAATGGGAATTCTTTCTATCACTCAAACCATTCCATCATTGATTTTAAGTTTTTTTGGTGCCTTAAGTGGAAATTTTGCACCTGAATTTGCTCGGCTTTATGCCATTAAAGACTATGACGGATTAAAAAAAGAATTGATGAAGGCGATCAGGCTTTCAGGATTCATGGCATGTATTCCACTAAGTATATTTTATGCTTATGGAGATATTTTTTATTCTTTATGGCTACCTTCTGAAAATGCATCAGAATTATACCTCTTGTCTTGTTTAGGCACATTCGGCATGATTTTCGGTTTGCCACAAGAACCTTTATGGTATATTTTTACAGCAACTAATCAGGTAAAGAAATCATCATTGAATCTGTTCTATAATTCATTATGTATATTTGCAACAGTGCTGTTATGTATGTTGATAATAAAAGACGACATGATGAGACTTACGGCTCTTGCATGCACAAGAACAATATACGGAACCATAAGGGTCACAACCTTTTTACCAGGATATGGAGCAAAATGTCTTGGATTCAATCGTTGGACATTTTATCCCTTAATATTTAAAAATTTAATAAATGTACTAACCATAACAGCTATTTCATTAGGAATCAAGTATTATTTGATACCTACATCTTGGTTTGGTTTGATATTCGGGAGTATGCTTACATGTATAATAAGTATAGCCATTTCTTCGCAAATAGTTCTACAGAAAAAGGACAGAACATATCTTTCTTCTCTTGTTAAACAAAAATTGAGAATCGCATGAGTAATTTTAAAAACAAGTTAGTATGGAAGATCAAGACTCTTCTGGAAAGCTATATGGTCTGGAGATCTGACTCGTCACTAAGTTGGTGGAGGACCCTTTTTTTGAATTTCTATTTTTTGCCTTTTCATCAAGCAAAGAAGTTTCCGATATATGTATACGGTAAAATGAAACTAACGAAATTAAAAGGTCAGATAAAGATTGATTGTCCATTATCTGAGATATCAAAAGGCATGATAAAATTAAATCCAATTGTCGAAGCATCTGGAGCAATTGGAGGGGATATGATAATCATCCTTGGAGATGGAAAACTTATTTTTGAAGGACCTACACGAATTGCCACTAATTCGAAAATATTAATTTGGGGAGGTGGAACACTAAGGATCGGATCCAATACATATATGAATTCCGGTTTCAATATTGCCTGCTGCAATTCCATAATAATTGGCGATTACACAAGATGCGGACCTGATGTTCAAATTTTCGATACAGATTTTCATTTTACGTTTACAACCCCGGAATATATCATTAGAAAGAATAATTCACCCGTAAAATTGGGACATCATTGCTGGATTGGTGCCAGATCTTCAGTAATGAAAGGGATTACGCTGCCACCACATACTACACTAGCGTCCAATTCCTTGGCAAATAAAAATATAGTCACGCAGGAAAGATGTCTCATTGCAGGAACTCCTGCAAAATTAGTAAAAGAAGGTTTTTCACGTGTTTTTAATTATAATGAAGAATGCAAATTATTCCAGTATTTTAAGACTCATCCAGAAGAACATTCTTTAAAATTAGAAGGAAATCCCGAACAATATGATTAGTATACAGCTTCAATGAAGATTTCAATTATCATACCTGTATATAATGTGGAAAAATACATTATTGAATGTATTGAATCTGTAATAAACCAGAATTATTCTGGGTTGCTGGAGTGTATCATCGTTGATGATTGCGGAGAAGACCTCAGCATCTCTCTGGTGACCAACAGGATTTCATCATATAGTGGTCCTATTGAGTTCAAAATTATCCACAGAAATAAAAACGGGGGATTATCGGCTGCCAGAAATTCTGGAATCAGAGTTGCAACCGGAGATTATATCACCTTCCTTGACTCAGATGATAAGTTGATGCCGGATGCAATAAAGAATTTTGCATCCATTGCAAGTAAATGTTCGGATATAGATTTAATACAAGGTGATATTTTTGTGAGTTCACCTGGGGAAAAAACAGCATACCTTGCAATTTCTCCTGCATTGTTCCCTCCCCAATCTTATGATCCTTCATGGTGTGCATCAAGTCTTCTCAGTATTATTCCCACCACAGCATGGGGAAAATTAATCAAAAGAGACTTCATATTATCTAACAATCTTTTCTATTGTGAAGGGATACTACACGAAGATGAAATGTGGCGTCTACAAGCATCACGTTATATAAAATCAATAGCATTCTGTTTTAATCCAGTGTACTATTACCGATTGGATAATTCAGATTCAATCATGCACCGAAAAGACCGTACACAGCATTATTTAAGCATGCTTAAAATTGCAGAGGAAGTTATTGATAACTTTAATATAAATAATGCCTATGCTGAGATATCTTTCGCAATGTGGATACTCTCTTATTCAAAAAAATCCGCAATTTGGAAAGAGGTAACCGACAAACGGTCTGTATGTAATTATATTAAAAAACTTTTATCTAAAATCGGTAATAAGCCCGAAATTAGAATTATAAAGCCAATGCTTATTTTTCTTAGAATGCCATCAGTTATTATGGAGACCGCAATAATGAAATGGGTGTATAAAAAATCCCAATTCAAAATATACAAAAATATTTGTGGATATCCTCTTTCATAGTTGAAAACATTCGTATTATGATTTCTGTGATTATTCCTATTTATAACGTTGAAGGGGATCTTGAGAGATGTCTTGACAGTCTTCTAAAACAACATAATCCGGATTTTGAAGTGTTAATGGTAAATGACGGTAGTAAAGATAATTCTAAAGAAATCTGTCTACGTTATGAGCATATTGACAGACGTTTTAAACTCATCAACAAACCCAATGGCGGTGTAAGCAGCGCAAGGAATGAAGGGCTAAGACACGCTACAGGTGAATGGATAGTGTTCGTTGATGCAGACGATACGGTAGATGAAGATTATTTAACAATTCCTTTTAACGACACAGAATATATAGATATTATAGAAAAATCATATTGTATTCTCAAAAATGATCAAATCGTACTTTCAAATGAGATCAATTCTGAGAAAATTCTTTACAATAATGAAATTGCTAAGTATTATTCAACCTATATACTATCTAACTCTGCAGCGTTATGGAATAAAATAATTAAAAGAGAGGTAATAAACGATTCAAGATTTGATGAGTCAAAAACTTATGGAGAAGATTTCTTATTTTTTCTCAGTATTTTTCATAGGATAAAATACTATATATTATATCCAAAAGGAAAATATTACTATATCCGCAGAGAATTGTCTGCCGCAAGCTTTCATGAGCGAGAAGATAGAGGGTGTGTACGTTCATTATTTAATAATCTGTATTCAGTTAAACAAATAACAATTCAAGGGGGAATCCCAGAGTTAGGAGAGTATATTATTTATAATATATATATATATGCCTTATTGAGAAAAAAAGAATTTCTGAATTTTAAAGATTGGTGCAGTGTATTTTATATTATAAGCAAATTGCCTTTTATAAAATGCAATCTTCTCCCATTCAAAACGAGAAAACTTATAATACGGCATACTCTAAAATCAAAATTCAAACGATAATACAAACAATAATTCTTTAGCGATATAAAACAAATTAATCTTATGAAAAAGAGGTTAAATATACTTGACTGTACTTTTAGGGATGGTGGCTACTATACGAATTGGGATTTCTCAGATTCCATTGTAAAATCCTATCTCGATGCAATAAACCATCTGCCTGTAGATTATATTGAAATTGGATATAGGAATAATCCAGCATCGGGATATATGGGAAGATTTGCATATTGTCCAATCTCTTTTTTACAAAAAATAAGAGACTATACTAACAAGAAAATTGCGGTAATGATTAATGAAAAAAACACCGCCACCGATGACATAGAATCCTTGTTAGGTCCCTTGACGGGATTAATAGACATGGTGCGAATTGCAGTAGCCCCCATAAATATAGATCGCGCCATTTTACTTGCAAAAAAAATAAAGGGATATGGATTCAAAATTGCATTCAATGTAATGTACATGTCCCAATGGTGTGAATATGATAAATTTTTCGACCATCTGACAGCATTGAATTCCATAATCGATTTATTTGTGATGGTTGATAGTTTTGGAAGCGTCACACCTATTGAAATAAAAGAAACTTTTACAGAAATAAAAAAGCGTCTTGATGTCCCAATTGGTTTTCACAGCCACAATAATCTTCAATTAGCTTTAATAAATACTCTCACTGCAATTGAAACCGGGGTTGAAATGGTAGATGCAACCGTATTAGGAATGGGACGTGGTGCGGGAAATCTCAATCTTGAATTACTGCTCACTTATTTAAACAAAAAAGATGGCTTAGAGGTTGATCTTAACACATTGGGAGATCTTGTAGCAGCTTTCAATCCACTTTTATTGCACCACCAATGGGGAACAAATCTTCCATACATGATATCGGGTGCAAACAGTATCCCCCAGAAAGAAGTTATGGAATGGGTTACCAATCGAATCTACTCATTTAATAGCATAGTCAGAGCCTTGAATAATAGAAAAGACAATATAATTGACAATGCTAAATTTGCAAGTATTGATATAAAACGCAAATATGACACCATTCTGGTTATCGGAGGGGGTGAAACTGTTGATAAACATATATCTGGAATTAAGTCTTTTCTATGTCTACATAAAAATACAGCTTTGATATTTGCGACTTGTAGGCATGCCTCCTTATTTGAGGATGTGATAAACGATAAGTATTATATTTTAATTGGTGCGGAATCCAGACGGTTGGAGAAAACTTTCGACAAGCTACCTGAAAATGCCAAAGTGATACTTCCTCCCTATCCCAGAGCAATGGGAACGGATGTGCCAGATTTTGCAGTAAATAGTACTTATGAACTAAAAAATATAGATTTCTGTGAAAAATATAATGACTCATGCACCACTGTAGCTCTTCAGTTGGCAATTGATTTGTGTGCCCAAAATACCTATGTAATCGGTTATGATGGTTATTCTGGGAATATTTTATCAGAAAAAGAAGTGTCTCTTACTCGAGAAAACAGGTATATTTTCGAGTCATATATCAAGAATCAGGGAGCTAAATTAAAATCACTCACATCAACTTTATATACAGAATTAGAATCATTGTCTATTTATCAATATATATAAATATGAAAATAATTGCAGTCATACCGGCACGTTACGAATCTTCGAGATTTCAGGGGAAACCACTTGCTGAAATTTGTGGGAAATTGATGATAGAACGTGTCTATCTCCAAGCAAAGAAAGTCAAAGAATTTGATGAAGTTTATGTTGCTACAGATGACGAACGCATATTTGCAACTTGTAAGGAACGTAATATCAATGTATTAATGACATCTTCCCAACATAAAACGGGAACTGATAGAATTGGGGAAGTCGCCGAAAAAATACAGGGAGATCTTTATGTAAATATTCAAGGAGACGAACCTCTTATTGAGCCTGCGACCATCAAAAAAGCAATTGTCCCATTCTTAGAAAATCCAGACACAGATATAGAGGTTACCAATCTAATGACAGAAATCAAAGACCCAGTTGATCTGATCAATTTTACCGTACCAAAGGTAATTGCCAGCAAAGATGGTCGTGGGGTATATCTGACAAGATCTGCAGCACCATTTCCCAAGGGGAATATTGATGTTAAATACTACAAACAAGTTTGTGTGTATGGATTTACTCCACATGCTATTAAATTTTATTGTGAGTATGGGAAAAAATTTGGTAAAGCAAAAATTGAATCCATTGAGGATATTGAGATTTTACGTTTCATCGAAAATGGTTTTCGAGTACAATATATTGAGGTCGAATCTCAAACGATTGCTGTTGATACCCCCAATGATTTAAAACGAGTTATCAACTATATTCAGGATAATAACCTTGAATAAAAATGAATTATATTAATAGTTTTAAAACTGTTACGCGCCCTTACCGAAATGCATTTAGGGTATTGAAGCATCAGGGAATGGATATTCTAAAGTATATTTATCGATATGTGCCAAAACATCGAGAACTGTTTGATCCATTAAAAAAATATAAGGATATCCATAAGGGGGAACGATGTTTCATTGTTGCAACTGGTCCCAGCCTAACAATTGAAGATGTCAACAAATTAAAAGGAGAAATCTGCTGGACATGTAATTCGGGAATAAATCTATTTAGTAAAACAGATTGGCGTCCAGATTATTATGCCATTGCAGACGGAACAGTCTTTCAACGTATTAAAGATCATTTAGATCCCAATGAATTCAAGGCTTCATTTTATAACCATAAAGATATTGAATGGTTTGGCAATAATGTTATGCCATTGCCTATGTGGGTTAGTCTGGTAATGGATTCATCTACTAGAAATGCAATTCCTCACTGCTTAAGAAAAAAAAGGATGAGTCTGGACATTAGCAAGAAAGTTTTTATGGGAGGTAATGTTACCAATGTCATTCTACAGATATGTTTCTATATGGGATTCAAAGAGATATACCTACTTGGATGCGATTGTTCGTATAAAGGGGCATCTTTTCATTCTGAATTGACAGGGTATAAAAATGATGACAGGCTTTTTGAAAATGCAGATTATGTCGGATGGTCAATGATTCAAGATCATATGTGTGCAAAAAAGATTGCAGATAAGCTTGGAATTAAGATATATAATGCCACTCGAGGAGGCATGTTGGAAGTCTATCCTCGCGTTAGCATTGATGATGTCATAAATACGGATACCCAATAGATTGTAAATAGTATTTATGAGATTACTGTTCATATCAGCTTCTACTACAGCAAATGATCGCATCGCATGGTCTGGCACAGTGTATCAAGCTTTAAAAGGACTTGAAAGAGCTGGATTTGAAATAGATTATCTATATGCAATGAGAGATTATCAGCAAACATTTATAGATAAACTCTTATGTTCATACTGGATAAAAATTCCAAAATTGTTCGGCAAGACTACAAGAATGGATGAATCATTTTACAGTGTAAAGATATATAAAAAAACTCTTTCAAAATTTGATTTCTCTCCATATGATATTGTCTTTGTCCCAACACATATATCTATTTTAAATGCAATTCCCCGAAATATAAAAGCAAAGATTATATATCTAACAGATGCAACCGTTGATTCATTATTCGGATATTATACTGAATTTTCGAATCTAATATATCATAATTATTGGGAAGCACATTGTCTTGGAAAAAGGGCGTTTAAGCGTTCAGATTTGGTAATAGTATCGAGTGATTGGTGCAAACATAATGCAAAAGACCAATATGGAATAGACGAAACAAAAATCCAAGTTGTAGAATTTGGTGCAAATATTGATTCGGATGACATTCCAGAAATCCACAGGGCATATAATTCGAAAAAAAAACTGCATATTTATTGGAGTGGTGTTAATTGGGAAAGAAAAGGGGGAAGCATTGCTCTTGAATGTTGTCGTGTATTGATTGACAAAGGAATAAATGTTGAGTTCCATATTACAGGCATACGTGATCTTCCAGAGAGAATAGACTCTTTATCGTGGGTGCATAATTATGGCTTTTTAAATAAAAATAATGCCAATGACTATCATACATTAATCAATATAATGTCAAAGCAAGACATATTTTTATTTCCAAGTATTGCCGAGTGTTCGAGCATCGCACTTTGTGAAGCAAACGCTTTTGGCCTACCATGTTTTGTTTATGATACAGGTGGAACCTCTAATTATGTAAAGGAGGGATATAACGGTTATTTATTGCCATTAGGATCTTCAGGTAGTGATTTTGCAAATAAAATCAAGGAATGCATTGACAATAATCAGCTAAAGAGGTTAAGCGCAAATGCTCGTCAAATGTATTTAAATAGATTGAACTGGAATACTTGGAGTAAGAAAGTTCGAAAAGGAATTGAATCAATCATGTTCACAAAAGAGATGTGAAGCTTTTTCAATAACAATAGAAATATGAAATATGTAGCTATTTGCGGTGGATTAGGGAATCAAATGTTTCAGTATGCCTATTTGACATATCTAAAAGATTTCTTTTGTGAGGATATCCGTATTTTTATACCCAATAAGAATTGGGAACATTCCGGAGGATTTGAACTTCATAGAGTTTTCGGCATTGAACACACTCCGGGAATAAGCGAAAAATTTTATGGAATGGGATTCCCCTTTACGAAAATATTCAGTCTCTTGCATCCTACATATTTTGGAAAAAATTTTATAGTCAGTAATAATGATCTCCATCCATCATCCAAATATAAGTATTTCTATGGTACATGGCAAAGTGAAAAATACATAATAAATCCGGATAAAATAAAGAATATCTTTAAATTTAATCCTAAAGAAACTTCTTTAGAGACCCAAAAGATTGCAGAGATACTGAAAGTTAAAAATATTATTTCAGTCTCCGTACATATACGCAGAGGAGATTATCTGTCAACATCTTTTGTCGAAGGTTTCGGGAAATGCTGCAATATAGATTATTATAACAGAGCAATAAAACTATTTGCTTCAAAAATTAATAATTTGAGATTTGTATTTTTCTCTGACGACATGGAATGGGTTAAAAAAAATTTCACTCTAAGAAATGCAATATATGTTGATCATAATAAAGGAATTGATTCCTGGCAAGATATGTACCTTATGAGCTTATGCGATCATAACATTATTGCCAATTCAACATTCTCATGGTGGGGAGCATTTCTTAATACAAATCCATCTAAAATGATAATAGCTCCTAAAAGATGGTGGAATACGATTGAAAACGATGATGTCATTCCTGAAAAATGGATACGCTTATGAAAATGACAGAAATATCAATTATAATGCCGGTGTATAATGATGAAGCGAATATCGGTCGCATGATCGATTCTATTTTATTACAATCGTTTAATAACTGGGAATTAATTATTGTAGATGACGGCTCAATTGATAATTCTGGGAAAATAGCGGATAAATACTCTGAGAATGATTCAAGAATCACGGTTTATCATCAGAATAATGAAGGGGTTGCCTCTGCAAGACAACGAGGACTTGATATATCATCCGGAAGATTTATAATATATGCAGATTCTGATGACTGGATGGAAAAAAGAATGCTTGAAGAGATGTGGGTCAAAGCTCAATCAGAAAATGCAGATGTTGTCATAACTGACTATTATTGTGATTCGATTAATGATGGATCTAAGTATTGTATTCAGAAACCGACATCATATGATCCGAATCTTATAATTCATGAGTTCATTAATAACAATCTTCTTGGATGTTTGTGGAATAAACTTATCCGAAGAGATATTTATGTTAAAGCAAATGCTTTCTTTTCACCCGGTATTAACTATTGTGAAGATCTTCTAATGTTAATACGTTTATTTGTCGGATCAAATCCTTCGATTATATATCTTGGAAGAGCATATTATCATTACCGAATAAACGATAAGTCTTTAACGAATCGAGTGACACGCGCGAGTCTTGATTCCATGCGCAAGTTTCACAATGAGACTTTGAAGTTATTACAGAATGACTACAGAATAGAAGAACTTTCCCATTCATTCCTAATTAATGAGTTCTCAATTTATTTTATGAATAAGCTCTATAATGACAAAACAGAATTAAAAGAAAGATATTTATTGATAAAGAACATCATAGGGAAACATACTGGTTTAAGATGGAACCTCGGGTATAGATGTATTGAATACGGATGGATATGGTTAGCCCATAAATTATTACGATTCTAAACTCTTAGTTTTTATTTATCTTAACCTTATAATTATTTATGATTAGAACTCCAGAAGACCTAAAAGTTTATAAAGCAGCAGATAAGAGATCCAACGGTATTACAAAGCGATTTCCAATTGGATTTAGCGATTGTCACTGGAGATTCCTAATAGCTTTACGACATGAAGAATATCATGCCAACAATAAGGGTCTGCGGCATAAGATCTTACAAAAATTATGGGCGTTAGTACATTATCATTATGGACTTAAAATGGGTTGGGATATACCAATAAATACATTCGGGAAAGGACTGAAAATAAATCATTTTGGGCTTATCATTGTGAATCCCAATGCAAGAATAGGAGATTTCTGTGATATACATCAGGGTGTTAATATCGGACAACACGGAGATTCCCAGAATGATGTTCCGACAATTGGCGATAATGTATGGATTGGACCCGGAGCAAAATTATTCGGAAAGATAAAAATTGGATCCCGTTGTGCTATCGGAGCCAATGCCGTTGTGGACAAAAGTTTTGAATCGGAAAATATAACCATCGCCGGTATGCCAGCTCGTAAAATCGGAGATACTGGGAACAGATATATAAAATTATGATTCCTAAAATAATTCATTATTGTTGGTTTGGACACAATCCTATTACTCCGGAAGTCTCGGCATACATTAGAACCTGGAAAGAAAATTTCCCCGAGTTTAAAATTAAAAAATGGGATGAAGATAATTTTGATGTCAACGCGCTTATTTACACACGACAGGCATATTATGCAAAACGATATGCCTTTGTAAGTGATGTGGCACGTTTACATGCACTGGTAAACGAAGGTGGACTATACTTTGACACAGATATTTTAATAAAGAAACCTTTTCCCGAGGGTTGGTTCACACTTGATGGCTTCAGTAGTTTTGAACATGACATTTACGTGCAGACCGGAGTAATTGCTTCTTGCGCACACAATGTGATATTGTCAGAATTTCTTAACTCTTACAACGATAGAAAATTCTTTCAAGGTTTAAAATTTGATATCACAACAAATGTTTCCATCTTTACAGAAATAATGGGGAAATACGGTTTTTTGATGAATAATAAAGACCAGACAATTAATAATTTCAGACTCTTTCCACAAGAATATCTATGCGCTAATGACTGGCAAAAAGGGAGATATGATGATATAAACACCTATGCGATACATGATTTTAAAGGAGGATGGGGACGAGATGCTTTGAAATCTGCTTTGGGATATAAATTAAGAACATTTCAGACAATTTTTAAATGGCACCTGCACAATTGGTTTTGATGTACAATTATTCTTTTCTAATAAAACACAATATATGATTGGACTGATGACATTTCTTAAAGCCTTATTTTTATTACCATTTATAGGTGTGTATTATATATTGTTACCCACAAGATTTATAAATATAATAAAAGAGGATTTTAAAGTTTGGTGCACCTGGCAAAATAAACGTTTTTGTCTCAGTACATTCATAGTATTTTTTGCATGTTTAAAAGAGTTTCGCACAGTCGTTTATAAAAGACTTGGGAATAGAAAGATATTCCTATATATGGTTTGGCGTCCTCAAGATCATTGTTGCATATCTTGTGATGATATCAAACCGGGACTAATCATCCAACATGGTTATAGCACAGTTGTTGTGGCAAAGAAAATCGGACGGAATTTTCATGTTAATCAATGTGTTAATGTAGTTTGGAATGAAAACGAAAGATGCTCAATAGGAGACAATGTGAAAATTTGTGCGGCTGCTACAATTATCGGTGGTGTCCATATTGGAAACAATGTTACAGTCGGAGCAGGAGCCGTTGTTGTAAAAGACGTGCCTGATAATTGTACTGTGGTAGGAAATCCAATGAGAATAATACATAATGATAAAGAAATTAATCAATAAAATAAAGGAGCTATATCGCCTTAGGTCTTCCGAGAGCTATATAACGTATCTAAGAAAACGAGGGATTCTCATTGGAGAGGGAACTTATATCCAATCACCCAAAACTACAGAAATTGATGATACAAGACCTTCATTGGTAACCATCGGAAAGAATTGCTTTATAAATAAACATTTCGAGATTCATACACATGATTGGGCAACGCATGTTTTTCTGCATAGCAATAGAGAATTTGTCAATTCAAGCGGAAGAGTAATCATTGGAAATAATGTGGCTTTTGGAAGGCACGTGATGGTACTTAAAGGAGTAACAATAGGTGACAATTGTTTTATTGGTGCTAACAGTGTCGTGACAAAAGATATCCCTTCTAACAGTATTGCAGTGGGTACCCCGGCACGTGTTATCATGACTCTTGAGGAATATTATCAAAAACGATTATCTGTAAGTGAAAGAGAGGCGATAGATTATGCTCGGAGTATTTATGAACGCTTTGGGAGAAAACCGGTTCCAGCCGATTTTTGGGAAGAGTTCCCGCTTTTTGTTAGTGGAGAAGATATAAATAAATATCCCGAAATACCAATTAAACGACAATTAGGACCAATCTTTGACAAATATAAGAAAGAGCACAAAGCCAAGTATTCGGATTTTGATTCTTTCTTAAAAGCGATTTCACTGGATATATGATATTTATTTTCAATATTTTAGTTTATGCCCTTTTTGCTTGGGTAATGTCCGGTTTTGCTAAGAAATCATATGAATTATATGGTGATGACGATGCCATGGACAGTTACGAATGGGCATATGTCGCTTTTTTTACATTGATATGCGCATTAAGATGGAATACCGGAGTGGATTGCTATGGATATACATTAAGATTCATTCAAGGATTCAAACCGGATGAAGGAAACCAGGAATACTTATACAACTATGTAACTAATTTTATTGCTAATAATAGGATACCATTTTATTTCGGGCTTGGCATTCTCGCATTTGGACAGATCTTTCCAATTGTGAAAGCATTAAACAAATATCGATTCATTCTTATAATATTGCCATTTGTGTTATTTGGAAATTGTTATTTTCTTACATATATGAATGGAGTAAGACAAATGATTGTTGCCTCCATGTTTGTTTATGCATGTAACTATATCCTCTACCGGAAACCATTCAAATATTTATTATTTATATTTATTGGTGCGCTTATACATCATTCTGCATTAATGTTACTTCCTCTCTATCTCTTCACTTATATTATGCCATGTATAGAAAAACTTAATGAAAAAAGATATTTACTTCTTGGGATATTTGTTTCTTGCGTCATATTAGGATACTCTCCATCTTTTCAAAGTTTAGTATCTTATGCAGAAACTATTTCTGAAATTACAGGATATGATAATTATACCGATCGCATGAGTTTGTTTCTTAATGGGGGATATACAGCAGAGGTTCATAGTTTCGGATTAATGATGATTTCATATTTCTTAATTGGTGTCTTCACTATTTGGTTTGGACCCAGACTCATATATAAATATGAGAATGATATTCCATGTTTGAATCTTTGGTATTTTCTTGCCGTAGCTTATGCTTGTCTATATTTTTTAGTGTGTAACGTCAGTCATGTGCTAATTCGACCGGTACATTATCTAATTCCATTTCAGCTAATCATAGTTTCCCTTTTACTTTGGGATCTATTGCATGAAGAACGAATGCGGAATATAGCATATGCCTTGATCGTCATAGTATGTATGGAATGCTGTTGGAATCTATATAAGAATCAGAGTCCCTATTCTTCCTCTAATTATCATTTATCTTTGTTTTATAACGTATCAAGGTTCTATAAAGATTAATATGAAACATCCTTTGATTTCCATAATAGTGCCATGCTATAAAGTTGAGAAATTTCTTGATCGATGCATGGAAAGTCTCATAAAACAGACTCTAAAAGAAATTGAAATAATATTGATTGATGATTTATCTCCAGATTCTACGCCTGTTTTATGTGACAGATGGGGTAATAAGGACGAAAGAATCAAAGTGATTCACAAAAAAAGAAATGAAGGACTCGGTTTTGCCAGAAACACAGGATTAGATTACGCATCTGGCGACTACGTTATGTTTCTTGATAGCGATGACACATTTGAACTTGATACATGTGAGAGAATGTACAAAACCGCAGTTGCCCACAATGCAGATGTTGTGACAGGTAATTTTATAACTGAAGTCAGCCCGGGAATATGGGTGACATCTCATGAACAAGGCGGAGACCGACTTTTAAATGAGAAAGAAATTATAAATTATACACTCGATGTTATTGCAAGCGCACCATATATAAAACCGGATCGATTACATCCTGTTTCGGTATGCTTGCTTTGCATGAGACGATCTATAATTAAAAACCATAACCTAAGATTTTATTCTGAACGGGAAATAGCATCAGAAGACACATTATTTAAAATAGCATTTTTAAGACGATGTAAAGTTATGGTGTGTCTTGATTATCCTTTCTATCATTATTTCCATAATCAAAATTCTTTAACACACTCTTTTAAACCTGAAGCTTTCATTGGGATGAAAACTTTAAGAAAGAAATTGATTGAAATAACATCTAATGATAAGGATGCTCTACAGAGAATCAATCGTTTTGTAATTTCTGATATTAGAATGCATCTTACCAGATTAATCAATTCTGATTACAACAATAAATATAATTATCTAATATACATTCTTAATGATGAAATTTGGAAAGAGCTTTCTTCTTTCAAACCATCATATTATGGATTATATGCAAGGTTTTTTCATTGGTTATGTTTAACCAACTCTCCAAGATTCCTATATCTTTATATGTTTCTAACATCCCATATTAGAAATTTTCTCAATTCTAAATAATCAGATGAGAAAGATAGCTCTTATTATCCCTTATATAGGCAATTTCAGAAAAGATTTTCCTTTCTGGTTAAAATCTGTTGAACATAATCCTTCAATTGATTTCCTATTATTTACAAATAATCATATCAATAATATTCCCCCAAATCTACATGTTTATAAAACAGATTTTGAGGAATTAAAGGTTTGTTTCCAGAAACACTTTGATTTCACGATATGTCTTACCAAACCGTATAAATTTTGTGATTTCAGACCGGCATATGGTGAGATTTTTGCAGATTACTTAACTGATTATGATTTTTGGGGTTACACTGATACAGATATTATTTATGGAGATCTTAGACAATTTGTAACAGAAGAAATACTTGATAAGTATGATCATATATTCGGGAGGGGACATTTCAGTTTATACCGCAATAACAAGAAAGTTAATTCTGAATATAAAAATGTAGAAGTTCCTAATTATAGACAAGTTTTTACATATGACGAGGGGCGAGCTTTTGATGAATATTGTGGTACAAGCAAACACTGGGCAGATAATCTCTATGAAAAATTCTATGATTCTATAATATTTGATGATATTGATTGTATGTATCATCCATTTTTTTCACATATGAGAAGGAGGGAATACTATGGATGCAAGAATATTATATATTCATATGAGAATGGCAAATTATATAGAATTTTTGAAAGAAATGGGACAATAAACAAAATACCAACGATGTATGTACATTTTCAAAAAAGAAAAATGGCTGTAAATACTTATCCTGATAATAAGTTTATAATGATTCCCAACTCATATGAAAAATACGAAGAAATCAAAAATATAAATCGACTTCAATATCTTGGTGCAGGAAAATCTATTTATTATCAACGATATAAATTAAAACTATATGAATTTAGAAGTAAATTTTATAAATTCTATTTAAGGATTCATCCCTCGCCCTATGGATATCCAAAGCTTCCTGAAGATATTAGCAAATACTACATCGAGGATTTAGATTAACACTAAATTTATCATCCTATGGCTAAAGTCTTAGTTATTGGCACTTCCCATAAAACCAGAGGAGGGATAACTTCTGTCATAAAGGCTCATCAATTGGGAAATCAATGGACGAACTTCAACTGCGAATGGATCGAGACTCATATTGACAGATCTGCAATTGAAAAGGTGGCATATTTTATAATTGGTCTATTAAAATTTATCTTAAAAGTTCCATTCTCAGATATAGTACACATCCATCTTGCCGCAGTTGAACGAAAAATCCCATTCGTTTTTTTTACAAAACTTTTTGGAAAAAAACTTATATTGCATCTTCATTTCCCCGATCCAAAGACAACTATTTACAACAATTCAAAATCTTCCCGATATAAGTGGTGTATCAATAAAGCTGATAAAGTCATTGTTTTGTCCAATACATGGAAACAATTGATAGAGAAAGAGTGGAATGTAAAGAATCTTATAGTCATATATAATCCTTGTCCACAAATTATTCCCACTCCTGAATATAAATACAATCATAATCAACCTTACATTCTTTATGCTGGGAATTTAATTGAACGTAAAGGTTATAAAGATTTACTTAATGCTTTTGCATTGGTTCATGACAGTATGCCAGAATGGAAAATTGTTTTTGCAGGTAATGGGGAGATAGATCAAGCACAATATTTGGTTAATAAATTAGGTCTGTGCCACAGTGTTATTTTTACGGGTTGGATAACTAATGAAAAAAAAGATAAAATATTTAGAGAAGCTACAGCATATTGTCTACCCAGTTATGCGGAAGGATTCCCAATGGGCGTACTTGATGCATGGGCATATAATCTACCTGTAATTACCACTCCCGTAGGCGGTCTGCCCGATATTATCTCAAACTATAATAATGCCTTAGTTTTTAAACAGGGAGACATCAAAGAGCTTGCAAATTGCTTAAAAGCCTTGACATCAATAGATCTTAGAATAAAATTATCGCAAGCATCTAAACAATTGGCGACAACAGAATTCGCAATAAAAAAAATTAACAAAGACATTCAGGATCTTTATATTAGTCTAATTAACGCATCTATCTAATAATTAATGAAAATAGTCAGGATTTTTGGCGGCTTGGGTAATCAAATGTTTCAATATTCCCTTGCAATGGCATTTAAGAATTCTTTGGATAATGAAGATGTCTACGTTGATACGTCATGCATGAATGGGTATCCATTCCACAATGGTTATGAGTTGCAACGCATATTCAATGTTTCTATCAAACAAGCTTCTATATCAGATTTAATAAAAGTCGCATATCCATTACCTCATTATAGACTTTGGCAGTTGGGAAGACATGTTTTACCTAAACGAAAGACTATCGTAACAGAAAATCCAGACATGCGTTTCATGGAAGGACTAACTGAGAGACGGGATTCTTTTCTTGCAGAAGGATATTGGCAAACTGAAAAATATTTTTCTAAGATTCGTGGAATAATCTTAGACACTTTCAAGTTTCCTCAATTTGAAAGAGGGACAAAAAATGAATATGTTGCAAATAGGATAAGCGATTGTGAATCTGTATCATTACATATTCGTCGTGGTGATTATTTAAAAATTGCCGATACAGGTGGGATCTGCACCATTGAGTACTATAGTAAAAGTATAAATATTCTGCTTGAAAAAGTCAAACCTCAACTTCTTGTTATATTCTCCGATGATCCTGCCTGGTGTAAGAATAATCTATTGAACGTGGTTCATAATATACCTGTCATATATGTTGATTGGAACAAAGGGACAAGTAGTTTTAAAGACATGCAGTTAATGAGTTTATGTTCTCATAATATTATAGCAAACTCCTCTTTTTCATGGTGGGGTGGTTGGCTTAATCAAAATCCAAATAAAATTGTGATAGCGCCATCCAGATGGATGAATTGTCAAGGATGGTCTGACATTATTCCTGAAGATTGGACAATAATAAAAATTTGAGACAATGCTAAACGTACTTATAAATGCATATGCTGTGCGCCCCAATTGGGGAAGTGAACCAGGTTTAGGATGGAATTGGATTGTCAATCTTGCCCAATACTGTAATGTGTTTGTAATCACTGAAGGAGAATGGGAAGAAGAAATAAATGACGCCCTCAATAACATACCTTGGAAATCTAATATTCATTTTTATTATAATAAAACTACCCAAGAAGTGAGAAACATGTGTTGGAACCAAGGTGATTGGCGTTTCTACAAACACTACCGAAAATGGCAAAAGAAAACATATAATATAGCCCAAGAAATTATAGCATCGAATAAGATTGATATCATTCACCAACTCAATATGATCGGATTCCGAGAACCGGGTTCCTTATGGAAGATTGAAACCATTCCTTTTATATGGGGACCTGTTGGAGGATATGGATGGACAACTCTGAAATACTTGAAAGGACAATCAATAAATACTAAGACGAAAGCTTTTGTAAAGAATATTTTGAATTATTTACAAGGTAGATTTTATCCACTATCCAATAAGGCGATGCGGCGTGCAGATTGTATTTTAGCTGCCAACTCAAACGTATATAGATTCATAAAAAAACATTTTCGTGATGATGTGATTCTATTGAATGAAACCGGTTGCTATGAAAATGAAATTTCCTTATCCAAAACAAATGAAAAGAAAAATTTCAACCTTTTATGGGTTGGAAAATTTGATTATAGAAAACAATTGGAACTTGCTATACAAACGATAGCAATTATAAAAGAAAATTATCAGCAAATAAAACTTACGATTATCGGTGATACTAACAATAGTGCATATGAGCGTGCCATTAATTTAGTTAAATTTCTGAATATACAAGACAACATAGAATGGCTTGGAAAAGTTCCTAATATTCGAGTTCATGAAATAATGCGAGAGTCTGATCTTTTCCTATTCACAAGTATAGATGAGGGGACACCACACGTGGTATTGGAAGCAATCCAGAATAAATTACCTGTGGTATGTTTCAATACTTGTGGCCAGGGAGATGTTGTTAATAATACCGTTGGCATAAAGATCCCTTTATCAACAGCAACCGATAGTCCAGACCATTTTGCCAAAGCAATTTTATCTTTAATAGAAGATCGAAAAAAACTATATGAGATGAAAAAAAACTGTTCTAACCGTCAAAATGAATTATCCTGGGACCTCAAAATAAAAACAGTTATTGATATTTACAAAATGCTAATAATAAAATAAATACAAAAGCATCCGACAATATGATAATTTTAAACAAATAAGATTTTAACTTATAACACCTTCATTCTCAGTATATATTTATATTTTATATTTATTTATAGGCGATAATTACCTGATTGTTTTACAACTATTATATTGAAAAGAGATGTCGTGAGATATCTCTCAGAATTCTTAATAATTTGCGCAAAAGTAAACTTGTTTTTAACTCTCCCTATCACCTTATCACCATAGGAGATTCATATCTATACGATTAAGTTAAACATCAATGGATACTTTTTTCAGAATTAATTATGAATTTGACAAGAGGTCTGTTCTTGCTGCGATAGACAACAGACTTAAGGAGAAAGGAGCTGATTATATCTGTGTTGCTGACGGAGTTATTCTTAATACTGCAAACAGATATGACGATTACCTCAAAGTGATCAACGGCGGTATGTTTTCAATATGCGACAGCAGTTTCGTTCCGCTTTATATACGATTGCTTTATGGAGACCATTATGACCAATATTGTGGCAGTCAAGTTTTTAAAGATGTTGTGGTATCACGTAAATATCGCATGATATTTATGGGAACACAACAAAATGTGCTTGATGCATTGCAGTCCAATCTCTCAACACTCAATCCAGATGTGAGAGATATGAAGTTTGTGGAGCTTCCTTTCAGAGATGTCGAGGATTTCGATTATCCCTCCATAGCTCGTATGATTGAAAAAGATGGTGCCGACATTATATGGATCGCATTAGGAGCCCCAAAGCAGGAAATCTTTATGTCAAAACTAAAACCACACCTGCATCACGGGGTGATGATAGCTGTAGGAGCCGCTTTTAAGTTCTATAGTGGGATCGGTGAGAAACGCGCTCCTCGCTGGATGGTCAAGCATCATTTGGAATTCGTTCATCGATTGTTTATGGAACCCCGCAAACAGGTATCAAGATGTTCCTGGATAATCAGGACTCTTCCCGGAATACTATGGGAAGAATACCAACGTAAAAATAACGGAGAAATAGCTGCTGTGTGCGATAATGAAACTCGATCTCTCAGTGACGCGGGATAACTTAAGTGAACATGTACCTGAAAGCTAAGTCTTTAACATTTGGTTTCATGTTTGTTGTCATAACAAACATTGCTTCCCTACATACCAATGCTCAATCATATAGCTATCCAGATGAGGTCGATGTCTTCATGGGTGTCGATTTCAATTGCCGCGACATATATTTCAACAACAGGGTATATGACGTGCTGGTGAATCTCACCCCGGGCGTGAGGTGGAACATGGGCAGACGCTGGGAGGTTGCTGCCCAGCTGTATGTGCCGGTCATCAACCAGTATGGTGACAAGTATAAGTATGTCCGTTTCCGTGTAGCTTCCATATCAAAACAGCTTGCTGTAGGCAACCGATGGAAAATGAAATTTTCCGGAGGCATATTCACTGCTGAAAGTTATGGAATCGACATGAAGAATATGTTCATCATCAAACCCTGGCTTGCAATCACCGCGCAGATTGGTCTGACAGGTTATATTTCGATGGGTCACAGATGGGAGGCGAGTCCGATGAAGAAAGTCACATTCGCGGCAGGTCCTGAGTTCTATCTGTCGAGATGGAACACACAGTTCTATCTAAGGGGTGGCAGATACCTCTTCAACGACTATGGTGTAGAGGCGGAAGCTTTCCGACATTTCCGGCATGTCAGTGTTGGTGTGTTTGCTTCCTATAGCGATTTTGGAAAAGAGAACGCCGGCTTTAAGGTGATTGTGATGATTCCTCCTTACAAGAGAAAACATCGTCGAATAAACTTCAGACCGGCAAGTAATTTCAGACTGAGATATAGCGTTGAGGCTGTCAACGGAGGTCTAACGAAATATCAGACTGATCCTGAAGAGAATGAAAGAGAAGGCTGGTTTGACAGAACTCTAATTCCATGGGGTACAGATCTTATGGAATCAGATTTCAAATATTCTCCAACAGAGATTATCACTGATAAAGACAATATCAAAAGAAATGGGAGGAAAAATAAATGAAATTTAAATTATTTTTAATCTTTTGCATTTCAATTGTCTTATCGTCTGCTACGTGTGTTGCACAGTTATATACAGGCATGTCGGGTCTTATCAAGAATCCCTCAGCTGAGATGAATAACAGCGGAGATGCGATAATTGCAGGATATTATTTAGATAAACATTTCACTCCCGGAGAAACAACTGATCGTTATGGATTCTATCACGATGGTTTAAAATATAATACTTTTGATTTTTCGATTGCCTTAACACCATTTACATGGCTCGAAATAGGTTATACCTTCACTTTAATGAAATCATTAGCTGAAGAAACAAATAAGCCTCAATTCAATCATAAAGACAGATATTTCTCAATAAAGGTCAATCCATTAAAAGAAGGGAGATACTATCCTGCAATAGCAGTAGGCTCAAATGATTTTATCGGCTCTCCCGGAAAGATACATAATGATGGTGGCAGCGGAGCGGGCTATTTCTGCAACTACTACATTGTTGCGACCAAGCATTTCATCCCGCATGGACATAGTTTCGGAGTGGATCTCGGTTATCGCTACGTGCCGGTGTCATACGGTAAGAAGTGGCAGGGGGTTATAGCCGGTGCCACATGGCGACCGAAATGGATACCGTCGTTGCGTGTCATCGGTGAGTGGACAGGGAATGAAGTCAACATCGGTGCGGACATTCTCCTTTGGAAACACCTCTTTATCCAGGCTGCCCTGATCGATTGCCGGTATTTCTCCGGAGGAATAGCATATAACGTAAACCTGTTTTAATAATTAATTCAACTTTCGCAAGCAAAAAGTTGAAGTTTATAAGTTTAATCGCGCTGTGCGCAGTTTATGAGTTTATTTGTTTGATGGGAATAAATAGAAACTCTGTCATATTCGCATCTGATAAACTCTTTAACTTCTAAACTCTTAAACTTTAAGTTGAAGCTTGCTAAACTTAAATAATTAACTATATTTTAACAAATTATTCTTATTATGAACAAATTCATTATGTATGGAACATTTCTGTTCCTTTGTTTAGCTGCCGGCTCATGCTGCAGCAATGATCACCGCGAATTTGTGTTGCCCCCGACTGTAGAGGCAGCTCCCAATACCCTCTCGGGTGTGATCACCAACATGGCTGGCGAACCTATTGAGGGTGCCGTGGTTGAACTGGGCGACCATTCAGTTCAAACGAATGCAGAGGGTGCCTATACTATATCCAATGTGGCAGCCGGCGATTATGAAATATCCGCCTCCGCAACAGGTATGCTTCCCGCTTCAGCTTCTGTCAAATTCACAAAGGATGCAAACGAGAAACTTCTCTGGAGCGTGGCTCTCAACCGCAAGGTTTCTCAGGATCTTGTCGTTACCCAGCCTGACGCTGATGCAAGCGGAAGCGTGGAGTCGGAGAATATTCCTCAGAACGAGGTAGGCGCCGTTGACATCAAGGTGGATGTGCCTGCCAACACGGTTCAGAAAAGCACCACCATCAGCATAACCCCCATATATTCGGAAAATGATGCGGCTGCCACACGTGCTCAGGAGAACGAGACAATGCTTATCGGAGCTACTGTCAAATGTTCCGACCCGAGCATAACTCTTACAGCCCCGATCGAGATTTCCTTCGCGCTCGATGCATCAGTAACTCCATATGTGACAGCCAAAGAATATGATGCTGCAACGAACACTTGGAGCGTTGTTGCCCATACTGTCGATGCTGCCGGCAATATCGTTATCAAGACCACAAAATTCACATCCTTCGGTATCTTCCTCCCTGTCTCTATTTCCTCAACTTCCTCAACTGAGCCTGTGGCATTCGCTCAGGCGCTGTTCGACAACCGTATGGGAGATGTGGAATGGGCTGTTAAAGATGCATCCTTCACATTCAAAACGGGAACCAAGATCAATACTGTAGCTACAAACAAACTGCAGGGACTTCTTATCGAGCACCTCGCCCGCCTCTATGGCTCAAGGGTGACCGAACTCCAGGGCAGTTACCCTCTCAACATTATCCTCGAACCGGGTCAGGGCGTAAACCTCAGCGGCTCTCAGACAACGGAGACAATAATCGTAGGCTCGGGAGCAACAACTGTGACAGGAACACGCTACGGCGCCGTTAGCATATCCGTCAGCCCATTCAGTGCTGACCATAACGGCGGTGCCGCAGGCGAATAATCATATCCGAAAACTTCTAAAAAACAATTGCTAAATTACACATGAAGACAGCGCTTATTACCGGAGTCACGGGCCAGGACGGCTCGTTCCTTGCCGAATTCTTGCTTGAAAAGGGTTATGACGTGCACGGCACTATCCGACGTTCTTCAGTGGACTTCAGGGAGCGCATCGCGCATCTTGAGGGTCACAAGAATTTCCATCTCCACTATGCCGATCTCGGCGATTCGATGTCAGTGATTCAGGTGCTCAACAAGGTCAGACCCGACGAGATCTACAACCTTGCGGCACAGAGCCACGTGCAGGTGAGCTTCGACTCCCCGGAGTTCACGGCGGATGTGGACGCAGTGGGCGTGTTGCGTATCCTCGAGGGGGTAAGGCAATGCGGTCTGGCAGAGACCTGCCGCATATACCAGGCTTCCACCTCAGAGCTCTATGGCAAGGTGGAGGAGGTGCCACAGAACGAGAACACCCCCTTCCATCCCTACAGCCCCTACGCTGTGGCGAAACAGTATGGCTTCTGGATCGTAAAGGAATACCGCGAGGCATACGGAATGTACTGCTGTTCGGGAATCCTTTTCAATCACGAGTCGGAGCGTCGTGGCGAAACGTTCGTGACGCGCAAGATCACGCTTGCCGCCGCACGAATTGCACAAGGGAAGCAAGACAAACTCTACCTCGGCAATCTATCCTCGCTTCGCGACTGGGGCTACGCCAGGGACTACGTGGAATGCATGTGGCTGATACTGCAGCATGAGACACCTGAGGATTTCGTCATCGCTACCGGCGAACAGCATTCAGTGCGTGAATTCGCCACACTGGCATTCCGCAACGTCGGCATCGAACTCGAGTGGACTGGCGAGGGTCTTGACGAAAAAGGAATCGACAAAGCCACGGGCAAGGTGCTGGTGGAAGTATCACCGGATTTCTACCGTCCCACGGACGTTGTCAACCTGTGGGGCGACCCCACCAAGGCACGCGCAGAACTGGGCTGGAACCCGCAGAAGACCACCTTCGAACAGCTTGTCAAGATCATGACCGACGCCGACATGGCGAAAGTGGCTGTGGAGAGGGCCTCCGAAAATGTGCGCACAAATCTTGCCGAATTCCTGGAAAAAGGGATCGTGAAATAAGCCGGCAAAATACATATAAAGCCGGATATGTATGCTGATGAAGAGCCGCCTCAAAAAGGCGGCTTTTCTGCTATCTGTTTTTATGTTTAAAAACATAATAATTAATTAAAGAAAAATTTCTTTAATTAATTATTTTTTTGCTAATTTTGCCGCAAATTATGAGAGTCATATCATTCATATTCCATTTTCCTTAACCTATATTCCCACTATGCTGACGACACTGCTCGTTTTATTCGTTGTAGGCTATCTCGCCATAGCTCTTGAACACCCTCTCCGCGTCGACAAGACCGCTTCCGCGCTCCTTCTCGGAATGCTGATGTGGATAATCTATGCCATGGGCGCGGAATCGGTGGTGCCGGTAGTATCCGCCGACAATTTCCGTCATTTCCTCGACACGCATCCCGCTCTTGCCAACAAGTCGCTGCATGAACAGGCGCTCCAGTATGTGCTCAACGTGGATATCGTGGAGCATCTCGGTGACATCATGCAGACGCTTCTCTTCCTAATCGGAGCTATGACCATCGTGGAGATGGTTGACGTACACGGCGGTTTCCGTGTGATTACCGACCATATCAACACACGCGACAAGAAAAAACTCCTCTGGATCATCAGTTTCGTGACATTCTTCATGTCGGCGATCCTCGACAACCTCACCACATCGATCGTGATGCTCATGCTTCTGCGAAAACTTATCACTCAGAAAGAAGAGCGCTGGCTCTACGCCGGAATGATCATCATTGCGGCAAACAGCGGCGGCGCATGGAGCCCGATCGGCGACATCACCACCATCATGCTCTGGGTCAGCGGCAACATCACGGCGCCGGCGTTGCTGTCGTTTGTGCTTGTGCCTTCATTAGTGTCGATGATTCTCCCTCTGATCATCATCAGCAGAAAGCTGAAAGGCGATCTTCCTCCCCGCGACACTGTGGTTGAGAAAAATTCTTTCATCACCGCAGGGCAACGCGCCACAATGTTCTATCTCGGCGTGGGAGGACTGATATTCGTGCCTATATTCAAATCAATCACTCACCTGCCACCGTTCGTTGGGATGCTTTTCGTGCTCGGCGCACTTTGGGTGTTCACCGAAATCTTCTATAACTCAAAGATGCTCGAGCAGGCGCGTGAGCTTCGTCTGCCGAAGGTCATCTCTCGCGTCGACATGCCTTCGATCCTTTTCTTCCTCGGAATCCTGATGGCGGTGGCTGTGCTTCAAAGCACGGGAATACTCTCCGACATAGCGGCTTATCTCGATGAGGAGATACACAACGTCTACTGGATCGGACTGGTTCTTGGCGTACTTTCTTCGATCGTAGACAATGTTCCGCTAGTTGCCGGCGTTATGGGTATGTATCCCGTCGCTGATCCGGCTGCCACAGGATATGTCGCAAATTTCGTGATCGACGGCACATTTTGGGAACTGATGTCTTACTGCGCCGGTGTCGGGGGTTCAATCCTCATCATCGGTTCGGCTGCAGGTGTGATTGCGATGGGACTTGAGAAAATCAGTTTCGGCTGGTACATGAAGAATTTCACCTGGGTTGCCTTCCTCGGATACATCGCCGGAGCCGGCATATACGCCCTCGAAAAATTCATTTTTTGCTAATAATATGAACATCGGATTCGACGGAAAAAGAGCCGTGTCAAACATGACCGGACTCGGGAACTACTCAAGACTCGTAATTGAACGCCTTGCGCTTGAAAACCCGCAGGACAAGCTCCTTGTCTATACACCCGCAATGCGCGACAATCCACGTCTGGAGGCAATCCGCTCTGCCCATAATGTCGAGTTCCGACTTCCTCCTCCTCAGGGCTTCAAGGGAAGCCTCTGGCGAACATTCGGCATATCCAACAACCTGAAAGCTGACAAGGTTGACATATTTCACGGCTTAAGCAATGAACTGCCTCTGAACATCCGCAAGAGCGGAGTGCCGTCGGTAGTGACGATGCACGATGTCATCTACCGCACGATGCCGGAATGCTACAAACCTATCGACCGCAAGCTTTATGACTTCAAATACGGCTCGTCTTGCCGCAACGCCGACCGCATCATCGCCGTGAGCGAACGAACGAAGCAGGATGTCGTGAAGTTTTACGGAGTAGATCCCGACAGGATCGACGTAATATACCAGGGCTGCGATGAATCATTCAGACGCATCTGGAGCGCGGACGAACTCTCCGCGCTCCGGAAACGTCTCAACCTGCCGGAGAAATATATCCTGCAGGTGGGCACCATCGAACGTCGCAAGAATCTGGAACTGACAGTGAAGGCCCTCCCCTCGTTGCCAATGGATATTGAATTGGTGGTTGTAGGCAGAGACCATCACGGCTATAAGAAAGTGGTTGAGGATGTTGCCCGCGAATTGGGAGTAACAGAGCGCATCCGCTATTACGAGGGTCTTGACTTCAAAGACCTCCCGGGCGTGAACCAGGCAGCAGAGGTGATTGCCTACCCTTCGCGATATGAAGGATTCGGGATTCCGGTGGTGGAAGGTCTGGAGAGCAGGCGTCCTGTTGTGGCGGCTACCGGTTCTTGCCTTGAAGAGGCTGGCGGACCGGAAACCCTCTATGTCGATCCTGATTCTCCCAACGACATGGCAGCGGCATTGATTGCCACTCTTCGCGGAGGACGTGAGATCGACGACATGATTGCTGCCGGGAAAGAATATGCCGCCCGTTTCGACAAACGCTGCATGGCAACCGACATCAAAGCCACCTACGAAAAAGCGATAGAATCCTTCCAAAAAAATTTGCATAAATGAAAATTTATGCGTAACTTTGCATCCGCAATCCAAGGAGAGATGGCAGAGTGGTCGATCGCGGCGGTCTTGAAAACCGTTGAGGGTAACACCTCCGGGGGTTCGAATCCCTCTCTCTCCGCAATAAATAAAGACAAATCCGCTGTAAGCCAATAACTTACAGCGGATTTTATTTTATATACATACAAATCATCGTACAATCCACTACTCATGAAGCCTCATATGAGTATGCCTTATAACTCAGGTAACGATGTAGGCAATTTGAACTGTCGCAAAATTTGCGACAGCTAGAGATCTTGAATTCATGTAATGAAACAACAATAATCACGACTGGAGCGTTAAAATACTGACAAATACCACTGTGATATGCAAAGGAATCTTGAAAATTATAAAGGGCAGAGGCAGAACGAAATTGACAAGTTGTATCAAACACGAGCTAACCTGAGATTGAAATATGCAGCCTTAGGCGTGGTGGGAGTAGCTTGCATTCTTATGTTGATCCTGGCATTCTGCATGGATTTCATCTCTTTGGGGATAGCCCTCTTCCTGAGAGGGTGCGTGGGATTATGCACCTTAGCATTCGTAATAATGATTGCAATCCTCATGTATCGTGTACATCGCGACTATTTCCGCCAACACACAGATAAACCCTGATGCCAATCAGGCATGAAAGCAAAAGGTATATATCCGGCAGTGATAAAGATGGCAATTGCCAGCGGTTAAACTTCATATGACTCCGTGCCGCTGTGGGAGCCTACGACCTTGCGGTCCACCTCTTCCTGTGTGGTGCTCGTGCTGGTCTCATGATATTTGCATTTCTTGCAATAGAAGTGGTTGAGATAGAACGTTACAAAGTATGTCACTTCAAAATCGATATAGCGGTAAGTGTCATGACGCCGCTTATGGTTACGCACATCCTTCTTGGAGACGGTTTTAGATCCGTCACTCCATTTGGTAGTCACTTCTGTCCATGTCTGGTAACGCTCGTCATGGGTAGAGAGAAGTTTGTCGCGCTTAATGTCGGAGCCCTTCATATATTTGGTATCAGTGACCTCATCATGATCAAATTCAATGCTTTCGATATGCTTGCATTGCGGACAACGCTGATGCGGCACATAATCATCAAGATATTCCGTTGCCCAGCGAAGGCAGTAGTAACTTACGGGAATCACAAGCAGCGTGAAGAACCAGTGCATACCCCATCCCATCAATGCCACCATCCATATCCCGGTGTACAGCACCGTAGCCGTCATCATTATAAGCTTCAGCATCCGGTTGTTTAGTGGCTTGAACACTATCGGATACGCTATCAGCCATCCCATAAGGAGAGTCGGCAAGGAGGGAACGAGCAGATACCACACTGCGAGCGCCAGCAGCCCCACCACAAGCAGCACATATATATACCATGGAGTCGCCTTGCCGGTATGGTTCGATGGAGTGCCGTACGAGTCACTTTTCGTAAGCAAACGGATCAGCGGCATTGATATCACCCCATCGGCAAGAGGATTGCCGAGCAACCAGCTGTTTTTCGCTTTCGATTTCAACAAATCATACGAAAAACCGGTGGCGAGTCCCTGACTGTCGAATGCAATTGCCGGTGTGTAGATCTTTCCGTCGGGTCCATAAGCGTATATGCGGAATTCAGCTTCTTTGCTGCCATCTGCGTTGACAATCACATCGTATGCCATGCCGAATTTCTTCTCAATCTCCTCAAGTGTCTTTCCCTTGCATTTTTCCAACGTTCTCTGCGTTGTTATCGAAGTGGAGGCATTGTTGAGAAGGTTGTAGTCTTCCCATCCTTCACAAATGGGGGCAAAATCCTCACCCTTCAATTCAAGTTCTTCACCCTTGGCGGTGCGCGCCTTGTATTCATGCACGTAATGTGATTTGCCAATATATTCGGGAACCAGGCTGACGATCGTGTCTCCTTTGTTGTCGCCATCAACTACGAGCTGCCGGATCGGTAACTGCGACGCGTCAAGTTCACCGCGGTCGCCGCGCTGCGTCTCCACCAACACATCCTGATGAGTGGTCAGTCGCGTAAAACCAAGGATGCGGAGGCTGTCTCCTTTGGCAAGGTTCACGAAAGTAGTATCACCGTTTATAACTACCGGCAGTTTCTGATTCGAATCCAATGCGATCATCTGTCCGCCTGTTTTCAGTTGATTGTTGATAGTGCTCAGATCAGCAATCAGCAATCCGAGCGATACCAGGAATATTATCCCGCAAAGCCTTGTATAAAAATGTCTCATGTATCGGTAAGTTTTATCAATATTCATTATATGGATATGCAAAATAACGAAAACCTTCCGGCAAATCAGTCACAATACGTAAATTTCTAATTGCAAAAAGTAAATTTACTCAAAAAATTTATTTGATATGACGACTACAATAAAAGTCAGATTCCGTCCTTCACGCCAAGGAAAGGAGGGCGAAATCTATTACCAGCTCTACCACGGCACAAAAACAAAAGTCATGCGCACACATTACCGTGTCTTCACCGATGAATGGAATGCAAAATCACAAACGGTAGTAATAAACAAACTCAATCCGCGCCGAAACCATATTTTAACATTGCGAGAAAGGATTCAAACGGATATGGCTTTATTCAAAAAAATCATTCACAACCTGGACACCGACAACATTTCTTTTACCTGCCGGGACATTGCTGATGAATTTGAAAAATACACAAGCGAATACTCCCTGACAAACTACATGGAAAACATCATCTCAAAACTCCATCAGAACGGAAAGATCCGCACTTCCGAAACCTACCGCGCCGCCCTCAACAGTTTCATAAAGTATTACGGACACAAAAGCATACGGCTCGACAATATCACCCGCGAACTAATTGAGGGATACGAAGGGTGGCTCAGGCATCATGGACTTACACTCAATACAATATCCTTTTACATGAGGATATTGCGCGCCACCTACAACCGCGCCGTGGAAGAAAACATCATCGACAACAAATCCCCTTTCAAACACGTATACACGGGCATCGACAAGACCACAAAACGAGCCGTGCACATCTCGTCAATCCGCAAGATATACACACTTGACCTGCACCATTTTCCCAGACTCGATTTTGCCCGCGACATGTTTCTGATGAGTTTCTTTCTGCGAGGAATGAGCTTTGTGGATATGGCTTTTCTCCGCAAGACAGATCTCCGAAACGGTTATTTGTCTTACCGCCGCAGAAAAACAGGGCAGCTGCTACATATCAAATGGACCGACGAAATGCAACGGATTCTCAACAAATATCCCAAGAACGAGTCGTGCTACCTCCTCCCTCTGATACGCCGCGAAGGCGCCGGCGAAATATACGCCTATCGAAACATGAGTTATAATATAAACCGCTGCCTGAAAGAGATAGCAAGTATGACAGGGATGGAACTTCCTTTGACAATGTATGTGGCACGTCATAGCTGGGCATCCGCCGCTAAAACCAACGGAATACCGATAAGCGTGATAAGCGAAGGGATGGGACACGACTCAGAATCAACGACACGCATATATCTGGCATCGCTCGACACATCAGTGGTTGACCGCGCCAACTCCGTAATCCTCAAATCGCTAAAGATAGGTTCATCACAAAACCAAGCAATGCACACATTTGTTAAAAGTTAAAACGACTGCAACTGTATTTTTTATAAAGATAGAGCTGCACATAACTGAATCCACTATGAAATTCCCTGCAATACTTTTTGGGGCGTTTTGCGCCTTGTTTTCTTGTAGCGCGAATGCTCAGATGCTCGCGCCTGGAATTAACGACGACTACTCTCGCCATATTTTCCGCGACCCCATTACCGTCTCCATGCCTTACCGCATGCTTTCCCCCGAAAAAATAAAAGAGGGAAAGAAATATCCTCTCGTGCTTTTCCTTCACGGATCCGGAGAACGGGGAGATGACAATGAGAGCCAGCTCTCTGTCGGTGCCAATATCTTCTCAAATCCTGCCAATAGGGAGATTTTCGAAGCATTCGTGGTATTTCCTCAATGCAATGAGCGCACATGGACCGGAAAAATCGACCAACGCACATTCATGCCAGGAGCTCCGATCCCCGAAGAATCACCCACAGAACGGTCTCTGATGAATCTTTTGGATACGATAGTGACGAAAAACCCCGTAGACACCGACAGGATCTATATCATCGGAGTGTCGATGGGAGCAATTGCCGCATATGATCTTGCATGCCGTTATCCGGAAAGATTTGCAGCAGTCGTTCCCATTTGCGGAGCCGTGAACCCAAACAGACTTAAAGACGCAAAAAATGTAAAATTTTATATCTTCCACGGCGAGAAGGATGAAGAGATACCCGTTATAAGCAGCCGCACCGCATACCGTGCGCTCAAAGATGCCGGCGCAGACGTGGAATATTCCGAGATTTCATGCGTCGGACACGAATGCTGGCCTTGGGCTTTCAACTACCCCACTCTTCTGCCATGGCTCTTCTCCAAGTCTCGCACAACTGCATTTTAGACCAAAATTATGTAAAATCCGACCAATAATTCATTAAGTTGGATTTTTTTTGCTAATTTTGTAGGATATATGTAGCGCATAGCGCAGTTTAATAGTTTTATCATGAACCTGTCATCTGTTTACGATATTCTGTTCTCCGGCAAATCCTTGACCCTTCCAGCTGAGGAGATGGTCAACGTTAGGGATTGCCACGAATTTCTTAAGGAATTTGTAGCCGACAAGGTCATCTACGGCATCAACACAGGTTTCGGACCTATGGCTCAATGGCGCGTAGATGACAATCACCTCAAGGAACTTCAATACAACATCATTCGCAGTCATGCCACCGGTGCCGGCACTCCCCTCTCCGACATAGAGGTTAAATCAGCTATGATTGCCCGCATCGGCACCTTCCTGCAGGCGCGCTCCGGCATCAATCCCTCGGTCATCACCCTCCTGCAGGAATTCGTGAACCGGGGAATATATCCTTTCATCCCCATGCACGGTAGTGTCGGAGCCAGCGGCGACCTCGTGCAGCTTGCGCACATCGCGCTTTGTCTCATCGGCGAAGGGAAAGTGCACTTTAAAGGGGAATGGCGTCCAACCGCCGACGTGATGAAGGAGGAAGGACTCACACCGATGGGGATTTTCGTGCGCGAAGGGTTGTCGGTCACCAACGGCACATCCGTGATGACAGGCATCTCGATAGTGAATCAATATTATGCCGAAAATCTCTTGAAATATGGAGTAATAGCATCGGCATGGATCAATGAGATTGCCGATTCTTTCGACGATTATATGTCGGTAGAGGAAAACATCTGCCGCCGTCAACCCGGACAGCAGGTGATTGCCCGCTGGCTTCGTGAAGTCAGCGAGGGGAGCAAGCATCTTCAGAAACGTGAGCATGAGCTTTATGACCCCGCGAAGAACAAAGACACCTATTTCGAACATAAGGTGCAGGCTTATTATTCGTTGCGATGCATCCCCCAGATTTATGGACCGATCTTCGACACTCTTGCCAACACGGGGGAAGTTCTTCAGAACGAACTCAACTCGGCATGCGACAATCCGATCGTAGACTACACTACAAAAAACATATACCATGGTGGCAACTTCCATGGCGACTATATTTCACTTGAGGAAGACAAGGTGAAGATAGCGATGGTGCGTCTCGCCATGACAGCGGAACGCCAGCTCAACTATCTTTTCCACGACCGCATCAATGGCATCCTCCCTCCTTTCCTCAATCTCGGAGTGCTCGGACTCAACTACGGCATGCAGGCATGCCAGTTTACCGCCACCTCAACTACCGCCGAGTGCCAGACTCTCGCCATGCCGAACTATGTGCACAGCATTCCCAACAACAACGACAACCAGGACATCGTTAGCATGGGCACCAACTCTGCGCTTTTGTGCAGAAAGGTGATTGACAATGCTTATCAGGTCATGTCCATCTTATATATCGCTCTCGCCCAGGCAACAGACTGTCTGCAGATTGCCGACAAACTGTCGCCAAAGACCCGCGAGCAATATGATGCAATACGTAAGATATGCCCCAAGTTCATTGAAGACACACCCTTCTATGAAGAAGTGGCGGAAACCGAAATTTATTTAAGAACGAACATCATCCAATACTTGAAATCATGAATTTTGCATTGGTTACAGGCGGCTCGCGCGGTCTTGGTGCTGCAATATGCAAACGTCTCGCTTCGCAAGGACTGGGGATAATCATAAATTATCATTCCAACGAAACTGCGGCTCAAGAAGTTGCAGAAACCATACGCGACAAAGGTGGAGTCGCCGATCTTCTCCCCTTCGATGTCAGCAACGAGCAATCAGTAGACTCGGCATTGGGGAAATGGGAAGAGGCACACCCCTCCGACCGCATCACCGTGCTTGTCAACAATGCCGGCATCCGGGAAGACAGCCTGATGATATTCATGCAGGCAGAGCAATGGCATAAGGTTATCAGCACAACCCTCGACGGTTTCTTCTACGTGACGCGTCGTGTGCTCAAAGGGATGCTGACGAAACGCCACGGCAGAATCATCAATATCGCTTCTCTTTCCGGACTCAAGGGATTGCCGGGGCAGGCGAACTATTCCGCAGCCAAGGCTGCCCTGATCGGAGCCACGAAGGCTCTCGCTCAGGAAGTAGCGCCCCGCAAGGTCACGGTCAACGCCGTGGCACCGGGATTCATCCGATCAGACATGACTAAAGATCTGGATGAGGATTCATTGAAAAAGACCGTGCCGCTCGGAAGGTTCGGAGAGGCGGAGGAAGTTGCCGCGCTTGTGGCTTTCCTTGCATCCGACGATTCAGCATACATCACGGGAGAAACAATCTCCATCAATGGAGGACTCTTGTGATAATGTGTAATGTGTAATGAATAATGTGTAGTATAGCGGAACAGAATTAAACATTAAACATTGAAAATTAAACATTAAACAAAGGGGTGAACAGAAGAGTAGTTATAACAGGAATAGGAATCTGGTCCTGTATAGGCAAAAATAAAGAGGAAGTCAAGGATTCGCTCTATCAGGGTAAATCAGGAATCGGACTCGAACCGGAACGTCTGGAATACGGCTATCGCTCCGGACTCACCGGCATCGTAGAGCATCCCAAGCTTAAGGGTGTTCTTGACCGCCGCACACGCGTGGCACTTTCCGAAGAGGCGGAATTCGCGTATATGGCAGCCAAGGAGGCTTTCGACGAGGCTAAAGTCACCGACGAATATCTACGCGAGAATGAGGTTGGCGTGATTTTCGGCAATGACTCCTCCGCAAAACCGGTAATCGAGGCTGCCAACATCATGAAAGAGAAACATGATTCGGCACTCATCGGTTCCGGATACATATTCCAGTCGATGAATTCGACCGTAAACATGAACCTGAGCACCATCTTCCACCTCAAAGGTGTGAACTTCACCATCAGTGCGGCGTGCGCCAGCGGATCCCACTCAATCGGTCTCGCATACATGCTGATCAAGCAAGGATTGCAGGATATGATTCTGGCAGGAGGAGCACAGGAAACCAACTACTATTCGATGGCGACATTCGATGCACTCGGAGCGTTCTCGGTGCGCATGGACGACCCGACGAAAGCGTCGCGTCCCTTCGATGCCTCACGCGACGGACTCATTCCCAGCGGCGGCGCAGCGGCTCTCGTGCTTGAAGACTATGATCATGCCGTGGCACGCGGTGCGAACATCCTCGCCGAAGTAGTGGGTTACGGTTTCTCCTCAAACGGTGGCGGCATATCGCAGCCAAGCGACGACGGATCGTTGAAAGCCATGAGCCGCGCCATGGATGATGCCGGAGTTTCCCCCGATGAAATCGACTATATCAACGCTCACGCCACTTCCACTCCGCAAGGTGACGAATTCGAGGCATTGGCGCTCGATCGCCTTTTCAGAGGGAAGAAAGCATTGATAAGCAGCACCAAGTCCATGACCGGTCATGAATGCTGGATGGCAGGAGCAAGCGAGATTGTATATAGCGTAATCATGATGCAGAACAATTTCGTGGCTCCAAACATCAACCTTGAGACCCCATGCGAGGCGGCTGCCAATCTAAACATAGCCCGGGAGACTGTGGATATGCCTCTTGACATCGTTCTCTCCAACTCATTCGGATTCGGAGGCACCAACAGTGCTCTTGTGATCCGCAAGGTGCAAGGAAACGTATGATTTCATTTTCTATATTTGAAATCGAATTTTATTACAATAAGTAACCGGAATTCAATGATTTTTATTAATTTTACATTTAAAAGTCATAATTCATAAATTTTAACATCATGAGACCAGCTATTCGGAAACTTTTCTATGTAATTTGCCTTTTGTCAGCATGCGTTGCATCTGCATCGGCAGAGGAGCTTCAAGAGGTGGTTTACCTCAAAAACGGCAGCGTGATCCGAGGCACAATCGTAGAACAGGTGCCGAATCAAAGTCTCAAGATCAAAACCACAGACGGCAATATTTTCATCTTCAAGATTGATGAAGTAGAGAAAATCACAAAAGAACCGATGTATCAGACGAAATCCAGCCGCAGCAATTACAGCTACGGCATGACAGACTCCACTCCAGTTGAAAGCGTTCAAAGCCGTCAATATCCCGTATATCAAGAATACGGTTGGGAAAAAGCTCCGCGCTATCGCGGATTCGCTGGAGAATCCACCATATTCGGCGTTGGTGACTATTCTTATTCCAGAATAATGTTCCTTACATCTCACGGCGTGCAGATCACACCAGAGATTTACGCCGGTATCGGCACGGGTATCACGGCATGGTTCGATGTATATGACTATTGGGGAGAGGAAACCTACGCAAGTATTCCCCTTTTCGTAAATGTCAGAGGCGAGATCCACAACCTCATCCGCAGGAATTTCTCTCCGTACATCGATTTGAAACTTGGCTACAACTTTGTGAATGTCACGGGTGTCTTCTTCACCCCAGAAGTAGGCATGCATTTCTATTTCGGACATAAGAAATTTGGAATCGGATGTGGCATTAGTTAT
>CAJUDL010000020.1 GCA_910585285.1 uncultured Muribaculaceae bacterium
AAAATTACAACTAATTTTTGATTCCTCCAAATATTTCTTAAAAAATTTTTCAATTCCCCCTCTTTTTTCGTAATTTTGCACTGAAAGACAGTTTCACCACGTCTTTTACACCTAAAGATATAAAAATATCCGCTCGCCTTTAATTTCCTTTTGCTGGTGCGGATCAAATAATAAGAATATGGATATTTCAGTTGTAATACCTTTATATAACGAAGAGGAGTCGCTACCCGAGCTCGCGCAGTGGATCGAACGCGTAATGGACGCAAACGGCTTCTCTTATGAGATCATTTTTGTAAACGACGGCTCAACAGACCGCTCTATGCGTGTGATTCATGAGCTCGCACAAAACAATCCTGCAATCCATGCCATCTCTTTCTCCCGCAATTATGGCAAATCACCGGCTCTCAACGAAGGGTTCCGCCGCGCTGAAGGCGATGTGGTGATCACCATGGATGCAGACCTGCAGGATAGTCCGGATGAGATTCCGGAGCTTTACCGCATGATCACGGAAGATGGCTACGACCTTGTGTCTGGCTGGAAAAAGAAACGTTACGATCCCCTCTCAAAAACAATCCCCACAAAACTTTTCAACGCCACAGCCCGCAAGGTCAGCGGCATCAAGAATCTTCATGATTTCAACTGCGGACTCAAAGCTTATCGCAACGAGGTTATAAAACATATTGAGGTATATGGCGACATGCACCGCTATATTCCGTATCTTGCAAAAAATGCCGGATATAAAAAGATCGGGGAGAAGGTCGTTCACCATCAGGCTCGAAAATATGGTCATACAAAGTTTGGCCTTGACCGTTTCGTAAATGGATACCTGGATCTTGGCACCCTCTGGTTTCAGTCGAAGTTCGGCATCAAACCCATGCACATATTCGGGCTCCTCGGATCGTTGATGTTTCTCATCGGTTTTATCGCTGTCGTTACGGTGCTTATCCTCAAGATAATCTCGATGAATTCCGATTCATACCATTTCTACCTGACAAATTCAGTGTATTTTTACCTCTCCCTGGCATTCATGGTGCTGGGAGTGCAATTCTTCTGCACCGGGCTGATCGGAGAACTCATCACCCGCAACTCTGCGGAAAGAAACAATTATCTCATTGCTGAAGAATTCTGAAATCACCTTTGCTGAAGAATTCTAAATCTCAACCGAATCGTTTTGACCGATAACACTTCAAATAACAACATCAGCAGGAAAGGAAACCTCCGCTTCCTGAGATTCGCAGCGGCTGGAAATCTCCGGTCGTTATTGGGAGCAGTCTTGTTTCTTATCATCCTAACATGGGGATGCTCAAGCGACGAATGTCTGCAAAACAGGAATGCCCTTCCTCTTGCCGGGTTTTATAATTCATTCGAACCGACACAGACCGTAGCAATTGATTCTCTTGAAGTCTATGGCGTAGGTGCACCCGGAGATTCAATCCTCTCCCCCGGGACTCAAGCGCTGTCTAAACTTTATCTCCCCTTCCGGCTCGATTCCGATACCACCAGATATGTTTTCCGCTATCTTCACAAAGAGCTTGCTCAGCAAAATATCAGAGATACCGTCACATTCATCTATTCCCGCGATCCGAGATTTGTTTCATCGGCTTGTGGTGTCAGCTATGTATTCGGCATCAAAGAAATCAGAAGCACAGGGCTGCTAATAGACTCGGTGACATGTCCTATGGGTGAGATAACCAATAAGGATTCTGAGAATCTCAGCATCTATTTCCGCGTTTCCCAGCAATAATGACAAGATTAATAAATATATTAGCCATTCTCCTTTTACCGGTGCTTTCTGCATCGGCGCAAGAGATCGCAACAGATACCATTCCCACCGATTCAACATCAACAATATTGCCGGTAGACTCTGTGGCAGTAAAAATGCCGGTGGATTCCATAGCTCCAAAGACACCTCGAGCTCCTCGCAAATCCTCTCCTGTGGATATCGACGACAACAAACCGGTGGAGACCCTTCATTTCTACGATAAGCACGGGAACGCCCTTCAGGAACCGGTGCGCTTCCTTGCCGTGCTCGACACTGTTACCAAGCCTAAATCCAAACCAATATATCCTATTTATAACGGCTGGACATTAGGTGTCAACTTCGCGGACGCAATATTGATGGCGACAGGACAGAAACATGCAAGTTTCGATGTGTGGGCTGATGTATCACTCCACAACTGGTTTTTCCCGGTAGTGGAAGCCGGCATGGGATTTGCCAAGAACTCACCTGAAGATTCAAACTTCACCTATAAGACGAAACCATCCTTCTATGCAAAGATTGGCATGAACTATAATTTCATGTACAAAAGCGATCCCGCTTATCAGGTATTTGCAGGATTCAGGGTCGGTTTCTCGAGTTTCAAATATGACATCGAAAATGTCAGCATCTCCAACGGATACTGGGACGAGACTCAGTCTTTCTCCATGAAAGGGCTGAAGGCATCCGCCCTCTATGGAGAGGTGCTTGCCGGCATAAAAGTAAAGATAGTAGGCAATTTTTCACTCGGATGGAATGCCAGGTACCATATGAAATTCAAGGTCAATTCAAAAACATCATCCACCCCCTGGTTCATACCTGGATATGGCGCAAATTCTCCATTCTCATTCTCACTGTCAGCCATATGGCGTTTCGGGCAGAACAAAATAGAACCGGATGCGTTAAATAAATAAAAGCTGCAAAATGCAACTTTTATTTATTTAACGCATCAACTATGAAAACACTTAAACCATATCTAATTGCTGCCGCCGCATCTGCTGCAGCCGTTATTTCCGCTCCTCATGCCGGGGCATGCTCCCGCGTTTTTTATCAAGGCACAGACTCATTATTTGTGATAGGTCGTTCCCTCGATTGGAAAACACCCATCCCCACAAATGTTTACATCTATCCACGCGGCATGAAGAAAGTCAGCTCCGATCAGGCGAATCATATATCATGGACTTCAAAATATGGTGCGGTATATGCCGTGAGTTATGACGGAGGCATCACAGAAGGGATGAATGAAAAAGGACTCGTGATCAATGGGCTCTTCTGCAAAGGAACGATATATAATGATGACAATGCCGCAAAAAAGCCGCAGATGTCTCTTTCGGTATTCGTGGCATGGATGCTCGATCAATGTGCCACAACTGACGAAGTGGTGAAGCTTCTTGACAATACGTCTTTCGCTATCCAGGGAGCCACATTCGATGGCGGCACAGTCTCCGCACTCCACTGGGGCGTTACCGATAAAACGGGCAAAAGCGTCATTTTCGAATTTGATCACGGCAAAATCAACATCTACGACATGGGTGACTATCGAGCCATGACAAACGATCCCAACTGGCCTCAGATGACAGCAATCATCAACTACTGGGAGAAAATCGGAGGGAAGAATATGCTTCCCGGCACAGTGTCGAGTCCCGACCGGTGCGTTCGCGCAAACTATTTTGCCCACCATGTAAAGACGGTTGATGATCCGGATCTTGCAGTGAGCATATGCAGAAGCATACTTGTGAATTCATGCGTGCCCTACACCTATGAGATAGAGGGACAGCCCGAGCTCAGTTCAACACAATGGCGCACTTATAGCGTGCCTTGCAATTTGCGCTATTATTTCGAGATGGTAACCAATCCGGGATATTATTACGTAGACCTGAACAAAGTGAATCTCCGCAAAGGTGCCAAAGTCATGAAACTCGACACCTCCAAGACCTCCGACCTCGTGGGTGACGCAACCCATCGCCTCAAACCCTCCGCACCTTTCACCCCGATGTACTGATTGGATAAAGGGAAAAGGTTATAGGGGAAAGGGGAAAGGGAAGAAATGAAAAGGATGAGGTAAGAAGTATGAAGTGAGAAATCATTAGAATTAAAACCGAATCCAAAGGTAACTTTCCCTTTTACCTTTTACCTCTCCCCTTTTACCTTAAAAATCGTGTATTCACAATTTTTAATTGTGAATACACGATTTTTTTCCTATCTTTGACGCATGAAAAAGATACTGTTAGCAATTCCGCTCTTTATAATTGCGGCGGCATGCACTCATAAAACCGAGAATACTAAAAACGATATGGAATATTCAGAGGGTGTTGCCCATGTAGGCACCGTAATCGGCTATCGCAATTCCAAACCTGTGAATGCCATCCCTAAAGCAACGGCATTCCGCATGACGGGCGATTACACTAACAATGTGGCGATAACTCTAAATGCCGACGGATCTCTTGCATATTTTCCTGATCCGAGCGACATTTCCGCAAACTCCGCACCTACAAATCTTGGCAACGGATGGTGGCTCAACAACCAAGGCATTTCCGCGAAATCGGTATTCACAAAATATACTTTCGCGGAATACTCCAAACTGAAAAAAGTGCCATCCTCAGCAGAATTGAAAGCAGCTGTAATTCCCGGAGCGAAAGTGTCAGAAATGCGCGAGCTTCCGTTTTCAATAACGGAAGCCCGGCAAAATCTTGATTCTATCAAAAACTACCTCAAGACATCATCTCACGGCAATTTTATTCAGTTTATTCCCTGATCTGACAATATAGATTCCTGCATCAAGCACCGGTATCTTACCATCAACTACTGTGCCGACCTTTATACCTCTGAGATCATAGACATCTCCGGAGAGTATTGTTGTGTCGGTCTCAATATCACTCACCGCGCTTCCATCGACAGCAGCAACAAACGAAATTTTGCCATTGCTCTCAGTGATCCCTGTCAACTCAACTCCGAGAGCTTTCCCCGACCATGACTTCAAGGCAGGCTTAGTGGATGCTCCGAATGTGCGTACATTCTTACTTCCGGGAAATGGATCCCCTTTACGGGTACTAACAGGATAAATATAATACCCGTCATAATCCTCACCGGTGGGATAATCCTGAATGTTATCGGCTTCTACGAGGTCTACATACTGATGATTCTTGTCATTGTTAACCTCATTGTTATAGAACACAGTCTGGTCGAAATCCACATGCCATACGAGCATCCCATGACCCGGAATATATTTGTCCCAACCTGCCTGCTGGCGGTTCTCGAAAAGATAAAACTCTTGCTCCTTGTCTGTCTTTACAATAAACGCCTGATTTGTGTCTCCTAAATTTTCAAGTAACTTGCTGCCGGAGGTCATCACCTCCGGTGTCATCCAGTCAAGCGCATAACGCTCATAAGCCGAATAGTTGGGAGGAGTCATGCCATCATTATTATAGGGACCATAATCCATAACAGAAAACTCTTCCGGGGTAAAGGGCACCTTCTTGTAGCTGGAATAATCGTCACTGGAATAATCGGCGGTGGAATAAAGATCAGGCAAGCCCATCACGTGGCTGAACTCATGCACGAACGTGCCTATTCCATCCGGGCGGTTTGCGTATACATAGTTAAATCCATCATCTCCAATAATTCCACAGGTCTCATTCGAACAAGCATAACGATCGATATATACTCCATCAAGCTCCAATGGATCTCCCGGAACATTATTATTCGGAGCTGTTGCCCATGATATTTCCCAGGAATGCGGCCATATTGTATTCTCCTGCCCTTCCGTGTCAGCCTCACCATAACCGGCATAGAACACATATACATTGTCTACGTATCCGTCACCATCCCGGTCATAATCCTTGAAATTGATTTCACTGTCGAGAGCCTTGCAGGCATCAATCACCATCTGGTGCGGCCTTACATCCTCGTTGTTCTTCAACTTGTTGTTGGCCCCGTAATAGCTCACATTCTGCGCCAGGGTCACCGGACCAAACACGTCAAACTCCGGATCAAACTTTCCGTTTGAATTCTGAAGGAACCAGTCGCGAGCAGACCCGGTGCCTCCATAGGTATCGAACCCCTCCTTATTAAGCATCTCCGTGAAGTAAGTTTTTGAGTCAATATTATTATAAGGAGTCTTATTTTTTGAATTGAATTTGACATCTGCGAATTCAGCAAGAATTACGAGCACCTTCTGCTTCCCCTTGCAAGGAAAAGAATAATCATAAAGACCCGGTCCACGAGTCACTTTCCGATCGCCTTGTGCAAATGCAGGCACACGACTCTTAAGCATGAAACGGTTATTGTTAACCGCCTTCATACTCATTGCGGCAACAGCCTCATTCGTTTCCTCCCGAGAAACAGTAGACAAGAACCTGAGTTCCGAATCCGTGCGACATTCCGCATTTCTCGCCAAAATATCCGAAGCCACGAAAGAGCCGTCATCCTGAGGCAATGCGTATACATATCCCTTATGGTCATCTCGCTTAAGTAGATATCCATCGAGCGTATAGATGCTCTTGCACGCGGCGTTGCCACGTTTCACGATTGTCAGTTTAGAACCATCCGGTTGTGTAACAGTCAAAGGAATCCGCAGAGCCGGCTTCCCCCACGCCATGGAGGCAGCCGTCAATGCAAAACCTGCAATAAGTAAATATTTTTTCATTGTTGTCTTAACTAAACTTAGAAGCTGTTTAAACAAATCGACCCCACCCCATCAAAAAAGCTTGCTAATTTAACAAAAATATTTCAAAATCCCATACCTCATTCAACAAACACCCCTCTTTAGCCATCGAAAACACTTTATCAAGAAATAAGACCGCAGTCGAAATCGGCTGCGGTCTTATTTAAAGCGTATTTGAAAAGATTACTGATTAAGCTGAGAGTTGATATAGGGATTATAGTCTTTCTCAGCTCGTGGAATCTGATATCTCCATCCATTGCCATAAGATGGATCCCAAGAGCCCTTGTAAGCATCTTTGAAATTACCTGATGTAGGATCTCCAGCTTTCCAGGCATCGCGGGTAGCGGTAATGTTCCATCGCTTGAATGAGAACCATGTATCACCCTCTCCCCAAAGTTCCATACGACGATACAATCTCAATTCCTCTTTCAACGCATCTCCTGTAGCTGTGCATGTGTAGCCGCTGATTCGATTGCTGTTGAGTTCTTTCAGACATTCGCGTGCTGTAGTTTCATCTCCCTGTTCAAGAGCTGCCTCTGCTTCATTAAGCAGAAGTTCAGAAGCACGCATAAAGGCATGATTGGAATCACCGAGGTCAGGTTTGGATGACCAGAATTTAAGTTGGGCACCGAACTGAACACGATCCTGAAAACCTTCCTGTTTAAGATCAGCGAAATGCTTCTGGATGAGTGCATCTGACATATTAGGATTAAATCCGAGCCAGATATTGAAGGCTCCTGAATATCCTTCAGGTGTCATGGATGCTGTCCACATGGATATGGCAGCAGTCATATAAGGATCGACAAGCCACATGTTCAAATATGCAGGTGCAACGATTGTATTATCCCAAAAATCTGCCTCAGTGAAACCATAATCTGCGAACCAGTTGACCTTATCCGGCATCCAGTATAGATCACAGCGAACGTCAGCATCAGGATATTTGTCATATACCTGTTTGTAAAGACGCCAACTCATCTGACCGCCGGAACCAGCCCAGTTATAATTCGTTGAGTATCCTCCATTGCAAGAGAAGCTTGCACCCCAAGAATAATAACCATTGTTTGAACGGTCACGGTTGTTGAACCACATCCATTCATCATTAGGATCTGCAAAGCCTGCAACATAGTCATCAGCGCTCATGATCGGATAATTCTGACGACCATCGTGAGCCATTTTCTGAGCTTTTGCCCAGTCATGGTTTATAAGGGCTATACGAGAATAAATACCTCTCGCAACATCAATATTTGGCAACCAGCCTTCTCCTTTTACACGCGTAATACCTGAGCTTTCAAAGAGGGCAATTGCATCATCAAGATCTTTGTAGATTTGACCTACAACAGTTTTGTAATCTGAAAGCGGCATTGGATCTGTGCCGGGAGTCAGTCGCAAAACTACAGTCAGCTCATCTCCGTTTTTGCGATCTTCGAAACGGGGACCATAAACCTGCATAAGTCTTACGTATGCATGTGCACGGATTGTAAGAGCCTGAGCCTTGATATTATCTTTTTCACTCTGTTCTGCTGCTACTCCATCTATCTTCTGGAGAATTATGTTAGCCTGATTGATGAGTGTATAGGCATACATCCAGGCATACGATCCACCGGAATCCGTATCGCGAGTCATGAATGTCCATGGCTGATACTGTGCCTGTGTTCCCCAAAGCCACATGTTCGCATAGTCAGGACTTGGAGAATCTCCATAGTATGTCTGGAAATATCCCTCTCCATTACCATTGCGTTCAGTAGCATTCGGATTGTATAGAATATACATGGTCTGTGCCACACCATTCATCGCTGCTTTCATTCCTTCAAGCGATTCCCCTAGTTGCTCGTCAGTGATTGAATCGATCGGCGGTTCATTCAGATAGTCAGCAGAACATGCAGTCATGCCCATTGCTACAGCCGATATTGTCAATCCTTTTAATATTTTGTTCATAATTATTCTGTATTATTGGTTAGAATTTCACGTTCAACTGGAATGAGAACACACGTGCAGGAACATAATACTTACCTTGACCGCCACCGAAGCTATACTGCGGGTTCATACCCTTACGTTTTGTAGCGGTAAAGAGATTGTCTATAGACATACCTATATTAATATTCTGCATCTTGAGTGCGTTCACCCATTTTGAAGGCAGATCATACGACACGTTAAGATTTTTGAACACAAGGTAAGACGCGTCTGTAAGCCAACGTGATGACCCTGCATTGTTGTTTGCTGTATTTGCAGCATTCACTTGAGGGATTAGAGTCGGATCTATATCATCGTTGTTTATGATGTATACCGGGAATGTGCCGTAATTACCGATAGGCATTGCCTCTACAGTGTGGTCAGCAACTCCTTCCGGCTTTTGTGTCCATGAATTTGCAACGTCTTTATGAACGGCAGCAGGAGAAGTTCCTACACCCATTAAACCGGCATAAGTTGTATCATAAACCTTTCCACCAAGGCTATAGGTGAAGAGAAGACCGAGGTTAATACCTTTCCAAGAGAAGTTGGTGCCGAAAGATCCATACACTGTCGGGAACGCGTCTGCCTGCACTTTGCGAGTTGCATAAGCAGGAGTTGTGGTGTAATATTTGTAACCATCACCCTCTTTAACAGCATACAGAGCACCGGTATTTGCAGCGTTTGCAAGATAATTCAAGAATTGGCTCTCATTCTGATGTTGCACACCGTTCTCATCCCAATATGTAAGTGAGATGGCATTCGGATCAATCTCATAGAGAGACTGACCTGTAACGCGGTCAACACCATTCCATGTGGTGGTATAGATAGAACCAAGGCTCTTTCCAAGGAACCAGCCATTGCTTGCCATATCGTGATTCTCAGGAAGTTTGATAATCTTGTTCTTCATGAATGTGGCATCAACATTGAAGTTCCACTTAACGTCCTGATTGCGGATGATATCCACTCCGAAAGAAAGCTCCCAGCCGATATTCTGCATTGTTCCTATATTCTGCAACTCTGACGGATTAAGACCAAATGAATTGTCCGGGTCATAAATTGTTCCTCCTGAAAGAGGTTTCACCACATTAAAGATAAGATCTGTATTGCGCTTGTTGAAGTAGCCAACGCTGAAATTGAAACGGTCATTAAATAAAGAACCTTCCAAAGCGATGTCGAATGTTTTAGTAGCTTCCCATTTAAGATTCTTTGAAGCAAGTGTAGAAGGAAGCACGGATGCTATTCCTCCATAGTTCTCAAGACTATATCTGTTATAATATGCATATGCACCGGCTGACGCATTGTTACCTACAGAACCATAGGCAGCACGTAATTTCAAGAAATTAACCCACGTAAGATTACGCATAAATTTCTCTTTGGAAATCGTCCAGCTGGCACCTACGCTCCAGAATGTACCCCATCTGTTGTCTTTTTCGAAATACGAAGAACCGTCACGACGGATAGAAGCCTCAAGGAAGTATTTCTGATCGTAATTATAGCGTGCGCGACCAAGATATGACTCCTGTGTAAGCTGGGTAGTGTTCTGGGAAGCTGGATTTGTTTCTGTAAAGTTTGAAAGAGAATAAATATCAGGAAGCACCTGATTCTGCACATTAACGGAATGGGATCCTACAGTATATTTATAATTTTCATGGTTCAGGAAGGCATCAACATGGTGCAAACCATAGTCATGACTCCATGTAAGGGTCTGCATGAAAGTGTGGTTCCTGTAGTCATAATCATATTGATACAGACGTCCATTAGGAGCAAGACCGGATCCATTAAGATTATTCATATAGTTCCACATATTGGTCTTGTCACGGTGGATATTACCACGCAAAGTAAGCTCAAAGCCATAAGGGATGACCACTGTGCCGAAAAGTGAAGCATCAATGACAGCTGCTGTGGTTTCCTTTTTATCAAGACGGTTAGTCCATGCAACGTTCACACCATCAGATCCAAGATATGAAGATGTGTTCCATATTGGCTGACCGGTTACCTCATCATACATTACTTCTCCTGTTTCTTCGTTATGCTTGTAATAAGGATAAACAGGTGCCTTATCTTGAACAAGGAATGGATTGGTTACATATCCTTCAGCATCCTTAGAAGTAATATTCGCATTTGACTTAGTATACATACCGGCAAGGTTCAAACCCATCTTGAAATAACTTACTGGCTGGAAGTTTGCATTGATACGTCCGTTAAAACGTTCAAAATCAGTCTGAAGCATATAGCCGTTCTCTTTAAGGTAACCGGCAGATGCAAACACATTGAACTTATCTGTTGCGCCTGCTGCGTTTACATTGTATTCCTGACGATAACCAGTGCGAGACACTGCATCCCACCAGTCAAGATCTGTATAACCGGCAAGAGGATTGCCTCCAACAAACTTACCATTGGAATCAAAAAGCTCGGTAGCAGGTTTGCCATAGACATTTGAGTTTGCATGTTCGAAGAAATACTGACGCATATAGTCGATTGCGTCCTGACGGGAATCGCCATAATCTGTGATATCCCAGTTCACCATGCCATCGAAATATGTCTGCATCCATTCGTTAGCATTCATACGCTCATAGAATGGGAGACCACGGGTATACATACCCTGACGAACCTGAAGAGAAACATCAACCTTACCAACAGTTTTTGCTTTCTTGGTTGTTATAAGGATTACGCCATTTGCACCGCGGTTACCATAAAGTGCTGCTGATGCAGCGTCCTTGAGCACTGACATTGATTCTATGTCCTGAGGATTAAGATCTGAAATAGAACCTTCAAAAACGACACCATCAACAACATAAAGCGGGCTGCTCACACCATTAATTGTGTTGTAACCACGAATAAGAATTGAAGGAGATGAGCCCGGATAGCCCACAGAGTTGTTAACCTGTACACCCGGGGCATTACCTTCCAAAGCTGCCGTAACAGAAGTCACGGGGCGGTCTTCGATCTCTTTGCTGCCCACGACAGCCACAGAACCGGTCAGAGACTCCTTGTTGGCTGTACCGTAAGCAACCACAACAACATCATCAAGGTTTGAAGATGTAGAATGCAGATGAATCACCATATTGGGCTGGAGAGAAACGGTCTGCTCCTTGTAACCAACGTAGGTAACCCTGATCTTTGTAACGGTCGCAGGGGCTCTGAGTGTGAACTTACCTTCTGCATCGGTGGCGACACCCTGGCCTCCGCCGACAGGCATGATCGTGGCGCCGATCAGAGGCTCATTATTGGCTCTGTCGACAACCGTGCCGTGATAGGTGTGCGACGTCTGTGCCGTCAGGCTCCAGCTGCACGCCATCAGCGTCATCAAGATTAAAAACAATTTTCTCATACGTAATAATTTAGAGATAAGTTATTATTGTTAAAATTCACGAAATGTTTTGATTTCAGAGATGATAGCTTTATCTGTTTCTTTGTGTGTATTTGGTGTTTAGTTAAACAATATGGTGTTCCTCTTTCAATTCCCGAAAAAGGAAACGCCAGATGATTTGTTGAGTCTAAAATGATAAAATATTCTCTGGTTAGCGCCAACAAGCTTACGGAAGCATTACAACCCCGAAAGCTCATATGTTTTTTTGTCACTTGTGGAAACCTTACAGCCTCCGTTTGATTTGTTAAAATTTCTATAACAAACTTAAATTTGCACAAATTTAATATTAACAATTCATATTTCCAAATTTTATTATGCTTTTTAACATATCAGGAGTGTTTTTCTGTAAAAATATATTAAATGAGGAGTAAAAACGTCATAAATACAATTATTCACCGAGTTTGTTTCAAATTTTGTCAACAAATTCTTTTCTTTTATTAATTTTTGAAACATGGTTATCAGTAAAGAATTATACAAAAAGGCTCAACGCCCGGATGGCAGTTGCCCTGTGACAATTTGTGTTTATCACAATGGAAAAACAAGACGTATAAACACTTCCATATATATTATGGAATCATCTTGGAATCCATATGATGGCACAATAAAGGCTATAGCGATTGATTATAAACTTAAAAATGAGATCATTGAGTCATCCTACCGTCGGATATCCGGCAAAATACAAATGATGATTGATACTCTGCTTGATGAGAAACTGGATGATCTGTTGGCTGATTCGGGTTATCATGACGCGAGTCGTTTTCTGAATATTTCAGAAAATAACCCCGATAATGTATCTAAAGAAAAAGAAGGTGAAGTGTGTTTTCTGGATCTCATAGACAAAAAGGCTGCTTCATCAGTTTCACATAATACACGCCGAGGATACGAGGGGTTCCGACGTTACATTGAGAAGCGGTTTGGATGCGGACCGATGGCAAATCATATCAATCAGGATTTCACCAATCAATTTGTTGCGGCGATAGATTTGGATTACAAAGACAGCGAATCAATGCGGAGATATATGATATCACGTTACAATGCTATCGTAAACTTTGGCAGGGATTCTGGATTAATCCCCAAACGCTTGAAGATTGCCTTGCCTCCCTATTGCCTGTTGCCGGCTAACCGTAATCTATCAGGAGAAGAGATTTGCAACGTTTTCTCGGCATTTGTTGAGGCAATGAGTTTTGATCCGGATATTAAGAAAAAGGAAACAGAAGCATTGGGTATTTTCGTGCTTGACATTGCGTTCCAGGGGCTGGCTCCTGTTGACCTGGCTAATTTAAAAGTAAAATCATTGAATTTTACAGTCATTCACGCTACAGATAAGAATCCACGAAGATATCTGGAAGATGAAGAATACCGAAAAATGTATGACGCTCCCCAAAATCAAATCAGAGCTGTGACTCTCTCAACAACACGAAAGAAAACGGGGAGACCTGTGCAGATTGTCGCATCTACCGTGGGAATCGAACGTTTCATAAGGAATTTGACAGTAGGGAAAAATATGGAGGACTATTTACTCTCTTGCTTTGATCCGACATTTGATTATTCACCTTCCCAAAGACAGAATCGCCTTGCCAATTATTTCAATATGATGGCAAGGAATTTAAATAAAGCACTTGGGAAATATTATCAAAGACATAATCTGGGTGAATGCCGTCGTGTGACATTCTATTTTGCGCGTCACGCATTCTGCAATCTTGTTGACAGTATGGACGTTCCGCGTCATATAATACAGAATATGGTTGGACATAGAAGCTCTGTGTTGGAAACAAGCTACCTCCGTCCCATCTCCTTATGGGAGCAGGCAAAAATCTCGCACACACTCCTTTCCCGCTATTTCGTATAGTAATTGTATATAATTCTCTTGATACAGAAAGCGCTGCAGGGTTATAAATCCCGCAGCGCCTATCATCTGCATTTTATTTTACAAATTCATTGCTTTCAATTCTTCAGTAGACAAACCTGTAATCTCAGCTATGGCTTTTTCATCCAAACCCATTAATTTCATATTTTGGGCAACCCTTTTAAGTTCCTCCTTCTTCCCTTGTTCTATTCCCTCAGCCAATCCTTCGGCGTGTCCTTCCGCAAGACCTTTCTCCATCCCTTCCGCAAGACCTTTCTCCATCCCTTCCGCAAGACCCTTTGCCATTCCTTGCGCCATTCCTTGCGCCATTCCTTCTGCGTGTCCCTCTTCCGCTGTCTTGTTGAAGGCACTCAGCAAGACGCGGTAGCTGTTCAGCGAGGATTCGTAGACCCGTCTTTCATCACGGTCCATGGAGCCGACATCCGCAACTACCTCGAAATCCGCCCACATGTCGCTCACTTCCTTATATGGTATCTCTTTCAGTCTGTCCATGTTCTTAAGTATATAGATCCAACGTTCAAAATTATCGTTACACTCCACCTCAAGCTTATCCATAGCGTTGAGGTTTATAAATATCATACGGAATTTGTCAGAGAAAAGTTCATTCGTCTTCATGTCCATCAGCCCGATATCACGACGAAGAAGCTTCTCCTCTTTGGTTATGTTGAACTCCATCAGCACTATGATGTAGACCGGAACCAGGCTGAAGCTCCAGTCACGCCCGCGCTCACCCTGGGTCGCTATCAGCGATGACTCATAATAGATGCAACGATCCTTGAAGTTGCCTTCATCCTTGCGCTGCATCTCCACGATGAACTCCTCACCGCTGTCAGACCGGCACAGGATATCGTAGAGGATGGTACGGTCATCGTATGAACGCGGCACACGCTCCTTGTCCATGAACTCCAGTTCCGTTATCTGACGCTCTCCCTTTAGGATCTCGTTGAGGAAGGATATGAGGAATTTCTTTGTCTCCTCCCTTCCGAAGAGGTATTTGAAACCGAAGTCTGTGTGCGGATTGATAAATCTTGCTGAGATCATAATGCTATTAATTGATTTCCAAAGGTAATAATTTATTGCGAATTTTCAAAATCGCTTTCAATTTGTATCTTCTTCATATCATCTTCCGATTATTAACAAAATAATAACTTATCTCTAAATTACTAAGTATGAGAAAATTGTTTTTAATCTTGATGACGCTGATGGCGTGCAGCTGGAGCCTGACGGCACAGACGCGCACCTATCACGGCACGGTTGTCGACGGAGCCAACAATGAGCCTCTTGTCGGTGCCACGATCATGCCTGTCGGCGGAGGCCAGGGTGTAATGACCGATGTTGACGGAAAGTTCACAATTTCGGTTCCTGCAAAAGTGAAACAGGTGCAGATCAGCTATGTGGGCTATACAACCCACAAGGCAGCATTGAGCGACGGCATGGTTGTCAAACTTTCAAGCGCAGACTCGGATCTTGATGAATTAGTTGTGCTCGGTTACGGCTCCGCCAAGAAACTGGGTTCGGTGGTCGGTTCCGTAGCTGTAGTAGGTGAGAAGCAGCTCGAGAATATTCCCACACCAACATTTATGGATGCTCTCCAGGGACAAGTGGCAGGTCTTAGCGTTCTTTCAAGCACAGGTGAGCCCGGCGCGCCAAGCAATGCTGTGCGTATACGTGGTGTCAACTCTCTGGAGGCTGGAAACACCCCTCTGTATATCCTTGATGGAGCACCCATCACCTCGACTATGTTTACGACTCTTAATCCTAATGACATTCAAAACATCACTGTCCTTAAGGATGCAGCTTCTGTTGCAATTTATGGTTCCCGTGCGGCAAATGGTGTAATTGTAATTACTTCAAAGAAAGGAGCTATGGGAGAAGCCCCCAAGGTTACGGTACGGGCAAACTACGGCTGGTCGCAGATGGTTGAGGATGGTGTCGAAATGATGAATTCCCAGCAGTATGTCCAGTTCCGCGACAGAATCGGTATTCCGGTATCGGATGAGGTGCGCACTCTTGTTGATAAATACGGCATCTCCACTAACTGGAGGGATGAAAACTTCAGGTCTGCTGCACCGACATACTCCGTAGATGCGTCTCTCAGAGGAGGAAGCGATAGGGTTAATTATTACATTTCACTTAACCATTATGACCAGGAGGGTATTGTGAAACATTCTGAAATGCGTCGTGAAACCCTTAAGGCAGCCCTGAATGTTAAGGTCAATAATTGGTTACGACTTGGATTGCAGACCAATCTCGGTTATACTAAATATAAAACGACATCGGATGTAACCATTGTACAGAATGGTCAAAGTTACATAAATCTGGGCAACCCGATGGTTCAATCAAGAATGTCAATGCCATATGACTCCCCTTACTATTATCATTTTGATGAGAATGGCAACATTATATACGGAGACAGGGCTGCCGTGCTGCATTATACCGTAAATCAGCCGTATACGCAGGATTTCTACGCAAGCATATGGAACCGATATCGTTCAAGAGTGACAGCCAATGTCAATCTTTATGAACAGATAACCCCCATCGAGGGCCTTACAATACGTGCGCAGCAGGCCGTTGACGGTTATGATGCCCGCGTAAGTTGGGAAACATATCCGTATGAATCATATACGACACCGATGGGTGACCACGTAGGTTCGACAAGTGTTCCTGTAGGTTCGGTAAATACAGGAGCAAATCAGCAGAACTTTTCAAGATATTATTCTTTCACATATACAAATACTGCTGAGTATACATTCAATATTAATGACAAGCATAACTTCACCGTGTTGGCAGGCGAGGAATCAATTATCTCAAAAGAAAATGGATTTTCAGCATATATTTCCGGATATACAGATAAACGACTTATGCTTCTTAGCCAGGGTACGACAATAACGCCCAGCAATTTGAAACAGTCAATCGTAAACGAGACTTTCAACTCTTTATTCTTCAAGTTGAATTATGATTTTGACAACCGTTATTTCTTTGAGGCTACTTATCGTCGCGACGGCAGTTCAAAATTTGCACCAGGTCATCGTTGGGCTAACTTCTTCTCTGTGGGAGGTATGTGGAACGCCAAAAACGAGAAATTCCTTGAACCGGTTGATTGGCTGAATGAATTAAATCTCCGCATCAGTTACGGAACTACCGGTAACTCTTCAATTGACAACTACGCTTATTTTGGTACTGTTGGTACTTATACGAATGGTTATGGCGCGGGTCAGACATCATGGGGACTTGCAAATCCTGCAAATCCTGACCTGACCTGGGAAACTGTGAAATCGTTCGATCTCGGTATCCATTTCAAAGTGCTCAATATCCTTTCCGGCGATGTCGATTTCTACAAGAAAACCACAACAAACATGCTGATGGATATTCCATGGAGCTTCACTACCGGCTGGGATTCCGGAACAGGAAATATCGGTTCAATGTCAAATACAGGTATCGACCTTACCTTGAATGCAGACATTATACGCACAAAAGACTGGTTCTGGGGAGTCCGCGCCAACTTCAATTACAATAAGAACGAGATTACCGAGCTATTCAATGGCCGCGATTATTATACTCTTGGCTCAACCGGGACTCGTTATGAGGTCGGTCACTCAGCAGGGGAGTATTATGCTGTCAGATACCTTGGTGTTGACCCACGCGATGGCAAGCAGATGTGGCTTGACAAGAATGATAACGTAACAAAGGTTTATAATGAGGAGGGGGATGCCGTAATGACAGGTAAGAGCCTTTATGCTCCATGGAACGGTGGTTTCGGGACCAACCTCCGGTGGAAAGGTCTTGGATTGCAGGTCGATTTCGTATGGGCAGCAAAGAAATACATGATGAACAACGATGCGTACTTCATTAACAATGCGGCTCAGGGTATTTCAGTCAACCAGACTGTAGACATGCTTGATGTGTGGTCAAAACCCGGAGATGTCACCATGCATCCCGGACCATCCGAGACAATACAGTCTGACGACCGCATGATTGAAGATGCCTCATTTATGCGTCTCAAGAATCTGACTCTTACCTATTCCTTGCCAAAGAAATGGATGAATGCTGCAAGACTCGACAATGTTACATTCCATTTTACCGGACGAAACCTTTGGACTGTAACTGATTATACAGGATACGATCCAGAACCTTCTACGAACATGTATAAATTCGCATATCCCAACACTCGCCAATATGAGCTTGGTGTTGAAGTAACATTCTAAACTAAATAGAATAATTACATTATGAAAAAAATATTTTTAAGCATATTTTTCTTGGGGTCACTTCTTGCCTCATGCGACATGAATGAGCTACCTGTAGGCTCACTCAGCGATGAGACCGCTATTGAGACGGAGAAGGATGCCTTGAAGTTTAGGAACGGAATCTATAACGATATTCGTTCTCTGACTGCAGGGAGTATGATAACGTATCCCGACATACAGGCAGACCTGTTTATAGGTACAATAGTAAATGGTAACCGTATGGGGCAGATAAGCATTGGAAATCTCAATTCAGGAGACAATGATCTTGCCGGATTTTGGTCTTCTCCATACGCATCCATAGCGTCTGTAAACTACTTCCTTCCCAAACTTGATGCCGTAATGGCAAAACCGGGGTTGCCGGAATCACAAATACTTGAGCTTCAGAGATTCAGAGGTGAAAGTCATTGGGCAAGGGCATTCTATTACTATTCTCTTGCTGAGAAATACTGCAATTCATATACTGTAATAGACCCCAACACTCCCAACAGCGGTGTGCCTCTCATTACTACTTATGAACCTTCAGGAGATTATGCGTCTTACAAAGGGAGAGCAACTCTTGCCGAGGTTTACGCTCTTATAGAGGACGATCTTAACAAAGCATATTCTGATTTGAACGCATATGAAACCTCAGGTATTGATGGTGCGAAAGCAAATCTTGCGCCTAACGCATCATATCTAAGCACTTACGCGGTGATGGCTCTTCAGGCTCGCATCGCTCTGCTTAAGGGAGACTGGGCAACAGCCATCGACAAGGCAGAAAAGGTAATTGAGGGTCCGTTCACACTCAGTGATCCGGATGAGTATCTTAATATGTGGGTAACAGATTCCGGAAAGGAACTAATCTTTGTTCCGTTTGGTAATCTTGATCAGAACAGTTCTGTACCGGACACTGGTTCCGCATGGCTTACCAATAGTTCTGGAGTCTTCGACTATGTGCCTACTTCTTCAGTATTATCATTATACAATGAATTGGACGACATTCGCTATATATCATTTTTCGAACCGAACGTGATTACAAGTGACAATGACGATGTTCAAGTTCCAACCTTTGTTAAGTTCCCGGGTAATCCTGAATTTAACACCGGTTCTTCCAACGCATTCAGGAATAAGCCAAAGCCTTTCCGTCTGAGCGAGATGTACCTTATCATTGCAGAGGCTGGCGCGATGGGCACGGAATCGGGCAAAGCCAACAACGCATTGGGTGAATTGCGCCAGGCACGCATTGAAGGATATACCCATCAGACACTTTCCGGACAGACTTTGGTAAATGCGGTAAGAGATGAGAGGTGTAAGGAACTTATAGGTGAAGGATTCCGTATCAGTGACCTCCGCCGCTGGAAGGTCGGTTTCCAAAGATCCTCGAATTATGCGGCAGAATATGCAGATGTTCCGACAATCCTTGTTCCTGCAAGCATGCAGACAACCTACACGGCAACTGATTACCGCTATTTGCTGCCGATTCCGGTTGAAGAGATTAATACCAATCCCCAAATTGCAGGTCAGCAGAATCCAGGTTATTAATAAACATACAAACGTAAAGAAATATGAAATATACAAAGATATTCGCTCTAACGCTCGGTGTGTTGTCGCTGACAGCATGCTCTGATAAAGAGGAGTTCAATACCGCCACGGATGTTACGGTTGAAATGGCTTCGAGCGAGCTTTCTGTAAAAGAGAATGGAGGCACAGTCAACATTCCTCTTAAATTGAACGGGAAAGCCAATGGTCCGGTAAAAGTGCAGGTTCAAGTTGCTGGATGTGGGGAAATTCCAGCAGTTCCCTATCTGGAAAATAATGGAGAGTGGTCCGGTAATTACATAGTAACCTCAGAATCGCTCAATATTCCAGAAGGTGAAACATCCGTAAATGTGGAAATAAGAATGCTTGATGATATTGAAGAAACGGGTGACAGGACATTCAGTGTAACCATTATTTCATGTGAAGGTGCCACTATCGGCAATATCGCAAGCACAATTGTCACAGTTGAAGACAATGAATCCCTTCCGATTTATGATTTGATTCAGGGAGACTGGACTATGAGCTACATTGACCGTGATGGAGCCAATAAAACTGCTAATTTCACAATAACTGGTTATGCCGAAGGGACAGAGGAATACAATGATGGCATGCTCGAATTTGGTGGTATTGCAGCAGATCTTTTCGGCACAGATGAAATCTGGGTACCGATGTATCTTGTAGAAGATGATCCAGATAGTGAAAAACCATATGTAGTTGTTCCGACACCGCAACCTTTCGGATATTATGACGCTACAAATTATGTATGGTTGTGTGGCTCGACAGCACCGATTTCCGGATATGGAGACCTTGCAAATCAATGCATGCTAATTGGTGAATTCGATAAAGCTACTCAGACGATAACATTTGAGACAACAGCCAAGATGTGGTATGTTGTAGCTTCATTCGATTTTAGCAGTGTTCTCGGCAATGTTGGAACATTCGAGAACATGGTGATGAGTCGCTAATAAGAATCGGTTAAATTCAGATCAATAACGGGAAGATTAACCGCCTTCCCAGCTCCAGAGGGGCGCGGTGACGCGCCCCTCTATTCTTAATAATAGATACTGTATGAAAAAGATATTCTTTTTACTGTCTTTATTCCTGTTTTCAAATGTAGGAGTCGCATCCCCGCTTACTCCGGAGCAGGCTTTGCAACGAATCAAATCATCTTCGTTCAAATCCAGAGGCATAAGGAACGCTGTAGATTTGACGCTGAGACACACATTCTTTACAGAAGCCGATGTCCCTGCGCTGTATGCCTTCGACAGAAAAGATGACAGCGGCTTTGTGTTGCTGAGCGCCGATGACTCCGCAGCCCCTGTGCTGGGATATTCCGACCACGGCAGCTTCAGTGCCGACAAGATGCCTCCCCAGATGCAGTGGTGGCTCTCGGAATACTCACGACAGATTGAATACGCCTCTAAAAAACGAATTGGAACATACTCAAGTACACGTAATGACAGATCCCGTGCTACTGTTACCCCGCTGTTGAAAACCAAATGGAATCAGGATGCCCCATACAATGCGGAAGTGCCGAGTCTCAACGGCAGGAACTACCCCACAGGCTGTGTGGCGACCGCAATGGCGCAGGTGATGAAATATTGGGAATATCCCCAGCGTGGAACCGGTGCCGGAACGATCACACTTCCTTCCGGGGCAACCGGAGATGCCGCAATGAGCCTGCGTATAGCATTCGACTGGAAAAACATGCTCAACACATACACAGCCGGCAGTTACAATGACACACAGAAAAATGCGGTGGCTCGTCTTATGAAAGCGTGCGGTTATTCAACAAAAATGAGCTACGGTATGGGCGGCTCCGGGACGTTGTCACGATTCGCTGCGGAAGCTTTGGTGAATAATTTTTCATACAATGCAGGGATACAATATTGCGAACGTGACTATTATTCCGCTACCGAATGGGAGGAGATGGTTTATACGGAAATAGCGGCAGGTCGCCCAATAATGTACGGTGGTCAATCAAGTTCCGTGGGGCATGAGTTCGTCTGCGATGGATATGCTGGCGATGGCTATTTTCATTTCAACTGGGGATGGGGAGGAATCTCCGACGGGTATTTTCTTCTCGGTGCCCTTGATCCCGATGCTGTGGGTATTGGAGGAGGAACAGGCAATGATGGCTACAACACTCATCAGGATATAGTGATAGGCATCCAGCCAGAATATGATGATTCCTACATGCCGAGGATAACACAGTTCGGGACTGTCACACCCTCCGTGTCTGGCACTACTGTCACCATGACACTTGCTTACTCCGGCAGACAAGGCTTCTGGGTAAATGCCGATTTTAGGGCAATCTCCGTAGATTTTGGAGTTCTTATAAAGAATGTGGCACAAAACACTTCGGAGGCTGTCTCCATAACGTCCCAGACAATATCCGCTCCGAAGCTTGAGCCTTCGGATAATGGATATCAGGTCAGCTATAGCGGTTTCCAGGGAAATGTAAGTTTCGACATGCCGAACAAACTTTCAGACGGCACATATTTGGTAACAGTATGCTCACGTCCGAAAGACGGCAGCAGCGCGGCATGGCTTCCGGTATTGTGTGCACAGACCGACAAAAACTATTTCTTCATAAAGAAGGCTGGAAACGTCTGGTCGATTCAGGAGAATGCAGTCTCTGCAATAAGTATTGGAAACGCTGCAATAACAGGCAAGCTGTATTATGGTTGTGCCACAACAATGAACGTGGCGGTCAGTAATTCATCTTCTTCTCCCGTAGAAATCAGGTTAAAACCTGTACTTTATAGCGGGGATGTTGTTGCCATGGAAGGTGATATGTTCCTTGTGTCGCTTAATGGAGGAGAAACAAAAGGAATGGATGTAACAACCCTCTTCCGTATCCTGCCCGGACAGTCTGCTCCAAGAAGAACAATGTCTTATAGACTGGGATTCATTAATGCTGATTCGGGAATTGGATACGACTGGAGCACATCTGTAAGGATGATGGTAGGTGGAACCGATTCCTTCAAAATAAACGACCTTTCAATAACGAACGGCACCCTTACGGGAGAGACGGAGGGAAACTCGCAGGTTCCCAATGTTTATCAGATAACATCCGCCAGTAATGTTGCGCTAAAAGCCGAGCTGCAAAATACCGGAGCATACTTCGGTTATGGGATTGCGGCTCAGATATTTGACAAGGTCAATCCAGATGTGGTCCTCTCCACTGTGACATTCACCCCCCTGCTTATACTGGCAAACAATGGCGACAAGGGCACAATCCAAGGAGAGTTTCCAACCGAGGGTCTTGAAGGTGGAGTCCTTTATGGCATTCGACTCTACGCAATGACTCCGAACGGCTTTGCTGAGATCAAAGATGCGCCGGCACTATTTTTCCGTATTTCTACATCCGGACTAAAGGACGTCGCAAACGATAACAGAGTGTTCATAGAATTTGATAGGTCAAGCGGTTACATAACTGCAACGGGTAACGTGTATTCTCTTGATATACTGGATCTCTCAGGCATTAGGATAGCTTCATGCGGATCATCTCATGGTGATACCTTGTCTTACCGGATTGATAAGGAAAGAAGGGGCGTGTTGATTGCAGTAGCAAGATCCGGATCTGGCAAAACTGCAGTATTGAAAATTGTGTTATGATACCTGATACAAAGGAACATCTTTATTATTGTAAAAGAGCCGCTTTTTCAGAAAGGCGGCTCTTTCTTTGTCAGAAATAATCAATTTAATGTAAATTTCGTTATATTTGCAGGTATAAATCATTGCGAATGGCAAATATGATAAAATACCCCGTCGGGATACAGACATTTTCAGAAATAATAGAAGGTGGATATCTTTATGTGGACAAGACCATGCTCGTTCATGAACTTGTCAACTCTAACAAATATGTTTTTCTGAGCCGTCCGAGGCGGTTCGGCAAGAGCTTGTTGCTCTCGACCATACAGGCGTATTTCGAAGGTCGGCGCGAGCTGTTCGCCGGGCTGGCTGTCGCCGGGCTTGAAAAGGCATGGGACTCATACCCCGTGCTGCGCTTCGACCTCAGTGGCGAGAGCTATGAGCATCCCGCCAAACTCGAGTGTAAGCTCAACCTGCTTCTCCGGGAATACGAAGATATCTATGGCAAGGAAGAGGACGAGGTCAGCATCGGTTCCCGGTTCCGTGGCATAATCCGCAGGGCTGTGGAGAAGACGGGACGCAAGGCTGTCGTGCTCATCGATGAATATGACAAACCGCTCCTTGAGACCATGCATGAGGAGGAGCTGCATGAAAGCGCGAGACTGCGTCTTCGTGGCTTCTACGGGGTACTGAAAGAGAGCGATGAGTTCATCCGTTTCGCGATGCTGACAGGGGTCACGAAGTTCGGTCAGGTCACTATATTCTCTGGACTTAATAATCTCAATGATATTTCCATGCTGAAACAATACAACAACATCTGCGGTATCAGCGAATCGGAATTCAGAGACAATTTTAAGGAATCTGTGTCAATTTTTGCCGGAAATTCGGGAGAGAGCGAAGAGATAGTATGGGAAGAATTCAAAAAAAACTATGACGGTTATCACTTCTGTTATCCCGGAGAAGGCATATATAATCCATTCAGTGTCCTGACGGCGTTCGCCAATTCAGAGATTGAGAACTATTGGTTCCGATCAGGTTCACCAGACTATCTTATCAAAATATTCAAGAAGACTGGATTTGTCTTTTCCGACATCGAAGGACAGCGCAGCAGTGCGGACGATCTCAAAGACATGACGAATCCCGAACGAAATCTAATTGCGTTGCTATATCAGTCGGGATACCTAACCATCAAGGGCTATGACGCGACATTCAAGGAATATACGCTCGGGTTCCCGAATATGGAGGTAAGTTCGGGATTCTGGTCATCGCTGTATCGGAATTACGTTTTCCAAGGCGACAGACAGTCGGCATTTGACATGTCACGATTTGTCAGGGATGTTTTCGACGGGAAGGTATGCGAGTTCATGGAGCGACTCCAGGCTCTCGTTGCCAGCGTCTCTCCGGGTACGTTGAAAGACAAAGAGATATATTTCCAGAACATCCTGCAGGTAATCTTCAGCATGGTTGGCTTCCATACACAGACAGAGATAGCGATGGCTTCAGGACGCGCTGACATGGTTGTAAAAAGCGCAAGATTTATCTATGTGTTCGAGTTCAAGATAGACTCTACTGCGGAAATAGCTCTACAGCAGATTCTCGACAAAGGCTACGCCGAGCCTTATAGGGCGGATTCGAGACCACTCTTCTTAATCGGTGCAAACTTTTCTTCGGAGACAAACACACTCTCCGACTTCGTCATCGAAAAGCGACATTAAACAACTTCTAATACGTAGTAATCCGCAGCTCCTGAGCTGACGGATGAGGTAGGTATGCTAATTACTTATCTCTAAATTATTACGTATGAGAAAATTGTTTTTAATCTTGATGACGCTGATGGCGTGCAGCTGGAGCCTGACGGCACAGACGTCGCACACCTATCACGGCACGGTTGTCGACAGAGCCAATAATGAGCCTCTGATCGGCGCCACGATCATGCCTGTCGGCGGAGGACATGGTGTCGCCACCGATGCAGAAGGTAAGTTCACACTCAGAGCTCCTGCAACAGTTACAAAGGTGAGGGTCACCTATGTTGGTTATAAGGAGCAGACTGTAACCCTTCAGAGCAACATGCAGATTTATCTGACAGCTACCTCCTCAAACCTTGATGATGTTGTTGTGGTTGCTTACGGTACAGCCAACAAGGAATCTTTGACAGGTTCTGTAGCTGTCGTTGGATCAAAGGAAATTGAAGACCGTCCTGTAACTTCTGTTACTGCCGCTCTCGAAGGAAACGCCCCCGGCGTGCAGGTCAATAACTCCACTGGCACACCTGGTTCCGCACCTTCAATCCGTATTCGCGGTTTCAGCTCTATCAATGGTGTGAACAGCCCTCTATATGTAGTTGACGGAATTCCTTTCGAAGGTTCTATCAATGATATCAACCCTGCTGATATTGAGTCAATGTCTGTTCTTAAAGATGCGGCTTCTTCCGCCCTCTACGGTAACCGCGGTGCCAATGGTGTCATCCTTATCAATACCAAACGTGCCAAGACAGCCGGCAAGGTAGATGTGACACTTCAGGTGCGTCAGGGTTTCAACAATCGTTCACTTCCTTTCTACGACAGACTTGATGCAAACCAGTGGATGCAGGCTCAGTTTACTTCACAGGTAAACGGTGATACCAGATATTACGATATCCATGCCCCATATTTAGGTTACACACGTCAGTATCATCTTGATTACTATAGGAGTGGCGCATTTATCGAAGATTTTGCCCAAAACAATATATATGGTGTAGCAGATGACAAACTTTTCGATGAGAATGGTACATTTATAGGAGGCAATCCCCTCCCCGGCTATACTGACCTTGACTGGTGGAAAGCCATCGCACATACCGGATATCGTCAGGAATATAACGTGAATGCCTCAGGTGCAACAGATAAGTTCAACATATTCGCTTCTTTCGGTTATCTTAAAGAGAACGGATATGTAATCGGTACTGACTTTGACCGATTCAATGGTCGTCTGAATGCAAACTTCACTCCGACAAGCTATCTGCGCATGGGTATCAACCTTGCCGCCACACAGCAGGAATCAGAAACCGGTCAGGCTGATGCTGACGATCTTTCCGCAATCAACAACCCGTTCCTCACACAAAGCACTGCGCCTATTTATCCCTATTACCTGCATAATGAAGACGGCTCAATCGTATATGACGAAAAAACCGGAGAGCCGGTATGGAATACAGAGGGATATAACGAGGGAACAAACGTTGCATGGGAACAACGACTTAATAAAAACAGCTACAACAAGACTGCTATCGACGGTTCTGCATATATAACAGCTGTGATTCCTTATGGTTTTGAACTAACCCTTCGCGGTCAGCTGTTCAGAAGTAAGACCAACATTCTTGAATACAACAACAATATTGTTGGATCCCAAGCAGGAAGCGGTATGCTTACACGGGAGTTTGACGACAACCGCAGTCATACATTCATGCAACAGCTTACGTGGAGTCATGACTATGGTATGAACCATGTTGATGTGCTTCTTGACCATGAGAATTACAACGTATGTCAAAGATATGACTTTTTACGCAAGGCTGAGCAACAAATTCCGGATCATATAGATCTCAACAACTTTGCAGTTCATGATTATAGTTCAGCCGGTTATTCACAGCTTCGTACAGAGTCTTATCTCGGACGTGCTCGTTACAATTATGCACAAAAATATTTTGCGGAAGCATCAATCAGACGCGACGGAAGTTCTCGTTTCCACAAGGACAACCGTTGGGGTACATTCTGGAGCGTTGGTGCAAGCTGGGTTATCTCTAAGGAAAAGTTCATGCAATCTCTCAACTGGGTAAATTTCTTGAAACTACGTGCAGCTTATGGTTCTGTAGGCAATGACCAGTCTGCTCCTGTTTATGCTTCTTACAATTATTATGCATGGAGTTCATACGACGGAAGCACGGTCGTGACTCTTGCACCGGCTTTCCTTGGAACCAATAAGCTAAAATGGGAATCAACTAAAACTCTTGATGTCGCTCTCGAAGGCTCACTTTTCCATGACCGTCTGAATTTCAGCATCGGTTATTTCAACAAGCGCAATACTGACCTTCTTTTCAAAACTACTCTACCGAATTCAGTCGGTACTCTTGGCTCAGGTGCAAACCCGACAGTCTGGCGCAACATCGCAACAATGCAGAATATCGGTTGGGAACTTCAGTTTGGTGTTAACATCATCAGAAACAAAGATGTAAAATGGGATTTCAATATTGACGCAACATTCCTTAAGAATAAGATCGTCAAACTTCCCGATGGGAAAAATCTTCCCTCCCAAGGGCTATTCCAAGGGAAGAGCCTGTATGAACACATGGAATTTGACTTTGCCGGTGTTGACCAGCTTACGGGTCAATCGGTTTACACAATTGATCCGCAGAGCCCCGACTTCATGTATTATGATAATGATGGCGCAATGCAGTATAACGAAGATACTTTCAATTCCTATGTTAATGCTGCTAAGGCTGATGCTGCCGCAGGAGCGTCTGTTTTCATTGAAAAAGATGGGAAATATTATACAAGCAACACATCTTATGCAACCCGCAAGATTTGTGGCACATCGCTTCCGACCGTTTATGGTTCATTCGGAACGAACTTCTCATGGAAGGGCATCAATCTCGGTCTTCTCTTCACATACAGCCTTGGAGGCAAAACTTACGACAGCAACTATCAGGGTCTGATGTCGGCATCGACTATTGCCCGTGCACTCCACAAGGATATCCTGAATTCATGGACAGCCGCTCCGGAGGGAATGACAGAAGACAGTCCTAACCGAATTGATCCAAATGGAATCCCTCAGCTTAACTCGCAGTTCTCATCTTACAACAATGCTTCAAGTTCACGCTGGCTGACATCAAGTAGCTATCTGACTTTGAAGAACGTGAATCTTTCCTACGACTTCCCGTCAAAATGGGTTAGAGCCATGAAGATGCAGAACCTGAATCTTGGAGTTTCAATAGACAACGTATTCATTGTTGCCAAGAGAAAAGGTATGAACCCGACTTATGGATTTGCAGGTGGTCAGGGAGAATATTATGTTCCGACCCGCACAGTATCTTTCCAGCTTAGCGTGAAGTTCTAATTTCTTGGACAAATAAAGAAAGAAACAATATGAAGAAAATTAATATAATCAAAGGTTTGACGGTAGCAGTTCTGGCAGGCGGCATGGCTTCCTGTTCAGAAAACTACCTGACTCTTGAACCACAGACAGAGATAAAAAACGCTGAAACTGTGGGCTCACCCGAAGCAAAGAAAAATGCAGTGTATGGCATGTGCCAGTCTATGTATCAGCAATACTCGTCGCTCTACAGCTATCGCTGGTTTAATGGTGAGCCATGGCTCTCGATGTTCTACGGAGAAGTTGTAGGTCAGGATTATTTCAGTTATTTCTGGACTAGTTCAGACCAGAATGTTCCTAATTGGACTCGTATGACCAATCAGACTGCTACAGCAACATATGTAGCATGGTCTTATTGCTATGGTCTAATTTCTCAAGCAAACAACATATGCGATGCCACTCCTGTTGACCAAATTGAGGATGAGGAGACTGCTTTCAGAATTGCCCAGGCAAAGACACTTCGTGCGCATGCATATACTCGCCTGCTACAGATCTATGGTCCTCGTTGGGCTGACAGCGAAAACGGAACTGTAAAAACTGTGGTTCTTCGCAAGTCTGCTGCTGATCCTAATGGAGATGTCAACGCCCCTTTGGCTCCAATGAGAGATGTGCTTGACTTTATTTATAAGGATCTTGATGAGGCAATTGCTCTTTATGAGGATTCAGGTAAATTCCGCTCATATGAATGGGAACCTGATATTGAGATTGCCCAGGGTATTTATGCCCGCGCTGCTCTCCTGAAGGATGACTGGCAGACAGCACAAGCTATGGCAAATGCTGCAAGGGAATATTATCCGATAATGTCTCCATCGGAATATGCTTCAGGTTTTGCAGAACCCAATGGGGAGTGGATGTGGACAAATTCTCCAGCCCCGGCAGGTATGTATTTCGCTTCTTTTGGAGCATCATACGCTTGCAACGGAGCATATCCTTGCCGCTGGCAGAGCATCGGAGCCGGTGCAATAAATTATGACCTCTATCGTCAGATGGATCCTAATGATATGCGTTGCGACCTCTTTTTCACGCCTGATAAGGTAAGTGATCCAGCAAAGGAGGCTCTTTTCTGGGACAGCCGATATTGCACACCCAGCTCCATGGACATCAATAAATGGAGTAATAACGGAGGTAAGGTTAACCCGGGTCCTCTTGCGTATGACCTTTATGATATGGGCGCTCAGATTTATAACCGAGTGGGAGCTGCCAAAGGATGGCCTTACCCATATTCCAACCCCGCTTACGGTGGCTATTTGCCTTTTGGCACACTGGCTCCTTTCGGTGCACAATTTAAATTCTGGAGCCAGGATTACTATGGATCTTCTGCATTTCCGTTCATGCGTGGTGCTGAGATGTTGCTTATTGAAGCTGAGGCTGCATGCCACAACAGCGATTATACAACTGCCCAAAACTGTCTGTATGAGCTCAATAGAAACCGAATCAGCGGATATCAGAAAAGCACCAAGACAGGTGATGCTCTCCTCGAAGAAGTTAAGCTCAACCGAAGAATTGAACTTTGGGGTGAAGGTTTCAACTGGTTCGACTACAAACGCTGGAATGAGCCCATCGTGCGCAATAGCTGGCGTGCGAATGATCCCACATCAAACAATATTCCGGCATCTCAGGCAGGAGTATATGACGTGACTAAGGCTCGCGGCTGGAGATGGACAATTCCAAGAAACGAGACACAATATAACGATTATATCTCCGAGTCCGAAACCCTCAACTAATCATTTGACAAAATGTCATTATCAAGAGCCGTCAGATTTCTGGCGGCTCTTTCTTTGTCTCAAATAACCTTTATTTAAGATTTTTTGTTACTTTTGTATATTGATCTGAATTTAAACCAAAATATATGAAAAGAATTTTTACCTTTGCAGGCATCATGGCTGCTGCACTCGCGATGAGCGCGGCTCCTCTTACGCCTGAACAAGCACTTAAACGCGCACAGGGCAGCCGTGCCATGCGCAAGTCCGCAATCAGCGCCGGAGCTATGACTCTCAGCTTTTCAATGCAGACACCTGCCGGATCTCCGGCAATTTATGTTTTCGATCATCCCGAATCAAAAGGTTATCTTATCGTCAGCGCAGATGACGCTGCGATTCCTGTGCTTGGATATGCCGACTCTGGCAGTTTTGACTCGGAAGAGATGCCTCCACAACTCGAATGGTGGCTTTCTGAATATGCCGCACAAATAAGCTCATCTTCCGCAAACGATATTTCCTCAAAAAAAATTACCCGCTCAGGAAAAGCTGCTGTTTCTCCTTTGGTAAAGACCACATGGAATCAGGGAACACCCTATAACAATCTGTGCCCTTCTGTAGGCAACTCCAAATGCCCTACAGGATGTGTCGCAACCGCAATGGCTCAGGTGATGAAATATCACAATTACCCGCCAGTAGGCATGGGGCGTGTTACAGCGACAATCCCAACCGGTGGAAGCGGGGATGGATACATAAATCTTGCCCAGAAGCCCTTCGATTGGGATAATATGCTTGATGCATATTCAGGATATGATTACACCAATCAACAGGCAACCGCCGTAGCCATGCTTATGCAGGCTGCCGGATATGCCTCTAAAATGAATTATACGCTCACCGGTTCAGGCGCGCTCAGTCTTAACGCTGCCATGAGCCTTTCCAAGAATTTCAAGTATAACCCTTACATACAGTATTTGCAACGATCATATTTCAGTGCTTCGGAATGGGATGAAATTATCTACAATGAACTTGCTGCCGGCCGTCCTGTAATGTATGGCGGACAGTCTACATCTGTAGGTCATGAGTTTGTATGCGATGGCTATGATGGCAACGGATATTATCATTTCAATTGGGGCTGGGGAGGTATGTCTGACGGTTATTTCCTTCTCGATGCCCTCAATCCCGACTCTGTTGGCACAGGCGGAGGCGAAGGGGGCGGGTATAATTCCGGTCAGGACATTATAATAGGTATTCAACCCGCTGCAGAAGAACTTAATCCATATCTCACACAGTTCGGTAATCTTACGGGCAGCGTCAGTGGCTCAAAACTCAACCTACTGGTTAACAATGGTTCCGGGCACTGGCTCAATGCCGGTATTTCGTCAATAAAGATAAATATTGGAGTAGAAATATCTCCTGTCGGCTCAACATCGTCAACAACCCGCTACATCTCTGTCCTACCCGGACTAAGCATCGGAGCCCTCACAGTAAACGGATATCAGGTATCATATGATGGTATTAAGGGAAATTGTTCAGTTAACCTTCCTACCGATCTTCCCAACGGAACTTATAAAGTGACGGTATGCTCACAGAATGCCAACAAAACAAATGCTCCCTGGACTCCCGTATGCACCACAAGCGGAGCACACAATTTCGTGTACGTGACAAAGAGCGGCAACAGCTGGAGCGTGCAGAGTTTTGACAAAGCAGAACTTTCAATCGTATCGGCAACTCCTACAACCCAAGTATATTATCAGAATGCCTGTCGCTTCAAGCTCTCTGTTTCCAATACATCCAATATCGAAATGACAGGTGGTTTTTATCCTGTTCTTTTTGACGGGACCAAAGAGGCGATGCTTGGTGAAGGAATTACTCTGAGCCTAAAGCCTAATGAAAAGACAGAAACTGAATTCTTGACAGTGTTTGAGCTCTTAGAAGGAGCAACAGCACCGACTACCCAGAAAGAATATACCCTTAAATTTGCTAAAAACGCGAGCGGCACGGAATACTACGACTGGACAGCACCTCTTACAGTTTATGTGATTCTTGGCTCAATGAGCTTTTCTGTAAATGACTATTCTGTTACCGGCGCGGCAACACGCCAAGAAAACATCAACGGCACTGACCGCACGGCATTCATTGTGGGTAATCCATCGGAAATACCATTCTCCGCAACTATAACCAATACCGGAGCGTTCTTCGGATCTCAGGTCTATACGCTAATTTTCAATGGAAATCTTTCCGGCTATTCTCTCACATCCGGTGCCATGGGACCGACACCAGTTCTAAACAGGGGTCAGTCGGCAACCGTAAAAGGATCTGTAGACTTCACGGAAGCAGAAGCGGGCAATAGTTATGCCGCCGTTGTTTTCTACATGGGAAAAAAGGGGTTGGAGCAGGCGATCAACGCTCCGATAATCTATTTCGTCATAGATCCTTCCGCATCAGCAATCGATGAAATTGCAAATGACAACAACGATACGGACGGCGAAATCTTCAACCTCCAGGGCATCCCCGTAGGCAAAGACCTCAACTCCCTCCCCGCCGGCATCTACATCCGCAATGGAAAGAAAGTTTTAATCAATAATTAGGAATTAGGAATTAGGAATGAGGAATTAAAATGAAAGAAGAAAATACAGTGATGGCAAAAGCTAAAAAATTTGCCATCAGAATAATCAAACTCTACAAATATTTATGTGATGATAAAACTGAATATGTTTTGTCAAAGCAGCTGCTTCGAAGTGGTACAAGCATTGGCGCCAATATATCAGAGGCTATTTGTGGAATTAGCAGAAAGGATTTTCTTTCAAAAATGTATATCGCATTCAAGGAATGCGCAGAGACACTATATTGGCTTGAATTATTGCACGAAACTGAATATTTATCTGATTCTCAATTTGAATCTATATCTTCAGATTGCAATGAATTACACAAACTGCTAAGCAGTATAACAAAAAGCGTTTCCAACTCAATCAATTCCGAACTCCTAATTCCTAATTCCTAATTATCACAGGCATTCCACTCAGTCCGATGTAGGGATAGGTCGGATTCTCTTTACGGAAGCGTTTGAGGAACGCGCGGGTTTCATCAATCGTGTCGAAACTGCCTGCGAGGATATACCATTTGTCGCCTAAGGCGCGGGCTGCGCGGGTATCATATCCTTTATCTTTCAATGCCAATGCTCCTGAGCGAGCATTGGTATTCATTTTGAAAACACCAACAGCCACGTTAAGTGCCTTCAAAGGAGTCGAACCATCATCTACCTTTAAAACCTCATTTACAAAATAGAGAGTATCGCCGCCAACCACCTGTGAGCGCGGGGCATCTTCTGCTACCAAGCCATCAGCGGCAAGCGCCTCAGCAGCCTTTTCACGTTTGTTTACAGCAACATCATATGCCGACCTATAATTCTTCTCCGTAGGTTTACATGCAGTCAGAGCAAGCGCCCCTATTGCGGCAATAATAATTAAATTCCTATATCTTCTCATATCCTTATCTTTTTCACTTTTCATCATACCCCTGCATAAGTGCCTCAAATCCCCTATCCCCATTTATCCCTATTCCGCCCTATCCCTCCCTATTTAAGCGCCCTATTTAAGCGCCCCATTTAGGTCACCGGAGTGAGCACCCTCACTTCGCGCGGAGCGAAGCGATATTTCCTCACAGCAGTAATAGGCTCAATTATCTCACCGGTCAGGATATCCTTATATTTCTTTCCCTCTGGCATGATTTCGAGATATCTTGTCATATCCACATCATTTGCCTCATCCCTACCATTCATCATAACGATAACCGTGTCATCTCCCGCTCGACGTTCATAAAGATAGATTCCATTGGTAGGCATGAAATGTTTCATTGTGCCCTCCCCTATCGCTTTGCTGGTGCGACGCCAGTTGCACAAAGTAGAGATAAAGTCAAATGCCTCATTCTGCAGATCGGAACGCCCTTCTTTAGTGAACACCGTGGTTTTGTCACCCGGGAAACCACCGGGCATATCTTTACGCACATTGCCATCGCCGCCTTCCCGCGTTCCATGCATCAGCAATTCGGTTCCGTAATAAAGCTGCGGAATGCCGGGAATTGTCAGCAGAATGGTCAACGCCTGTTTCCACTGATCAAGTGTCTCAGGTTCGGTCAATATGAAACGCTCCGTGTCATGATTGTCAAGAAAACGCAACACATTCATAGGATCTGGGTATACATAGTCGAGCGCCAGATGATCATAGATTACGTTCAGCCCATTCCAGGGATCTGTCTGAGCCTTGAAAGGAGCCATGTCACGACTCTTTATCATCAGCGGGAAGTCCATGACGACAGGAAGGTTCGTATCCGGATTCTTCGCCGTGGCGAGCGGGGAACCCTTCTGCCAGTATGCCTCTCCGCCGGTTTCGCCAAACCAGCATTCGCCGACAATGTTGAAATCGGGATATTCCGCTTTCACATCAGAAATCCAGCGCGCCATCTCCTTCTCATCGGCATAGGGATAGGTATCCATACGGATTCCATCGATTTGCGCCTCCTCTATCCACCAGATAGAGTTCTGGATAAGATATTTCATAAGATGTGGATTGCGCTGGTTCAGGTCTGGCATGCTTTCCACAAACCATCCATCCTGAGTAAGCTTCCGGTCATAATCGGTGGCATAAGGATCAGTGATGGTTGAAAGACGGTAATTGGTCTGGACGTACCCGTCTGGGAAATTAAACCAATCAGACGACGGACGATCTTCAAACCAGGGGTGACCCGATCCACAATGGTTGAAGATCATATCCATCACGGTCTTGATTCCATTGTCGTGAAGTTTCTCAACAAGTGCCGAATACTGGGCATTGCTGCCAAAGCGTGGATCGACACGATAATAGTCAGTTGTGGCATATCCATGATAACTGCCACCCTCCATATCATTCTCCAGCACCGGATTCAGCCAGACGGCAGTTATGCCGAGTGTGTCGAGATAATCCACATGATTCGAAATTCCCGCAAGGTCTCCTCCATGCCGTGTGTTGGGATTCTCTCTGTCAACCGCAACATGATGACGCAGCGACTTCACGTCATTTATACTCTCGTCTCCATTGGCAAAACGGTCGGGCATCACCATATAGAGCACATCGGCGGCTGTGAATCCTTGAGCCCCTTTCTGTTTACGACGTGCTCGCAATTCATATTCCTTTACAACTTTTTTCTTCCCTTCTTTCCATTCGAGTTTCATCACTCCTGGGCGAGCCTCCGGTGATACCGTGAGATAAACATATTGCCAGTTGGGAGAACCATCGAGACGCGCCACAGAATCCACTGTGACCCCGGGATATGAAACCGAAAAATCAGCCTGACGAATGTCCTTGCCGTGGATTTGAAGTTGAAGTGAGGTATCCTTCATTCCGGTCCACCAATGAGGTGGATGTATCTCATCTACAGAAAATGAAGCTGCTGAAGCCGACAAGGCTCCCCCTGCCATAAAGCAGAAAAGGCCGCGACACATACGCCGCGACCTGTTTATCGTTTTTCTTATATTTTTATTTTGCATATACACTGTTATTTATGCATTGTAAACCGGATATCAGTCAATCTGGATAACGAGATGATTTGTAAGGCTCCAGAAACGCGTGGGATTGGTAATCTGAATTGTCTTGGGTTCATCCTTCTCACCTACAATCTTATAACTGTCAGCTGGCATATTGCTCCAGATCTTCACCTTCTTTGAGTTGGTGGGGATAGCGGAAAGAGTGCGTTTGTCAGCCGTTACGAAATAAGATGCATCGAAATTACCCTTGAGCACCTTAGTTGCCCCGAGGAATTTCTTTTCCAACAGGCCCTTCTCTTTAAGATTTTTGTTTGTGCCAATGGCATAATACACGCGATTTGCCTCATTCTCCGCAGCAACAGCCTGCGCCTGAGCCTCTTCTTTGGCTGCGGTCTCGGTTTTCACTTGCTCCTGACCTTCGGCAACCTGAGTGTTCAGTGTCTCAATCTGACCTTTGGCAGTAGCCAGTTCGGTTTCAAGTTGATTAATTTTCTGATCCTGGGCAGCAATACGTTCTTTAAGCTGGGTGATGGTCTTAGCCATTATGCTGTTTTCATTACCCGATGCTTTGATCTTTTCCTCCATTGAAGTCAACAGAGCCTTATTCGCTGCAAGACGCGCTTTGATTGAAGCAAGGTTATTACGGATCTCTGCGCGACGGTCAGCATTCTCTCCATTACCCATGTTATAGAGCAATCCCTCCTGCATATTGATGGAATCGAGACCGGTGTAGATGTCACCCATAAGGAGCATCAAGGAATCATTGAATGTGGCAGCTTCCTGATATTCAGCTGTCAGATCTGCGATACGGATAGAATCCTCATCTATTTTTTTCTGATTTCCAGAGCAAGATGCCAGAAGCATAGCTCCGACACCGAGGAACAAAACACTTTTCTTCATATTCGTATAGTTTTATAATTTATAGTTTTCAATTTATGGGAACATCTAGTTCAAGCCGTATTATTTCCCTTCGATGACTATAACAATTTCCCCTTTCGCTTGGTTCGATTGATAAAATTCAGCAAGAGAGCCAAGCGTATCTTTGTTTATGGTTTCATGTATTTTGGATATCTCTCTGCAAACCGCTGCAGGGCGATCAACACCAAAAGCATCAGCGAGTTGGCGAAGTGTTCTGCCAAGACGCAAAGGGGATTCATAAATTATCACGGTTCTGGGATCTTCCGCCAATTCGGCAAGACGGGTTTGCCTCCCTTTCTTCACCGGGAGAAACCCTTCAAAAGCAAAACGGTCGCACGGTAGTCCCGAAGATACAAGCGCGGGCACAAAAGCTGTAGCTCCGGGCAGACATTCCACCTCCACACATCTGCGACGACAAGCCCTGGAAAGCATGAATCCGGGATCCGAAATCCCCGGCGTGCCGGCATCAGAAATAAGTGCCACTACGGAACCTGCCTCTATCTGTTCTGCAATAGCGTCACACGTCTGGTGTTCATTGAATTTATGATGGCTGCGCATCGGCGTGTTTATCTCGTAATGCTTCAGAAGTTTCCCGGATGTGCGCGTATCTTCGGCAAGAATATAATCCACTTCTTTGAGCACTCTGAGTGCCCGCAGAGTAATATCCTCAAGATTGCCAACAGGCGTGGGCACTATATAAAGCTTTCCGCTCATGCTTCAAAATACCCTTTAATTATTTCCATAAAATCCACAACTTCAGGATTCTCCGCATCCCACTCCAATTCACCAATGAAATACTCTTCAGCCTCGTCGTAGTTATCCATCGCGGCGATCATATTCATGGCAGAAGAAAATTCCGCATCGGAATTGCCAAAAAGTTCGCGTTTGAACCGGAATCGATCGTTAAGACAAAAAGCGGGCTTGTCAAGCTTATGTTTCTTAACTTCATTGTTATCATGCCTTTTTTCTTCTGTAACATTGGGCTTCTTTATATCGGCTGTTTCAGAATACAAAGAGTCATCAGGTTCCGAGATCTCCTGCATTTCAAGCTCTTCAACGGGTCGACTTACCGATTTCATCTCCGACTCTTCAAAAAGCTCAGAAATCGAATTTACCACAGTTGATTCCAATGCCGCAGGGTCTTCCATAGGCAGCGTATCCTCATCAGCAGCCAGACTGTCGGCAATTCTGTCGGCAGCAACCGCTACCTCACTTCCTTTTTCCTCAAGAAGTGATTTTATTCTTCCGAGAATCAACGGTTCAAGTTCCGGAATCTTGTCCTCGCGAAGCTGAGCGAGCTCCAGAAGGCCTTCTATCTCATAGATCTTGTCTTTAAGATCCTTTATTTCATCTATTGTCACCGTATGTTAATGTTTAATGTGTAATGTTTAATGTTTAATTCAATTAGGAATTAGGAGTTAGGAATTAGGAATTACTTGAGACAAGATCTCAATATCCTAACTTTTTATTTCCTCTTCTAATTCCCAATTCGGTTTATTATCATTCTAATTTCTAATTACTAATTCCTAATTCGGTTTATTATCATTCTAATTTCTAATTTCTAATTCCTAATTCCTAATTATTAATTATTAAAGAGTGCAAGGAGTGCCTTCTTAAGACCCTCGCGTGCCGATGTCCTGTTTCCCAGATCGTTCATCATCACAACAATGATATGCGTGGGGGCATAATCATCATCAAGCTTATATCCGGCATAACATTGTATCCCTTTCATACTCCCTGTTTTCAATGCCACATATCCTTCCAATGGTGTGTCGACAAGAAAATTGCGTAAAGTTCCTTCTTGCCCAGCCAATGGAAAAAAAGATGCATAATACGGATTCTCTGACCTTTCGGAAAGGATATGAGCCATGAAGCGGGCTGTAACCCTGTTCTGCCGAGAAAGACCGGAGCCGTCAATTATATTAACGCCCGACATTGGTGCTTTATGCTTTCGCCAGTAATCTTTTTCCATTGACGCCGCCTTTTCTGTCGAGCCCTTATGTCCGGAAGCCACAGCATAAGACCTCAGCAAAGCCTCGGCATACTGGTTATCACTACGCATCATGCATGAACGCATTATCTCATCAAGAGGCACCGACACATGATCAACGAGCAATGTCCGCTCTCTCTCCCTTATCGATTCTCCTTCGATAGCAATCCCTCTATCGGCAAGAGCGGAACGCAACCTTGCGTCAAAAACTGCAGCCGGATTGGAAACCGAACGGCTGCCTGAAGCGTTATCCTCAAAGTTGAGTCCGTGAGAGCCGGTGCCGTAAGCATGCGGAAGATCTCCCGACATCCACGATGGCGGAATCGCCGGACCATCCCATATACCTTCATCCACAACAATCCTACCTTTTATGCTGACCACACCTCGATTCGCAAGAGCCGAGCCAATCTCCCGGCAAATATCTTTCCCTCCTTCTACATGCCGGGAATTTAATGACGGATCTCCACTTCCCACTACAATGACATTACCTTCGAGCTCTCCATCTCGTACTGGTCCTGTCAAATATACCTCTGTATGGAAACTCGCATCCTCATCAAGTCGGGAAAGAAGGGTAGCTGTTGTAACACACTTCATGATGGATGCCGGTATCAGCGGTTTATCAGCATTCATCTCCGCGAGGGTCTCACCTGATGCCAGATCTATCACGAGCAATGATGTTTCATCCGGATTAATCCCCTTGCTAAGACTGAAATCTTCAGCAACATCCGCACGACCAACCAATCCTCCGACAAGGAGAAGCATAAGAAGTATTAAGCGCATTCTCATTTTCATATTACAAAATTAATTCTTCTTGCTTCCACTTACAAATCTTTTTACTAATTTTGGCATATGAATAACTACGAACGCCAGCCATATACATTCGACAGAGTGGTGCGGATACTTTTTTCAGTATGCGCACTGTTGGCAACTCTGTACCTTCTTACCATTCTGAAAGGAGTGCTGCTTCCTTTCCTTGTGGCATGTCTCATTGCCTACATGCTCGAACCTATAGTGAAATGGAACCAGAAATGGATGCACACAAACAATCGTTTCGTGCCAGTGATGACAACCCTGATCGAAACATGCATTGTGATAGGTGGATTCTGCGCCATATTCTTTCCTTATCTCATTTCAGAATGCGCACACATGACAGAAATGGTCAAGACTTATGCTACCAAGCAAATAGACATTCCTTTCATTTCTGAGAGTATTCATCAGTTCATTCGCGACAATATTGATTTCAATCAGTTGTCGAAACTCCTTTCGCAGGAGCAATGGGAAAAACTTATCAAAACAAGCATTTCATCGTCTTGGAGCTTCTTGAGTTCCAGTCTGGCATTCCTTTTTGGTGTGATAAGTTGGCTGGTAGTTATTCTTTACGTCATTTTCATCATGCTTGACTATGAGAAACTGACATTAAGTTTCCGTCAGTTGGTTCCACATAGCCATCGCCGCCGCGTATTCCGCATATTTGATGACATTAAAAACGCTATGAACAGATATTTCCGTGGTCAATTCCTGATAGCATTCATTGTTGGAGTTCTCTTCTCGATAGGCTTTGTGATTATCGGATTACCGATGGGGGTTGTATTGGGCCTGTTCATTGGAATGCTCAATATGGTACCATACCTCCAGCTTATTTCACTCCCCATCACTGCATTACTCTGTCTTGTATGGACTGTCAGCACAGGGGGCGACTTCTGGCTGATATTCTGGGAATCCATGGCGGTATACATTATTGTGCAGTGTATCCAGGATCTTATCCTCACGCCCAAAATAATGGGCAAAGCAATGGGACTCAATCCTGCGATAATCCTCCTCTCCCTCTCCATCTGGGGCAGTCTGCTCGGATTTATGGGACTAATTATCGCCCTACCATTGACAACCCTCGTCCTCTCCTACTACAACCTATACGTAATCCAGCGAATACAGAATAAACAGGATATAAACAGGCATTAGGTTTTAGGCTTTAGGCATTAGAAGCTTCGCCTAAAACCTAAAATCTAAAACCTAATGCCTAAAACCTAATGCCTAAAACCTATAACCTTTTACTTTTAACCTTTTACCTTTACACCATATGACCCTCCTTCCCATATCAGCTGAGTTTTCAGGCCTCGCACAAGAGACAGTGGATCAGCTAACAAAAAAAGTTTCCACTGAAATCAATCCGGATGAAGCCTCCAACAGCAATTCAGAAGAAGACCACACCAACGGTCTGATTGCAGATCTTGCATGGATACTTCTTCTCGGAGCAATTGTCACTCTTCTTTTCAAGAAGATGAAGCAGCCGGTGGTGTTGGGATATATTCTTGCAGGTTTTCTTGCGAGTCCCAAGTTCGAATACCTCCCTTCAATCTCCAATCTGGAAAACATATCTTTCTGGGCAGACTTAGGAATTGTGGTGCTGATGTTTTCGATCGGTCTGGAATTCTCCTTCAAGAAACTAATGAACTCCGGATCGTCAGCGATAGTCACAGCATTGATAATAATCACCGGAATGACGTTTGCAGGCTTCGGAGTGGGGTGCATACTTGGGTTCAACACCATCAACTGCATATTCCTCGGAGGAATGATATCAATGTCTTCCACCACGATAATCATGAAATCGCTTGATGACCTCGGCTTGCGACAAAAGAAATTCGCTTCGCTGGTTCTCGCAGTGCTTATCATCGAAGATCTTTTCGCAGTGTTGATGCTTGTGTTGCTGTCATCTCTGGCAATGGGAAACGTGCAGGGAATGGAACTTCTCTACAGTATAGGCAAACTCGTATTCTTCCTTATCATCTGGTTTCTGGTGGGTGTGTATGTCATACCGACATTCCTTACAAAGATGCGCAGCTATCTCAACGACGAGACACTTCTTGTGGTGGCGATGGGGCTATGCTTCTCAATGGCTGTCTTCAGTGTCATCTGCGGTTTTTCTCTTGAGCTGGGAGCATTCGTGATGGGATCAATACTTGCCGGCACAGTTATGGCAGAACGGATGGAACGCGTGATCGGACCTGTCAAGAACCTTTTCGGATCAGTATTCTTCATCTCAGTGGGAATGATGGTTGATCCTCACGTGCTTGGACAATACTGGTGGGAGATCCTGATTCTTGCTGTAGTCGTGATTGTCGGAATGATTATCTTCGGCACGCTCGGCATGCTGGTGACGGGACAGAACCTCAAAGTGGCGATTGAAAGCGGATTCACACTTACTCAGGTAGGTGAATTCTCATTCATCATAGCCTCCCTCGGTATGACACTCGGTGTCCTCAATCCTTCTTTGTATCCAATAATAGTTGCAGTGTCTGTTCTTACGATTTTCACCACTCCATATTTCATAAAGATGGCAGACGGAGCATATACAGTGGTGGAAAAGCACCTGCCCAAGGGACTCAACTTCCTTATATCGAGATATTCAAAACAGGTGACAGATTCAAACGAGACCAAACAACTCTGGATAGCGATCATTAAAAGGTATCTCTGGAGGATGCTGCTATATTCAGTGATTCTTATTGCCGAGATTCTTTTTTCACGAACATTTCTGTTTCCGTTTTTAGAGAATTATCTCCCGAAGTGGGGGCATCTTGTGGCAACAATCCTTACTATCCTGGCGATGCTGCCATTCCTTGTGGCACTTAGTTTCAGCACCACCCAACCGGATGAACGGATGAAACTCCATCAGTCGGCAAGTTTCTACGATGTGCCTCTTGTGGCAATGCGGATTGTGCGTTACCTCATTGCCCTTGTCTTCATCACTTATTTCACTACTCTCGCCTATTCTTCTCTTACGGGATGGCTCGTGGGAGCAGGGTGTTTCATACTGATAATGGTGTTCGCCTCCACAAAACTCATGCAGCGCTACAACCGCATGGAGGAGCGGTTCATGAACAACCTTAACAGCCGCGAGAACACGCGTCTGGGCACTAACAACAATCTCGTTGACGACATGCACCAGGCATACATCCAAATCGGACAGTGTGCACCGTTTGTAGGCGACAAGATCAAGGATTCGCGCCTACGCGACGATTACGGAGTCAGCATATCCAGCATTCAGCGCGGCGATGACTACATGCCGCTGCCATCTCCCATGGCAAGAATATTCCCCGGCGACATCCTTGGCGTGATCGGTAGTGACGACCAGCTCAAAAAGCTTAACGAAGATATCGAAAGTTCGGAACAGGCATGCAGCGCAGTGAGCGTAACGCAGCATAAGGTAGAGCTCAAAAGCATACGTCTCACGGAGCATTCTCCGATAGCAGGAATCCCCTTGGGTCAAACCAACATTCAGAAGGATTACTATTCTATGATTGTGAAGGTGCAGAGAGGCGAGGATGAGTTCATTCAACCCGGTGCCGACATGATTCTCCGACCAGGAGATGCCATCTGGGTTGTTGGCGATCCTGCCTACTTCGACAAAATGAAATAAACTTAAAACTGTCTCGGGTATATCACAAGAAGGTTGTGACGGGTGAAGTGTCGCCCTAAGAAAACGGGAAGGCTCTCAAGATCGGAGCTGTAGGAGATGGATCCCTTGCGCGCCGCAACCACAACAAGCAGGTCATCTTCCTCCACTTCCGAAGAGAGAAGGATGAAATCATCCCAGGTGTCCATTGTGCGATAATCATGACGCACTTCGAATCCTCCGTCGTTGATGACATTCCGTATGAATTCGGCAGTAGTCGGATATGCGATGAATACAAGTCTTGCCGCCACTTGCGCCCCAAGATTTGCCACGCGCATCACCCATAACTGGAATCCGGTCTCGTATTCAGCTTTCTCCGGCACAGCCACCACAATACGGTTCACTGTGTCCACAGGAATAAAGCAACGCGACATCAGAATCATCTTGTTGGTGGATTTAAGCAACTGCTCAATCATATTGCCATAAAACGTGTCCACCACATTGGATTTGCGATGAAGACCTATCACCATCTCCGTAGCGCGTTCCTCGTGTCCGACATTGGTTAATCCGGAGACCACATTCAAATCGAACCTTTCCACGGTTTTGATCTCCACATCCATACCATCAGCAACCGACACGGCGTTATGCAGTGCATTGCGTCCCATCTGAGCAATCTTCGAATCGTCATTGCTTCTCACGAATAAGGCGGTGATATGATTCTTATTTTCCGGAGCACGCATGAAAAGAGCAAGACGCATAATGCCTTCTGATGTCACAGGATTGGCAACTGCAACAACCTGACGCGCGTATTCCCCGGGCACAAGCTCGTCATGACTTAACTCTTCAGCCGTGATGCGCATACGGATCTGCTTGCCGGCACGCTCCGTCACCACAGTAGAAACAATGCAGCAGATAAGTATCATCACTACCGCTCCATTCATTATATCCTCCGTGAGGAGTCCATACTGGAAACCGATCATTGTTGCGGCAATTGTAGCCGCGGCTTTGCCGGAAGTCAGTCCGAACATGAGTCGCCTGTCTGCTCCATCAAGCCCGAAAAAACGTGATGCTATAAATGCGGCAATCCACTTTGTTGCCAATGCCACTCCGGTCATGTTCAAAGCAATCCAGGCTACATCCCACCCTTTGAAGATGACACCAACATTTATCAACATTCCTACTCCGATAAGAAAATAAGGAATGAAGATGGCATTCCCAACAAATTTGATGTTCTTCATCAAACCGGAACGTCCGGGTATCATCGGATTCAACACCAGTCCGGCATAGAAGGCTCCAAGAATAGCCTCGAGACCTATTATCTGCGCCAGCAACGATGCTATGAATACAAGCGCAAGAATGAAGATATATTGCGTGATCGGATCATTGTTATGACCGAACACCCTGCGTGTGAGCCAAGGGAAGGAATATCCAACCACAAGCATATAAATCACCATCAGAACGCCAAGACGGACCAGATCCAATGAATCGAACCCTCCGTTCACCTTCACCGACACTACTTGTGCAAGCGTGAGAAGCGCCAGGAGCACAGCCACGATGGTGCCGAAAACCGCTATGACAGCCGCCTGAACGTTTGACAGACCGAATTTGCTTACAACAGGATATGATATCAGCGTATGCGACGCATACATTGATGCTATCAGCACGGATGTTGTCCAGCTCACTCCGAAAGCATAACGGGAACCGAAGATGCCGGCAGCCATCGGCAATGCAAAAGACAACAAGCCGAATATCAATCCTTTCCTGGAAGATTTCCGAAGGTGGAACATATCTATTTCCACCGCTGCCAGAAACATGATATAAAGAATGCCGACCTCGCCAAAGATCTTGAAACTTGTGTCTCGCTCAAGTAGATTCAATCCATATGGACCTATCGCAATACCCGCAAGAATCATCCCCACAATCGAAGGAATCTTCAATGGCTTGAACACCAACGGACCAAGCAGTATCACAATCAATACTACAAGAAATATGGCTACGGGCTGTTCTAACGGGAAGGAGATCATATGATGGGCGTTAAGAACTATTTAAAAGCTGTTGAATATCTCATCGGCATTATTATCGGAGATGCGTTCCACATCTTCAGATGAAAGACCCAATGTTGCAGCCACGCAATCTCGTATCAGCGGGATATACGAACTTTCATTGCGCGATCCCCTGTGGGGCGTTGGAGCAAGATAAGGCGCATCAGTCTCAAGAACGATCTTCTCTATGCCGATCTCGGGCAATGCCTCGCGTAGCGATGCGGCATTCTTGAATGTCACGACTCCATTGATACCGAAATAGGGATCGCAAACTTCACGGATTCTCCTCACATCATTCAGATCCGATGTGAAGCTGTGAAAGATCATCGTCGGAAGTTTACCTTCCGCGTTCTTGATAACATCAAGAGTATCTTCCACTCCATCCCTGCAATGGATGATAAGTGGAAGATCATATTTCTGCGCCCATTTCAGCTGACGAGAGAAAGCCGCCTTCTGATTCTCGATATTCGATGCATCCCAGTGCAAATCAATTCCAACCTCTCCGATTGCTGAATAGTCGCCCGACGGCAGCAACTTCTCCATCTCATCAAGTACACCGCTCCAGTTTTCTCCGACTTCGGTAGGATGAAGTCCGAGCGCAACGCATGTGTTTGTCGGGAATTTACGATGAAGATCCATCATAGCCTCATGAGATTCAGGACACACGCCGGGGAAAACCATGCGTGTGACTCCGGCTGCAATCGCACGTTCAACCGCAGCCGATTCGTCGCCTGCGAATGCGTCCATATAGAGATGGGTATGCGTATCCGTCATTTCTTACGTCCTGTAAGTTTATCGAGAAGTTTCTTGAAGGGTTCTTTATCCTCTTCGCTGACGTTTACTTTCTTTAATGCTGTCAATGCCTTGGAGCTGTAATGAGCGATCTCTTTTTTGCAAAGATCCGAGATACCCATTTTTTCATAAAGTCGGGTCACAACCTTAACTTTTGTATCGCCTGCGGGCAGCTTGATCGCTTCGCGTAGCGCAGCCCCTTCAGCTCCCGTGTCGGCAAGAGCACTCAGCATGAGGAATGATTTTTTATTATTATTGATATCACCTCCGATTGGTTTGCCAAATGTGTTTGAATCGCCAAATACATCCAGCCAGTCATCCTGAATCTGGAAAGCCACACCAAGCATCATGCCATACTCATACATGCGGGCTGCATCCTCGTCAGAGGCACCACCGATCACAGCTCCTATCATAGCTGATGCTCCTATCAATGCACCTGTCTTATCCATGATCATACGGATATAATCATCGATAGAAACATCTTCACGTTTTTCGAAATCCATGTCCAGGCATTGACCTTCGTAAACTCGTATCGCCATGGCATTGAACGCATCCAGCACCTTGCGGAGATCCTTATCGGCAACTTCCGAAATAAGCTGTGTTGCAAGTGTGAGCATTGTGTCGCCGGAAAGGATGGCGGTGTTCACATCCCATTTGGCATGAACCGACAGACGACCGCGGCGAGTATCGGAATTGTCCATCACATCATCATGCAGGAGCGTGAAGTTGTGATACATCTCGATTCCCACAGCCGGACGGAACGCAGCATCAGAATTGTTGCCGAAAGCGTCTGCCGCCATAAGCATCAAGGCAGGACGGAGTCTTTTTCCACCTGCGGAAAGAGCATAAGATATAGGTTCGTAGAGAGAGGCAAGAACGCCGCCGGGAAGTTTCAGTTCGCGCAATGATTTCTCTACTAAAGCTGAATATTCAGAAAAAGTTTTCATTATTCGTAATTGATAAATTTATCGTAAATGGCTTTGGGCATGTCTTTGCCGCTGTCAGCTTCAAGCACTGTCCGAAAACCGATTATGAATCTGTTGTAGGTATTGCTGTCATTGCCACAAGCAGTCTTAAATGCATGTAATTCCTTTTCAACATCTTCCACGGAAAGATTCTTTTCGCGAATCGACTGCATGTATTCAAGACCCAGCTGAAGGCCAAGACCCTGCGGGTCTTCCACTCCAGCCATGGCATACATTCTCATTTTATCGGCAAGAGGAAGCGATGCCACAAAGCTGTCATATTCATCACCGAAGCTGTCAAGCTCCTTGCCTGTGTATTTCTCATAGGCATAACTTGTGGCGATGCCGAGGTTCTCAATTTTGGCATCTTTGATCTGACCCAAGGCAGCTCGACATATGAAACGGGCAACGGAATCAGGCGTTGTGTTTTTCATAACGAATGCCACGCGGGCTGTATCCGGGAGCGCATTGAAATCTTCCGGAAAAGCGGCTCCGGAGTCTTTCTTACCACCTTTGCAGCTGCCTAAAACAGCCATAACGCAAACAGCGGCAATAAAAAAATACCTTTTCATTACTTATAAAGTACTTATAAATTTACTGCAAAAGTAATAAAAAATCGGCAAAAAATTATGTCAATTCAGAGAAAAGCATTAACTTCGCGCTGTGAAATCCGAAACTGACGCATTTTATGCGCAGCAATTGGAGCGATAACAGCAATCTTGGAGTGATGCTCGAGTGGCTGAAGAGGCACGCCTGGAAAGCGTGTATACGCCAAAAGCGTATCGCGAGTTCGAATCTCGCTCACTCCGCAAAACAAAAATCCCGCAAGCAGAATTGCCTGCGGGATTTTTTGCCATTAGATAATATGACAAAACCCACATTATACATTATAGCAGGTTGCAATGGTGCCGGTAAAACCACGGCGTCATATTCAGTACTGCCTGATTTATTACAATGTCGGGAGTTTGTCAATGCCGATGAAATTGCAAAAGGGCTTTCACCCTTTAATCCCGAGTCTGTTGCCATAGAAGCGGGCAAACTAATGCTACAAAGAATCAACCTCCTCCTATCCCAACACAAAACCTTCGCAATCGAAACAACTCTTGCCACCCGCAGTTACGCATCTTTGGTTAGTCGGGCACATGAATGCGGTTATAATGTAATGCTTCTGTTCTTTTGGCTTCCATCTCCGGAGATGGCGGTAATGCGTGTCGCAAAACGAGTCAGTGAAGGGGGGCATAACATTCCAACCGAAACTATTCATAGGCGTTATTGGTTAGGGTTACAGAACTTCTTTAATATTTTCGCCTCAATAGTTGACAGTTGGAGTTTTTATGAAAATATAAACTCGCCATTTGAATTAGCCAACGAAGACGAAATAATAAATATAGAAATATTCAATAAAATTAAGGATTCATGTCTGAGCAAGAAAAAAAAGACCTGAGAGCTAAAATCAGAAAAGGTTTAAAAGAAAGTTATGAGAATCTTCTCATACGTAAAGCTGCGCTCGGTCAAGATGTGGTTATAGCTGACGCAAATGGACATCCCATAGTTGTTTCGGCGGCTGAGTTACTTTCTAAAAAAAAAGATAGTTAATTCCCAGATAAATTCATATCTTTGCATTGTAGATTTTTTACATTTGAAGCAATTTAAAATTGATAATTTATGCTCAGTAAGAAAATATCTGATCTCCTCCCCATTATAAGGAGATATTTTCATGATAAGCCTGTGCTTCGCGCCTGGCTCTTTGGGTCTTGTTCTCGGGGAGAAGAAACTTCTGACAGCGACATCGACATATTAGTGGATTATGATAATTCCAATGGGTCTGTCTCACTTTTTAAAATGGGCGGTATGTTAATGGACCTTTCAGAATTGGTTGGTAGAAGAGTTGACTTGGTAGATAACCGGGGCCTTAAAGATTTTGCCCGCAAAAGTGTCGAAAACGATAAAATCTTGATTTATGAGAGAACCTATTAAAGATCGCGGACGCATTGAGCACATGCTTGAAATGGCGCAAAATTTAAGCGTAGCTAAGACTCAACATTCCTTCAGCGATATCCAAGATGATAGAATCCTATTTTATGGATTGACCAAAATGACGGAGATTATTGGTGAAGCCGCCTATAAACTTACACATGAATTCCGAGATACACACACAGAACTTCCATGGAAAGAGATTATCGGCATGCGCCATTTATTAGTTCATGGTTATTTTACAATAAGCCCCGATGCACTGTGGGATGTGATTCAAAATGACATTCCTGACATGATTCCAATTCTTGAGAAATATCTTAAAGAACTTGAGAATTAGATTTAGAAACCCTTCCAGTTGTCTTTCCAATAGCGGTTGTTGAGTTCATCCCATTTCAGGATGGTGGCTCCGAAGAAATCACGGGTATAGTCGGTAAGCAACGCAGCCGCCTCTTCATTCTTCCCTTCGGCAATAAGGTCAGAATAAAGTTTTTCAACCATAGGCATCTCTCGCATCCCTTTCTTCAAGAAGTAATCGCGTGCAGGCTCCATAGTTTTTCGAGCCTCTCCCCATCTGACAGTCGCCATCCGGTTTGTTTCCCTATAATGCTGCAATGCCGCATCCTTTCGCGGTCTATGCTGCCCACATACCTTCAACATGTCGGGCACATCAGTAACACCCGCAAACACCGGGAAACGGGGTGACTGACCGGGATTGTCAAGACATATCCAGGCAACACCTCCTACAGCATCGGGCAACCAGTCGCGACATTGTATGATTGTAGAATAGGCACACCATGAAACACTCACGGTTCGTATGTTATGCATTGTGCTATCGCCCATCGCCTCATATACGGCAATCTCATCCGGCCGCATCCAGGGGTTGGCAAAATCACTCACCACAGAATCAGGCACTTCAGCCCCGTCTCCCTCTTTTTTGCTTTTATTCTTAACCTTCAATCTTCCGCTGAGATTCAAATCCGTACCTTCATAATAGGAACCAAGGAGGCGCGCCACATCCTCTACAGAAACCGGTTTTTCAGGCTTCACACTAAGAGGAAGTTCCGTCATATCATTCGTGAGCCCTGCATTAGGAGCAAGCTGCTGCATGATGTATAGCTCACGAACGCTATAGTTTTTAGGTTCATTAAAATAATTCCCTCCGCTGTAAGCTTTCCAGAAAGAGAATTCCTCTTTACCATCCCATAATCCAAGCTTTTTGGCAACATCCTTCACATTATCGGATGCCATATAATTATCCGGATCATTGAAATCGATCTTGCCGATACGACTCACGTTGGCAGATACGGCTATATGATCATCCGGTATGCGGGCGGCAGCCCATACGCCCCCTTTCTTTTTCGGTCCCTCACCCTGCACCTCAAAGATCCACACCTCTTTCGGATCTGCAATCGTAAGACACTCTCCGGAGTCACCATAACCATATTTCTTTATAAGCTCACCCATCAGCTTTATGGCTTCGCGAGCTGTGGAGCATCGTTCGAGAGCTATGCGCTGCAATTCCTCTATCATGAACATACCTTCCGGATTACAAAGAGTATCACGCCCGGAATATGTAGTCTCCCCTATTGCAAGCTGCCTTTCATTAAGGCATGGATAGGCTGTGTCAAGGAATCGGTAAGTATGGCGAGCCTGCGGAATCTTACCACGTTCCTTCATGCCGTCCATACTTGCGGGATATTCCGTGTGCATTCTGCCTCCATACACGCTCATCACCGTGTCTTTGGGATAATCTTTCGGCGCTACAGACTGCATCCATGTGCGATACCACGAATCGCAGGTATGACTCGTCATCACTGACCCATCAGCCGAAGCCTTCTTACCCACCATTATACTCGTGCATGCCTCTTTTTCAGTCTGTGCGGCAGCACTGAAAGCGAAGATTGCCAAAACACCCGACAAGATTAAATTTCCGATCCTCATAGGTTTGTCATTATAATTTATAAGCGTAAAGCTCTGCTATTGCAAGACGCAGATCACGCTGAGTTTGCATAAGTTTCTCATAAGAATTGAAATAATACTCCAGTTCCAAAAGATAGTCAAGCAGTGAGAGTTCGCCACCGTTCAGCGCCTTATACAATAGCATGTCATTGCTGTTTTTAGAAAAAACGGATTCATAGCGTTTAATATTTTCTTTCAGTTCTTTTGTCTGTTCGAAAAGATAACGCAACCGGCTGTAATATCTCATACGCGCATCATCCATACTTTGCTCAGCTGCAGCAACTTCAGCGCGTGCATGCTTCACCCGATGCCTGTTTTCCCACAAAGGAATGCTGACACCGATCTTCACGCCTTGCCATCCCTCATCCGGAGTGAATTCACCGGCATAACCGACAGAAAGTTTTGGTAAGCCCATGGCTTTCGAGACCCCTACTCCTCTTTTCGCAACCTCTACCTCCTGACGCATATGAGCGAATGCAGGATTTGCGGCTTCCGCCTCTGCCGCCCATTGGTCGAAATCAGAAGGAAGACCGGCAACAGCCACATAAGCTGTATCATTTATTTCCACAGGGTTTCCCCCATTAAGCAACGTCAGCTGAGAAAGCAACTGTCGCCTCTCCAAGTTCACACTCTGGAGGTCGTTCTCAATATTGGTAAGGTTCAACGCAGCCTTATTACACTCAATCTGCGTTGCATCTCCCAGTTCCAGTTTCCTTTCATAAGCCTTGGCTATCTCTTTTGCATTTGCAAGCTGGCGCGAATAAAGCGCAGCCAAAGCATTGTTGTAAACCAGTTCTATACAATATTGCTCGGCAGTGAGCAGCAGATCCATTCTTTGAGTGCGCAACTGCAAGTCGGCAGCTACATTCTGCGCATCCGCAAGCTTACCTTTCTTAGAATAAAGTGTAGGGAAATCGAAACTCTGGCTTATGCCGATATCCTTTCTTGCTCCGCCATGTATTCCGGGGAGATAACCGAGTTCAATCTCAGGATTCTCCGGTGCCAGCCCTGTGCGATTACCGATCTTCTGAGCCTCATTGGCGCGGGTATAAGCCGCCAACGTAGTGCTGTTGCGCTCAATATCACCAAGCACCCCCGCAAACTGACTCGCATATGTCGCAGTCTGTGCCTGCGCCATAATACCAACAATCATCCCTATCCCCATAATTCCCCATCTCGCCCTATTCAGCCCTATCTCGCCCCATTTAGCCCTATTCAGCCCCATATTTCGTCCCATTTTTCTTTTCCTTTCTTTCAACAAACCATTTATAAACTATAGGCATCATATATATATTGAGCAGCGTAGAGGTCAGCAAGCCCCCGAGCACCACCACCGCCATCGGACTCTGTATCTCATTTCCCGACTTGTCGCCATTGAAAACGAGCGGAATCAGAGCAAGAGCCGAGGTCAATGCCGTCATAAGTATCGGATTCAGACGATCGATCGAGCCATGAAGCACAGTCTCGTGAATCGTCTTACCATCCTTTATCAATCGCTGATATTTGGATATCAGCAAGATTCCATTACGCGTTGCGATGCCGAAAAGCGTAATAAAACCTATAATCACCGGAATGCTAACCACACCTGACGTAAAATAAACAGCCAAGACACCTCCCACAAGAGCAAAGGGGAGATTAAGAAGCACAATAGCGGCGAGCGATATATTCTTGAATTCGCTATAGAGAAGCAAAAAAATCACCATCAAAGCGAGCACGGTCGTAAAGAAAAGCGTGCGCGAAGCATTCTTAGCACTCTCAAACTGTCCGCCATACTCTATGCGATAACCTTCCGGCAATTTAACATTCTCGTCAACAGCCTTGCGGATATCCTCAACCACGCTGACCACATCGCGACCCGACACATTGGCTGACACCACAAGCTTACGTTGCACATTCTCTCTCGATATCGAATTAGGTCCACCTGTAGAGACAATATCGGCAACTTCCTCAAGCGGCACCTTTCTGCCGTTACCGGTATCGATAAGTGCTTTTTTTACTCCTTCAATATCTTCTGTATAATTCTTATCAAGACGTAGCACAATGTCAAACTTCCGCTGCCCCTCATACATATCTCCAATCTTTTCTCCGGCAAAGGCACGGCTCACGAATTTATGAAATTCATCCATCGTTATGCCGTATTTAGCCAAAGCGTTCCTATTTGCGCGGATTTGAAGCTGAGGAGTCTCGACTTGTTGCTCCACGCTCACATCCACGGCTCCGGGAATCTCATCGATATATCCCTTTATGCTGTTGCCGATCATATACATTCGGCTCAGATCCGTACCGAATATCTTGATGGCGATGCTTGCACGCGTACCGGTGAGCATATGGTCTATACGATGACCCAACGGCTGACCGATAGTGGCAGCGATTCCGGGAATTTTGGCAAGACGCGCACGCATATCATCGAAAACCTCATCCCGACTACGATCCTTGAGATCAAACCTCACATCTATCTCTGCGCCGTTCGTTGCCTGCGAATGTTCGTCAAGTTCACCGCGCCCGGTGCGACGCGCCGTAGCCGTTACCTCCGGCACTTCAAGAAGCGCCTCTTCCATCATCCTTCCCAATTCGTCGTTCACCTCAAGCGACACTCCCGGTTTCGCCACAGCGGATATTGTTGCCGAGCCCTCATTAAAATCAGGAAGGAAGCTGCTGCCCATAGTCATGAAAAGCCCGATGGTAATGGCAAACACCGCAACAGTGGCGATAGCCACAGCCTTCGCATGTCCGAGCGTCCATTGCAAAGATTTGAAATATGCTTCCGACAACTTACGCGAAACCCAGCTTTCCTTTACATTCTTCGAAAGATACTTGTCGCCTGAAAGCATCATCCGGCACAATAGAGGCGTTACGGTCATTGCCACAATCAGCGACATGAACAACGCCACAATATAGGCGATACCTAAAGGCTTGAGCATCCTCCCTTCCATGCCTGAAAGGAAAAACAACGGAATGAAAGCCACCATGATTATGAATGTAGCGTTGAGGATGGAAGAGCGAATCTCCTTGGATGCTTCGTAAACAACCTTTACCACCGGCAACCGCTCCTCCTTAGGCAGCATATGATTCATCCGCAGCCTTTTATACACATTCTCTACATCAATAATGGCATCATCCACTAAGGAGCCGATAGCGATACACATTCCTCCGAGAGTCATGGTGTTGATGTTCATACCCATAAGATGCAGGATTATGCAACTGCCAAGCAATGATAGAGGGATGGCTATGATTGAGATAAGAGTCGTTCTGACACTTGCTAAAAACACAAAGAGAATGAGCACCGCGAATATCGCCCCCTCGATAAGTGAACGCCCAACGTTGTTGACCGATGCCTCAATAAAATCCGCCTGTCTGAAAATTCGGGTATCCATCTTAACATCCGCAGGAAGCGACTTCTTTATCGCTTCAAGATTCTCCTCAATGTGTTCGGTAACTTCAAGTGTATTGATGTTCGGTTGCTTGGAAACGGAGAGAATCACAGCCGGCTTTCCGTTCTGCGATGCATTACCCATTCTGACGGCAGCCCCTGTTTTCACTTCCGCCACATCTGAAAGCACAACAGGTTTTCCGTTACGCGTTTTCACAAGGGTATTGCCCAGCTCGTTGAGGTCGGTGGTTCTTCCCATTCCACGGAGAGCATATTCATTCCCGTAGTCACGCACTACCCCACCCACGGAGTTTACACTGAAAGATTTCCCGACATCCTCAAGCTCCGCCATGGTCACGCCATAGAAATCCATCTTCTGCGGATCAGCCAGTATCTGATACTGCTTAAGTTCCCCACCGATATTGGTTACCTGCGACACACCGCCGGTGGCGAGGATAGCAGGTTTTATAACCCAGTCGGCAAGTGTGCGCAACTCCATCATTGAAGTCGTGTCGGCTTGGAGCCCGATGAAAAGAATCTCTCCCATAATGCTCGATTGAGGAGCCAGCGTAGGAGTGATACCCTCCGGAAGCGATTCGCCAAGAGCCACCATCTTCTCCGAAACTATCTGCCGCGCCTTGAATATGTCTGTGCCCCAGTCGAACTCAACCCATACAAAAGAGTTGCCCTGAAGAGATGCCGAACGCACACGACGCACATCGGTAGCTCCATTTACAGCAGTCTCTATCGGAAACGTCACCAGACGCTCCACCTCCTCAGAAGCCATTCCCTTGGCATCTGTCATGATAACCACTGTAGGAGCCGTAAGATCGGGAAAGACATCCACATCCATCTTCTGAGTGGAATAAACACCCCCCACGATCACCAGCAATGCCGCCAACAGAATCATGAGTCTGTTGCGCAGTGAAAAATCTATAATCTTGTTTATGAAATTCATATCTATTACCTCTGCCCTTTTCCCTCTAACCTTTTTAATGAACGTGTCCCGCATGAGCGTCAAGCTTACCGGAAGCCTGGGCAAGTTTCACAAGCACAGCACCTTTGCCGACAACGCGATCTCCCTCTCTTAGCCCGGAACGAACCTCAGTTCTGATTCCATTGCTTTGACCGGTCTTAACCTCCCTCTTTTCAAAAAATTCTGGAGTGAGCTGCACGAATACAAAATAATTACCCATCTCTTCAACTATGGAGGCGCACGGAACCGTCAGTACCTTCTCTCCGGTGCCTGTAGTGATAAACATCTCCACAAATGATCCGGGAAGCAGATCAACGGTATTGTTAACCTTAAAGACAACCGGCACAAGGGGATTCTCCGCATCAACACTTTTCCCGTAGCTCACCAGCGATCCGTTGAGATCCTTAAGTGAATACACTTTATCATCTCCGGGAATTTTAAAATTCGTAGATACGATATTCTTGAGGTTATGGAATTTTCGCGGTTGCAACTCCGCTTTAACATATAGATCGCGGTTTTGGGCAATCTCCATCACCGGACTGCCAGCCTCAACATATTCGCCATTGCGAACATAGACTTTCTTTATGAAGCCGGAAATCGGACTGCCGGCACTATGGCGTCCCGCAGAGAAATTCCTTCGTAGATTTCCGTATGCAGCCTCAGCTGATTCATAATCCGCTTTTGCTTTCTGAAGGTCACTCTGCGTCACAAGCTTATCTTTGGCAAGTTCCTTCTTCCTTTCGTATTCCCCTTTTGCAAAATTATATGCGCTCTCAGCCTCGCGATATCTTACCGTCATATTGTTGTCGGCAAGTCCGTCACTCTCTATGCCGAAAAGTGCTTGTCCTGCACCAACTGCTTTCCCTTCGGTCAGGTCGGCAGATGCAAAACGCACTGTTCCGGAAGTCTTCGCCACAACTACCCGCTCATCACCCATAGATGGCTCCACCTGAGCCATCGTGCGTATAACTTCCCCGAATGGTTCAGAGACCACTTCCTCTGTGGAGAAATCCACATTCCAACTCTGTTCTTTTGGAAACGCTACTCCATTGCTGCTCTTAGCTGCCATTTCAGCAGCTTTACTGTGAGCCTCATGTTCATCGGCATATACCGTGATATCCGGTATTTCTACCGAATATTTCTTTCCATCAGATTCTATTGAGAATATTAATGAGCCCTTACCGGTTTTCTTCGGTTTGATTTCAAAAGAATAAATTCCCGGATGCGAAGGTTTTTCAAGCGTGACGCTCTGAGTTTCATTGCCTATCAAGAGCTTCATTGTAACTTTACCTGCCGCAAGTGGTTTGAAATCCGAGAGTCTTGTAAAATGGGCAAGGACTTCGCAATCGTGTCCTGCCACAAATGGAGTTGCCTCTGCGAAAACTTCAAAATCCCGACTGTAGGCAGTCAGTTGGAGAGATTCATCATGAGTGTGTCCGTCGTGTTCCTTCTCTTGAGAATGGTCATGACCGCAACTGATCAATGCCGGCAGCGGCATTATTGCCACTCCGGCTGCGATAACCAAAGAGGAAATTCTTCTGAATATTGTCACAATCTTGGAATTTATTAGGATTAATTTTATAATTTTGTTGCCAAAATTAATAAAACAGGAGTGCACATTATGTGCAAGTTCAACACTTACTTATTATAAACTAATTTTCAATACTTACTTATGATTAAAAATATACTATTCGATATGGGAGGTGTGATCTTCCTCCAGAACACAGAGAAAGCTTTCAGAAGATTCGCGGCTCAAGGAGTAGACACAAACGTCTATATGGGAGCACACGGACAAAAAGGTATTTTTCTTGATCTTGAGGAGGGTAAAATCACTCCTGAAGAATTCCGCCGTGGCATGAGCGAGATTGTAGGGCATGAAGTTTCGATGGAAGATGTTGCCTATTGCTGGGAGGGATTCTTCGACGGAGCTCCCGTTGATCGCCTCCACACTCTTCTCGACCTTAAGAAACATTATCATTTAGGGCTTCTTTCAAACACAAATCCTTTCATGATGGCTCTTACCGACAGTAGCCGGTTAAGCACCGACAGCCGGCCTATCTCGGATTATTTCGATTCCTTGTTTCTCAGCTACGAAATGAAAGCGTACAAACCTGATGAAAAGATTTTCAGAATGGCTCTTGAACGCGACGGACTCCTGGCTGAAGAAACGCTCTTCATAGATGATGCCCTTAAAAACATAGAAGGAGCCCGCAGACTTGGCATCCACGGGCTCCATGTTACGACCAACGCCGACTGGCGTCCTCAGCTTTTCGAGATTATTTCCCCTCTGCGCAGCGAGCAATAGGTTCGCTCATAGGTGAGGAGTAGCTTTTGGCGTAATATTCGCGAAGCTGTTTCTTAAGTTTCTTCACCACGTTTGCATACGCAGGATCGTTGGCAACGTTATGACGCTCTTCCGGATCTTTCTGATAATCGAAGAGTTGATAACCTATCACCTTTGCCTCATCGAAGGGTTGGTAAGTCTTGAATCCTTTTGTCCATTCCACCAGACGGTAGCGAGGATCGCGGATAGCGTAACCATGTATATCCTCTTCAAGCTCTTTGGCTTTCCCTTTGAGGTCAGTGTCGGTAGAGATTGTATAGTTTTCTGTGGTAGTGCGGCTATACTGGCTCATCGCATAATCCTTGATTTTCGCTTTCGGATTCTTAAGCGCGGGCACAAGACTCTTGCCGTCGAGTTTCTGCGGCTGAGGAGTCTTGGTAAGTTCGCAGACGGTGGGGAAGACATCAAGAAATTCAACCATTGATTCCGATTTCACGCCTTTCTTCATGCCGGGTGCAGATACAATCAGAGGCACATGAGTGGCATTCTCGAAATTGGTCATCTTGTTCCATAGTCCGTGGTCGCCGAGATGGTAGCCGTGATCTCCATAGAGAATAACTATCGTATTGTCTGCCAGACCCTCTCTCTCTAACGCATCAAGCACTTTCCCTACCTGAGCGTCTGTATATGAAATACATGCGTAATAGGCATGGATAAGTCTCCGCTGCGTATCTTCGTCAAGATGTTTTGTATCAATATAGCTCTCAAAGGGAGGGATATCGGAATAACCCTTGACCTCAAGAGAGTTGTGGTAAGCATACTCCACATCGTTGCTTGCCATATCCTGAAACTTTGCCAACGGCATCTTGTCGCGCTCATACATGTCCCAGTATTTCTTCGGAGCGCAGAATGGGAGATGCGGCTTCTTGAAACCGACACCGAGGAAGAATGGTTTATCGTTCTCCTTAAGTTTATGAAGAGTCTTGACAGCTTCTTCGGCAATTATGCCATCAACATATCCATTGTCGGGCACATCGGCACACTCCGTGGCTACACGACCATTTGCAAGCGCATACGTCGCACCCGGTGTCTTCACATATGGGAGACTCCATGAAAGAGGATCATCCTTCACAGCCTTGTCGCGCAGCGGATGATACACCTTACCTACTCCGACTGTCTCATACCCGTTTTCTTTCAATGCCTGAGGCATAGTCACGATGTCGGGATTGTTTTTTCTAAATGATCCCATCAGCCACCACACTCCCGTATGATCCGGATTCAGACCGGTCATCAGCGAGCTGCGTGTCGGACCGCTCAAAGCCACCTGACAATAGGCATTGCTGAAAGTTGTGCCCTGAGAGGCAAGACGATCCATTGATGGTGTTTTCGCTATTGGATCTCCATAAGGTCCGATCCAGGGTTTCATGTCATCGATGGCTATCAGAAGCACGTTCGGACGATTGTCCGCCTTTTTGTTTTCCGCCGGTTTTGCAGATGCTACGGCTGGCGTAAGAGCGAGGGCGTTAACTCCGCACAATAAAAAACTTAAATTTTTTCCGTAAATCATGAGTAGGTTTTAAAGTTTTTACTAATTTTGCACAAAGATACATTTTTTCTTCAAAATAAAACAAATTTAACAGCATTTTTAACCATGGCGAAACTTAAAACAATTATTTCGACACTGCTAATCCTCTTCTCTGTCCCGGTTTTTGCCCAGACTCTCGACACGGAGGCTCTTGCAAAATTCTCACCGTCAACACAACGCGATGTGTTTGAGGTAAGCGGTCTTGTAAAGCTTACTCCTGAGCAGCAGGTGAAACTTGCCAAAGCCATTGAGAAGGAAAATGCAAAATTCCTTAACATTGTAAAAGACAATGAAGGAGTACTTACAGTGAAAGGACGCAACCAGCTTGCGAAAATGCGTGAAAATACACTGTCGACTCTTCTTTCCGACGATCAGTTGCAGCAATACTACAGAGGTGTTTTCGACAAAGAGGCTGATGCCGAAGGAAATGCAATCGCCAATGGTCTTCAGAAAAAATACAACCTTACGGATCAGAACTGGAAGTTCATCCGGGTGGCATGCTATAAGATAGCACTTGAATCACGTGTAATAAAGAAAATGATGGCTGACCAGCCAAAGAAAGCGCAGAAAAAAATCGCCGATCTCCGTGCAGAATGGCTGAAGACAATCGAAGAAAAGGGAGGCATCGCCATCAACCCCGATGACATGACCCTCACCTACACACGCGAATTCAACCCAAACACACTTCATAAATAATTTGTAATGTGAAATGTGAAATGTGCAATGTGTGATGCCAAATATCGCAATTACACATTAAAAATTTTACATTAAACATTAATCGTAGTTACACATTAAACATTCCAAATTAAAAATTAAACAAAACCTGACATCAAACGAGAGCCGGAATCTGCGTGATGCAAATTCCGGCTCATATTTTGTATCTATTGAATTATTAATTATTAACCATTAACTATTAACTATTAACTAATAGAATAGTCCACGCAAGCGCGACCTTCGATCTGAGGCTTTACAAGACAGGCGGCGGCAACGTGAGCCGGATGCTTGGCGTAGACCTCAACATCTGCCATTGTCGGCACCACTGCTGTCAACACAAGATCCCAGCTTTCAGTCGGATTCTCATTGATTCCGACTTCCATGCTCTTGAGGCAATCAATCTTCTCGGGAAGAGCTAACAATGCTTCAGCAAACCGATTGCACGCAGCTGCGCGTTCTTCCTGAGTTCCGGAAAATTTGAAGGTTACAACGTGTTTAACCATGATGCCACATTATTATAGATACGTTCGTTAAGGCGACCCTCTGCCACTGCCGGTTCAAATTTCCTACCGGTGATGTGCTCATATAGCTCAATATAACGTTTGCTGACCTCCTCGCAGTATTCGGGAGTCATCTCTGGAACCTGCTGACCGGCTTTTCCCATAAAACCGTTGGCGATCAACCATTGACGAACGAATTCCTTTGACAGCTGACGCTGCTCCTCCCCTCTCTCCAGACGCTCCTCATAACCGTCTGCATAGAAATAGCGGGAAGAATCGGGAGTATGAATCTCATCAATGAGGATAACTTTTCCATCCTTGAGACCGAACTCATACTTGGTATCAACAAGTATCAGACCCTGTTTTGCAGCGATTTCGGTGCCGCGAGCAAAAAGAGCAAGAGCATATTTCTCAACCTGCTCGTAAACATCTGCGGGTACAATACCCTGTGCGATTATTTCCTCTCGTGAAATATTCTGGTCATGACCCGCATCAGCCTTGGTTGTAGGAGTCAATATTGGAGCTGGAAGTTTCTGATTCTCTTTCAAACCTTCGGGGAGCTTCACGCCGCATATCTCACGCGCACCTGCCTTGTAATCACGCCATGCAGAACCGGCAATATAGCCGCGCACGATCATCTCGATCTTCAAAGGTTCGCAGCAGAGACCCACAGTCACCATAGGATCGGGGCACGCAAGCTTCCAGTTAGGCACGATATCCTTTGTGGAATCCAGGAAGAACTCGGCAATCTGATTAAGCACCTGACCTTTGTAAGGGATACCCTCAGGGAGCACCACATCGAATGCTGATATACGGTCGGTTGCCACCATCACCATATATTTGTCTTCGATGTTATAAACATCACGCACTTTGCCGTGATAAACACTTTTCTGACCTTTGAACTCGAAATCAGTTTCTTTTAATACTTGCATTGGAGAATAATTTTAAAACAGCATCTTCGATCCCCACATCAATGCCATTTAGCGGGAATACTAATTGATTATGCAAAATTACAAAATCTCAATACAATCCAAAAATTATATCCCACATTTTTCCCTCCCCTCCCCAAAATTCCGATTTATCGGGCGCAGCCTGATAAGGTGAAAGGTTATAGGAAATAGGTTAAAGGTGAATTGGCGCGCCTCAAATTCTTAGTAGGCTCTTTTATCTA